>NZ_JBWKPN010000012.1:0-279851 GCF_059418265.1 Variovorax sp. GW821-FHT09B05
CCGCCGAGCACGCCGCCCAGCAGGCCGTCGTCACCCAGGATGCCGCCGAGCAGGCCGCCGTCACCGCCGAGCACGCCACCCAGCAGGCCGCCATCGCCAAGAACACCGCCGAGCAGACCGCCGTCACCGCCGAGCACACCGCCGAGCAGGCCGCCGTCACCGCCGAGGACACCGCCCAGAAGGCCGTCGTCGCCCAGGATGCCGCCGAGCAGACCGCCCAGCAAGCCGTCGTCACCCAGGACACCACCCAGCAGGCCACCGTCGCCGCCGAGCAGACCGCCCAGCAGGCCATCGTCACCCAGGACACCACCCAGCAGGCCACCGTCGCCGCCGAGCAGACCGCCCAGCAGGCCGTCGTCGCCAAGGACGCCACCCAGCAGGCCGCCGTCACCGCCGAGCAAGCCGCCCAGCAGACCGTCGTCGCCCAGGACACCACCCAGCAGGCCGCCGTCACCGCCGAGCAGACCGCCCAGCAGGCCGTCGTCGCCCAGCACGCCACCCAGGAGACCACCGTCACCGCCGAGCAAGCCGCCCAGCAGACCGTCGTCACCCAGCACGCCACCCAGCAGGCCACCGTCGCCGCCGAGCAAGCCGCCCAGCAGGCCGTCGTCACCCAGCACGCCACCCAGGAGACCACCGTCACCGCCGAGCAGACCGCCCAGCAGGCCGTCATCGCCTAGCACGCCACCCAGCAGACCACCGTCACCGCCGAGCAAGCCGCCCAGCAGACCGTCGTCACCCAGGATGCCGCCGAGCAGGCCGCCGTCCCCACCGAGCAGACCGCCCAGCAGACCGTCGTCACCCAGCACGCCACCCAGGAGACCACCGTCGCCACCGAGCAGACCGCCCAGCAGACCGTCGTCACCCAGGACACCACCCAGCAGGCCACCGTCGCCACCGAGCAGACCGCCCAGCAGACCGTCGTCGCCCAGCACGCCACCCAGGAGACCACCGTCACCGCCGAGCAAGCCGCCCAGCAGACCGTCGTCGCCCAGCACGCCACCCAGCAGCCCATCGCCGCCGATCAGATTCGCCACGCCATCGGTCAGGAAGTCGACCTGCGTGCCCACCGCGCCCAGCAGCGCGTCGGTGGTGCCTGCCCCCAGCAGCTGGTCGGTCAGCGGGCTCAGCAGACCGCCGACACCGTCGGTGACCTGGCCCACGAGGTCGTCCACCGGATCCAGCACGTTCGGGTCGTTCGGCGTGAAGGTATCGCCGAGCACCGGGCCCAGCAGGCCGCTCACGGTATCGGTCAGGCTGTCGGTCAGGCCGACCACCGGGGCGAGCACGTCGCCCAGGCCGAGCTCGCCGAGCAAGCCGTCGTTGAGACCGTCGACCAGGCCGCCGACGATGCTGTCGGTCGGGTCGAGCAGTTGGGCACCCGTGCCGCCGCCACCGCCGTCGAGCAGGCCACCGAGCAGACCGCCCAGCAGGCCGTCTTCGCCGATCAGGCCACCGACCAGGCCGTCTTCGGCCAGCAGGCCGCCGACCAGGCCGTCCGGACCCAGCAGGCTCGGCACCAGGCCGTCCTCGCCGAGCAGGCCGCCGACGATGCCGTCGTCGCCCAGCAGACCGCCGAGCAGGCCGTCGTCACCGAGCACGCCACCGAGCAGGCCGTCGTCGCCGAGCAGACCGCCCAGCAGGCCATCGCCGCCGATCAGGCCACCGAGCAGACCGTCGTCGGCCAGCACGCCGCCGAGCAGGCCGTCGTCGCCGAGCAGACCGCCCAGCAGACCGTCGTCGCCCAGCAGGCCACCGAGCAGGCCGTCGCCACCCAGCAGGCCGCCGAGCGGGCCGCCGGCACCGAGGATGCCGTCGTCGCCGAGCACGCCACCGAGCAGGCCGTCGTCGCCGAGCAGGCCACCCAGCAGGCCGTCGTCGCCCAGCAGGCCGCCGAGCAGACCGTCTTCACCGCCGAGCAGGCCGCCCAGCGGGCCGTCGGCCAGCAGGCCACCGACCAGGCCATCGGGGCCCAGCAGGCTGTCCACGATGCCGCCTTCGCCGAGCAGGCCGCCGGCGAGGCCTTCGCTGCCCAGCAGGCCGCCGAGCAGGCCGTCGTCGCCGAGCAGGCCACCGACCAGGCCGTCTTCGCCCAGCAGGCCGCCCAGGGCGCTGTCTTCACCGATCAGGCTGCCCAGCAGGCCGTCGGAACCGAGGGCCGGGCCGAGCAGGCCGCTCAGCAGGCCGCCTTCGCCGCCCACGCCGCCGAGCAGGCCGCCGTCACCCAGCAGGGTGTCGAGCAGGCTGCCGACCGCGGTGCCTTCGCCGATCAGGCCACCGACCAGACCGTCGTCGCCGAGCAGCTGGCCCACGAGGCCGTCTTCGCCGAGCGCGCTGCCCAGCAGGCTGCCTTCGCCGAGCAGGCCATCGACCACCTGGCCGATGGTGCCGTCGGTGCCCAGCAGGCCGTCGACGAGGCCGTCGATGCCCAGGCCGGTGGTCACGCCACCGAGCAGGCCATCGCTGCCCAGCACGTTCTCGAGGGCGTTGCCCAGGGCGTCGGTGACGTAGTCGACCTGGCCGTTGAGCGAGCCGATCAGCGCATCGGTCACGCCGTTGCCCAGCAGGGCATCGACGACCGGAGCGACCGCGCCGCCCACGCCGTTGGTCAGGTTGTCCACGGCCGTGTCGACCGGGTCGAACTCGTTCGGATCGTCGGGCGTGAACTCTTCGCCGACGATCGGCGAGAGCACGTCGTCGAGCAGGTCGGTGACGCCATCGACCACCGGCTTCACCGGGTCGAGCGCGCCGCCCAGGCCGAGGGTGTCGTCCACGGCATCGATCACGTGGTTGACGAGGCCGTCGCCCGGATCGAGGAGGTGGTCGGCGTCTGCGTCTGCGTCGGCATCCGCGTCCGCGTCGGCATCTGCATCTGCATCTGCATCGGCGTCAGCGTCAGCGTCAGCGTCCGCATCGGCGTCTGCATCCGCATCCGCATCGGCATCGGCATCGGCATCGGCATCGGCATCGGCATCGGCATCGGCGTCAGCGTCAGCGTCAGCGTCAGCGTCGGCATCGGCATCGGCATCGGCATCGGCGTCAGCGTCGGCATCGGCATCGGCGTCAGCGTCTGCATCGGCATCAGCGTCTGCATCGGCGTCGGCGTCGGCATCGGCATCAGCGTCCGCATCGGCATCCGCATCGGCATCCGCATCAGCGTCCGCATCGGCATCGGCGTCTGCATCCGCATCGGCATCGGCATCGGCGTCAGCGTCCGCATCGGCGTCGGCATCGGCATCGGCATCGGCGTCGGCATCGGCGTCAGCATCCGCATCGGCGTCAGCGTCAGCGTCGGCATCCGAGTCCGCGTCGGCATCAGCATCCGCGTCGGCATCGGCGTCCGCATCGCCATCGGCATCCGCGTCCGCATCGGCGTCCGCGTCGGCATCGGCGTCGGACTCACCCACGCCGCCTGGAATCTGGAAAGGAATGAAGCCACCATCGCCACCACCGCCACCGCTCAGTGCGGCACCCAGTGCGGCCGCGCCCAGCGCGCCGAGGGCGAACTCGCCCAGGCCGATGCCGCTGCCGGCAGCGAGCTTCTTGGTGACGGCCAGCGCGGCGGCATCCGCATCGCTGTCGGGCGGCGTGACCTGCAGGTCACCCGAAGCCACGTCGACGTTCACCTGCTCGAGGCCGCCAGGCAGCTTGGTGGAACCCACGGTGGCATCGGTGCCGCCGGTGAAGACGCCGGCCAGCGGCGCCTTGTTGCCGGCCGAGCCGGGGAACAGGACGTTGGCCTGGCCACCGTCGGGAACGATCACGCGATCGCCGGCCATCAGCGAATGGCCGCCGTCGACGGGAATCGACACGCCATCGCGCATGACGACCGTGCCCGGCGTAGCATTGGATAGCGATCCGATGCTGGCGGGCCCCGTCGCGACAGGCGCGGAGGGTGCGACCACCGGTGCCGAGCCCATGGGGGCGATCGGCGTTGCGGTGGCCTGGGCGATGACCACTGGAGCAACGCCGTTATCGGCAGTTCCCGCGGTCGAAGGGGTCGATGCTTGTGGTGCAGTCATGGCGGCCTCTGTGACAAAAGATGGAACTACAGGGGCAACTTGCGTGCCGCCTTTTCGCGGCCTTGCACCCACTGCCCGTCGACCGCCGCAACTCGTTGATCTGCTTGGGTTTTTCTTTCAAATCAGTCCTTCGCGAGACGGCTTGCGAGGGCTTTCACCGAGGTCTTTTCTCGATTCGTTACGTAACGATGTAACGTGTGCGCCCCGGAACGCCGGCCCGACCCCAGGGGTTTTCGGCCGACACGCGCAAGCGCCACGGACCTGCGTTATGCGTCATCGCCGCGCACGTGCCCACGGCCTCGCGGCCTGCGTCCCCTCCGCTTCTTCTCTGCCTATCTATATATGTTCAACCCCTCCCAGGAAGACGTGCGCCGCTTCTTCTGCGACGTGTACGCCAAGCACCGCCAGGGCCTGCCGATGGAAGCACTCGAGACCATCGCCGCCGGCTGGATCGAGGCGCACCCCGAGTACCACGAGGACCTGCTCGACGCCGACGCGGCGGTGGCGCGGGTCTACGACGGCGCGAACGGCCGCGAGAACCCGTTCCTGCATCTGTCGATGCACCTGTCGATCAGCGAGCAGTGCTCGATCGACCAGCCGCGCGGCATCCGCCAGGCGGTCGAGCTGCTGGCCGCGCGCCGCGGTTCGCTGCTCGATGCGCATCACGAGGCGATGGAATGCCTGGGGCAGATGATGTGGGAGAGCCAGCGCGCGGGGCGCCCACCCGACGGCGATGGTTACGTGGCCTGCGTGCAGCGCCGCGCCACGAAGGACTGAGGCCCGGCTATCCCGCCGACGCCCCGCGCCGCCGCGCCGGCAGCGAGCCCTGCGGCTTCGCGGCCTCGCGCAGCAGCCCCGCCATCGCGGTACGCAGCGCCGAGGGCTCGGCATCGCTGCGCTGCAGCAGGCCCACGGGCTCCTCAGTGCCGGCGGTGTCGATGCGCAGCCGCACCATGCGGCCGTCGGCCAGCTCGCCGCGCGCCGCGCCCAGCGGCGTGATCCACACGGCATCCGACAGCGCAACCAGCGCGCGCGCCAGCGCGACGTCGAGCGTCTGCAGGGTGTTGGCCGGCAGCGCGAGACCGCGCGCCGACAGGAAGCTCTCGGTGTTGTGGCGCGGGATCGTGCCCTCGCCGTAGACCATCAGCGGATAGTCGAGCACGGCCTGCACCGACACCGGCCGGTGCGCGAGCGCATGGCCGGTGCGCACCGCGAACACCAGCGGCTCGGTGTGCAGCAGCTCGAAGCTCAGGCCGCCCATCAGCCGCGGATCGCTCATGCGGCCGACCACCAGGTCGAGCTCGCCGGCGCGCAACTCGTCGAGCAGCACCGGGTTGGCCGCGCTCTTCACCACCACCTGCACCGCGGGCCAGAGGCCGCGCAGCCGCGCCAGCGCGGCCGGCAGCAGCGCGGGCGCGACGCTGGGCAGCGCACCGATGCGCAGCCGCTCGACGCGCCCTGCGGCCGTGGGCGCGACGGCCTCGGCGCTGGCCTCGAGCGCCTCGAGCACCTTGAGCGCATGCGCGAGCAGCTGCTCGCCGGCCGGCGTGAGCCCCTGCACGCCACGCCGCCCGGCGCTGCTGCGCTCGACCAGCCGCGTGCCGGCGATGCCCTCGAGCTCCGACAGCGTCTTCGACACCGCGGGCTGGCTCAGCGCCAGCCGCTCGGCCGCGCGCGCCAGGTGGCGCTCCTGCGCCACCGCCACCAGGCAACGCAGGTGGCGCAGCTGCACGTTGCGCACGAAATCCAGCCGCAGGTCGCTCGTCATCGGCCCCTTGTCCTCGTCTTCTGGATTACCAATGGTTATTGAAACGGAATCAATCTTCAATTTACATCATCGAAGCGGGATTCCAGAATTCGCCCATGCGGACCCGGTCCGTCCCACGACAGGAGACAACAGGCATGTTGACCAAGACCCAGCCCCAGCTCACCCCGCGTGACTGGGACGCCCATCCCAGCTACGTCTACCCCGGCTACAAGTCGACCGTGAAGCGCGGTCCGCAGAAGCCGCTGATCCCGCTCAAGGCCTCGCTCGGCGAGCTGCAGCAGCCGGTCTACGGCCACGAGAGCATCGGCGAGTTCGACCACGACCTCACGCGCAACGCGCGCCGCAACGGCGAGCCGCTGGGCGAACGCATGATCCTCACGGGCCAGGTGCTCGACGAGCGCCGCCGCCCGGTGGCCAACACGCTGGTCGAGCTCTGGCAGGCCAACGCCTCGGGCCGCTACGTGCACAAGGTCGACCAACACGACGCACCGCTCGACCCCAACTTCCTCGGCGCGGGCCGCTGCCTGACCGACAGCGAGGGCCGCTACCGCTTCCTCACGATCAAGCCCGGCGCCTATCCCTGGGGCAACCATCCGAACGCCTGGCGTCCGCAGCACATCCACCTGTCGCTGTTCGGCCAGAGCTTCGCGAGCCGCCTGGTCACGCAGATGTACTTCCCGGGCGACCCGCTGCTGCAGTACGACCCGATGGTCACCGGCACGCCCGAGCGCTACCGCAACCGGCTGATCGCCGACTTCAGCCTCGACATCACCGAGGAAGGCTATGCGCTCGGCTACCAGTTCGACATGGTGCTGCGCGGCGCCGACGAAACGCCGTTCGAGAACCGCTGAGCGAAGAAGAAAGAGACACGCCATGAGCAAACTGATGAGCGCCCAGGAAGCCGACTTCGGCCAGACGCCCTCCCAGACCGTGGGCCCCTACTTCGCCTACGGCCTCACCGCCACGCAGTACGGCTACGACTTCGACCAGCCCTTCGACGCGGTGCTGGCGCTGGACGATGCCACCGGCGAACGCATCCGCCTCGAGGGCCGGGTGATCGACGGCGACGGCAATGCCATCAACGACGCGCTGGTCGAGATCAGCCAGCCCGACGGCGAGGGCCGCTATCCGCAGACGCCGGCGCAGGCACGCGAACTGGGCTTTCGCGCCTTCGGCCGCGTGGGCACCGGCACCGACGCGCAGAACCGCTTCGTGTTCCACACCGTGAAGCCCGGCGCCGAGTCGCCCGGCGAGGCGCCGCACATCAACGTGATCGTGCTGATGCGCGGCCTGCTGCTGCATGCCTTCACGCGCGTGTACTTCAGCGACGAGGCCGAGGCCAACGCCAGGGACGCGGTGCTGCAGAGCGTGCCGGCCGAGCGCCGCCACACGCTGGTCGCGCAGCGCATCGAGCGCGGCGGCGCAGTGAGCTACCGCTTCGACATCCGCATGCAGGGGGCGGAGGAAACCGCCTTCTTCGACGTCTGAGCGCCTGAACCCGAAGCCGGCCACCGCGCCGGCTTTTTCGTACCCGGACTTCTTCTTTACAGCGCGGCAGCCGCAAGGCGGCCGCGCGCTCGCCGCTGCGCATCGCAAAACCATTCCAACACGGAGCAACGCATGTCATCCCCCTCGGCTTCCCTGGACGTCCAGTCATTCCTCGACCGGCATCCCTTCTCGGCCTTCCAGTGGCGCATCTTCGCGCTGAGCTTCCTCGTGGTGCTGCTCGACGGCTTCGACACCTCGGCCATCGGCTACATCGCGCCCTCGCTCGCGAGCGAATGGGGCGCCAGCAAGATGGCGCTCGCGCCGGTACTCAGCGCGGCGCTGTTCGGGCTCGCGGCCGGCGCGCTGCTGGCCGGGCCGCTGGCCGACCGGCTCGGCCGCAAGCGCGTGCTGGTGGGCGCCGTGCTGGTGTTCGGCCTGGGCTGCCTGGCCTCGGCCTTCTCGCAGAACATGCCGCAGCTGGTGGGGCTGCGCTTCGTCACCGGGCTCGGCCTGGGCGCGGCCATGCCCAACGCGGTGACGCTGATGAGCGAGTACTGCCCGAGCCACCGGCGCGCCACCATCACCAACACCATGTTCTGCGGCTTCCCGCTGGGCGCGGCGCTCGGCGGCTTCCTCGCGGCCTGGATGATTCCGCACCTGGGCTGGCGCAGCGTGCTGGTGCTCGGCGGCATCGCGCCGCTGCTGCTGGTGCTGCTGATGGCGGCGCTGCTGCCCGAGTCGGCGCGCTACATGGTCGCGAAGAAGTACGCCGCCGAGCGCATCCGCGCCGTGCTGCGCCGCATCTCGGAGAGCGCCGCGCAGGCGCGCGCCTTCACGCTGACCGAGGCCGGCCCGGCGCCCGTGGACGGCAGCGGCGGCGGCCTCGCGCTGGTGCTCTCGCCGCGCTACCTCGTGGGCTCGGCCATGCTGTGGATCGCCTACTTCATGGGGCTGGTGATCTTCTACGCCATGATCAACTGGATGCCGATCCTGTTCCGCGAGGCCAGCGTGCCGCCGCAGACCGCGACCGTGATCTCGGCGCTGTTCGCGCTCGGCGGCGTGGGCGCCATCTTCTTCGGCTGGCTGATGGACCGCTTCAACGCCAACCTGGTGATCGCCACCGGCTATGCGCTGACCGCCGTCAGCGTCTACCTGATCGGCCAGTCGCTCGGCAGCCTCGCGGCGCTGGTGCTGACGGTGCTGCTCGGCGGCACGCTGATGAACACCGCGCAATCCTCGATGCCGGCGCTGGCCGCGGCCTTCTACCCGACGCAGGGCCGCGCCACCGGCATCGCCTGGATGCTGGGCCTGGGCCGCTTCGGCGGCATCGCGGGTTCGTTCCTGGTGGCCGAGCTGGCCAGCCGGCAGCTGGGCTTCGCCCAGATCTTCGCGGTGCTGGCGGTGCCGGCGCTGATCGCGACCGTGGCGCTGCTGGTCAAGCAGGTGGTGCACCCGCATGCGGCCGATGCCGGCCGGGACGCCGGGGCGGTGGCCGGGCACTGAACACGCCCGCCACCCGGAAAGCAAAAAGCCCGCGTCCGCGGGCTTTTGCTTCTTGCGCAGGGCCGGCGGACCGGCTCGCCCGCTGTTACTTCTCGGCGTGGTGGATGCGCGACTCGGGCACCGTCTTGAGCTCGCCCGGCACCGAGGCGATGTAGCTCGCGAGGGTCTTGAGCTCGGCGTTGCTGAACTTCTTCGGCTCGACCTGGCCGGCCATCACGGCGTTCGAGCGGCCGAGGTGGATGTTGTTCTTCACGCGGTAGGACTTCAGCGCCACGAACAGGTAGTCGGCATGCTGGCCGGCCAGCTTGGGCACGGTGCCGTCGTTCGGGGTGTTGAAGTTGGCGCCGTGGCACTTGGTGCAGCTGTTGTCCTCGCCGTTCTTCTTGATCAGCGCCTGGATGTTCTCGGGCATGGCCTTGGCCAGCGCGGCCGGGGGCGCGTCGCCTTCCTTCACGCCGAGCTGGCTGTAGTAGGCAGCGAGGTCGGCGATGTCCTGCTCGGTGAGCGTGTCGGCGATCGCGCGCATGGTCGGGTGCTTGCGGTCGCCGCCCTTGTAGGCGGTGAGCGCCGCCGTGATGTACGTGGCGCTCTGGCCCGCGATCATCGGCACCTTGTGGATTTCAGGAAAGCTGGCCTGGTAGCCGATGATGCCGTGGCAACCCACGCACATCTGGACCTTCTTGGCGCCGTCCTGGGGCTTGCCCGTGACTTGCTGGGCTTGTACCGACACCGTCCCGCAAGCGACAGCAAGGGCAAACATCGTGGTCAACAACTTGTTCATTTTGCGCGCACAATCTCGTGGAGATACCGTTTTTCGAACCAACTTTCGATTATATGCAAGGCTCCCGCGGGCGCCTGTGCGGGCCGACCCGAAGGACGCACGTTGCCGATCGAGTGTGTTCTTTTCCACCACAGCCTCCCGTTCACGCATGAAATTCAAGGGCTCAGACAACTACGTCGCGACACAGGACCTGATGCTCGCGGTCAATGCCGCCATCACCCTCAAGCGCCCGCTGCTCGTCAAGGGCGAACCCGGCACCGGCAAGACCATGCTGGCCGAGGAAGTGGCCCAGGCGCTGAACCTGCCGCTGCTGCAGTGGCACATCAAGTCGACCACCAAGGCACAGCAGGGCCTCTACGAGTATGACGCGGTGAGCCGCCTGCGCGACTCGCAGCTCAAGGACCTGGATGGCGGCGAGCGCGTGCGCGACATCCACAACTACATCGTCAAGGGCGTGCTGTGGCAGGCCTTCACGGCCGAGCAGCCGGTGGCGCTGCTGATCGACGAGATCGACAAGGCCGACATCGAATTCCCGAACGACCTGCTGCGCGAACTCGACCGCATGGAGTTCTACTGCTACGAGACGCGCGAGCTGATCCGGGCCAAGCACCGTCCGCTGGTCTTCATCACCTCGAACAACGAGAAGGAGCTGCCCGACGCCTTCCTGCGCCGCTGCTTCTTCCACTACATCAAGTTCCCCGATGCCGAGACCATGCGCAGCATCGTCGACGTGCACTTCCCCGGCCTCAAGCAGGAACTGCTGGCCGCGGCCATGAAGACCTTCTACGACGTGCGCAACCTGCCCGGCCTGAAGAAGAAGCCCTCGACCTCCGAGCTGCTCGACTGGCTCAAGCTGCTGGTGGCCGAGGACATCCCGCTCGAGGCGCTGCAGAGCAAGGAAGACAAGGTCGCCGTGCCGCCGCTGGTGGGCGCGCTGCTCAAGAACGAGCAGGACGTGACCCTGTTCGAGAAGCTGGTCTTCATGCAGCGCAACAACCGCTGAGGCAGCGCCGGTCATGCCTGTGCGGCCATCGCCTCCCGTCGGCCAGCTGCTGGTGCTGGGCGTGGCCCAGGCCGTGCTGTTCGTCGCCGGCGCACTGCTCGGCCGCTGGATCGGCCTGTACTTCGGCCTCGATGCCTTCGGCCCCAACGGCTACGGCAACCGCGAGATCTTCGGCATCCTGCTGATCGGCCTCGGCGGCGGCGCGGGCGTGCAGCTCGCGCGCGCCTGGTACGACCGGCGCTACGGCAAGCCGGCACCCTGAACGACACGAGACACCGCGCAACCATGGCTTTCGTCGAACCCGCCACCCTGACATCGCGCGGCCTCGCGCTGGTACCACTCGCGCTCGCGCACGAAGAGGGCCTGCGCGCCGCGGCCGCCGACGGCGAGCTCTGGAAGCTGCGCGTGACCTCGGTGCCCGAGCCGCAGGACACGCGCGCCTACATCGAGACCGCGCTCAAGACCGCCGACCGCTTCGCCTTCGCCGTGACCGAGGCAGCCACCGGCACCGTGCTCGGCAGCACCAGCTTCCACGACATCCTGCCGGCCGTGAAGCGCGTGGAGATCGGCTACACCTGGTACGCCAAGCGCTGCCAGCGCACCCACGTCAACACCACCTGCAAGCTGCTGATGCTCACGCATGCCTTCGACACCCTGGGCTGCAACGTGGTGGGCTGGCGCACCGACAACTTCAACCACGCCTCGCAGCGCGCGATCGAGCGCCTGGGCGCGAAGAAGGACGGCGTGATCCGCGGCCACGCGATGCGCCGCGACGGCACCATCCGCGACACCGTGATGTACAGCCTGCGCGCGGGCGAATGGCCCGAGGTCAAGGCGCAGCTGCTCTACCTGCTCGACAAGCCGCGCGACTGAAACCCCAAGGAGCGTCCCATGCTCATCGATTTCTTCTACACCCTGCGCTCGGCCAAGCTGCCGGTCTCCGTCAAGGAATACCTGACCCTGCTCGAGGCGCTGCAAGCCGACGTGGTGGGCCCGAATTCCGACGACGCCTATGGCCTCGACGACTTCTACTACCTCTCGCGCACCGCGCTCGTGAAGGACGAGAAGCACTACGACAAGTTCGACCGCGCCTTCGCCGCCTACTTCAAGGGCGTGGAGATGCTGACCGACTTCACCAAGGAAGTGCCGCTCGACTGGCTGCGCAAGACACTGGAGCGCGAGTTCTCGGCCGAGGAAAAGGCCAAGATCGAGAAGATGGGCTGGGACGAGCTGATGGAGACGCTCAAGAAGCGCTTCGAGGAGCAGAAGGAGCGCCACGAGGGCGGCAGCAAGTGGATCGGCACGGGCGGCACCTCGCCCTTCGGCCACGGCGGCTACAACCCGCAGGGCATCCGCATCGGCGGCGCCGGCAAGAACAAGAGCGCGGTCAAGGTCTGGGACCAGCGCGCCTACAAGGACTACGACGACACGCAGGAGCTCGGCACGCGCAACATCAAGGTCGCGCTGCGCCGGCTGCGCAAGTTCGCGCGCGAGGGTCACGAGGAAGAGCTGGACCTCGACGACACCATCCACTCGACCGCGGCCAACGCCGGCTTCCTCGACATCAAGATGCGGCCCGAGCGCCACAACAACGTCAAGGTGCTGCTGCTGATGGACGTGGGCGGCACGATGGACGAGCACATCCAGCGCGTGGAGGAACTGTTCTCGGCCGTGAAGACCGAGTTCAAGCACCTGGAGTTCTACTACTTCCACAACTGCGTCTACGACTTCATGTGGAAGAACAACCGGCGCCGCTTCTCGGAGAAGTTCGCGACCTGGGACATCCTGCGCAAGTACAACAAGGACTACAAGCTGATCTTCGTGGGCGACGCGACCATGAGCCCCTACGAGATCCTGCAGCCCGGCGGCAGCGTCGAATACAACAACGAGGAAGCCGGCGCCGAGTGGATCCAGCGCCTCACGCACGCCTTCCCCAAGTTCGCCTGGATCAACCCCGAGCCCCAGGGCGTGTGGCAGTACCGCCAGAGCATCTCGGTGATGCAGCAGCTGATGTCCAACCGCATGTATCCGCTGACCCTGCGCGGCCTCGAAGAGGCGATGCGGCTGCTGTCCAAGTAGCGGAAAAGACCTCCCGGCATACCGGGCCTTGACCGCCCCCGAGCCCCGGCCGCGCGGGCCTGGCGGCCCGCACATCCATGTATCCGAACGCGTCCGACACGGACGCGCCGGATCATGCTGTCAGAATCGTCGCCCATGTTCAGGGTGGTTCGTGTCGTTTTGCCGGCGTGTTGGCCGGCATTGCTTTTTTCCGGCGTCCTGCTTTTGCAAGGCTGCAGCCTGCTGCCGAAAAAGGACGCGGGCGACTCGGCCGCGTCCACCCCCGCGCTGGTGAGCGACGGCGGCGACCGCGCGGCCGCCGCGTCCACGGACGGCGAGAGGGAGGGCAAGGACGGCAAGCGCCGCGATGCCTTCTCGGTCGACGTGCGCGGCCCCGACAGCGTGCGCGAGTACCTCTCGCTGCACCTCGAGATCCAGCGCTACAAGACGCTCGACGACCTCGGCGCCACCGAGATCTCGCGCCTGATGGTCGCGGCCGAGGCCAATGCGCGCGAGCTGCTCGCCACGCTCGGCTACTTCACGCCCGCGCTCACGCTCGAGCTGCACGAGACGCCCGCGAGCGACAAGGCGCCGCGCGAGATCGTCGTCACCGTCGAGCCCGGCGAGATCACGACCGTGAGCAACGTGCAGCTCAGCTATGCCGGCCCGATCGCCGACGACCCGAGCGCCGAGTCGCAACGCGACACCATCCGCACCGCCTGGGCGCTGCGCGCGGGCCAGCCCTTCACCCAGCAGGCCTGGGACGACGCCAAGGCGGTCGCGCTGCGCAGCCTCACGGCCAAGCGCTTCCCCACCGGCAACATCGAGATCAGCCGCGCCGAGGTCGATGCCGACCGCCACGAGGCCCGCCTCAGCGCCACCTACCAGTCGGGCCCGGCCTACAAGTTCGGCCCGCTGCTCCTGCGCGGCAACCAGCGCTACAGCGCCGACGGCATCCGCCGCATCGCGCAACTGCCCAGCGGCGCCGACTACGACCAGCAGAAGCTGCTCGACGCCCAGCAGCGCCTGGCCAGCAGCGGCTACTTCGATTCGGTGTTCCTCACGCTCGACACCGAGAGCGGCACGCCGCTGGCCGCGCCCGTGATCGCGCAGCTGCGCGAGGCGCCGCTGCAGAAGGTGGTGCTGGGCGTGGGCTTCACCACCGACAACGGGCCGCGCCTGTCGATCGACCACATCCACAACCAGTTGCCGCTGCTGGGCTGGCGCGCGGTGTCGCGGCTGTCGGTGGACCGCGACATCCAGTCGCTCGGCACCGAGTGGAAGGCGATCCCCGGCGACGACGGCTGGCGCTGGTTCTCGGGCGCCGAGCTCAAGAGCGAGCAGTCGGGCAGCTACGTGGTCGACAGCGGCCGGCTGCGCGGCGGGCGCAACAAGACCAGCGACCACATCGACCGCAGCTACTTCCTGCAGTACGACTACGCGACCAACCGCGGCACCGACGCCCCGCCCTCGGCCTCGGCCGTGACCGCCAACTGGGGCTGGACCGGGCGCTACTTCGACGACAACGGCTCGCCGCGGCGCGGCTACGGCCTCGCGCTCGAACTGGCCGCGGGCTACACGCTGACCGGCCAGCAACTGCCGTTCACGCGCACCTACGTTCGCTGGCTCGGCATCGTGCCGGTCGGCTGGGCCGACGGCAAGGACGCCGCCACGCTGGCGCGCCGCAGCCGCCTGCAATTGCGTGCCGAGGCCGGCGCGGTGGTCGGCAAGGACTCGGCGCAGATCCCGTCCACCCTGATGTTCCTGACCGGCGGCGACACCACGGTGCGCGGCTACGCCTATCGCGACATCGGCACGGTGCGCGCCGACGGCCAGACGGTGGCGGGCCGCTACCTCGGCGTGCTGAGCCTCGAGTGGCAGCGCCCCTTCGTCTACAAGGACAAGCTCACCGACTTCGAGAGCGTGGTGTTCGTCGATGCCGGCGCGGTGGCCGACAAGCCCAGCGAGCTCAAGCCCAAGGTCGGCGTGGGCGTGGGCACGCGCTGGCGCAGCCCGGTCGGGCCGGTGCAGGCCGACCTGGCCTATGGCGTGGACACGCGCAAGTTCCGGCTGCACGTGCGGCTGGGCTTCACCTTCTGAGCACGATGGCGAACGCAGCGACCGAGACCTCCACCCCGCCCACGCCGCCGGCCCGGCGCTCGCGCACCCGCCGCGCCCTGCGCGCGCTGGCCTGGACCGTCGCCGGCCTGTTCGTCGCGCTGCTGCTGGTGCTGGGCGCCGCCTGGTGGTGGCTGGGCTCGAACCAGTCGCTGGCCTTCGCGCTCGCCAAGGCCGCGGCCTACCTGCCGGCCGGCCAGACGCTCGAGAGCCGCGAGGTCACGGGCTCGCTGCGCACCGGCGGGCGCATCGGCTGGCTGCGCTGGCAGAGCGAGAGCCTCGCGGTCGAGGTGCACGAGGCGAAGATCGGCTGGCAGCTCGCGCCGCTGTTCGAGCGCAAGGTGCAGCTCGGCGAGGTGCATGCGGCGCAGCTGCTGATCGAGCGGCGCGGCCCACCCAGCGACAAGCCCGCCGAGCCGCTCGAGAAGATCGTGCTGCCAGTCGAGGTCGACCTGCCGTTCCGCATCGACGACCTGCGCTGGGCCGGCCCGCCCGCGCTGCAGGCGCAACGGCTCGCGGGCCACTACCGCTACACCGGCGGCGAGCACAAGCTCGACGTCGAGGGCGTCGACATCGCCGAAGGCCACTACAGCGCGCGCGTGAAGCTGCAGGGCGCGGCGCCGATGGCGATCGAGGCGACGCTCGACGGCCGCGTGAAGGCGCCGCTGCCCGAGGAACGCAGCCTCGAGGTGCTGGCCAAGGCCGGCATCCAGGGCACGCTCGCGGGCGCCGACGCGCGTTTGAACGTTCAGGCCGAACTGGCGCCGGCCGAGCCCGATGCCGAGGCGCCGATGGAGGCGAAGCTCGAAGCCACCATCGCGCCCTGGCAGCCGCAGCCCGTGATCGCGGCCAAGGCCGACCTGCGCAACGTCGATGCGTCGAGCCTGTGGCCCGGCGCGCCGCAGACGCTGCTCACGGGCAGCGTCGCGCTCGAGCCCGATGCCGCCACCGGTCCCGCCGCCTGGAAGGCCCAGGCCGACCTGCGCAACGCGCGGCCGGGCCCGTGGGACCAGGGCAAGCTGCCGCTCGAGCAGCTGCAGGCCCAGGTCGGCTATGACGGCACCCACTGGGACATCCCGCAGGCCACGCTGCGCACGGGCGGCGGCCGCATCGAGGCCGCGGGCCGCTGGAGCCCCGCGCCCGCGCCCTGGCAGGCGCGCGCCGACGTGCAGGGCGTGCGGCTGGGCGCGCTGTACAGCGAACTCTCGGGCGCGCCGATCAGCGGCCGCGTCACCGCGCAGCAGCGCGATGACGACAACGGCGGCATCGGCTTCGACCTCGCGCTGCGCGCCGAGGGCGGTGCCGGCAGCAAGGCGCTGCCGGGCTTCGGGCTCGACCGCGTGCTGGCCCAGGGCCAGTGGAAGGACCAGGTGCTGGACCTGCGCACGCTGCGCATCGATGCGCAGCGCGCCAGCGTCGAGGGCAAGCTGCAGGTGCGCGTGGCCGAGCAGGCCGGCAGCGGCAACCTGAAGCTCGTGATGCCCGGCGCCGAGGCGCAGCTCGACGCCCGCATGGCGCCCGCGCAGGGCACGGGCGAACTCAAGGCCCGCATCGACGACACCGAGGCCGTGCAGCGCTGGATCGAGAGCCTGCCCGAGATGGCGGGCCTGTTCGCTGGCCGCAGCGCGAAGGGCTCGGCCCGGCTCGACGCGAGCTGGCAGGGCGGCTGGCAGAACTTCCAGCGCCGGCTGCAGAACCCCGCCGCGCCGCTCGCGCGCGGCAACGCCGAACCCAGCCTGAAGGCCAGCCTCACCGTGCCCAGGCTCGACCTGCTGCTGCCCGCGGCCCAGGCCGGCGGCGCTGCAACCCAGGTGCAATTGAGCGCGCTGCGCGCCGAGCTCGCGGGCAGCATCGCGCAGGCCACGCTGTCGCTGCAGGGCGAGGCCGCCACCGGCACGCAGAAGCTGGTGCTCGACACGCGCGCCAGCGGCGGCCTCGCGGGCGCCGGCCAATGGCGCGCCGCGCTCGCCAGCCTGCGGCTGCAGGCACAGGACAGCACCCAGCCCGCCACGCAGAAATCGCCCTGGGTGCTCGAACTCGGCCGCGAGGTCACGGCCACGGTGCGCACCGGCAGCGACCGCCTCGAGGTCGAGGCCTCGGCCGCCGGCGCCACCCTGCGCGGCCCGGTGCCCGGCACGGTGCGCATCGACTGGCAGCCGCTGCGCTTCAGCCAGAGCGGCGCCGCCACCAACCGCGTGTTCCGCGTGCAGTCGAAGGGCGAGCTCAAGGGCCTGCCGATGGCCTGGGCCGAGGCCTTCGGCGCCAGCACCACCTTCGGCGAGCTCGGCATCAGCGGCGACCTGGTCTTCGACGGCGACTGGGACATCGATGCCGGCGATACGCTGCGCGCCCAGGCCCGCCTTGCGCGCCAGAGCGGCGACATTCGCGTGCAGGCCGGCGAGGCCGCGCTGATCACGCGCATCGAGAGCCGCGGCACCGGTACCGCGAGCGAGCGCAAGATGAATTCCAGCGAGGCCGGCCTGAGCCCCAGCACGCCGGCCGGGCTGCGCCGCGCCGAGCTGCGCCTCGACGCCCAGGGCGAGGCCGTGCGCGCCACGCTGGCCTGGGACAGCGAACGCGCGGGCCAGATCGATGCCGAGGCCGGCACGCGCTTCCAGCAGCGCGCCGGCGGCTGGCAATGGGCACCCGACGCGCCGCTCACGGGCCGCATCGCCGCCAAGCTGCCGAACCTCGGCGTGTGGTCGATGCTCGCGCCGCCGGGCTGGCGCGTGGCCGGCACGCTCGACGCCAATGCCACGCTCTCGGGCAGCCGCGCGGCGCCGCGCTGGAACGGCACGCTGGGCGCCGACAAGCTGGCGCTGCGCGCGCCGGTCGAGGGCCTGGACCTGCGCGACGGCCGGCTGCGCGCCAACCTGTCGGGCGACCGCGTCGAGATCGCCGAGTTCACGCTCAAGGGCGGCGCCGGCAGCACGGCGCGCATCGCGGGCCAGAGCGGCAACCGCAGCACCGCGGCCAGCGAGGCCGGCACCGATGGCGGCACGCTGAGCGCGCGCGGCGAACTCAACTGGTCGGGCGCGGGCACGGCCGCCGGCGCGCCCGGCATCCGCATGGCGCTGCAGGCCGAGCTGCGCGCGCTGCGCGTGCTGGTGCGCACCGATCGCCAGGTCACGCTCTCGGGCGACCTGCAGGCGCGGCTCGAGAACCGGCAGTTCATCGTGCGCGGCAAGCTCAAGACCGACCGCGCCGTGATCATCCTGCCCGACGAGACCGCGCCCAGCCTCGGTAGCGACGTGATCGTGCGCTCGGCCGCCAAGGACCGCGAGGCGGCCGAGGCGCGCGAGCGCGAGGCCGCGCGCAGCGATGCGCAGGCGGCCCAGGCCGCGAAGCCGCAGACCGCGAAGCCGCCCGACATCGCGGTCGAGTTCGACCTCGGCGACGACTTCGCGGTGCAGGGCCGCGGCATCACGACCCGGCTCGAGGGCCAGCTCGACATCCGCAGCACGCGGCTCGATGCGCCGCCACGCATCACCGGCGAGGTGAAGACCGTGAAGGGCCAGTACCGCGCCTACGGCCAGCAGCTCGACGTGGAGACCGGCATCGCGCGCTTCAACGGTCCCTACGACAACCCGCAGCTCGACATCCTCGCGATCCGGCCCAACATCACGCAGCGCGCCGGCGTGCAGATCAGCGGCAGCGCGCAGTCGCCGCGCGTGAAGCTCTATTCGGAGCCCGCGCTGTCCGACGCCGAGACGCTGTCATGGGTGGTGCTGGGCCGCGCCTCGGCCACCAGCGGCGGCGAGTCGGCGCTGCTGCAGCAGGCCGCGCTCTCGCTACTCGGGCGCATCAGCAAGGGTGCCAGCGGCGGCAGCCTGGCCAGCCGCTTCGGCCTCGACGAACTGGGCTTCAAGGGCCCGGGCAGCGGCGGCGACGTGCGCGATTCGGCCGTCACCTTCGGCAAGCGGCTGTCGAAGGACTTCTACGTCACCTACGAGCGCAGCATCGGCGGCACTTTCGGCACGCTGTTCATCTTCTACGACCTCACGCAGCGCCTCACCTTGCGCGGCCAGGCCGGGCAGACCAGCGGCCTCGACCTGATCTACACCGTGAAGTACGACTGAGGTACGCATGCGGCGCGCGCGGCATGCGCGAAGCCCCGTTTCGTACGGGACTTCGATCTTGACCCCGCGATGGCGCGTGATAAGAATCATCGAAGACGCCTTCCAAGGAGCCGACGATGAACGAGCACGGAGACAAAGGCGGGAGGAACACGGCATCAGACCGTCTGGCAGACGATGCACCGCAGGGCGACGAGACCCGCATCGCCTGGTTGCGCGGCGCTTTCCGCGCCACGATCGCGATCGTCGCCGCCATCGCGGCGGCGGCTTCCGTTCCCCATTGGGGCGGCGACAGCTTCCCCATCACCAGCCTCGTGATCTACGTCGCGGGCATGGTGTTCGTGGCGATGCCGCTGGGCCTCTACTACGAATCGCTGCTGCAGGCGCACGAGCGGCGCCGCGCGCGCAATGCCGAGCGGCGCGAGGCGAAGGCCTTGTCGCACGCAGCGGTTTAGCGGGGTTTCAACCGGCGTCGCCGCCGCCCTGCGGATAGAGCAGCTTCGCCTCGGCCACCATGTGCCCGCCGTCGGGCAGAAGCTTGGCGCGGTGGTCACGCACGGCCGTGGCCACGATCGGCAGCATCGCCTGCGCCTTGCCCTGGTCGAAGCTCTCCACCAGCGCCAGCCGCATGCTCGGCGCCCAGAAGGACTTGAGGTGCGCCGCGATGGCGTGCGTGGCCGCCCCGGCGTCCGACGGGGTCTGGGCCTCGAAGAAGGTGCCGATCTGGTTGGCCATCTTGATCAATTGCACCGACTGGTCATGCATGCGCTGTGTCTCCGCTCGTTGTCGTCGTGAAGTTGTTCGTCATCAATGCGGGCGACGCCCGTTGGCCGCCGCGGCCGGCACCGTGTCGGCCGGCAGGCGCTGCGGGTGGCTGTAGACCCCCAGGTCCTCGCGCCGCGCGAAGCCCACCAGCGTGAGCCCGGCGCGCTGCGCGGTCTCGACCGCGAAGGAGGTCGGCGCCGACACCGCCGCCAGCAGCGAGACGCCGGCCATCGCGGCCTTCTGCACCATCTCGAAGCTCGCGCGGCTGGTCACGGCGATGAAGCCCGCCGCGGCATCGACCTCGTTGGCCGCGAGCGCGCCCACCAGCTTGTCGAGCGCGTTGTGGCGGCCCACGTCCTCGCGCAGCCACACCACCTCGCCGTCGGCCGAGCACCAGGCCGCGGCATGCACCGCGCCGGTGGCTTCCTGTAGGGTCTGTAGCGACTGGAACTGCGCCATCGCGCGGCCGATCGCGGCGCGCTCGAACGACGGCCCCGCGGCCAGCACCGGCAGCTCGCGCGCCACCTGCGCCAGGCTCTCGGTGCCGCACAGGCCGCAGCCGGTGCGCCCGGCCAGCGAGCGGCGCCGCTGCTTGAGGCGCGCGAACGCAGCCGCCGAGACCTCGAGGCGCACCGTGATGCCGCGCTCGGCGCTCTCGACCTCGCTGCCGTAGAGCTCGTGCGCCGCCTCGAGGATGCCCTCGCTCAGCGAGAAGCCGAGCGCGAAGTCCTCGAGGTCGAGCGGCGTGGCCAGCATCACCGCATGCGAGATGCCGTTGTATTCGAGCGCCACCGGCACTTCCTCGGCCACCCAGTCCTGCACCGCGAACGGCTGGCCGCCGCGCACGCCGCGCACAGGCAGCAGCCGCGCGCCTTCGCAGAAGGCGGCCGTGTCGGCGCTCGCGAGCGGCAGGGTGGCGATGTTCATGGCGCTGCGCTCTCGTGCCCTACTTGGCCGGCACCGTCTCGTTCGACGGCGCGGGCGCCGAGGCCGCGCTGAGCAGCTCGTTCTGCACCCGGTTGAAGCGGCTGTACTCCTGCTGCCAGGCCGAGGGCTGCATCACCGGCATCACCTGCACCGCCGTCACCTTGTACTCGGGGCAGTTGGTGGCCCAGTCGGAGTTGTCGGTGGTGATCACGTTGGCGCCCGACTCGGGGAAGTGGAAGGTGGTGTAGACCACGCCCGGCTGCATGCGCTCGGACACCGTGGCGCGCAGCACCGTCTCGCCCGCGCGGCTCTGGATGCCGACCCAGTCGCCGTCCTTCACGCCGCGCTCCTCGGCGTCGTGCGGATGCAGCTCGAGCCGGTCCTCGCCGTGCCACATGTTGTTGTCGGTGCGCCGCGTCTGCGCGCCCACGTTGTACTGCGACAGGATGCGCCCGGTGGTCAGGAGCAGCGGGAAGCGGCGCGTGACCTTCTCGTCGGTCGGCACGTACTGCGTGACGATGAAGCGGCCCTTGCCGCGCACGAACTTGTCGATGTGCATGGTCGGCGTGCCCTCGGGCGCCGCGTCGTTGCAGGGCCACTGGATGCTGCCGAGCTCGTCGATGCGCTTGTAGCTCACGCCGTGGAAGCTCGGCGTCAGCGCGGCGATCTCGTCCATGATCGCCTCGGGGTTCTTGTAGCTCATCGGGTAGCCGAGCGCGTTCGCCAGCTTCACCGTGACCTCCCAGTCGGCCAGGCCGGCCTTCGGCGGCATCACCTTGCGCACGCGCGAGATGCGGCGCTCGGCGTTGGTGAAGGTGCCGTCCTTCTCGAGGAAGGAGGAGCCCGGCAGGAACACGTGCGCGTACTTGGCGGTCTCGTTGAGGAAGATGTCCTGCACCACCACGCATTCCATCGCCATCATGGCGGCGGCCACGTGCTGGGTGTTGGGGTCGGACTGAACGATGTCCTCGCCCTCGCAGTACAGGCCCTTGAAGCTGCCGCCGATCGCGGCGTCGAACATGTTGGGAATGCGCAGGCCCGGCTCGGGATCGAGCTGCACGCCCCAGGCGGCCTCGAAGGAACCGCGCGTGGTGCTGTCCGACACGTGGCGGTAGCCCGGCAGCTCGTGCGGGAACGAGCCCATGTCGCACGACCCCTGCACGTTGTTCTGGCCGCGCAGCGGGTTCACGCCCACGCCCTCGCGGCCCACGTTGCCGGTGACCATCGCGAGGTTGGCGATGCCCATCACGGTGGTCGAGCCCTGGCTGTGCTCGGTCACGCCCAGGCCGTAGTAGATGGCGCCGTTGCCGGCGGTGGCAAACAGCCGCGCGGCGGCGCGCATCTCGGCGGCCGGCACGCCGGTGAAGGCTTCCGTGGCCTCGGGCGACTGCTCGGGGCGCTCGACATAGGCCTTCCATTCGGCGAACGAGGCCGTGTCGCAGCGCTCGGCCACGAACGCGTCGGCCATCAGGCCCTCGGTGACGATCACGTGCGCGAGCGCCGTGACCACCGCCACGTTGGTGCCGGGGCGCAGCTGCAGGTGATGCGCGGCGCGGATGTGCGGCGACTTCACGATGTCGATGCGGCGCGGGTCGACCACGATCAGCTTCGCGCCCTGGCGCAGCCGCTTCTTCATGCGCGAGGCGAACACCGGGTGGCCGTCGGTCGGGTTGGCGCCGATGACCATGATCACGTCGGACTTCTCGACCGACTGGAAGGTCTGCGTGCCGGCCGATTCGCCCAGCGTCTGCTTCAGGCCGTAGCCCGTGGGCGAATGGCACACGCGGGCGCAGGTGTCGACGTTGTTGTTGCCGAAGCCCGCGCGCACCAGCTTCTGCACCAGGTAGGTTTCCTCGTTGGTGCAGCGCGAGGAGGTGATGCCGCCGATGGCGTTGCGGCCGTACTTCTCCTGCAGGCGCTTGAACTCGCCGGCCGCGTAGTTGATGGCCTCGTCCCAGCTCACTTCCTGCCACGGATCGGTGATCTTCTGGCGGATCATGGGCTTGAGCATGCGGTCCTGGTGCGAGGCATAGCCCCAGGCGAAGCGGCCCTTCACGCAGGAGTGGCCGTCATTGGCCTTGCCGTCCTTCCACGGCACCATGCGCACCACCTCGTTGCCCTTCATCTCGGCCTTGAAGGCGCAGCCCACGCCGCAGTAGGCGCAGGTGGTGATCACGCTGTGCTCGGGCTGGCCGAGCCAGATCACCGACTTCTCCTGCAAGGTGGCGGTGGGGCAGGCCTCGACGCAGGCGCCGCAGCTCACGCACTCCGACTCCATGAAGGGCTGGTCCTGGCCCGGCGACACGCGCGACTCGAAGCCGCGGCCGCTGATGGTCAGCGCGAAGGTGCCCTGGGTTTCCTCGCAGGCGCGCACGCAGCGGTTGCACACGATGCACTTGGAGGGGTCGTAGGTGAAGTACGGGTTCGACTCGTCCTTCTCGCTCTTGATGTGGTTGGCGCCATCGAAGCCGTAGCGCACGTTGCGCAGGCCGGTCACGCCCGCCATGTCCTGCAGCTCGCAGTTGCCGTTGGCCGAGCAGGTCAGGCAGTCGAGCGGATGGTCGGAGATGTAGAGCTCCATCACGCCCTTGCGCAGGTCCTGCAGCTTCGGCGTCTGGGTGCGCACCTTCATGCCGGCCTCGGCCGGCGTGGTGCACGAGGCCGGGAAGCCGCGGCGGCCCTCGATCTCGACCAGGCACAGCCGGCACGAGCCGAAGGGCTCGAGGCTGTCGGTGGCGCACAGCTTTGGCACCTGGATGCCGGCGTCGACGGCCGCGCGCATCAGCGAGGTGCCGGCCGGCACCGTGACCTCGGTGCCGTCGATCTCCAGCGTGACCTCGCGCTCGGATTCGCGCTTGGGCGTGCCGTAGTCGGTTTCCTTGAGATGGTTCAACATGTCTTTGCTTTCTCTGGGGGCTCAGGCGGCCTTGCGGTCGGGTGCCTCGATGCCGAAGTCCTGCGGGAAGTGGTCGAGCGCGGAGAGCACCGGGAACGGCGTCATGCCGCCCATCGCGCACAGCGAGCCATGGACCATGGTGTTGCACAGGTCGCGCAGCAGGATCACCTGCTGCGGCCGGTTCTGGTTGCCGCGGATCTTGTCGATGACCTCGACGCCGCGCGTCGAGCCGATGCGGCAGGGCGTGCACTTGCCGCACGACTCGAGCGCGCAGAACTCCATCGCGTAGCGCGCCAGCTTCGAGAGGTCGGCCGTGTCGTCGTGCACCACGATGCCGCCGTGGCCCACGGTGCCGCCGACGGCCGCGTAGGCCTCGTAGTCCAGCGGCAGGTCCCACTGCGACTCGGGCAGGTAGGCGCCCAGCGGGCCGCCGACCTGCACCGCCTTGATCGGCCGGCCCGAGGCCGAGCCGCCGCCGTAGTCGTAGAGCAGTTCGCGCAAGGTGACGCCGAAGGCCTTCTCGACCAGCCCGCCGTGCTTGATGTTGCCGGCCAGCTGCATCGGCAAGGTGCCGCGCGAGCGGCCCACGCCGTAGTCGCGGTAGAAGGTGGCGCCGCGCGCCAGGATGATCGGCACGCTGGCCAGCGTGATCACGTTGTTGATCAGCGTGGGCTGGCCGAACAGGCCCTCGATGGCCGGCAGCGGCGGCTTGGCGCGCACGATGCCGCGCTTGCCCTCGAGGCTCTCGAGCAGCGCCGTCTCCTCGCCGCAGACGTAGGAGCCGGCGCCCTTGCGCACCGCGAGCCGGAAGCGCTTGCCCGAGCGCAGCACGTTGTCGCCGAGGAAGCCCGCGGCCTCCGCATGGCGGATCGCCTCGTTGAGCGCGGCGATCGCGTGCGGGTACTCGGAGCGCACGTAGATGTAGCCCTGCGTCGCGCCGGTGGCGATGCCCGCGATGGTCATGCCCTCGATCAGCACGAAGGGGTCGCCCTCCATCGTCATGCGGTCGGAGAAGGTGCCCGAGTCGCCCTCGTCGGCATTGCAGACGATGTACTTCTGTTCCGACGGCGTGTTGAGCACCGTCTTCCACTTGATGCCGGCCGGAAACGCCGCGCCGCCACGGCCGCGCAGGCCCGAGTCGAGCACCTGCTGCACGATGTCGGCCGGCGCCATCGCGAGCGCGGCGCGCAGGCCCGCATAGCCCTCGTGCGCCTGGTAGTCGGTCAGCGACACGGGGTCGGTGATGCCGACGCGCGCGAAGGTCAGGCGCTCCTGCTTCGTGAGGTAGGGAATCTCGTCGGTGGGACCGAGCGACAGCGGATGCGAACGCGCGCCCGTGCCCAGGCCGGCATCGAACAGCGCCGGCACCTCGTCGACCGTGACCGGGCCGTAGGCCATGCGGCCCGCGGGCGTCTCGACCTCGACCAACGGCTCGAGCCACAGCATGCCGCGCGAGCCGTTGCGCACCAGCTCGATCGCGAGCCCGCGCGCAGCGGCCTCCTGCGCGATGCGCTGGGCCACGGCATTGGCGCCGACCGCGAGCGCCGCGGAGTCGCGCGGCACGTAGATCTTCACCGTCGCGTTCATGCGCAGTCTCCCGCCTGTGCGACCAGGGTTTCGAAACGGTGCGGCGTGACGCGCGCATGCGGCTCGTCGTCGAGCGTCATCGCGGGCGAGGAGGCGCACAGGCCGAGGCAGAACGCCGGCTCGAGCGTGAAGGCGCCGTCCTTGGTGGTGCCGTGCACCGCGCAGCCCAGGTGCTGCTCGGCATGCGCGAGCAGCGCATCGGCGCCCATCGATTGACAGGCCTCGGCGCGGCAGATCTGGATCACGTGCCGGCCCGGCGGCTCGGCGCGGAAGTGGTGGTAGTAGGTGATCACGCCATGCACCTCGGCGCGCGAGAGGTTCTGCGCGTCGGCGATGGTCTGCACCGCATGCGAGGGCACGTAGCCCAGCGTGTCCTGCACCTCGTGCAGGATCGGCAGCAGCGCGCCCTGTTCGTCCGCATGCGCGGCGAGCACGCGGCGCACCTCGGCCAGTTCGTCGGCCGCGGAAAGTCGCAGGGCCTCGCTCATTGGCCGGCCTCCACGCAGGCCGCGGGTGCGGCCAGGTGCGGTGCTGCGTACGCGTTCAGCGCTTCTGTTGTCATGGTCCCGTCCGATCTGGTGCCGTTGCCGGTCCGCCGCTGTCTGCCTGCCGGCGGATCCGTTGTCATCGTGGCGTCAATTCGCGCTCGCCTCCCTGTGCGGGGACCGGGAGCCGCGCGCGGTCATCTGCCTCGGGATTCACTGTCGATGAATCGCGCGCGGATGACCTTGACGCAGGTCAATTTCCATCGAAACAGGGGTGGTGTCAATGCGAGCGAGCCCTGTGAAAAGGACCCTTTCGCTGGGCCGCGGCCGGAATTTCCGGGGGCCTCGCGTGGATGCGTGCGAACCGTTCGCAACACCGAGGTATTCCGCGCGCGAATCCGTCGCGGTGCGCGGGAACGCAAGGAGAAGAAAGACGCGGGGCCGTTCGCGCCGGCGGCCCCGCGCAGATCAGCGCGCGGCCAGTTCGCGCGCGCGCTGCACGAGGCGCGCGGCCTCGGCATCGTCGACCTGGCCCGTGACCTTGGCCGGGCGGCCCGAGATCAGCGAGCGGTCGGGAAAGACCTTGCCCTCGGTCAGCAGCGCGCCGGTGGCGACGATGCATTCGCGCCCCACCACCGCGCCGTTGAGCGCCACGGTGTCCTCGCCGACCACCGAGCCGTCGCCGATGGTGCAGCCGTGCAGCATCACGTGCCGCTCGACCGTCACGTCGGCGCCGATGGTCATCGGGAAGCCGGGGTCGGCATGCAGCATCACGCCGTCCTCGAGGTGGCTGCCCGCGCCCACCGTGATGGGCTCGTTGTCGCCGCGCAGCACGCAGCGCGGCCCGATGCTGCTGCGCGCGCCGAGCACGACCTGACCGATCACGCTCGCCGTGTCCGCCACGCGCGCGCTGGCGTCGATGGACGGTTCATGTTCGTCGAGTCTGTAGAGGGTCACGCCGTTCTCCTGGACAAAGGCGTCGATGGTAGCGGCTCGCGAACCCTCGGCGCTCAGTGCGGGAGTTCGCTGCGTTCGATGTGCTTGCGGCGCATCGGGCGCAGCACGAACCAGGCCATCAGCGCGGCAACGGCATTGACGCCGCTCGCGACGAAGAACACCGCCTCCCAGCTGCCGGTGCTCGCGGCCAGCACGCTCGACAGCGGCACCAGCAGCGAGGCCGTGCCCTTGGCGGTGTAGAGCATGCCGGCGTTCGAAGCCGCGTACTTGCCGCCGAAGGTGTCGGCGCAGGTCGAGGGGAACAGGCTGTAGATCTCGCCCCAGGCGAAGAACACCATGCCGGTCAGCACCACGAACAGCAGCGGGTTGTGGCCGTACTTGTAGAGCATCAGGATGCCGACCGCCTCGATCGCGAAGGCGATGAACATGGTCTGCTCGCGGCCGATCTTGTCCGACACCCAGCCGAAGAACGGCCGCGTCAGGCCGTTGAGCACGCGGTCGATCGCCAGCGCGAAGGTCAGCGCGGGCAGCACCAGGCCCATGATGTTCACCGGCACGTCGATGATCTTGAAGTCCTTGGCAATCGGCGCGAGCTGCGCGGTCGCCATCAGGCCGCCGGCGGCCACCATCACGAACATCGCGTACATCACCCAGAACACGGGCGAGCGCAGCACCTCGGAGGGCGCGTAGTCGCGCCGCGACTGCTGCACGTTGCGGGTGTTCACGGCCTTCGAATGCTCGGGCGCGCGCGTCAGCATCCAGGCGAGCAGGAACACGATCAGTCCCTGCCCGATCCCAAAATACAGGAAGGCGGCCTCGTAGCCGCTGTTCTTGATCATGGCCGAGATCGGGATGATGGTGAGCGCCGAGCCCGCGCCGAAGCCGGCCGCGGTCATGCCCGCCGCGAGGCCGCGCCGGTCGGGGAACCACTTGAGCGCGTTGCCCACGCAGGTGCCGTAGACCGCGCCCGCGCCGATGCCGCCGATGGCCGCCGCGATGTAGAGCACCGGCAGCGAGGCCGCGAAGGAGTTGATCACCCAGCCGATGCCGCAGAGCACGCCGCCCACCAGCACCACGGGACGCGGGCCGAAGCGGTCGACGAGGTAGCCCTCGATCGGCACCAGCCAGGTCTCGGTGAGCACGAAGATGGTGAAGGCCACCTGGATCGCGGCGCGGCTCCAGCCATGCTTCTCCGCGATCGGGTTGACGAACAGGGTCCAGCCGTATTGGAGGTTGGCGATCATCGCCATGCACACGATGCCGATCAGGAGCTGCCCCCATCGGTAACTGTGCGAGCGCTGCGCCGCCGCGGCGCCAGAGTGTCCCGAGGGGGAATAGATCGCGGGGTTCGCACCCGCGATCGTGGTCGTTTGCCGAGTCATTGAATGTCCTTCATCTTTGTGTTTGAGTTGAAGTCCGGCGGATCGCATCGAGGCGCCGCCGGTTTCGTTCCGAGTCACCGGTCCCCGAAGCAGAGATGCGAACAAGTACGGCGTCGCATCACGCAATCGACACGCTTCGGCTGATCCTCCGGTCCCGTCGGCCTCGCTTCGCGACACCGTCGACCCGCAGCCTCCTGCGTGCGGATGACTGTCGGGTGCAGCGACCCAAAAACTCTTGACCCTCGTCAAGTTCCCTCGAAGGGACCCGGCGGCGGACCCCCGTGGATTCCCTAGCATGGTCGTCTTAGCGCGCGATGAGAACGCCCGCGATGGCGCACGGGTCGCGCGACGCGAGGCGCGGCTTGATGCAAGTCGGTGGCGTCTTCGGCAGGTCCCTCGCGATCACCTCGACCGCATCGCAGCCCACTCTGGAGTGCCTCCGCGCGCCCTGCTCGCGAAAAGGGCATGTCACTCGTGGTTTGCCCTAATCCAGGGTAAACCCTATAATTCGGAGGTTCGCATTCCCACCCACCCGCATTCGGAGCACATCCATGAACAACACCGCACTGAATTCCGCCGCCCTCAAGGCCCCCTCCTTCGCCTCGAACGGCGTGCTGCGCGACCTGATCGCCGCGCTGCCGATCGTGATCTTCGCCAAGGCCGTGCGCGCCGCGCTGCAACAGCGTTGAGAGCCGGAGCCCTCGAGGCTCCACCCCGAAGAGAGAGCGCCGCGAGCGCTCTTTTTTTTCGCCTTCAGATCGCCGGATCGAAGGGCACGATCTGCGAGATCAGCGCGGTGCCGTCGTTCAGCAGGAAGTCCTTGAAGGCCTGCGCCACCGGCGGCAGCCGCTTGCCGCGGCGGTGCACCACGTACCAGTTGAGCATCAGCGGAAAGCCCTGCACGTCGAGCACCCGCACGCTGCCCGCGCGCAGTTCCTGGCTGATGGTGTGGGCCGACACGAAGCTCACGCCCATGCCCGCGATCACCGCCTGCTTGATGGTCTCGGTGCTGCGGATCTCCATCGCGATGTTGATCTCGGACAGCGCGGCGCCGAAGCCCTCCTCCATCGAATGCCAGGTGTCGGACGCGCGCTCGCGCACCACGAAGGGCTCGCGGATCAGCCGCTTGAGCGGCACGCCCTTCACGCCCACCAGCGGATGCGTGGGCGCCGCGATGATCACGTAGGGGTGCGGCGCGAAGGGCTGGTTCAGCGTGTCGAGGTCGGTGGGCGGCCGCACCATGATCGCGAGGTCGGTGAGATTCTCGGCGATGTGCGTGAGCAGGCCCTCGCGGTTGTGCACCGTGAAGTTCAGGGTCACGCCGCGATGCCGGCCCGCGAACTCCACCAGCAGGCGCGGAAAGAAGTAGTCGCCCGCGCTGATCACGCCCACGTTGAGCTTGCCGCCCGAGATGCCCTTGAACTGCAGCATCGCGTTCTCGGCCGCCTCGAACTGCTGGATGATCGCGCGGCTGAGCTGCAGCAGCTCGGTGCCCGCGGCCGTGAGGTAGACCTTCTTGCCGAACTGTTCGAACAGCGTGTTGCCGGCGTGGTCCTCGAGCTTGCGCACCTGGGTCGACACCGCGGGCTGCGTGAGGTGCAGCTCCTCGGCCGCGCGCGAGAAACTCAAGAGCCGCGCCACCGCCTCGAAGACCTTCAACTGGCGCAGGGTCGCGTGCTTCATGGGGATTCCTGGAGAACTGCTTCGTTCGGAAGTCCCATGCTATGGCCGGCGGCGCGCGCGCCGCATGACCGCGGTCAAGTATTCGCGATCAGGAATGGTTTGGAATACGCGCGACGTGCAGCAGGTTGGTGGTGCCCGACTGGCCGAAGGGCAGGCCCG
The DNA here is from genome assembly GCF_059418265.1 of Variovorax sp. GW821-FHT09B05. NCBI lineage: Bacteria > Pseudomonadati > Pseudomonadota > Betaproteobacteria > Burkholderiales > Comamonadaceae > Variovorax > Variovorax sp. GW821-FHT09B05. The sequence continues at coordinate 29,659 of NZ_JBWKPN010000012.1, forward strand.
CCACCACCACCACCTTCTGGCCGGGATGCGCGAAGCCCTCGGCATGCGCGGTGCGGCAGGCGCACTCGATCATCTCGCCCACGTCGTGCACGTCGTCCACCAGCACCGCATGCACGCCCCACACCATGGCCATGCGGCGCGCGGTCGCGATGTCGGGCGTGAGGCTCAGGATCGGCACCGCGGGCCGCTCGCGCGCCGCGCGCAGGCTGGTGAAGCCCGAGGAGGTGTAGGTCACGGTGGCGGCCGGCGCGAGCAGCGCGGCCACCTGGCGCATCGAGGTGCAGACCGCGTCGGCGGTGGTCGACTGCGCGCTCTCATGCGTCGCGTCGATGCCGGTGCGGTACGAGGGATCGGCCTCCACGCGCGCGACGATGCGGTCCATCATCGCCACCGCCTCGAGCGGGTACTTGCCCGAGGCCGACTCGGCCGAGAGCATCACCGCGTCGACGCCGTCGTAGACCGCGGTCGCCACGTCCGACACCTCGGCGCGCGTGGGCACCGGCGCGGCGATCATCGACTCGAGCATCTGCGTGGCCACCACCACCGGCTTGCCGCGCAGCCGGCAGGCGCGCACGATCTGGCGCTGCAACTCGGGCACGCGCTCGGGCGGCAGCTCGACGCCGAGGTCGCCGCGCGCGACCATGATGCCGTCGCAGCGCTCGACGATGGCGTCGAGGTGCTCGATGGCCGCGGGCTTCTCGAGCTTGGCCATGATGGCCGCGCGCGTGCCGATGATCTCGCGCGCCTCGTCGATGTCCTCGGGCCGCTGCACGAACGAGAGCGCCACCCAGTCCACGCCCATCGCGAGGCCGACGTCGAGGTCGTCGCGGTCCTTCGGCGTCAGCGGCGAGATCGGCAGCAGCACGCTGGGCACGTTGACGCCCTTGCGGTCGGAGATGGGGCCGCCCACCAGCACGGTGGTCTCGGCGAAGTCGGCACCGTGGCGGTCGACGCGCAGCCGCAGCTTGCCGTCGTCGAGCAGCAGCTCGGTGCCTTCCTGCAGCGCGGCGAAGATCTCGGGATGCGGCAGGGGCGCGCGGCGGCCGTTGCCGCTGGTGCGGTCCATGTCGAGCCGGAAGCGCGCGCCCGCCTCGAGCTGCGCACGGCCGCCCTCGAAGGTGCCCAGGCGCAGCTTCGGCCCCTGTAGGTCGAGCAGCACGCCGATGGGCCGGCCGAATTCCTTCTCGAGCCGGCGGATGGTCTCGAGGCGGCGCGCATGGTCGTGCTGCGTGCCGTGGCTGAAGTTGAGGCGGAACACGTCCACGCCACGCTCGAACAGCGCGCGGATCGCGGGCTCGTCGGAAGTGGCGGGACCGAGCGTGGCCACGATCTTGGCGCTGCGAAGGCGTCGCATGGTGTCAGTGTCCTCAGGCGAGTTCGCGCAGCCGGACCTGGCCGCGCTGTTCTTCCATGGTCCGCGCGAGCAGCTTCACGAGCGAATACACGGTGTCGATGTGCGGGGTCGAGGTCTCGGTGAGCCGCGCGAGCTCGACCACCGCGCCGACCAGCGCGTCGATCTCGGGCGCGCGGCCGGCTTCGACGTCCTGCAGCATCGAGGTCTTGTGCTTGCCGACCTTCTCGGCGCCCGCGATGCGCTTCTCGAGCGTGACGCGGAACTCGATGCCGAGCTTGTGCGCCACGGCCTGGGCCTCGCGCATCATCGCGGCCGCGAGTTCGCGCGAGGGCGGGTACTGGCAGATGTCGACCAGGGTCGAGTGCGAGAGGCTGCTGATCGGGTTGAAGGTCAGGTTGCCCCAGAGCTTGAGCCAGATCTCGGAACGGATGTTGTCGAGCACCGGCGCCTTGAAGCCCGCGTTGGCGAAGCAGGCCGCGATGCGCTCGACGCGCTCGGTGGTCGCGCCATCGAGTTCACCGACCGGGAAGCGGTCGCCCTCGATGTGCTTGATGACGCCGGGCGCAATCAGCTCGGAGGCCGGATAGACCACGCAGCCGATCACGCGCCGCGGCGGGATCTTGGTGTTGAGCACGCCCTGCGGGTCGACGCTGCGCACGGTGGTGCCCTCGAGCACGCCGCCGTGCTTCTGGAAGTACCAGTAGGGGATGCCGTTCTGCATGGTCACGACCGCGGTCTCGGGCCCGAAGAGCTTGGCCACGTCATCGGCCACGGCCTCGACCTGGTGCGCCTTCATCGCGAGGATCACAAGGTCCTGCGGCCCCGCCTCGTCGTAGCGGTCGGTGGCCCGCACGTTGCGCGCCACCTGCTCCTCGCCCTCGGCCGACACCAGCTTGATGCCGTTGGCGCCGATGGCCTGGAGGTTGGCGCCGCGCACGATGAAGGTCACGTCCTCCCCGGCCAGCGCGAGTTTGGCGCCCACCAGGCCGCCGATGGCCCCCGCGCCGATGATTGCTATCTTCATGTCGATCCCCAAGAGTTGAAATTCTTCGCGTCAGCCGAAGCGATTGGAAAGGCGGCCAATGCCGTCGATCTCCACCTCGACCAGGCTGCCGGGCTTCATCGAGCCCACGCCCACGGACGTGCCGCACAGGATCACGTCGCCGGGATGCAGGCTCATGTCCTGCGAGATGAGGCTGACCAGCCGCTGCACGGAAAACCGCATGTCGCTGATCGGATAGTTCTGCCGCTCCTCGCCGTTGAGCACGGTGCGCACCACCAGCGTGGCGGGATCGAGGCCGGTGGCGATGGCCGGGCCCATGGGGCAGAAGGTGTCGAAGCCCTTGGCGCGCACCCACTGCGCGAACGAGGCATCGCGGTTGAGGATGTCGGCCACGGTGACGTCGTTGGCGCAGGTGTAGCCGAACACGTGCTCGAGCGCGCGTTCCTCGGAGACGGCGGTGGCGGTCTTGCCGATGACGATGCCGAGCTCGCCCTCGAACACGACCTTGCCGTCGCACAGCGGCTTGCGGATCGGCGCCTCGTGCGCCGAGAAGGAGTTCGGTGCCTTCAGCAGGTACAACGGCTCCTCGGGCACGGCGAGCTTGAGCTTCTCGCCGAGCGCGTGGAAGTTGTTCCACAGCGCGATGACCTTGGTCGGCTCGCTCGGCGACAGCAGGCGCAGTCCGGCCAGCGCGAACACGCGGCCGGTGGGCTCGGGCGTGCCGTACATGTCGCCGCGATACTCGCGCACGGCGTCGTCCTCCAGGGTGCCGAAGGCGGCTTCTCCGGCGTGTTCGAAACGGACCCAACGTTGTGGCATGTTGTGCTTTCTTTTGATGCTGTGAATGCGGGTGGGCCGACAGGCGCTGCGCGGGTGCGGGGCCTAGTCGAACGGCAGGTAGTCGGGGACGACCAGCGAGGCCAGCAGCTTCCCCATCTCGGCCGGGTTGTCGGTCACGTGGATGCCGCAGGCCTTCATGACGGCGAGCTTCTCCTGCGCCGTGCCCTTGCCGCCGGAAATGATGGCGCCCGCATGGCCCATGCGCTTGCCGGGCGGCGCGCTGGCACCGGCGATGAAGCCGACCACGGGCTTGCGCATGTGGGCATGGATCCAGCGCGCGCACTCTTCCTCGGCATCGCCGCCGATCTCGCCGACCATGATGACGGCGTCGGTGCGCGGGTCGTCGTTGAACATCTTCAGCACGTCGATGTGCCGCAGCCCGCCGACCGGATCGCCGCCGATGCCGACCACGGTCGACTGGCCGATGCCGAAGCGCCCGAGCTGGCTCGCGGCCTCGTAGGTCAGGGTGCCCGAGCGCGAGACCACGCCGATGCGGCCGCGCTGGTGGATGTGGCCCGGCATGATGCCGATCTTGATCTCGTCGGGCACGATGAGGCCGGGGCAGTTGGGCCCGAGCAGCAGGGTCTTGCGCCCTTCCATGCGGCGGCGGGTACGGATCATGTCGCGCACCGGAATGCCCTCGGTGATGCAGATCACGAGGTCGAGCTCGGCATCCACGGCTTCATCGATGGCGGCGGCGGCGAAGGCCGGGGGCACATAGATGACCGACACGGTGGCGCCTGTGCGGGCCTTGGCTTCCTTGACGGTGCCGTAGATGGGAATGCCGGCCATGGCCTGGCCGGCCTTCATGGGATTGACGCCGGCGACGAAGCAGTGGCGACCGTGGCCGTACTCGAGGCAGGCCTGGGTGTGGAACTGGCCGGTCTTGCCGGTGATGCCCTGCGTGATGACGCGGGTGTGGCGGTTGATGAGGATCGACATCTTTTTCCTTTACCGCTCTGTGAGGTCCGTTCTTGTTTTGCTGAAATGGCTGTTCGGGGCGCGTGCACAGGACAGCGGGTACTTCCCTCCGCGAATGTCCCCCGCCTTCGGCTCCTCCTTTATTTCGCTGCGGGAAGCACCCACTGCCCTGTGCACGGAAGCGCAGCGGTGGTGCCGGCCGATCAACGGCTGCGCGTCTGGCGCGCGCCGGCGGGGTACTCCCCGCAGCGAAATAAAGGAGGAGGCCGAAGGCCGGGGGACATTCGCGGAGGGGAGTACCCCGTCGGCGCGCGCCCGCAACAAACGGCAAAAAGCTCGTCCAACGCTCATCGCTGCCCCTTAGGAACCCGAGCCACGACAACCGCCTGCCGAGCCGCCTCGCCGATATCCTCGGCCCCGATGATCTGAAGGTCCGATTGCGCGAGGATGGTCCGCCCCAGGTCCTCGTTCGTGCCCTTCATGCGCACCACCAGCGGCACCGACAGGGCCGTTTCGCGTGCCGCGGCGACGATGCCGTGGGCGATCACGTCGCAGCGCATGATGCCGCCGAAGATGTTGACCAGCACCGCCTTCAGGCGTGGGTTGCGCAGCATCAGCTGGAAGGCCGCGGTGACCTTCTCCACGCTCGCGCCACCGCCCACGTCGAGGAAATTGGCCGGCGATCCGCCATAGAGCTTGATCGCATCCATCGTCGCCATCGCGAGGCCCGCGCCGTTCACCAGGCAACCGATGTCGCCGTCGAGCGAGATGTACGACAGGTCGAACTTCGAGGCTTCGATCTCCGTCGGATCCTCCTCGTCGAGGTCGCGCATGGCGGCGATCTCGGGCTGGCGGAACAGCGCGTTCGGGTCGAAGCTGAGCTTGGCGTCGAGCGCCATCAACCGGCCGTCGCGCGTGCGCACCAGCGGGTTGATCTCGGCCAGCGAGGCGTCGCTCGCATCGAAGGCCTGGTAGAGCTTCTGCATGAACTCGCGCGCCTGCACCACGTCGCGGCCCGCGAGTCCGATCGAGCGTGCGAGCGCATCGGCCTCGGTTGCCTTGATCCCCGTCTCGGGGTCGATGAACAGCGTGTGGATCTTCTCGGGCGAGCGCGCGGCCACCTCCTCGATGTCCATCCCGCCTTCGCTCGACGCCATCAGCGCCACGCGCCGCGCACCGCGGTCGACCACCATGCCGAGGTAGAACTCCTGGTCGATCTCCACCCTCTCCTCGACCAGCAGCTGCCTCACCACCCGGCCCTCGGGTCCCGTCTGGTGCGTGCGCAGCGTCATGCCGAGCAGCGCCTGCGCATGGCGGCGTACCTCCGCGCCCGACCAGGCCAGCTTCACCCCGCCGCCCTTGCCGCGTCCGCCTGCGTGGATCTGCGCCTTCACCACCCACGAACGCCCACCGAGCCGGGCGGCGGCATCGGCCGCCTCGTCGCTCGTGCGGCAGACGAAACCGCGCGGCGTCGCCACGCCATGGCGGCGCAGCACTTCCTTGCCCTGGTATTCGTGGATGTTCATCGAATCAGCCGTTGTTTGATCTATTCAATTGCAATTCAGGCGCCGAGTTCGGCACCGCGGCATTCGGCCCAATTGAAATGGCGCTTGGAAAGCGGCGCGGAACCTTCGCCTTCGCGGCGCTTGTAGGCTTCCTTCTTCTGCTCGATCGCATCGGCCAGGAATGCCGCGTCGTAGGCGCGCAGCAGATGCGGATGATTCGCCTCGAGATAATGGCCAATGCGCTTTTCTGGTTCCTGCGCTGTGCCCATCAGGTCGCAATAGGTCTGGCGGTCCCAATGCCAGCGCAAGCCCAGTTCGTAGAAGGCGGCGTTGTAGGCATTGCGTTCGGTTTCATCGAGCCAGTATTGAACGGGCGTGAGGTTCTGCATGGTCTGCTCCTTTCGAATGACTGCCGTGCGGTGAATTGAATGACTTGCCGGCATGTTCAAACTGTAGAAGTGCAGAACGATAAATAACAGTCAAACTATTTTATTGAGAGCATTCATTTGGAGTTATGCATGACTCCAATTCAATTCAAAGAGAGAAGACGAACGAATCCCTTCGCCGCCGGCAATGCCATTGGCGAATCAATTGCAGATTCGTTCGAATTGGCGCGGAATTACCGCGCCGCGTTCTTCGTCGTCAGATCACGCGTTCGGCGCGCAGCGCCGCCACGTCTTCCAGGCCGTAGCCCAGCTGCATCAGCACTTCCTCGGTGTGCTCGCCCAGGAGCGGCGAGCGCTTCACCTCGGTGGGGCTATCCGACAGCTTGATCGGATTGCCCACCGTCAGGTACTTGCCGCGCGTGGGATGGTCGACCTCGACGATGGTCCCGGTCTCGCGCAGCGATTCGTCGGCGGCGATCTCCTTCATCGAGAGGATCGGCCCGCACGGAATGTCGTACTGGTTCAGGATCTCCATGGCCTCGAACTTGTCCTTGGTCATGGTCCATTGCTCGATGCGCGCGAAGATCGGCTTCAGGTGCAGCAGGCGCGCGGCCGGCGTGGCGTAGGCCTCGTCGGTGATCCAGCCTTCCTCGCCGATCACCTTGCACACCGCCGGCCACACGGCCGCCTGCGTGATGAAGTAGATGTAGGCATTGGGGTCGGTCTCCCAGCCCTTGCACTTGAGGATCGAGCCGGGCTGGCCGCCGCCCGAGGCATTGCCCGCGCGCGGCACCGCGTCGCCGAACTTGCCGTCGGGGTACTGCGGGTATTCGTGCATGGTGCCCGTGCGTTCCAGCCGCTGCTGGTCGCGCATCTTCACTCGGCACAGGTTGAGCACCGCGTCCTGCATCGGCGCCAGCACCTTCTGGCCGCGGCCGGTGCTGTTGCGCTGGAACAGCGCCGCCAGGATGCCGAGCGCGAGATGCAGGCCGGTGCCGCTGTCGCCGATCTGGGCGCCCGTCACCATCGGCGGGCCGTCCTCGAAACCGGTGGTCGACGCCGCGCCGCCGGCGCACTGCGCCACGTTCTCGTAGACCTTGCAGTCGGCGTACTTGCCGGGGCCGAAGCCCTTGACCGAGGCCACGATCATGCGCGGGTTGAGCTTCTGGATGTGTTCCCAGGTGATGCCCATGCGGTCGAGCGCGCCGGGCGCGAAGTTCTCGACCAGCACGTCGCAGGTCTTGATCAGCTCGTCGAGCACCTGGCGCCCCTTGGGGTTCTTGGTGTCGAGCGTGATCGAGCGCTTGTTGTGGTTCAGCATCGTGAAGTAGAGGCTGTCCACACCGGGAATGTCGCGCAGCTGGCCGCGCGTGGCATCGCCTTCGCCGGCGCGCTCGACCTTGATGACGTCGGCGCCGAACCAGGCCAGCAACTGCGTGCAGGTGGGGCCGGATTGCACGTGGGTGAAATCGAGGATGCGGACACCCTCCAGCGCTTGACTCATCGACTGTCTCCTTCTTTGATCGTGGTTTCCGCTTCTAGCAGACGAGCGCGCAGTTTGCGCTCTTCCGCGAATCGGGCTGTCTCGTCGCGGACGATGGCGACGATGCCCGAGACCTGGCGTTCCGGCGAAAACAGCATCGACACCGTGAAGGCGATCGACAAGGTGCGGCCGTCCTTGTGCAGGGCCGGCACGCGCAGCAGATCGGCACCGTACTTGGTGATGCCGGTGTCCATGGTCTTGTGGTAGCCGTCCCAGTGGCGCTGCCGCTGGCGCTCGGGAATGATGAGGTCGAGCGAGCGACCCAGCGCCTCGGCTTCGGTGAAGCCGAAGATGCGTTCGGCCGCGGGGTTCCACAGAACGATGGCCCCGGCCGCATCGCACACCATGATGGCATCGCCCGCCCCTTCGACGAGCTGCCTGAAATCCACTGAAGCTTGCATGCTGGCCTCCCGCCTCGACGCATCCGAAATACCGCGCCCCCCGGCGCTTCGTGGACTGGAAAAGCCCCGGGGGAACGCCTGGGTCAGACTGCCTTCGCTTCGTGCAGCGCGGCGATCTGCTGTTGGCTGTAGCCGAGTTCGGCCAGCACGTCGTCGGTGTGTTCGCCCAGCAGCGGCGAACCGGTGATCTCGGGCTTGAGGTCCGAGAACTTGATCGGGCTGCCCACGGTGAAGTAGGTGCCGCGTTCCTTGTGCGGCACTTCCACGATCGAGCCGCTCTTGCGCAGCGATTCGTCGTTCAGCAGTTCCTTCATCGTCAGCACCGGCGCGCAGGGGATGTCGAACTTGCGCAGGATGTCGACCGCCTCGAACTTGGTCTTGTCCTGCAGCCAGCCCTCGATGGTCGCGAAGATGTCGGTGATGTGCGGCTGGCGCGCCTTGGCGGTCATGTAGTCGGGATCGGTCTTCCACTCGGGCTTGCCGATGGCGTCGCAGATCGGTGCCCAGGCATGGCCCTGCACGGTGAAGTAGATGTAGGCGTTCGGGTCGGTCTCCCAGCCCTTGCACTTGAGCACCCAGCCCGGCTGGCCGCCGCCGCCGGCATTGCCGCCGCGCGGCACCACGTCGCTGAAGGTGCCGTGCGGGTACTGCGGGTATTCCTCGAGGTAGCCCAGGCGGTCCAGGCGCTGCTGGTCGCGCATCTTCACGCGGCACAGGTTGAGCACGGCGTCCTGCATCGAGCAGGCCACGCGCTGGCCCTTGCCGGTCTGCTCGCGGCCGATGATGGCCGTGAGGATGCCGATCGCCAGGTGCATGCCGGTGTTGCTGTCGCCGAGCGCCGCGGCGCTCACGGTCGGCGGGCCGTCCCAGAAGCCGGTGGTGGAGGCGGCGCCGCCCGCGCACTGCGCGACGTTCTCGTAGACCTTCAGGTCGTCGTAGTGGTGGCCGTCGCTGAAGCCCTTGACCGAGGCGACGATCATCTTCGGGTTCAGTTCCTGGATGCGTTCCCAGCTGAAGCCCATGCGGTCGAGCGCACCGGGGCCGAAGTTCTCGACCAGCACGTCCGATTCCTTGATCAGCTTCTCGAGCACCACCTTGCCCTCGGGCTGCTTGGTGTCCAGCGTCAGCGAGCGCTTGTTGCTGTTGAGCATGGTGAAGTACAGCGCGTCCACGTCGGGGATGTCGCGCAGCTGCGAGCGCGTGACGTCGCCGGCGCCGGGGCGCTCGACCTTGATCACGTCGGCGCCGAACCAGGCCAGCAGCTGGGTGCAGGCCGGACCGGCTTGCACGTGCGTGAAGTCGATGATCTTGATGCCGTTGAGAGGTTTGTTGCTCATGTCGAATCTCCTGGAATGAAAGGAATCACTTCTTCTTGGCCGTGGCCGGATTGAGGCTGGTGATGCGGCCGCTCTCGGTGCCCGCGGTCTCGTCGATGACGGCATTGATCAGGGTCGGGCGGCCGGTGGCGACGGCCTCGGTCAGGGCCGCCTGCAGCTCGTCGGCGGTGGTCGCATGCACGCCCACGCCGCCGAAGGCTTCCATCAGCTTGTCGTAGCGCGCGTTCTTCACGAACACGGTGGGCGCCACGTCGGGCGTGCCGCTGGGGTTCACGTCGGTGCCGCGGTAGACGCCGTTGTTGTTGAACACGATCACGCAGATCGGCAGGTTGTAGCGGCAGATGGTCTCGACCTCCATGCCGCTGAAGCCGAAGGCGCTGTCGCCCTCGATCGCGATCACCGGCTTGCCCGTGACCACGGCCGCGGCCACCGCGAAGCCCATGCCGATGCCCATGATCCCCCAGGTGCCGACGTCGAGGCGCTTGCGCGGCTCGTACATGTCGACGATGCTGCGCGCGAAGTCCAGCGTGTTGGCGCCTTCGTTGACGACGATCGCATCGGGCCGGGCCTTGACCTGGTCGCGGATCACGCTGAGCGCGCTCTGGAAGTTCATCGGCGAGGGACGCGCGGCGAGCGTGGCGGCCATCTTCGACAGGTTCTTGTCCTTGCGCTCGGCGATCGCGCCGGTCCACTCGGTCGGCGGCTTGGCCCACTTGGCGTCGATGCCCGCGAGCAGCGCGGCCACGCAGGAGCCGATGTCGCCGATCACCGGCGCGGCGATCGCCACGTTGCTGTCGATCTCGGTCGGCGCGATGTCGATCTGGATGAACTGCTTGGCGCCCTTGTCCTGGCCCCAGGTCTTGCCCTTGCCGTGCGAGAGCAGCCAGTTCAGGCGCGCGCCCACCAGCAGCACCACGTCGGCTTCCTGCAGCACGTAGGAGCGCGCGGCGGCGGCCGACTGCGCATGCGTGTCGGGCAAGAGGCCCTTGGCCATCGACATCGGCAGGTAGGGAATGCCGGTCTTCTCGACCAGCGCGCGGATGTCGGCATCGGCCTGGGCGTAGGCGGCGCCCTTGCCCAGCAGGATCAGCGGGCGCTTCGCGCCCTTGAGCAGGTCGAGCGCGCGCTGCACGGCATCGGCGGCCGGGATCTGGCGCGGCGCGGGGTCGATGACCTTGATCAGCGAGTTCTTGCCCTTGATGGCGTCCATCGTCTGCGCGAACAGCTTGGCCGGCAGGTCGAGGTACACGCCGCCGGGGCGGCCCGAGACGGCCGAGCGGATGGCGCGCGCGATGCCCACGCCGATGTCCTCGGCGTGCAGCACGCGGAACGCGGCCTTGCACAGCGGCTTGGCGATCGCCAGCTGGTCCATCTCCTCGTAGTCGCCCTGCTGCAGGTCGACGATCTCGCGCTCGCTGGAGCCGCTGATCAGGATCATCGGGAAGCAGTTGGTGGTGGCGTTGGCCAGCGCGGTCAGGCCGTTGAGGAAGCCGGGCGCCGACACCGTGAGGCAGATGCCGGGCTTCTGCGTGAGGAAGCCGGCGGCAGCGGCGGCATTGCCGGCGTGCTGCTCGTGGCGGAACGAGATCACGCGCATGCCCTCGGCCTGCGCCATGCGGGTCAGGTCGGTGATCGGGATGCCCGGCAGCGCGAAGATGGTGTCGATGTCGTTCAGCTTCAGCGCATCGATCACCAGGTGGAAACCATCGGTGGTTTCCGCTTCCGGCGCTTCCTGCGTCATCTGCTGGAGGGCGCGCGCGACGAGTTGCTGATCGTCGGCGGCGCCGTTGGCTGGCCGACTCTTGGGCTTGATCGCCTCATCGAGCGTCGTGGCCGCCTCTTTGGCTGTGCTAACTGAAGACATGTCTCTCCTTCTGCTGGGGTGAATGGCCGAGGCCCGAGCCGCGACTATGATTCGGGCCATCCTTTCGGCCGTTGACCTCGGTCAACTTTCCCGAAAACGGCGCCGACCCCCGATGAAGCGGCGCCGCAGGCGACGAGATCGAGCAAGACGGTGACCATGACGTTGTTGGAAAACCACCCGGAGAAGAACATCATTCGCGCCCAGCTCCGGCAGAACATCCTGCTCAAGGACCTGAACGAGGGCGAGCGCGCCGAGCTCGAGGCTCACCTGGTGATCGTCGACGGCAACAAGGGCGATTTCCTGCTGCACCAGGGGGTGCGGGAGATGGAGCAGTACTTCATCCTCGACGGCATCCTCAAGCGGGTGGTGAGCAACCCGGAGGGCAAGGAGATGATCCTGCGCTTCGCCGACGAGAACGACATGGAGACCAGCTACGCGGCCATGCGCCTGGGCACGCCCACGCCCTACGGCATCGTCTGCGTCACCAAGGCCCGCGTGGCGAGCCTGCCGCTGAAGGAGTGGACTGCCTTCCTGGCGAGCCATCCCCAGACCAAGGAACTGTTCGAGTTCCTCGTGATGCGCGGCATGAGCGAGATCATGGCGCACACCATCACGCTGCACCTGCTGGACGCGCCGGGCCGGGTGCACCGTTTCCTGCGCAAGCACCCCGAGCTCGTGGACCGCATCCCGAGCAAGGAGCTCGCGTCCTACCTCAATCTCTCCGCAGAAACCCTGAGTCGGCTGCGCAAGCGCGGGAAGATCTGAGGCCGCTCAGGTCTGCTTCGCCGACGCGAAGCGCCGGGTCGTCGCCATCAGCCGCAGCTGGTTGTCCACCGCGCCCACGCCCTCCACCGCCGCCGTCACGGCCTCGGTCTGCGCGCGCTCGTCCGCGTCGAGCACGATGCCGCGCAGGCTCACGCGGCCGTGGTCGGCCTCCACCGTGACGCGGATGTCGGCCGTGGCCGCTGCGTCCTTGAGCGCCGCCTTCACGCGTGCCGCCAGCGCCATGTTGGCCAGCAGCGCGCGCGAGCGCGCGGTCTCGGCGAACTCGGGCCGCGCCGCCAGCGCGCGGATCTGCGCCACGCAGCTGTCGACCGTGAGCCGGTCGGTGTTGAGCACCAGGTCGTAGAGCACCGGGTCGCCCCAGCTCACGCCGAACTGCGCATGCATGCGCGCCGCATGCGCCTCGTCGCTGCGCCGGATCTCGGCCTCGGCGAACTCGGCGTCGTCGGTCTCCAGGTGCGTCATCAGCCAGTCGATGCGCTTCTTCAGCGAGCGCGTGATGCGCACGCACACCACGTGCGGCACCGGCCGCAGCAGGCAGGTGGCGCCCCAGCCGCGCAGCACCACGTTGCCGCGGTCGGCCAGCGCGAACAGCTCCTCGGCCGTGTAGAGCGCGAGGCTGCGCCGGTCGGTCGTGAGCCGCTCGACGAAACCGGCCTTGCCGCCGCGCAGGCGGCCGATCAGGCTGGTCGAGACCTGCATGCGGTCGGCGACGCGCTCGATGACCTCGTGGCGCATCGATTCCAGCCCCATCTCCTCGGCGAGCTGAACCGACACGTCCTTGGCGAGCGATCCCATTTCCTGGGTCAGTGCGATGACGGGCATGGCGTGACCTCCGGGTTCAATCGACCGGCCGCTCGACGGCGAACTCGTCGGGCTTCTTCGGCTTGAAGAGCGCCAGCAGCTTGGAGATCAGCGGCCAGAACAGCAGCGTGAGCGCCAGGGTGGTGATGCCGCCGACCAGCGGGTTCGAGAACATGATCATCACGTCGCCCTGCGACACCAGCATGGCCTGGCGGAACGAGTCCTCGGCCTTGTCGCCGAGCACCAGCGCCAGCACCAGCGGCGCGAGCGGGAAGTCGAGCTTCTTGAACAGGTAGCCGATGACGCCGAAGCCCAGCATGAACCAGATGTCGAGCATCGCGTTGTGCACGGTGTAGGCACCGATGGCGCAGATCACGATGATCACCGGCGCGATGATCGAGAACGGGATGCGCAGGATCGAGGCGAACAGCGGCACCGTGCTCAGCACCACGATCAGGCCGACGATGTTGCCCAGGTACATGCTGGCGATCAGGCCCCAGACGAAGTCCTTCTGCTCGACGAACAGCAGCGGCCCGGGCTGCAGGCCCCAGATCAGCAGGCCGCCCAGCAGCACCGCCGCGGTCGGCGAGCCCGGGATGCCGAGCGCCAGCATCGGCAGCAGCGCGCTGGTGCCGGCCGCGTGCGCCGCGGTCTCGGGCGCGACCACGCCCTCGGCCTCGCCGGTGCCGAACTTCGAGCCGCGCTTGGACATCTTCTTGGCCAGGCCGTAGGCCATGAACGAGGCCGGCGTGGCGCCGCCCGGGGTGATGCCCATCCAGATGCCGATCAGCGAGCTGCGCAGCGAGGTCATCCAGTACTGCGGCAGCTGCTTCCAGGTCTGCAGCACCACCTTCGGATCGATCTTCGCGCTCTTGCCCGAGAACTTCAGGCCCTCTTCCATCGACAGCAGGATCTCGCCGATGCCGAACAGGCCGATCACCGCGATCAGGAAGTCGAAGCCGCGCATCAGCTCGGGCTGGCCGAAGGTCAGGCGCAGCTGGCCCGTGACCGTGTCCATGCCCACGCTGGCGAGCGCGAAGCCCAGCGCCATCGAGGCCAGGATCTTGAACGGCGAGCCCTTGCCCATGCCCACGAAGCTGCAGAAGGTCAGCAGGTAGACCGCGAAGAATTCGGGCGAGCCGAACTTCAGCGCGAACTTGGCCACCAGCGGCGCGAGGAAGGTGATCATCACCACCGCGAGGAAGGCGCCCACGAACGACGAGGTGAAGGCCGTGGTGAGCGCCGCGCCCGCGCGTCCCTGCTGCGCCATCGGGTAGCCGTCGAAGGTGGTGGCCACCGACCAGGGCTCGCCCGGGATGTTGAACAGCACCGAGGTGATGGCGCCGCCGAACAGCGCCCCCCAGTAGATGCACGACAGCATGATGATCGCCGAGGTCGGCGACATCGTGAACGTGAGCGGCAGCAGGATCGCGACGCCGTTGGCGCCGCCCAGTCCGGGCAGCACGCCGATCAGCACGCCCAGGATGATCCCGACGAACATCAGGCCGATGTTGGTCGGTGTCAGGATCACCGAAAAGCCCTGCATCAGGGCACCGATTTCTTCCATTTCGCTTGTGCTCCGTGAGGTGTCAGTAGCCGAGGAACGAGAGCGGATCCAGGGCGCCCTTGAACAGCGGCACCTTGAACCAGACCTCGAACATGAAGAAGAACAGCGTGTTCACGGCCAGCGCCGCGATCGCGGCCTTGACCCAGGAGTACTTGCCCAGGATCACCATGAACAGCGCGATGTAGACCGCCGAGGCCACATACAGGCCGAGCAGCGCGATGCCCAGCACGTAGACCACCGCCGGCAGCAGCACCGAGAGCACGCGCTTGAGCTGCTCGCGGTCGACGAAGACCTCGGTGTTGCGGTTCTTGCCCAGCAACGACTGGTAGAGGATGCCGATGCCCGAGATCGTGATGATCAGGCCGATGAAGAACGGGAAGTAGCCCGCGCCCGGGCCGTCGCTGGTCCAGCCCGCGCCGAGCCGGCGGCTTTCGAAGATCACCACCAGGCCGATCGCCAGCAGCAGCAGTGCCACCACCGCCTCGACCTTGTTCGTGGCCACGCCCGTGCGCGTGGCCGGGTCGGATACGTTGTCGTCGTGCTCCATGGAGCCCCCATCGTGTTGTTGTCGAGAGAGAAAACCGGGCGCGACGCCACGCGCCCGCGCGGGCGCATGCTCACGTCGTCCGATGCATCGCAGCGGCGCGCCCGGCCGCCGGTGCCTTCTTGCCTGTTACTTGCTGGCGGCCAGGAAGCCGGCTTCGGTCATCAGCGTCTTGTGCGTGATTTCCGCGCTGGCGAGCCACTTCTCGAAATCGGGGCCGGTCATGAAGGTCGGGTTGAAGGCGCCCTTCTCCATGTATTCCTTCCACTCGGGCGTGGCGATCACCTTGGTCAGCAGGTCCTTGTAGAAGGCCAGCTGTTCGGGCTTGACACCCGGTGCCATGAAGATGCCGCGCAGCATCGTGTACTTGGCCGGCACGCCCGCTTCCTTGCAGGTGGGCACGTCGTTCCACGACTGCGTGTCGGTGACCTTGGCCTTGAACGGCATGCGCTCCTCGTCGAACACGCACAGCGCGCGCAGCTTGCCCGCGCGCCATTGCGCCACCGCCTCGATCGGGTTGTTCACGGTGGAGTTCACGTGGCCGCCCACCAGCTGCACCGCGACCTCGCCGCCGCCCTTGAAGGGCACGTAGATGAACTTGGTGCCCGTGGCCTTCTCGAGCGCGACCGTGATGATCTGGTCTTCCTGCTTCGAGCCGGTGCCGGCCATCTTGAACTTGTTCGGGCCCGCCGCCTTCACCGCGGCCACGTACTCGCCCGCGGTCTTGTAGGGCTGCTCGGCGTTGGTCCACAGCACGAACTGGTCGAGCGCCAGCATCGCCACCGGCGTCATGTCCTTCCAGTTGAAGGGCACGCCCGTGGCCATCGGCGTGGTGAAGAGGTTCGACAGCGAGATGATGATCTTGTGCGGATCGCCCTTGGCTTCCTTCACCGAGAGAAAGCCTTCGGCGCCCGCGCCGCCCGACTTGTTGACCACGATCAGCGGCTCCTTCATCAGCTTGTACTTGATGACGATGCCTTGCAGCAACCGGCCCATCTGGTCGGCGCCGCCGCCGGTGCCGGCGGGGATCACGAACTCGACGGGCTTGGCGGGTTCCCAGGCCCATGCGGGGGTGGCGGCTGCCATCACCGCGGCGGCGGCGGTGGCGACCAGGACTCGTGCGCGACACGCGCCGAGGCGCGGAATGAAATGCTTCATCTGTTGTCTCCTGCTGTAGAGGGTGCGCTCTTTTTTTTCGTGAGTCTGAGCCGGATCCGAACAGCGCAGATGGTGCGCGTGCGCGAAACGCGCCGGCTTGATCGCGGTCAATTTTTTGAAGATTCCGTATCGGGGTAAGCCCACCCCGCGATCGGTCGCGGCGATGCGCGCGCGGGCCCTGCGCAGCGCCTCGCGGGCCGCTCGCGCGATGCGTTCGGCGCGCTGGCGAGAGGCGCTTTCGCAGGCCCGACCCCGCCTCCTCAGGGGATTCGGGTTAACCCTATAAAATCGACGCCCCCGTCCACTTTCCATGCCCAGGAGCTTCCCGCCATGCCCAGCCTCGACCGATCGTCCGCCCCCGCGAAGCTGCTGCGTCGCGCCACGGTCGTCCTCAAGAGGCTGGCCTTCGAGGCCGACATGCTGCTGGGCACCCTGCTGAGCCCCAACAAGGTCATCGCCGAGGTCGAGCAGATGCGCGCCCTGCAACGCCGCGCCGACCGCATCGAGGCCACCGACCCGGCCCGCGCCGCCGCCCTGCGCTGGCACGCCTCGCGCGTCGGGCTGCGCTGAGCGCGGGCGCGCTGTCGCAGGAAAGACCGGACGAACTGGTAAAGTCCAGCCGCCCACCGTCTTCGTAGTTCAATGGATAGAACGGGGTCCTCCTAAGACTCAGATACAGGTTCGATTCCTGTCGAAGGCACCAGCAAGCCGTTGATGTTCAACGGCTTTTTTTTGGCTGGGACCCGCTGGGACCAAGGTGGGACAGGACGCCCGCGCCGCGGCGGCCCGTCTCCCGGACGCCGCTCACTTCAATTCGCCGAGCGAACTGGACGCGGCCTGGCCGCGGCTGCTTCTGAACGGTGCAATGAAGGGCCCCGCCCACTGCGGCCAGAGGCGATTGGATTCGACACCCTCCACGCCCGTCGGCTGGTCGCAAGGACCCGGGCAGTAGTGCGTGCCGAACAGGCGGTCGAACACCGAGAACACCGATGCGAAGTTCGTCCCGACGCCCGGCCCTTCCTTGACGTGATGCCAGCGATGCATCGCCGGCGAGACGAGGACCCAGCCGAGCGGCCCCAGGGTCCAGGGAACGTTGGCATGCACGAAGATGCCGTACACGTGGCGCACCACGGAGCTGGTGAGCACGACGGAGGCCGGAAACCCGATCGCGAACAGCGCAGCCATGTCGATCGCCACCGTCGAGAGCCGGTTGATCGGATGGAAGCGCAGGGTCGTCAGCACGTTCATCGACTCGTCGCTGTGATGCAGCGAGTGGCTGGGCCACAGCCAGGCCGCATGCTCGAGCCGGTGCCGGAAGTAGGCGATGCCATCTCCGACGAAGACCGCCAGCGCGATCACGGCCCACAACGGCCAGGCTGCGAACCACTCCGAGGGGAACAGCGTCCACGCATGGCGTTCGATGAGCGTTCGGCAACTCACGATCAACAGCGACAAGGGGCCTACGACGATGAGCAGATCGATGGCATAGGTCTGCAGATTGACCCGGGTGCTGGGCTGAAAAACACGCCGGAGGACGGCGGCAAATTCGCCGCGGTTTCTCAGGAGCTCTATCAGCAGGATCGGCAGGCCGACCAGCGCGATCGTCGAAGCTTGCGTCGACGCCCGATCGATCAGTGCCCAGAGGTAGTCCATGGTGTCCGGAGTCCAGAAGAACCCGGATTGTGACCAGATGCTTCGGATTCGGAAAGAGAGGGTCGGGTATTTGGCGACTTCAAATCTCTCCAACCCAATCCGGACGAACACCCGATGCAAGCGATCGACGCTTCACCTCCGGTGAGCGTCCCAGCCCCGCATGCGCTCCCACGCCCCCCGCATGCCCTCGACCAGCGCATCCATCTGCTCGCCCACCGTGGTCTCCCGCTCGATGCCGAACACGCTCTGGCCGGCCGCCTCGTAGATCAGCCGCGCGTCGTCGAACTCGTGCATCGAGGCGAACACATCGCCCGTGAGCGCCTGCTGCAGCGGCATGCCCAGCGGCGCCGGCGCGCCGGGCTCGTTCCAGGCGTCGATCCAGTCGCTGCGCACCACGCGGCAGGGCTTGCCGCTGTGGGCCCGCGTGATCAGGGTGTCCTCGCTGCCGCTGGCGATGAGCCGTTGCAGCAGCGCGGGCGGCGTGTGGTTCTCCTTCGCGCCCATCCACAAGGTGCCGAGCCACGCGCCCTGCGCGCCCATGCCCAGCACGCCCAGCACCTGCGCGCCGGTGGCGATGCCGCCGGCCGCCAGCACCGGCACCTCGCCCGCTTCGGCGATGACCTGCGGCAGCAGCGAGAGCGTGCCGACCGTGCCCGTGTGGCCGCCCGCGTCGTAGCCCTGCGCCACCAGCACCTCCACGCCCATGTCGAGCGCCTTGCGCGCATGCCGCACCGAGCCGACCAGCGAGAAGGTGAGCTTGCCGCGCGCCTTCGCGCGTTCGATGAGGTCGGCGCGCAGGCCGATGGCCGTGGCCACGCCGCGCGCATCGGAGTCGAGCACGGCCTCGATCTGCGCGTCGAACAGCGCCCGGGTGCGCACCTGGCTCGTGAAGAAGCTGGGCCGCTGCGGCGGCTTCACCTGGAAGCGGTCGCGCAGGCCGTCGACGAAAGCCACGTGTGGCGCGGGCAATTGCGCGCGCACGCTCTCGATGCTGGCAGCCTCGTCGGGCACCTGCGAGGGCAGCATCAGGTCGATGCCGTAGGGCTGGCCCGCCATGCGTTCGCTCGCCTCGGCCAGGATGTGCGGAATCTCGTGCGGCAGCTCGCGCGCGAGTCCCAGCACCGGGAAGCCGCCCGCCCGCGCAATGGCCGCGCACACGTCCACCGAGTGCGAGAAGCCGAAGATCGGATGGCGGATGCCCAGCCGGTCGCACAGCGGCGGCCGCACGGGCGAATGGCTCACGGCACTCATTGCGCCTCGATACCCGCCGTCTTGATGACCTTGCTCCACTTGTCGTATTCGCTCGCGATGAAGGCGTCGAACTGCTTGGGGCCCTGCGGCGCCACCTCGAGGCCGAGCACGTCGAGCTTGGGCTTCATCGCGGGATCGGCCAGGATCTCGGCTACGTCGGCCGACAGCCTGGCGACGATGGCATCGGGCGTCTTCACCGGCGCGACGAAGCCGAACCACGTGCCCACGTCGTAGCCCTTCAGGCCCGCGGCCTCCGCCACCGTGGGCGTGTCGGGCAAGGCGCTGGAACGCTTGCTCGTGGTCACGGCCAGCGGCCGCAGCTTGCCGGCCTTGATGTGCGGCACGGCCAGCGCCACGGTGAGCGGCATCATCGTCACGCGGCCCGCGAGCAGATCGCCGAGCGCATCGGGCTGGCCGCGATAGGGCACGTGCGTGAGCTTGATCTCCGCGCTCTGCGCCAGCAGCTCGCCCGACAGATGGTTCGACGTGCCCACGCCGGCCGTCGCATAGGTCAGCGGCGGATTGGCCTTCTTCGCCATCGCGACCAGCTCCGCCATGGTCTTCGCCGGCACCTCGGTCGGCACCACGAACACGTTGGGGATCACGCCGAAGCCCTCGATGGCGCGGAAGTCGCGCACGGGATTCCACGCCACGCCCTTGATCAGGCTCGGCGTCACCGCGTGGCCGGGACTCACGCACAGCAGCGTGTAGCCGTCGGGCGCGGCCTTGGCCACGTAGTCGGTGCCGATCGAGCCGCCGGCACCGGTCCGGTTCTCGACGATGACGGGCTGGCCGTACTTGGCCGACAGCCGCTCGCCCACCAGCCGCGCGATCGAGTCGACCACGCCCCCGGCGGTGAACGGCACGATGATGCGGATCGGCTTGCTCGGGTAGTTGCCCTGCGCGAACGCGGGCGCGGTCAGTGCGAGGGACTGGACGGCGAAGAGCGCGGCCAGCAGGGTGCCTTTGAGGGTCATGGGTTGTCTCCGTTGATGATGGCTGGCGCGCGCCGCCGCCTCAGGTCTGGTGCCCGGCTCGTGCCATGGTGCGGCGCGCGATGTTGGTGAGGTGGATCTGGCTCGTGCCTTCGTAGAGGCGGAACAGCCGCACGTCGCGGTAGAAGCGCTCGGCCACGTTGTCGTTGATGTAGCCGGCGCCGCCGAAGACCTGCACCGCACGGTCGGCCACGCGGCCGCACATCTCGGAGGCGAACAGCTTGCACATCGAGGCCTCCATGGTCACGTCGGCGCCGTCGTCGCGCTTGCGCGCCGTCTCCAGCAGCAGCGCGCGGGCGGCGTGCACTTCGGTGTTGCTCTCGGCGATCATCTGCTGCACCAGCTGGAACTCGCCGATGGCCTGGCCGAACTGCCGGCGCGATGCGGCGCGCGCCACCATCTCGTCGACCAGCCGGATGGCCGGCCCGATGCACAGCCCCGCGAGGTTGATGCGCTGCTTGTTCAGCGCCTTCATCGCCGTCTTGAAGCCCAGGCCCGGCACGCCACCGACGATGGCCGATGCGTGCACGCGGCAGCCTTCGAGGATCACCTCGCCGACCGGCGAGCCGTGCTGGCCCATCTTGCGATAGCCCGCGGGCGCCGAGAGGCCGGGCGTGTCGCGCTCGACCAGGAAGGCCGTGATGCCGGCCGCGCCCCTGGCCTGCGGGTCGGTGCGCGCGAACACGGTGAACAGGCCGGCAATGGGCGCATTGGTGATGAAGCACTTGCGGCCCGTGATGCGGTAGTGGTCGCCATCGCGCACGGCCACGGTCTGCTGCGCGGTGGCATCGGAACCGGCCTCGGGCTCGGTGAGCGCGAAGCAGCCCGTGAGGCGGCCGCTGGCCAGCTCGGGCAGCCAGCGCTGCTTCTGCTCGGGCGTGCCGTCGACCACCAGCGACTCGGACGCGATGCCCGTGTTGCCGCCGAAGCGCGCGCGGAAGGTGGTGGCGGCCTGCGAGACCTCCATGTTCACCAGCGACAGCTCCTCGCTCGTGAGGCCCGCGCCGCCGTACTGCTCGGGAATGCTGTGGCCGAACAGGCCCAGCGCGCGCATGCGCTCGACCACGGGCTCGGGGATGAGGTCGTCGCGGTCGACCTCGGCCTCGATGGGCATGCACTCGTTGCGGATGAAGTCGCGGACTTCGGCGAGCAGGGCGTTGAATTTGTCGGGGCTGCGGATCATGGGTTCGGGGTTCCGGTTTCTGGTTCAGCGCAGGCCTTGCGCGGTTTCGAGCTGGCGCACGGCATCGAGCAGCAGCGGCGCGACCTTGCGTTCCATGCGCTCGCCGGGCGAGCGGTAGGTGGCGAGCGTGCAGTTCATCGCCAGCGGCGTTTCGCGCGGCGGCACGCGCACGGGCACGGCGACGGCGTGGATGTCCTTCTTCCAGTCGCCGCGCGAGTGGCAGAAGCCGCGCGCGGCAAAGAGCTTCTGGTCGGCTTCCCACGCGGGGCGCAATTGTTGGAACAGGGTCGCGTCCTGCAGCCGCAGCCGGTTGAGGATGGCCGAGCGTTCCGGCGCGGTGCAGGCCAGCATCAGCGCGCGGCCGATCGCCGCGGCGAGCAGCGGGCGCGTGCTGCCGATGTCGGGCATGTGGGTGTTGGTGTTGTCGGTGCGGATGGTGTCGACGTACACCACGTCGGAACGGTCGCGCATGCCCAGGTTCACCGAGCAGCCCGTCTCTCGCGCCAGCCTTTCCATGATGGGCCGCGCGACCTGGCGCACCTGCATGCTGGCCAGCAAGGGGTAGCCCAGCGACAGCACGCCGGGCCCGAGCCTGTATTTCTGCGTGGCGCCGTCGCGGCTCAGGTAGCCGAGCAAGGTGAGCGTGTAGGTGATGCGCGAGACCGTGGGCTTGGGCAGGCCGCTGCGGTCCGAGATCTCGCGGTTGCCGAGCACCGGGTCGGCGCTGGTGAACACGCGCAGCACCTCCATGCCGCGCGCCAGGTTCATCGAGAACTGGCGGTCGGCGGTGAGGTCGTGCGGATCGACGAGACCCGGGAGCGCGATGCTTGTCATGCGTGAGGAGGAGCGCGGTGGTGTGGGCATGATTGGCCGTTCGAAATGGGGCGTCAATGAAACGCGGAGGGTGTTTCGCTGTGCGAAACAGCCATTGTTGGCCCGCGTGGCGTCTGGCAAAACCGGCTCGAACCCGGAGCCCTTCGCCCCGGCCTTGGAGCCACGTTTGCATTCCCCCGACGACACCCAACGACGACCCGCGCGCGGCGCCCTTTCGGGCGTGCGCATCCTCGACATGGCCACCGTGCTGGCCGCGCCCCTGGGCGCCACGCTGTGCGCCGACCAGGGCGCCGAGGTGGTGAAGCTCGAGCTGCCCGGCGGTGGCGACGCGCTGCGCGGCCTGCAGCCCGTGAAGGACGGCAAGGCGCTGTGGTGGAAGATCGCCAACCGCGGCAAGCGCGGCATCACGCTCGACGTGCGCCAGCCCGCCGGCCGCGCGCTGCTGCTTCGGCTGGTGACGCAGTTCGACGTGCTGGTGGAGAACTTCCGCACCGGCACGCTCGACCGCTGGGGCCTGGACCTGGCCACGCTGCATCGCGCCAACCCGCGGCTCGTGGTGGTGCGGCTCACGGGCTTCGGCCAGACCGGGCCCTACAAGTCGCGGCCGGGCTTCGCGCGCATCTTCGAGGCCATGAGCGGCTTCACCAACCTCACGGGCGAAGCGGGCGGCTCGCCGCTGCACAGCAATTTCCCGGTCGGCGACGCGGTGGCGGGGCTGTTCTGCGCCTTCTCCATCGCCTCCGAAATGGCGCGCCTGCGCGGCGACCCGCAGGCGCTCGGCTGCGAAGTGGACCTGGCCGCCACCGAGGCGCTGTTCCGCCTGCTCGACCCGCTGCCCGTGGAGCATGAGCAGCTCGGCACGGTTCGCATGCCCGCGGGCAACTGCGCGAGCTACACCGCGCCCTCGAACATGTACCGCAGCCGCGACGGCATTTATGTCTCGGTGGTCGCGTCGTCAGACCCGATCTTCCAGCGGCTGTGCGCGGCCGTCGACAAACCCGAGTGGGCGAACGATCCGCGCTTTGCCAGCAACCCCGCGCGCGTGGTGAACCTCGTGACGCTCGACGAAGGGCTCGGCGCATGGTTCGCCGCGCACGACTACGACGCCATCGAACGCCGGCTCGAGGACGCCGGCATTCCCTTCAGCAAGATCTTCACCATCGCCGACATCGAGCAGGACCCGCACTATCGCGCGCGCGAAGCGATCATCCGGCTGCCCGACCCCGACTACGGCAGCTTGCCCGCGCCCTGCGTGGTGCCGCGCGTGCCGGGCCGCGAACTGCCGATCCCGCGCACGGGGCCCGACACCGGCGAGCACAACGCCGAGGTCTACGGCGAGTTCGGCCTCGACGCCGCAACGCTCGATGCGCTGCGCGCGGAGAAGGTGATCTGAGCCTTCAGTAGTCGGTGAGCGGCCCGTCGCGCAGGCACGGGTTGCGCTCGGCCAGCGGCGCGCGGCGCATCACATCGCGGCCGATGACGGTCTTGTGCACCTCGCTCGCGCCCTCCCCGATCTGGTTGAGCTTGGCATCGCGGAAGAAGCGCTCGAGCGGAAAGTCGCGCAGGTAGCCGCGCCCGCCCGTGAGCTGCAGCGCATCGGTCACGACCTTCATGCACAGGTCGGTGGCCTGCAGCTTGGCCATGGACGCGAAGATCGACACGTCGCTCGCGCCCGCGTCGTACTTGTCGGCCGTGAGCGCGAGCAGGGCGCGGCTCGCCTCGATCTGCGTGACCATGTCGGCCAGCATCCACTGCACGCCTTGATGTTCGCCCTCGCGCTTGCCGAACACGGTGCGGTCGCTGGCATAGCGGCTCGCGATCTCGACCGCGCCGATGGCACGGCCCAGCGCCATCGCGGCGTGCCCGATGCGCGCGCGCAGCAGCGCGTCCTGCGCGAGCGAGAAGCCATCGCCCTCCGCGCCGAGGCGGTGCGAGGCGGGCACCTCGACCGCATCGAATTCGAGCGAAGAGATCGGCACGCCGAACCAGCCGAGCTTGTCGACCTCCGCGCCGATGCGAAAGCCCCGGGCGTCGCGCGGCATCAGCACCGCGATGAACACCGAGGGATCGTCCTCGGCGCGGCCCACCACCGCGAACCAGTCGGCCGTGCTCGCGCGCGTGATGAACTTCTTGCGGCCCGTGACGAGGTAGCGCCCGCCCTCGCGGCGGATCGTCGTGGAGAGGCCGCGCACATCGGAGCCCGCGCCGGGCTCGGTCAGCGCGAAGGCCGCCTGCAGCTCGCCGGTGCAAAGCCCGGGCACGATCTCGCGGCGCAGCGCCTCGCTCGCGCCCGCGACGATGGCGCGGCTCGACAGGTCGGTGCCCGTGATCATCGAGGCCGAGGTGCTGCACACGCGGCCCAGCTCCTCGATGAGGCGGATGCGCAGCGCCTGGCGCGCATCGGTGCCGCCGTACTCGCGCGGGAACGCGGTCGCGATCACGCCTTCGCGCGCGAGCGTGCGGAAGGTGTCCCAGGCGAACAGATCCTCGCGCGAGACAGCGTCGGCCTGTGGCCCGAGCGTGTCGCGGCACAGGTCGCGCACGCGTCGGACGGTGGCCTGCTCGTCGGGCTGCAGGCGTTCGAGAAAGTGATCGCCGAACAGTCGGGCGGCGCGGGTGCCTGTGGTCATCGGTGGGTCTCCTGTTGAGGGCACGCATGGTGGCGCCGCGTGGCACGCGCGGTCGAGCCGTGTTTCGACAGGCGAAACACCGGCTTGCGGATGCGGTCCGGGGCTGGTCAGATGGCCCCATGCCCATTCCCCAGACATTCGAAGCCCTTCGCACGCACCAGACCGCCGAAGGCCAGGTCCAGAGCCGGCTGGAGACCCTGCGGCTCGACGATCTGTCGGCCGGCGAGGTCGTGGTGCGCACCCGCTATGCGGGCGTGAACTACAAGGACTGCCTCTCGCTGCACGGCCGCGCGAAGATCATCGCGTCGTACCCGCGCGTGGCGGGCATCGAGCTGGTCGGCGAGGTGCTCGCGTCATCGGTGGCGTCCTTCGAGCCCGGCCAGGCCGTGCTCGTGCACGGCTTCCAGACCGGCATCGCGTTCGACGGCGGTTTCTCCGCCTGCGTGCGCGTGCCCGCCGCGCACGTGCAGGCTGTGCCGCAAGGGCTCACGCCGCACGAGGCGGCCGTCATCGGCGTGCCCGGCTTCACGGCTGCGATGGCGCTCGAGCGCTTCATCGAGCTCGGCATCGCCCCCGGCACGGGCAGCGTGGCGATGAGCGGCGCGGGCGGTGCGGTCGGCCTGCTGGGCACGGCCATCCTCGCGCGCGCCGGCTATCGCGTGGCGGCCATCACGCGCCGCATGGCGCAGGAAGAGCGGCTGCGCGCCATCGGCGCGCACGAGGTGATCGATGCCGCCGTGCTCGAGGCGCCGCAACGCCCGCTCGAGAAGCCGCGCTTCGCCGCCGCCATCGACAACGTCGGCGGGCCGATGCTGTCGTGGCTGCTGCGCTCGCTGGCCGACGGCGGCGCCGTGGCATCGGTGGGCAATGCGGCCGGCAACACTTACGAGGGCAGCGTGCTGCCCTTCATCATGCGGCGCGCGCAACTGTTCGGCATCGTGGCGAATGCGCCCGTGGAGCAGCGGCGGCGCCTGTGGGCGAAGCTCGCGGCCGAATGGAAACCCGACATGGCGGCCGTGCTGCCGCACGTGCAGCACATCCCGCTGGGCGCGTTGATGGCACACAGCGCGCGGCAGCTCGACGGCGCGAGCTCGGGCCGCGTGCTCGTCGATTTCGAGCGCTGAAGGAGCCCGACCATGGGACCGCTGCGCGGCCTTCGCGTGCTGGAGTTCGACGCCATCGGCCCCGTGCCCTGGGCCGCGATGATGCTCGCGGACATGGGCGCCGACGTGCTGCGCATCGTGCGGCCCGTGCCGGCCGGCATGGGCATCGCGCGGGACATGCGGCACGAGACGGTGCTGCGCGGCCGGCGCAGCGTGACGGCCGACCTCAAGGACCCGGCTGCGCGCGATGCCGTGCTCGCGCTGGCGCGCAACGCGCACGTGCTGCTCGAAGGCCACCGCCCCGGCGTGATGGAGCGGCTGGGCCTCGGGCCCGAGGCCTGCCTCGCGGCATCGCCCGCGCTGGTCTACGGCCGCATGACGGGCTGGGGCCAGCACGGGCCGCTCGCACGGGCCGTGGGCCACGACATCAACTACATCGGCCTCACGGGTGCGCTGCATGCCACCGGCACGGTCGACAGGCCGGTGCCCCCGCTCAACCTCGTCGGCGACTTCGGTGGCGGTGCGATGCTGCTGGCGCTCGGTGTCATGGCCGCCGTGCTGGAGGCGCGCGGCAGCGGCCAGGGACAGGTCGTCGACGCGGCGATGGTCGACGGCTCGCTGCTGCTGATGGCGCCGATCCTGGGACGCGTGGCCACGGGCGAATGGCTGGACCGCCGCGAGGCCAACCTGCTCGACGGCGGCGCCCCGTTCTACGGCGTGTACGAGACGAGCGACCGCCGGCACCTGGCGGTCGGTGCCATCGAGCCTGCGTTCTATGCCGCGCTGCTCGCGGGACTGGGCCTGGCGCCCGATGCGCTGCCGCCGCAGCACGACCGCGCTGCCTGGCCCGAAACGCGGCGCCGGTTCGCCGCCCTCTTCGCCACGCGCACGCGCGATGCGTGGTGCGCGGTCTTCGACGGCACCGAGGCCTGCGTGACGCCCGTGCTGTCGCTCGGCGAAGTGCCGGGCCATGCGCACCACGTGGCGCGCGAGAGCTTCGTGCCGGTCGGTGGCGTGCAGCAGCCCGCGCCGGCGCCACGCTTCTCGCGCACCGCGAGCGTCGCGGGCCGCGCGCCGGCCGACGCGCGCGGCGGTGGCGACGAGGCCTTGCGCGACTGGGGTTTCGATCCCGCGGATCCGCGCCTGTCGGCCCTCGGCCGCGACGGCCTCACACCACCCGGTGCTCCTCCACCACGAACGCCGTGATCTCCGCCAGGAAACTCTTCGCATGCGCCATCGTGCGCTGCCCCTGCGCCGAGCCGAAGGCGGCGTTCAAGGTGTCCGTGTTCTCGAACCACAGCTCGACGATGCCGTCGATCGGCAGGGTCTCGTAGCCGCAGGGCGTGCCCTTGTCGAACTCGCGCGCGGTCACGACATTCTGGCGGTAGCCGCCCACGCCGGGCATCCGGCGCACATGGTCGGCATGCACCTTCCACTCGCGGCGGAAGTCGTCCTCGGAGATGTCGGTGCGGCGGCGCAGTGTCGAGATGCGCTTGAGCAGGCGGTGCGGCCCGGCCGGCGGCGCGATGACGGTGCTCTGCGCGACGCCCACGATGTGCAGGCCGCCGAGGAAATGGCGCTCGTCCTCGCGGATGCGCGCGGCGAGCTCGCCGTCGGTGAAAGCGGCGTTCGCCTGCGCCGCGACATCGAAACCCAGTTGCGAGAAGCCGTCGAAGTCCCACGGGCCGCGCGCGAAGTCGATGCCGCGCTGCAGCCGGTCGGTCACGAGGTTCTGGCGATAGCTGCGCAAGGTGGGTAGTTGCGCGACCAGCGGGCCGTGGCTGTGGCGCCAGTGGTGGCGGAAGGCCTCGTCGGTCCAGTCGGGCTTCTTGCGGATCAGGCCCATACGCAAAGGAATCGTGGCGTCGGTCATGGTGCGGGTGTCTCCTTGTCGTTGGATGCGGCGGCCGCCTCGGCCCGCGCGCGTGCGAGGCCCGGCGCGCGCTTGGCGAGCCACACGCCGTGGCGCACGGGCCAGCGCCGGTAGGCGGGGTCGACGCCGAGCTCGGCGGCGGCGTGGTGGGCCCAGTAGGGATCGAATAGCGCCTCGCGGCCCAGCGCGACCAGGTCGGCATCGCCGGCGGCGAGCACGGCCTCGGCCTGGCGCGCGTCGACGATCATTCCCACGGCCTGCGTGGTCACGCCGGCCTCACGCCGGATGCGCGCCGAGAACGGCACCTGGAAGCCCAGGCCGCGCGGCACGGGCAAGGCACGCGTTTCCTCGGTGAGGCCGCCCGAGGAGCAGTCGATGACGTCGACGCCGCAGTCACTGAGCGCGCGCGACAGCGCCACCGAGTCGTCGAGACTCCAGCCGTCGAGCGTGCCGTCGACCGCCGACAGCCGGCAGAACAGCGGCTTGTGTTCGGGCCAGGCGGCGCGCACGCGGCGCGCGATCTCGAGCGCGAGCGCCATGCGCTTGTCGCGGCTGCCGCCATAGGCGTCGTCGCGCCGGTTGGCATTGGGCGAGAGGAAGCTCGCGACCAGATAGCCGTGGCCGAAGTGCAGCTCGACCACGTCGAAGCCCGCCTCGTCGGCGCGCCGCGCGGCATCGACGAAGCGCTGCACCACGGCCTCGATCTCGTCGAGGCCTAGCGCGCGCGGCGCCGACCAGCCCGGGCCGGCCGCGAGCGCGCTCGGGCCCAGGCGCTCCCAGGGCTCCTCGTCGGCCGCCATGGTCTGTGCGCTCAAGGCCGCGCCGCCTTCCCACAGCGGCTCGCTGCCCGACTTGCGGCCCGCATGCGCGAGCTGCACGCCGATGGCGCCGCCCTGCGCGTGCACGAAATCGACCACGGCCTTGAGCGGCGCGACCTGGCTGTCCTTCCACAGGCCGAGGTCGGCGGTGCCGATGCGCCCGCGCGGATCGACCGCCGTGCTCTCGGTGAGGATCAGCGCGGCGCCGCCGAGCGCGAACTTGCCCAGGTGCACCAGGTGCCAGGGCGTGGCATGGCCGCGCTCGGCCGCGTGCTGGCACATGGGCGAGATCACGACGCGGTTGGACAGCTCGAGCCCGCGCAGGCGCAGCGGCTGGAACAGCAGGGGAAGCGGATCGGACATGGATGATTCAGGAAGAAGGCCTGGCCGGCCGCGTGCCGAGCCAGGTGCCGCCCATCACGGCGGCGAAGCCGAACAGGTGCCAGACGGTCAGCGTCTCGCCCAGCAGCAGCGCCGCGAAGCCGACGCCGAACACCGGCACCCAGTAGAGGAACACGGCGGTGCGCGCGATGCCGATGACGGAGATGGAGCGGTTCCAGATCAGGTTGCCGGCCGCGGTGGCGGCCACGCCCGAGAACAGCACCAGCACCCAGGGCCACGCGCCCGGAAAGAGCTGCGCCGCGCCCAGCGGCGAGGGCCCGAGCGCGGCATGCACGATCAGCATCGCGGTGCCGATCAGGTAGATGACCCAGCTCATCGACAGCGGATCGAGCTGCCGCGCGAGCCGCTGCACGCCGACGCCGCCGACCGCGAAGCTGATCACCGACAGCGCGAGCATCAGGTCGCCGAGGCCGGCGTGCGAGAGCGTGGCGCCCGGATGGCTCAGCACCACGGCCGCCACGCCCGCGAAGCCCAGCGCCACGCCGAGCAGGCGGCGCGGCGTGAGCGGCTCGCGGAACACCAGCGCGGCCATCAGCGCCGACACCAGCGGGCTCAGCGCCATGATCAGCGCGCCGTTGGTGGCGGTGGAGCGCTGCAGGCCGTGCGCGAACAGGATCTGGTTGGCATACACCATGAGGAAGGCGCAGCCGGCCATCGCGGCCAGCTGGCGCGCGCCGAGCAACGGCAGCCCGCCGCGCCGCCACAGCACGACGGCGCTGAGCGCGACGCAGGCCACCGCCATGCGCAGCGCCGCCAGCGGCAGCGCCTCGAAGGAGGCGGTGAGCGCCTTCACGGCCGAGACGTTGACGCCCCACAGCACCATGGCCAGCAGCATCCAGCCCTGCACCGAGGCCGGCGTGGCGACCGGCGCGGCCGCGCTGCGCTTCACCTCAGCTTTCCAGCGCGTTCCACATCTCGATGTCGCGCTCCGCGGTCCAGATGCGCGGATGCACGTGGCCGGTGGCCTCGTCGTAGGCGCGCGTCACGTCGAAGGGCATGCAGTGGTCGAAGATCACCCAGTGGCCGTAGGTCGGGCGCAGCGCGGCCACGGTCTCCTTGTAGATGACGTTGAGCGTCTTGTCCTGCGCCACGCCGTTGTTGACCAGCGTGTAGACGTCGGAGATGAAGGCGCGCGTGGAGGCGATGGCCTTTCGCACGTCGGCGGCGTTCTCGAGCGCGGCGCCGCGGCCCGGCACCAGCTTCTCGAAACCGAAGCCGGCCAGGCGATCGAGCGTGGTGGGCCAGTCGCGGAAGTAGCAGTCGCCCGCGTAGGCGGTGCTCTGGTATTCGACCAGGTCGCCCGCGAAGCAGATCTTCTGGTCTTCCAGGTAGGCGATGGTGTCGCCCTTGGTGTGGCCGCGGCCGACCTGCGCGATCTTCACCTCGAGCTTCTTGCCGAGCCACACGCTCATGGTGCCGTCGAAGGTCATGGTGGGCCAGGTCAGGCCCGGCGGCACCGACTCGACGTTGCGGAACAGGCGCGGGAAGCGGCCGATCTCGCTGGCCTTGTCCTGTTCGCCGCGCTCGACGATCAGGTCGTAGGTGTCGCGGCTGGCGATGATCTGCTCGGCGCCTTCCTTGAAATAGGCCGAGGCGCCGAGCACGCGCACCGCGTGGTAGTGCGACAGCAGCACGTACTTGATCGGCAGCGGCGTGACCTCGCGGATGCGGCGGATCACGTCCTGCGCCATCGCGGGCGTGGCCTGGGTGTCGACCACCATCACGGCCTCGTCGCCGATGAAGATGCCGGTGTTCGGGTCGCCCTCGGCCGTGTAGGCATAGGCGTTCTCCGAGAGGCGCGTGAACGAGACCTTCTTCTCCTCGAGGTCGGCCTGGCTGGCGAATTTCTTGGTGGCGGGTGCGGTCATTGGGTTTCCTTGGGAAGGGTTGGACGTTGGGGTCAGTGCGTGCCGAGGTAGGCCGACTTCACCTTGGGGTTGTCGAGCAGCTCGCGGCCGGAGCCCTCGAGCGTGATGCAGCCGGTCTCGAGCACGTAGGCGCGGTCGGCCACGCCGAGCGCCTGCTTGGCCATCTGCTCCACCAGCAGGATGGTGAGGCCCGAGCTGCGCAGCTGGCGGATGGCATCGAAGATGTCCTTGATGATCAGCGGCGCGAGGCCCAGCGAGGGCTCGTCGAGCAGCAGCAGCCGGGGATCGCTCATGAGCGCGCGCGCGATCGCCAGCATCTGCTGCTCGCCGCCCGACAGGGTGCCCGCGGGCTGGTGCTGGCGTTCCTTCAGGCGCGGGAAGCGCGCGAACTCGCGCTCGATGGCGTTGTCGACGAAGGCCTTGTCGGCGCGGCGCGAGTAGGCGCCGAGCATCAGGTTCTCGCGCACGCTCTGGTCGGGGAACACGCCGCGCCCCTCGGGCGACAGCGCCACGCCCAGGCCCACGCGCTGGTGCGAAGGCACCTGCGTGCAGTCCTTGCCGTCGATCAGCACGCGGCCCTGGGCCACGGGCTCGAGGCCGACGATGCTCTTGAGCAGGGTGCTCTTGCCGGCGCCGTTGGCGCCGATGATGGTGACGACCTCGCCCGCGCGCACTTCGAGGCTCACGCCCTTGACGGCCTCGATGGCGCCGTACGAGACCTTCACCGATTCGATCTTCAACATGATGGTGTGGGTCCTTTCGCTCAGGCGGGCTGCGGCTGCAGGCCGTGCGGCGCGCGATCGGCCTCGTCGTCGTCGACGCCCAGGTAGGCCTCGACCACGCGCGGATTGGCCTGCACCTCGGCCGGCCGGCCCTCGGCGATCTTGATGCCGTAGTCGAGCACGATGACGTGGTCCGAGATCGACATCACCAGGTCCATGTGGTGCTCGACCATCAGGATCGAGACGCCGCACTTGCCGATGCGCAGCAGCAGCTCGCCGAGCTCGGCGGTCTCCTGGGGATTGAGGCCGGCCGCCGGTTCGTCGAGCAGCAGCAGCTGCGGCTCGGTGGCCAGCGCGCGCGCCAGCTCCACGCGCCGCTGCAGGCCGTAGGGCAGGCTGCCCGCGGGCCAGTGCGCGAGGTGGCCGAGGCCGACCAGGTCGAGCAGCTGCAGCGCGCGCTCGCGCGTCTCGCGTTCCTGCTTGCCGGCCGTGGGCCAGGCCACGAGCGAGGACAGGAAGCCGTTGCTCATGCGGCTGTGCCGACCGAGCATCACGTTGTCGAGCACCGAGAGCTCGGCGAACAGCCGCAGGTTCTGGAAGGTGCGGCCCATGCCGAGGCAGCAGATGGTGTGCGCGGGCCGGCCCACGATGTTCTCGCCGAGGAAGCGGATCGCGCCGGCATCGGGCTGGATCACACCCGTGAGCATGTTGATCATGGTGCTCTTGCCCGCGCCGTTGGGCCCGATCAGCGCATGGATGTGGCCGCGCTGCAGGCTGAACGACACGTCCTGCGCGGGCTTCACGCCGCCATAGGACTTGGTCACGCCCTGCACCACCAGCAGCTCGCCCTCGCCGCCCGGGCCGATCTGCCCCGGCACGCCCTGGCCGCCGGCGCCCTCGCCGCGGTGGCGCGAGCGGCTGACCCACTTGTCGACCAGCCCCACCACGCCGCCGGGCATCACGTAGAGCGCGAACAGCAGCAGGAAGCCGTAGAGGAAGTGCTGCGCCGAGGGCCAGCGCGCGAGCAGCGCGTCGGTCAGCGTGAGCAGCACCGCGCCCACGATCGGTCCGTACATCGAGCCCGCGCCGCCGAACAGCACCAGCAGCAGGATGAAGATCGACAGGTGGAAGGTGATGAAGTCGGAGTTGATGTACTGGTTCTGCTGCGCCACCAGCGCGCCCGCGATGCCGCAGGTGACGGCCGCGACCACGAAGGCCATGACCTTGGCGCGGTAGACGCGCACGCCCACCGATGACGAGGCGATCTCGTCGGCCTGCAGCGACAGCAGCGCGCGGCCGAAGCGGCCCTGCAGCAGGTTGCGCAGCAGCAGGTGCAGCGCGGCGCTCAGCACGATGCCCAGCACCACCCACTGCGTGGTGTCGAGCGGCGCGCCCTTCCAGGTCAGCGGGCGGATGCCGTAGATGCCCTGCGCGCCGCCGAACACCTCGGTCCATTCGCCGACCAGCTTCTCGACCACGATGCCAAAGGCCAGTGTGACCATCGCGAGGTAGGGGCCCTTCACGCGCAGCGAGGGCAGCGCGATCAGCACGCCGCACAGGCCCGAGATCACGGCCGCGAGCAGCAGCGCGAGCCAGGGGTCCATGTCGGTGCGCGAGGTCAGCAGCGCGACGCCGTAGGCGCCGGCCGCGAACAGGCCGGCCTGGCCCAGCGATTTCTGTCCCGCATAGCCGACCAGCACGTTCATGCCGGCCGCGCACAGGTAGTAGACGCACATCATGAAGGCGATGCGCAGGTAGTAGTCGTTGCCGAACAGCGAGACGATGCCGATCAGCGCCGCGGCGACCGCCACCACGACCAGGGGATGGACCAGGCGCTTCATACCTTCTCCACCGCGCGGCTGCCGAACAGGCCCGTGGGCCGGAAGGCCAGCACCAGGATCACGAGCGCGAACACCGCCACCTCGCGCCACTGCGCCTGCCAGAGATTGACCATCGACTCGAGCACGCCGAGCAGGAAGCCGCCGATGACGCAGCCGCGCGGATTGCTGAGGCCGCCGATCATCGCGCCCGAGAAGCCCTTGAGGCCTACGGTGAGCCCCATGAACAGCGAGGCCTGCGCGATCGGCGCGAGCAGGAAGCCCGACAGGCCCGCCAGCGCCGAGCTGACGACGAAGGCGCCGATCATCACGGCGTTGGTGTTGATGCCCATGAGGCTGGCCACGTTGCCGTTCTGCGCCACCGCGCGCATGGCCTTGCCGACCATGGTGCGGTTCATCACGCGGTCGAAGCCGAACATCACGACCACGGCCACGCCCAGGGTCAGCAGTTCCTGCGGCCGCACGCCGACGCCGAACATGCGGATCACGGTGTCGCCCACGGGCGCGGGCACCACCACCGGCTTCGGGCCCCAGATCGCGAGCCCCACGCTCTGCAGGATCACGCCGAAGCCCAGCGTGCTCATCACCCAGGCCATGCCGGGGCGGCCCGCGAACGGCCGCACGCCGAGCACGTAGAGCAGCCAGCCCAGCAGGCCCATCACGCCGAGCGCCGCCAGCAGCGCGAACAGCTGCGCGCCGGCGCCGGGCACGGCATCGCCGAAGGTGGTGGAGGCCAGCGGCTTGCCCAGGACCAGGAACAGGGCGCTCATGCCGATGAAGGCGCCGGCCGAGACGAACTCGCCGTGCGAGAAGTTCAGCGTCTTGGTGGTGGTGAACGTGATGCTGAATCCCAGTGCCACCAGCGCATAGGCACCGCCGACGGCGAGCCCGCTGATGAGCGCCTGCAGGAGCGCTTCAACCATGTGTGTATCTCCGTTGCGAGGCGAGGCCGGGCGCCGCGCGGGCGCGCCGGCCTCGCTTCCTTTTTTGCTCTTACTGCTTGAAGTCGGCCGCGTTCAGGCCCTGGATCAGCGCGTCGCTGTAGGGCAGCAGCTTGCCGTCCTTCCAGCGGATCCAGACCAGGTCCTTGGCGGTCAGCGCCTCGTGGTTGGTCTTGCTGAAGGGCTTCTCGTAGGTCTTGAGCACGCCCTGCACCGGGGTCTTGAGGTCTTCCAGCGCGGCGCGCACGGCGGCGCCGTCGGTGCCGTTGGCCTGCTTCATCGCCTGCGCCAGCAGCAGCACCGAGTCGTAGCCATGCAGCGCGAACGAGAACGAACCGGGCGCCTTGAGCTTGCTGCCGATGCGGTCGAAGAGCTTCTGCTGCGCGGGCGTGCGGGTCTCGCTCACGGTGCGCATGAAGATCGGCTTCTCGGCCAGCGCCTTGCCGGCCGCGTCGTAGAAGGTGATGTTGTCGGCGGCCCAGGAGGTCAGCGTCAGCGGGAAGTAGTTGATCTTCTCCATGCTGCGCACCAGCTGCGCGATCGGCGTGCCCTGCGCCCACACCACCACGGTGTCGACGTTGGCGGCCTTCATCTTCGACAGCTGCGAGGTCATGTCGGTGTCGCCGACGCCGAAGCGCTCGGTGGCCGCGATCTTGATGTCCTGCAGCTTGGCGATCTCCTCCATGTCCTTGAGGCCGCCCTGGCCGTAGCCGGTGGTCTCGGCCATCAGGCCCACCACCTTCGAGGCGGCGGTGTTCTTCTTCACATAGGCCATCAGCGCCGCGACCTGCTCGCGGTCGACCATCGAGACGCGGAACATGTAGTTGTCGGCGCCCGCGCTCATCGGCTTGGTGATGTCGGTGCCCGAGCCCACGTTGCCCAGCACCGGGATCTTCTTCTGGTTGGCGATGTGCTTCCAGGCCATGGCGTTGCCCGAGTTGGTGGGGCCGAACACCGCCACCACCTTCTCGTTGTCGATCAGGTCGCTCATGTTCTGGATCGACTTGGGCGGCGCCGACACGTCGTCGCGCGTGACCAGCGTGAACTTGCGGCCGAGCACGCCGCCGGCGGCATTGAGGTCGGCGATCGCGGCTTCCATGCCGAGCACCGCGGCCTGGCCGCTCTGCGCCGAGGGCGAGGCCGAGAGGTCGCCGTTGTAGCCGAGCTTGATGTCCTGCGCCGAGGCACCGGCGGCGAACGCGCAGAAGGCGGCGCTCGCGAGCAAGGTCTTGTACAGACGGAAGGTCTTCATTCTTTGTCTCCTGGAGGATTGACGGTCGGGAAAGCGAAAAGCGGCGGAAGGCTCAGACCGCGAGGAAGCCGCCGTCCACCGGCAGCGTGATGCCGGTGACGTAGCGCGACATGTCGCTCGCGAGGAAGATCACCGGGCCCACGAGGTCCTCGGTCTGGCCGACGCGGCCCATCGGGATGCGCGTCATGAAGGATTCGAGGCGCTGCGGGTTCTCGCGCGTGGCCGCGGTCATCGGCGTCTCGATCACGCCGGGCGCGAGCGCGTTGACGCGCACGCCGAAGGGCGCGAGCTCCTGCGCGAGCGACTGGGTGAACATCTTGATCGCGCCCTTCGAGGGCGAGTAGCCGAGGCTCGCGCCCTGCCCCGCGTAGGCGGCGATCGAGGCGATGTTGATCACCGCGCCCTTCGTGGCCTTGATCGCGCCGAGCCAGGCGTGGGTGACGTTGAAGGTGCCGTGCACGTTGACGTCGAGCGTCTTCTTCCAGTTGGCCGCGGCATTGGGGCTGGCCGTGCCCTCGCGGATGATGATGCCGGCGTTGTTCACCAGCAGGTCGATGGCGCCGATCTCGTCGCCCACGCGCACCGCCAGCGCATGGCAGGCCTCGGGCGAGGTCACGTCGAGCACGAAGGACCAGGCCTGGCCGCCTTCGTCGCGCACCAGCTGCGCGGTCTCGCCCACGGTGGCCTCGTTCATGTCGGTGACGACGACGCGCGCGCCGGCCTGCGCCAGGCCCAGCGCGAGCGCGCGGCCGTTGCCCTGGCCGGCGCCGGTGATCAGCGCGAGGCGGCCTTCGAGCAGGCGCGGCGCGACGTGGGGAGGAAAGGCCATCGGAAAGGTTCCTTCTGATGAATGTGGGTGGTTGAAGGGAAGAGGTCTCAGGCGGTGCGGCGCACGGGCACGGCCTCGCGCTGTTCGACCTGCAGCGTGGCGGCGGCCGTGGCGCCCTGCGCCACCTGCAGGCCCGCGACGTAGCCGAAGGTCAGCGCCGGGCCGAGCGTGATGCCGGCGCCCGGGTAGTTGCCGCCCATCACGCTGGCCGCGTCGTTGCCGACCGCGTAGAGGCCCTTGATCGGCTGGCGGTTGACGTCGAGCACGCGGGTCTTCTCGTCGACCACCAGGCCGGCGAAGGTGCCGATGTCGCCGACCACGAGCCTGATCGCGTAGTAGGGGCCGTGCTCCAGCGGCGCGACGCAGGGGTTGGGCGTGACGTTGGCGTCGCCCTGGTAGCGGTTGTAGGCCTTGCTGCCCTTGCCGAACAGCGGGTCCTCGCCGGTGCGCGCGCTGTCGTTGAACTCCTTCACCGTGGCCTCGAGCACCTCGGGCGCGATGCCGATCTGCTGCGCGAGCTCGCCGATGCTGGCGCCGTGCTTGAGGTAGCCGCTCTTCAGGTGCCGGCCGATCGGCAGCGGCGCCGGCGCCACGCAACCCAGGCCGTAGTCGCGCAGCGCCTTGTGGTCGCACAGCAGCCAGGCCGTGACCTCGGGCTCGCCGGCGCAGGCCTTGACCATCGCCTGCACGAAGTCGTGGTACGAGTTGCCCTCGTTGGCGAAGCGCTTGCCCTTGGGCGTGACCGCGATCACGCCGGGCTTGGCGCGGTCGATGAAGTGCGGCATCACGCCCTTCGTGCCGTCGGGCCGGGTGGTGACCGAGGCCGGCACCCAGGCCGCGGCATGCGGGATGGTGCCGTCGACGCGGCCGCCGACCGCCTCGGCCAGCCGCAGGCCGTCGCCGGTGTTGGTCGAAGGCGAAGGCGAGTAGTGCTCCTTGCCGGTGGGCGCATGTGGGAACAGCTGCTTGCGGCGCTCGACGTCGTAGGGGAAGCCGCCGCAGGCCAGCACCACACCGCGCTTGGCCACCACGCGCACGCTCTTGCCCTCGTGCTGCACCACCGCGCCCGAGACGCCGTCGTACTCGACCACGAGCTTCTTCACGGGCGAGGAGAGCCACACGGGAATGTTCTGGTCCATCGCGGCCTTGGCGAGCCGGCCCGCGAGCGCGTTGCCGTTGGTCAGGGTCATGCCGCGGCCATGGCGCAGCACGTCGAGGAAGTGCCGGCTCAGCCGCTTGGTCACGTACCAGAACGAGGTCGGCGACTTGAAGGCCCGCATGAAGTGTTTGATCTCGGGGCCCGAGCCCAACATCATCCCGAACACCGTGAGCTCCGGCAGCGGCGGCGCGAGCTGCTTGATGCGCGGACCGAGCTCGCGGCCGTCGAAGGGGCGCGTGACCATCGAGCGCCCGCCCGGCTGGCCGCCGGGCGCCTCGGCGTGGTAGTCGGGGAACACCGGCGGCATGTCGAACTGCACGCAGGTGTTGCGCGTGAAGAAGTCGATCGCCTTCGGGCCCATCTCGAGGAAGGCGCTCACGCGCGCCGCATCGAAGTGGGTGGTGGTCTCGTGCTTCATGTAGTCGAGCGCGGCGCCGGCCGGCTCGTGGATGCCCTGCTCCGTGGCCAGGCGCGTGCCCGGAATCCACAGCCAGCCGCCCGAACGCGCGGTGGTGCCGCCGAAGCGCGGTTCCTTCTCGACCACCAGCACCTTCAAACCCTGCGACGCCGCCGTGATCGCGGTCGCCATGCCCGAGGCGCCGCTGCCGACGACGAGCACATCGCATTCCAACGTGTTCTGTTCCATCTCTGCCTGTCTGCCTTGTTTCTGTAGGACTTAAGTTGCCGCGAAGTTTAGGCAGCGACATTGATATGGTCAAGTCGTTTAGTTACTATCAGATGATCAGTCATCGTCGATTGAACACGACAATATCAGTAGAAACCCTGATGGCTATACTCGCCCCCACTCTCAACCCCCACGCCGGGCGCCCCATGGAAAAGCCGAGACGTGGCATCCAATCCGTCGAAATAGGAACCCAGCTGCTCGTCGCCCTCGGGCGGCATGTCGCGCCCATGGCCTTGCGCGACCTCGGCAAGGCCGCCGGCGTGCCGGTGGGCAAGGCCCATCCGTACCTGGTGAGCTTTCTCAAGGTCGGCTTCGTGGTGCAGGACAGCGCGGGCCGCTACGAGCTGGGCCCGCTGGCGCTGCAGCTCGGGCTGGCCAAGCTGCAGCGGCTCGACCCGATCAAGGAGGCCTCGCCGCTGATCGAGGCGCTGGCCTCGGAAACCGAGCAGAGCATCGCGGTCGCCGTCTGGGGCAACTTCGGGCCGACCGTGGTGCGGCTCGAGGAACCGATCCACCCGCTGCACGTGAACCTGCGCACCGGCACCGTGATGTCGCTGGCCTACACGGCCACGGGCCGGCTGTTCGCGGCCTACCTGCCGCCCAAGGTGGTCGAGAAGATGATGGTGGACGACCTCGCGCGCCTGCGCGGCCCGGCCGGCGGCCGCGGCACCGAGGAGCTGTCGCAGTCGCAGCTCGAGGCGCTGCTGGTGGAGACGCGCATGCACGGCATGTCGCGCACCTTGGGCCAGCCGATCCCGGGCATCGACGCCTTCTGCGCGCCGGTGTTCGACTCGACGCACAACATCGTGCTGGGCATCACCGCGATGGGCCCCGAGGCCACCTTCGACAGCGACTGGGAAGGCCGCGTGGCGGTGCCGCTGCGCGCCTGCGCGCTCGAGATCTCGCGCCGGCTCGGCTACGTGCCGCCCGAGGCGCCCGCCGCGCGCGGCTGAAGATGTAGGCACCTGCCCACGCACGGTGCCTCGGTTCTCTTGCAATGCGCGGCCCTCGCCGCGTGTGAATCTGCAAGCCACTCACAACACAGGAGAACCTTCATGAAAAGCCTCATCCTCTGGGCCTGCGGCGTGCCGATCACCGTGATCATCGGTCTCAAGATCTTCGGGATTCTCTGACCCGCGCTCGTCTCTTTACGTTTGCTCTTCCTCTACTCCTCCGGTGCCTCGTGCACCGATGCGCGTCCCTCGGGGCGCGCTTTTTTTTGGAAGGGTGCACGGCGCCTCCGTCAATCTGGCAAAGGCCGTGCGGGTACTGAGCGGGTGCCGGCCGCATCCGGCCTAGACTCCGCCGCATGCATGCTCACTCGTCGCTCCACGCCGCGCCGCCCCGCTTCGGCGCTTGCATGCCGGCGTGTGCATGGATGACGGCAGCGACCCCGCAAACGCTCGCACATTCCTGAGCCCGGCGGTCCACCTCTTTCCCTTCACCTTCAACGCAAACCATCGACCGCCGGGCCCTCGCCCTGCGTGACTGCGCCCCCGTCATCAGGGGCGCGTTCGAATGGAGTGCGTCATGCATCACCCCCAGGTTCAGCGGGAGCACGTGCGTCCCGACGGCAACGCCACATCCGGCACGCCTTGCTTTCAATCCATCCTCGCCCTCACCGATCTGTCGGCACGCAGCCAGCACGCTGTCGAACGCGCCGCCCGGCTCGCGGCGGACCACGGCGCGCTGCTCAAGCTCATGTACGCGCCCGCGAGCCTCGCACCGCTCGCGCACGCCGAAGCGGCCACCGCGCTCGCGGCCCTGGCCCGCGCCATGGGCGCGCGCTTCGATGTGCTGGTCAAGCAGGTCGCGATATCGAGCGGCGGCCTCGCGCAGATCGTGGACGAGTCGCGTCATGCCGACCTCGTGGTGCTGCGGCACGAGCGCGACCGTTCGCCCGGCGCCTTCTTCACGGGCCAGCCGGTGGAGCGCCTGCTGCGGCAGTTGCGCTGCCCGGTGCTCGTGACGCGGCTGGCCGCGCGGCCGCGCTACGGCCGCATCCTGGTGGCGGTGGACTTCACGCCCGCATCGCACGAACTCGTGAGCCTGGCCCATGGCCTCGACGCCAACGCCGCGCTCGAGCTGTTCCATGCGCTCAACACCATGCACGAAAGCAAGCTGCGCTACGCCGATGTCTCGGACCACGCCATCAGGACCTACCGCCACGACTGCCAGCGGCAGGCGCGCGAGCGGCTGTTCTCGCTGACCGAT
The DNA here is from genome assembly GCF_059418265.1 of Variovorax sp. GW821-FHT09B05. Lineage (NCBI taxonomy): Bacteria > Pseudomonadati > Pseudomonadota > Betaproteobacteria > Burkholderiales > Comamonadaceae > Variovorax > Variovorax sp. GW821-FHT09B05. The sequence continues at coordinate 69,919 of NZ_JBWKPN010000012.1, forward strand.
TCATCGAGCGCGCGACGCAACCGCGTGCTGTCGACCATCGGTCGCGGCGACCCGGCGCGGCAGGCCACGGTGCAGCAGCAGCACGCGCGCGCCGAGCTGCTCGTGGTCGGCAAGCGGCGCGCCCATCCGCTCGCCGATTTCTTCTTCGGCAGCGTCGCGCAGCGCGTGCTGTGCTGGGCCACGGGCGACGTGCTGGTGGTGCCCACCGATCGGCGCGGCTACAGCCCGTCGGCCGTCATGCCGCGGACGCTGCAGCCGGCTCGCTGAAGACCCGCTCAGTGCGTGTCGCGGCGCAGTTGCTGCACGTCCTCGTGCAGCGTCTGCGCCCAGGTGCGGCGCTCGCGGCTGTACGAGGACTGCGGCTCGCCGAAGCGCACGATGGCCAAGAGCGGCGGCGCGCGCAGCGTGTTCCACAGCGAGGTGGCGAGGTTGTCGTCGTCGATGTAGCGCGGCGCCTGGCTGGTCTCGCCGGTGGCGGCATCGGCAAAGCGCAGCGCGGCCGGCACCACGGGCGCGCCCGAGGAGATCGCGGCCTGCAGCAGGTTGGCGTGGAACGGCAGCAGGCCGCGGCCGTCGCTGGTGGTGCCCTCGGGGAACACCGCGATCATGTCGCCGTTGCGCAGCGCGTCGGTCATGTGGTGCACCACGCGCAGCGCGTCGCGGCGGCGTTCGCGCTCGATGTAGAGCGTGCCGGCGCCGCTCGAGAGCGTGCCGATCAGCGGCCAGTGCTTGACGTCGGACTTCGACACGAAGCGCACGTGGCGCGCCGCGTGGATCACCGTGATGTCGAGCCACGAGAGGTGGTTGCAGATCAAGAGCACCGGCCCGTGCGCGGGCGGCGTGCCCTGCACGCGCAAGGTGATGCCCATGATCTCGAGCATGCGCGCGGCCCAGGCCTGCACGCGCGCGTTGCGCTCGGCCTGGTCGAGGCCCGGGAAGGTGAAGCGGATGGTCCACCAGCCGGCGACCGCATGCGCGATCGCATGCAGCAGCCGGCGCAGTGCCTTGAGTGAATGCAGCATCGGCCCGACCGCCTTCTTCCTGTTGTTGTCGTCGTCGTCGCGCGCCGGAACGCGGCTCAGCCGTGGACCACGCGTCCGGCCACGAGGGTGTGGCGCGCACGGCCCTGCATGGCGTAGCCGCCGAACGGCGTGTACTTGCCCTGGCTGCGCAGCGCCTCGGGCGTGACCTGCCATTCGAGCGACGGATCGAAGACGCACAGGTCGGCCGGACCGCCGACGGCGAGGCGGCCGATGCCGGCGCAGGCTTCGGTCGCGGGCAGCAGCCGCGCGGGCGCGCTGGTGATCGCCTCGAGCGCGCGCACGAGGCCCGCGCCGCTGCGCTCGCCCCATTGCAGCGCCAGCGGCAGCAGCAGCTCGAGGCCGGTGGCGCCGGGCTCGCTCTCGGCGAACGGCAAGTTCTTGGCATCGGCCTCGACCGGCGTATGGTCGGACACCAGCGCGTCGATGGTGCCGTCGGCCAGCGCGGCCGAGAGCGCGTCGCGGTCGCCCTGCTGGCGCAGCGGCGGGCTCAGGCGCGCGCGGCTGTCGAAGTAGCCGATGTCGGTGTCGGCCAGGTGCAGCGAGTTGATGCTGACGTCGCAGCTCAGCGGCAGGCCCTCGGCCTTGGCGGCGCGCACCAGCGCGAGCCCCGCGGCGCTCGAGAGGCGGCACAGGTGCACGCGCGCCTTGGTGCTGCGCATCAGCTCGACGATGGTGAAGATCGCGATGGTCTCGGCCGCCACCGGCACGCCGGCGAGGCCGAGCCGGGTGGCGAGCGCGCCGCTGGCGGCCACGCCCTTGCCGAGGTCGCGGTCCTGCGGGCGCAGCCATACGGTGTAGCCGAAGGTGCTCGCATAGAGCATCGCTCGCTGCAGCACCTGCGTATCGGCCAGCGGCACGTCGGCCTGGCTGAAGCCGACGCAGCCGCGCTCGGTGAGCTCGGCCATCTCGGTCAGCACGCCGCCGGCTAGGCCGCGCGTGAGCGCGCCGAGCGGGAACAGGCGCGCGCCCGGCAGCTTGCCGGCGCGGAAGGTCAGCATCTCGACCAGGCCGGGCTCGTCGAGCACGGGGTCGGTGTCGGGCGGGCACACCAGGCTGGTGACGCCGCCGGCCACGGCCGCGGCCATCTCGCTCTCGAGCATGCCCTCGTGCTCGTAGCCGGGCTCGCGCAGCCGCGCGGCGAGGTCGACCAGGCCGGGCGCGACGATGCAACCGCTGGCGTCGAGGGTGCGCTCGGCCTTGAAGCCGGCGGGGATGCTGTTGCCGATGCCGGCGATCTTTCCGTCGGCGACGGCGACGTCGGCCTTCTCGTCGGTGCCCGACGCGGGGTCGACCACGCGGCCGTTGGTGATGTGGATGTTCATGCGTCTGTACGTCCGGTGACGGTCATGGCCTGGTCGGGAAACACCGTGGAACCGGCTTCGCCGGGCCACTGGTGTTGCCCCCGGTAGGGGGTTGGCGAAGCGACACGAAGTGCGCGAAGACTGGGGGCGAGCAACATGTCTATGCTTCGTTACCTGCGACGATGCTCATTACTGCCATCCGCACGGCGATGCCGAAGGTGACCTGCGGGAGGATGACGCTCTGCCGGCCATCGACCACGGCCGAGTCGATCTCGACGCCGCGGTTGATCGGGCCCGGATGCATCACGATGGCGTCGGGCTTGGCGAGCTGCAGCTTCTCGGGCGTGAGGCCGTAGGTCTTGAAGAACTCCTGCGACGAGGGCAGCATCGCGCCGCTCATGCGCTCGTTCTGCAGCCGCAGCATGATGACCACGTCGCAGTCCTTGATGCCCTCCTCGAGCGTGTGGCACACGCGCACGCCCATGCCGGCCATGTCGCCGGGCACCAGGGTCTTGGGGCCGACCACGCGCACCTCGGCGCAGCCCAGCGTGGTGAGCGCGTGGATGTCGGAGCGCGCCACGCGCGAATGCACCACGTCGCCGACGATCGCCACCGTGAGGTTGGCGAAGTCCTTCTTGTAGTGGCGGATGGTGTACATGTCGAGCAGCCCCTGCGTCGGGTGCGCGTGGCGGCCGTCGCCGGCGTTCACCACGTGCACGTGCGGCGCGACGTGCTGCGCGATCAGGTAGGGCGCGCCCGACTCGCTGTGGCGCACCACGAACAGGTCGGCCGCCATCGCGCTCAGGTTGGCGATGGTGTCGAGCAGCGACTCGCCCTTGCTCGCCGAGGAGCGCGCGATGTCGAGGTTGATGACGTCGGCCGACAGCCGCTTGGCCGCGATCTCGAAGGTGGTGCGGGTGCGCGTGCTGTTCTCGAAGAACAGGTTGAACACGCTCTTGCCGCGCAAGAGCGGCACCTTCTTCACTTCGCGGTCGCTCACGCTCGTGAAGTTGGCGGCGGTGTCGAGGATGTGGGTGAGGATGTCCCTGGGCAGGCCCTCGATCGACAGCAGGTGGATGAGCTCGCCGTTCTTGTTGAGCTGGGGATTGCGCTTGTAGAGCATGGCTTACTTGCTTTCCTCGACCTGGAGGCTGAAGGCGCCGTCGTCCGCGCGCGCCAGCGCCAGCGACTGCGAATGGGGCAGCGCGAGCGTGGTGGCGGCGAAGTCGGCCGCCACCGGCAGCTCGCGCCCGCCGCGGTCGACCAGCACGGCCAGGCGCACGCAGCCCGGGCGGCCGAAGTCGAACAGCTCGTTGAGCACGGCGCGGATGGTGCGGCCGGTGTAGAGCACGTCGTCGAGCAGCAGCACGTCGGCGCCGTTGACGTCGAAGGGCAACGCGGTCTGCGCGCTGGCCGCGAGGCCGCGGCGCGCGAAGTCGTCACGGTGCATGGCCGAGGAGATCACGCCGGGCGCGCCGGCCAGGCCCAGGTCCTTCTGCAGCCGCTCGACCAGCCAGGCGCCGCCCGAGGTGACGCCCACCAGCCGGGTGTCGGGGCGCAGCAGCGCGCGGACGCCGGCCAGCAGTTGCGTGTAGAGCGCCTCGGCGTCGGGAATGGCGGGGGTGGAACTCACGGAAGACTCCTCAAGAATTGCTCCAGGATGATGCAGGCCGAGGCGGCATCGGCATCGCGCGCGCCCTGGGAGAGCGCCTCGGTGGTGCTGTAGCGCTCGTCGACCTCGAACACCTGCAGGTTGAAACGGCCGCGCAGCTGGCGCGCGAACTTCTGCGCGCGCCGGGTATTCTCGTGCGCGGCGCCGTCGGGATGGAAGGGCACGCCCACCACCAGCGCATCGGGCTGCCACTCGCGGATGCGCGCCTCGACCTGCGCGAAGCGGGCATCGGCGCCCTCGGCCTTGATGGTGGCCTGCGGCGTGGCGCTGCGCAGCAGCCGGTTGCCGCTCGCCACGCCGGTGCGCTTCTGGCCGAAATCGAAGGCCAGGAAGCTCTGGAAATGGGCGGGAACGGGAGGGGGAACGGGGCTGGAAGCGGAAGCTGGCGCGTCAGGCATGGCCGTGGCGTTCACGCATGCCCCGCGTCGGGCAAGAGCTTCCAGGCCTCCAGGCCCAGCAGCAGCAGCGCCTTGTCGTAGCGCTGGTCGATGGGGGTGTCGAAGATCACGGCCGGGTCGGCGCCCACCGTGAGCCAGCTGTTCTCGGCCAGTTCGGACTCGAGCTGGCCCTCGCCCCAGGCCGCGTAGCCCAGCGAGACCAGCACCTTGCGCGGGCCGGCGCCCGTGGCCAGGGCCTCGAGCACGTCCTTCGAGGTGGTCATCTCGAGGCCGCCGGGGATGGTCATGGTCGAGGCGTAGACCGATTCCTCGGGTTTGTCGGCCTCGGTGAAGACCGGCTCGTGCAGCACGAAGCCGCGCTCGGTCTGCATCGGGCCGCCCTGGAAGACCGGGGCCTCGCCGAGCTCGGGGCGCGCGAGGTGCAGCTCGATCTTCTCGAACAGCACCTTGAGGTTGATGTCGCTGGGTTTGTTGATGACCAGGCCCAGGGCGCCGCGCTCGCTGTGCTCGCACAGGTAGACGACGCTGCGGTTGAAGGTCTTGTCTTCCAGGCCCGGCATCGCTATCAAAAAGTGATGCGTCAGGTTCATCGGGGCAGAATCGGAAGCCATATGCCTCCGATTTTACTGGCCGTCGACAAGACCTACCCCAAAGGGCTCATGTGGTTCCGCCGCGACCTGCGCGTGGACGACAACGCGGCCCTCTACCACGCCCTGCGAAGCTGCCGCCAGCTGGTCTGCGTGTTCGTGTTCGACACGGCGATCCTCGACCCCCTGCCGCGGGTCGACCGGCGGGTGGAATTCATCCGCGAATCGCTGCTGGAGCTCGACGAGGAGCTGCGCGCGCTCGGCGGCGGGCTGATCGTGCGGCATGCGGCGGCGGCCGAGGAGATCCCGGCGCTGGCGCGCGCGCTCGAGGTGCAGGCGGTGTTCGCCAACCGCGACGACGAGCCCGAGGCGCTGGCGCGCGACGCCGGCGTGTTCGGCGCGCTGGCCAATGCGGGCGTGAGCTTCCACACCCACAAGGACTCGACGGTCTTCGAGCGCGACGAGCTGATGACCAAGACCGGCCAGCCCTACACGGTCTTCACGCCCTACAAGCGGGCCTGGCTGGCCAAGGTCGACGACTTCTTCCTCAAGTCCTACCCGAGCCGCGGCCATGCCGACGCCCTGGTGCCGCCGCCAGAAGGCTACCGCGCGCCGGTGCCCTCGCTCGAGGCGCTGGGCTTCGCCAAGAGCAACCTCGGCACGCTCGAGATCCCCACCGGCACGCGCGGCGCGGCGATCCTGTTCGAGGACTTCTTCGAGCGCATCGAGCGCTACGAGGCGGCGCGCAACTACCCGGCGGTGCGCGGGCCCAGCTACCTGGGCGTGCACCTGCGCTTCGGCACGGTGTCGATCCGGCAGGTGGCGGGCGTGGCGCGCCAGCTCTCGCTGCGGGGCGACGCGGGCGCCGCGACCTGGCTCAGCGAGCTGATCTGGCGCGACTTCTACTTCCAGATCCTGGCCCATTTCCCGCACGTGCACGCCAAGGGCGAATCGAAGAGCTTCCGCCCCGAGTACGACAAGATCCAGTGGCACCACGGCAAGCATGCCGACCAGTTGTTCGAGGCCTGGTGCCAGGGCCGCACCGGCTATCCGCTGGTCGACGCCGCCATGCTGCAGATCAACCAGAGCGGCTACATGCACAACCGGCTGCGCATGGTGGTGGCGAGCTTCCTGTGCAAGGACCTGGGACTCGACTGGCGCCGCGGCGAGGCCTACTTCGCGCTGCACCTCAACGACTTCGAGCTGGCCTCGAACAACGGCGGCTGGCAATGGGCCAGCTCGAGCGGCTGCGACGCGCAGCCCTACTTCCGCATCTTCAACCCGGTGACGCAGAGCGAGCGCTTCGATCCCGACGGCAAGTTCATCCGGCGCTACCTGCCGCAGCTCGCGGGGCTGTCGAACGGCGCGATCCATTCGCCGTGGACGGCGACGCCGGTGGAACTCGAGGCCGCCGGCGTGAAGCTCGGCGAGAACTACCCGGTGCCGGTGGTCGACCATGCCGAGGCGCGCGAGCGCACGCTGCAGCGCTACGCGGTGGCGCGCAGCAAGACGCTGGCGAAGAAGTAGCGCCGGCCGCCCCAAAGAAAAAGCCCGGAGGCGCATCGCCGTCCGGGCTTTTTTTCGTGGCGCGCGCCTCAGGCCGCCGCGAGCGTCGCCGTGTCGCTGGTGTAGGCGCGCACCAGCCGCAGCAGCTCTTCTTCGGAGTAGGGCTTGCCGAGGTAGTGGTTCACGCCGAGGTCGCGCGCATAGTCGCGGTGCTTCTCGGCGATGCGCGAGGTGATCATGATGATCGGCAGCTCGGCCAGCGCCGCGTCGCCGCGGATGTTGCGCGCGAGGTCGAAGCCGTCCATGCGCGGCATCTCGATGTCGGACAGCACGACCGCCGGGCGTTCCTGCTGCAGCCGTTCGAGCGCCTGCAGGCCGTCGGCCGCCAGCGAGACCCGGTAGCCTTCGCGCTGCAGCAGGCGCTGCGTGACCCGGCGCACGGTGATGGAGTCGTCGACCACCAGCACCAGCGGGATCTGCGGCACCACCGGCGCCAGCGCCGCGGCCGGGTCCTGGCCGTGCGGGCCGCGCGGCTCGTCGGCCACCGCCACCGGCTGCGCCAGCGCCGCGGCCTGGCGCGCGCGCGCCTGCTCGCCATGCACCGCGGCCAGTGCCACCGGGTTGTAGATCAGCGCCACCGCGCCCGAGGCCAGCACCGAGATGCCCGCCAAGCCCGGCAGCCGCGCGAGTTGCGGCCCGAGGTTCTTGACCACCACTTCCTGGTTGCCCAGCACTTCGTCGACGTGCAGCGCCACGCGCTGCGCGGCGCTGCGCACGATCACGAGGGTGTTGGTGCGGCCAGCGATGTGCTCGCTGCGCGGCGAGGCCTGCAGCAGCGCGCCGCCCCAGTAGAACGGCACCTGTTCGCTGCCGAACGGATGGGTGTCGTGCAGGTAGGCCGACTCGAGGTCGGTGGCGTTCACGCGCTGCACCAGTTCGACCAGGTTCGACGGCACGCCGATCGACACCTCGCCGAAGCGCAGCATGACCACGTGCGTCACCGCGGTGGTCAGCGGCAGCACCAGCTTGAAGGTGGTGCCCTGGCCCGGCTGGCTGCGCGTCTCGATGCGGCCGCCGAGCGCGGCGACCTGCGCGCGCACCACGTCCATGCCGATGCCGCGGCCCGCGAGTTCCGACACCTGGCCGGCCGTGGAGAAGCCGGGCCGGAAGATCAGCTCGGTGGCCTCCTCGGGCGTGAGCGGCTGGTCGGCCGCGAGCAGGCCCAGCGAGCGGGCCCGCTCGGCGATGCGCTCGTGGTCGAGGCCGGCGCCGTCGTCGCGGAAGCTCACCGACACGTCGTTGCCCTCGTGCGCGAGGTCGATCACGATCAGGCCGCTGGCGTCCTTGCCGGAAGCCTCGCGCCGCGCGGCGTCCTCGATGCCGTGGGCCACGCAGTTGCGCAGCAGGTGCTCGAAGGCCGGCGTCATCCGGTCGAGCACGCCGCGGTCCATTTCGATCGAGCCGCCGGTGATGTCGAGGCGCACCTGCTTGCCGGTGTCCTTCGAGGCCTGGCGCACCACGCGGTAGAGGCGGTCGGAGATGCCCTCGAACTCCACCATGCGCGTGCGCAGCAGGCCGCGCTGCAGTTCGCGCGTCTGGCGCGCCTGCACGCTGAGGTCGTCTTCCGTCGCCTGCACCGTCTTCTGCAGCGTGCGCTGCACGGTCGCCACGTCGTTCACCGACTCGGCCATCATGCGCGTGAGTTCCTGCACGCGGGTGAAGCGGTCGAACTCCAGCGGGTCGAAGCCCTGCTGCGAATCCTTGGCCTGCGCCAGCCGCGACTGCATCTGGCTCTCGGCCTGCACCTCGATGTCGCGCAGCTGCTGGCGCAGGCGGTCGAGGTTGCCCGTGAGGTCGGCCAGCGAGCCGCGCAGCGAGCCGATCTCGGCCTCGAGCCGCGAGCGCGTGATGATGACCTCGCCGGTCTGCGCCATCAGGCGATCGAGCAGCTGGGTGCGGATGCGCACGGCCTGGCCGACCGGCGCGCGCAGCGGCGCGAGCGTGGCGGGGGCCGGGCGCACCGGTGCGGGCGTGGCGGCCGCCGGTTCGGTGTCGGTGTCGGCATCGACCGCGGCGATGGCGTCGTTGGCGGGCTCGGCGCGCAGCTCCGGGTGTTCCACGGGCGTGGGCGCAGATGCCGCGGTGGCTTCCGCCACGCGCTGCGCCAGCTCGACCTGGGTCGCATCGTCGGCCGCGCGCAGCGCGTCGAAGGTGGACTGCAGCGTGTCGAGGCGCGCCAGCAGCTTCTCGATGTCGGAACGGTCGACGTGGCCCTGCGTGCCCAGCAGTTCGATCTCGGATTCCATGCGGTGCGCGCGCTCGCCCAGGCGCATGGCGCCGGCCAGCCGGGCACTGCCCTTGAGCGTGTGCAGCGTGCGCAGCACCGAGGTGCGCGGCGCGCCGTCGTCGGGATGGTGCGACCACTGGCGCAGCGCCTCGCCGAGCTGCGGCAGCAGTTCGGCCGCCTCTTCCTCGAAGATCGGGAACAGGTCGACGTCGACCGCGTCGGCCAGGTCGATGGCGTCCTCGGAGTCGTCGAGCGCCACGTCGGCGCTGCCCTGCGGCGACACCACCTGCAGCGGCGCGCGCGGCTCGTCGCGTGCCAGCTCCTCGGCATAGGGCGAGGGCATCGGCGAGGCCGCGATGTCGCGCAGCGCCTGCAGCGTCTGCTGCGAGGGGTCGCGCAGCAGGCCGACCGCGAACTGGTGCAGCAGGCGGCGCAGCTCGTCGGCCGCGGCGACCAGCACCATGCCCTGCTCGCGCGTGCCGCTGCCCTGCATCTGCAGGTGCTGCAGCGCGGCCTCGAAGTAGCGCGCCATGCCCGACAGGCTGTGGAAGCCGACCGTGGCCGAGCTGCCGGCCAGCGAATGGGCCAGCGCGATGGTCGAGTCGGCCACGCGTTCGTAGGGCTGCAGCGCCCACTCGCCGACCTCGGTGGCGAGCTGGCGCGACCATTCGTCGGCCTCGTTGAGGTAGACGTTGTAGAGCGCGATGCCGATGCGCAGCGGGCCGATCACCTTGACCTGGTCGTCGGCGCTGCCGGCGGCGGTCACCTCGACGGATTCGGGCTGCGGCTCGGCAACGGCCGGCGCCTCGGCGGCGGGCGCGGGCGCGGGCTCGGCCTCGGGCTGCACCGTTTCCTCGGGCTCGGCCGGTGCCTCCAGCGGCAGGGCCTGGGCCGCGACATCGAGCAGCGCGGCGGTCTCGGGCGCGGCCGGTTCGGGCGCGACCGTGGCGGCCTGGGCGAACTCGGCCGGGGCCTCCACGGGCTCGAGCTGGATCTCGGGGAAGTCGATCGGCACGGCCGTGCCGGCATCGCTGGCTTCGCGCAGCGGCAGCGGCTCGGGCGTCCAGTCGAGGTCGGGCAGCGCGGGCGCGGCGGCCTCGGCGCGCTCGGCCGAGGCTTGCGCGGCGTCGATCGACAGCGCGGAAGACGGCAGCTCGGCCAGGCCGGCGGCCTCGATCGCGGCCTCCTCGGCCGGCTGGGACGCCTTCGCGGCGGCGCCGATCGGCGCCAGGAAATCGAAGTCGATGCCGTCGCTCAGCGCGGTCGGCAGCGGTGCCGGCGCGGTGGACGAAGGCTCGCGGGTCTCGAAGTCGAGGAAGTCGGTGGAGACGAAGTCGTCGTCCTCCGGGCCCACGGTGCGCGACGCGGCCTGCGGCACGTCGGAGGTGTCGGAGGCGTCGGCCGGTTCGAGCGACAGGTCCGGCAGCTCGGGCAACTCGGGCAGCGCCTGCGCGGCCGCGGCCGGCAGCGCGAACTGCGACGGCAGCTCCTCGAGCGGGGCCGGCGAGGTGGGCAGGGGATCGGCCGCGATCTGGCGCGCCGCGATCGCGAGCGCCTCGGCATCGGCCACGCGCGGCGGCGCGGTCGGCACCGGCTCGCCGGCCAGCAGGGCTTCGGCGAGGCGGCTGAACGGGGCGGACTGCCAGCCGTGCGGCGCCGAGGCCGCGATGTCCTCGACCCACAGGCCGAAATCGCGCAGCGCCTGCTGCGTGCCGGCCAGCAGTTCGGGGGTGGCGGGGCGCTGGTCGGCCAGCCAGGTGTTGACCACCTGTTCGAGCGACCAGGCGGCATCGCCGAAGTCGGTGAGGCCGACCATGCGCGAGCTGCCCTTGAGCGTGTGGAACGCGCGGCGCAGGATCGTGAGCTCGTCGGTGTCCTCGGGACGGCTGCCGAGCGCGACGATCGCGTTCTGGCCGTTGTGCACCACCTCGCGCGCCTCGTCGAGGAAGATGTTCTGCAGGTCGTCTTCCTCGAGCTCGGTGACCTCGGTGTCGGGCAGCGCGCCGGGGCCGACGATCTTGGCGGTCCAGCTGTCGGCCTTGCGGCTGAATTCCTCGATCGGCGAGGGCTTGGCCTTGCGCGCCGGCGTGGCCAGCGCGGCCAGCTTCGACGCGATCTGGGCATCGACTTCCTCGATGCTGAGCAGCGGCTCGGCGGCCGGCGCGGCCACGCTCTCGGCGTCCTCGGCATCGGCGGCCTGGCGGCCCATCAGCGGCTTGAGCTCGCCGACCTCGGCGTCGAAGACGAACAGGCGCTTGGCCAGCGCCGGCTGGTAGCCCAGCATGTCGATCAGGAAACCGAGCGCGCCGAGGTTGTTGCCCAGCGCGTCGAAGCCGGCCATCTCGTCGGCCGGCGAGGCGCTGCCCACCATCGCTTCCACGTCGTCGCGCATGCGCTGCACGGTGTGCGCGGCCTGGTCGAGGCCGAGCACCGAGAACACGCCGCGCATCTGCTGCAGCTGGCTCGGCACGGTGCGCAGCAGGCCCTTTTCGCCCGGGCGACGAAAATACTGGTCGAGCGACTTCTCGAGTTCGCTCAGGTGGCTGCGCAGCTCGTCGACCACGGTGCCCATGGTCTGGCGGTCGCTGACGCGGCGGTACAGGTCCTCCATCCAGGGCTCGAGCGGCTCGGAATGGCCGCCCGCGCGCACGCGCTCGATGCGCCCGGCGAGCTTGAGCATGCGCTGGGTGAGCTGCGGATCGCTGGGGTCGAGGTCTTCGAGCGCGGCCTCGAGGTAGAGCACCGAGGTCGCGACTTCCATCGCGAGCTCGGTGTCGGGCGGCTGGCCGCTGCGCACCGAGGCATCGACCGCATGCGCGAGCGCCTGCACCATCGGCTCGCTCGGCGGATGCAGCCGGTGCAGCGATTCGCCGAGCTGGGCGAAGGTGTCGGCCACCTGGCGCGTGCGCGTGATGTCGCCGCCCGAGAGGCCGGACCACATCTCCTTGGCGGTCTCGATGCGCTTGCGGGCCTGGGCCAGCACCAGCGGATCGAAGCGGCCGAACTGCTCGACCGTGTAGTCGACGCGTTGTTCATGCGCGATGCCCCAGGCCGTGCGCACGCTGCGCAGGGTGGTGGCTTCGTCGCGCGTGGTGGGCATGGCCTGGGCGCAGAAGAACAGCAGGTCCTGGCCGAGCCGGTCGGACACCACGCTGTCGCCGCGCGCGAGCGTGGCGTACTGCAGCAGCACGCGCGAGGCGGCGCGCTTGACGTAGCTGTCGGCGGGCACGAGGCCCAGCGCCAGCGCCTCGAAGAAGCCGGCCGCCAGGGTCCAGAAGCTGGCCACGCGCGGCAGCAGCGCACCGCGGCCGAGCCCCAGGCACAGCGCCTGCAGGCGGCGCGCGGCCTGCGTGTCGCCGGTCTTGACCAGCTGCAGCACCTCGCGGTCGAGCCGCGAGCGCACCGAGGGGTCGTAGGCCAGCGAGGCCTGCGTGAGCGCGGGACGGATCTCGACCCAGCGCCAGCTGGCGCTCCAGAGATCGGCCGGATGCACGCGCTCGTTGCCGACCAGTTCGAGCACGTCGCGGTACTGCGGGAACAGCGCGATCGAGGACACGTTCTTGCCGGCCAGCAGGGCCTGCAGGAAATCGGTGACGGCGAAGCCGGCGCGCTCGATCTTGAGCGCGGCGCTGTCGGTGCAGCGCTGCGGTTCGGCCACGAAGCCCTGCACCGCGAACTCGATCGAACCGAGCACCAGCGCGGGCGCGCTGTGGCCCACCATCTGCAGCGCGCCGACGGCCTGGTGCAGTTGCTGGCGCGCCATCTGCAACGGGCCGCTCTCGATCTCGGCCGCATTGCCGACGTCACGCGCGAAGCGGCGCAGCGACTTGCCGACGTTCTCGAGCGACTTCTGGATTTCTCCGAGCACCCAGGCCAGCGGCCCGAGGTCTTCGGTGGCCGGCGGATTGCCGGCGAGGGGGGCCGCGACGGGGGATTGGATAGCCACCTTGGATGCTCGCCGTTCTTCTGTGTCAGGCAATCTTGAAACGGGCCACCGAACGACGCAGTTCCTCGGCCATCTGCGACAGTTCGCGCACCTGCTGCGCGGTGGTCCGCGTGCCTTCGCCGGTCTGCTCGGTCACGGCGAAGATGTGCTGGATGTTGGCCGCCACCACGTTGGCCGAATCGGCCTCGCGGGAAGCGGACTGCGAGATCTGCTCGATCAGCTCGGCGAGGCGGCGCGACACGCGGTCGATCTCGGACAGCGCGGTACCCGCGTTGTCGGACAGCTTGGCCCCCTCGACCACGCCCTGCGTGGAACGCTCCATGGCGCCCACCGCGTCCTGCGTGTCGGTCTGAATCGCCTTCACCAGCGCCGAGATCTGGCGCGTGGCGTCCGCGGAGCGTTCGGCCAGTCGCTGCACTTCTTCCGCCACCACCGAGAAGCCGCGACCGGCTTCACCGGCCGACGCGGCCTGGATGGCGGCGTTCAGTGCCAGCACGTTGGTCTGTTCGGTAATGTCCGAGATCAGCTCGGTGATTTCGCCGATCTCCTGCGAGGATTCGCCCAGCCGCTTGATCCGCTTGGAGGTTTCCTGGATCTGGTCGCGGATGGCGTTCATGCCGCCGATGGCGTTCTGCACGGCCTGCAGGCCCGAGGACGCGGCCTGCAGCGACTGGCGCGCCACCGTGGCGGACTCCTGCGCTTGTGAAGACACGCCGTTGATTCGCTCCGCCATCGTCAGCACCGACTGGCCGGTTTCGCGAATCTCGCGCAGCTGTTCGGTCGAGGCCGCCAGCAGCTCGGTCGAGGTGCTTTCCACCTGCGAGGTGGTCAGCGCCACGCGCGTGGCCGTGTTCTGCACGTTGCCCACCAGCAGCCGCAGTTCTTCCACCGTGTAGTTCACCGAGTCGGCGATGGCGCCCGTGATGTCCTCGGTCACGGTGGCTTCCTGCGTCAGGTCGCCTTCGGCCACCGTCTGCAGTTCGTTCATCAGCCGAAGAATGGCGGCCTGGTTGGCGTTGTTGATGCGGCTGGCTTCCTCCGAAGCCTGTTCGGCCGAGAGACGTTCGCGCTCGGCGTTGGCGGCGCGTTCGCGGCCTTCGCGCACCTGCACGAAACCGATGGCGCCGGCCAGTGCCAGGGCGGCCAGCGAGAGCACGAACAGCAGCACGATGGTGCCGGCGCCCAGGCCGGTGCGCGCCGACAGCTTGTCCTGCAGCTCGCCCAGCGATTTGCGCAGCGGTTCGCTGTCGGTCAGGATCGACGCCTGCGCTTCGCGCGCCGCCACCAGGCCCTGCAGGTTGCCCAGGATGGCCGACGCCTGCGTGCGCATCTGCTCGTAGGTCTTCAGGATGGCTTCGAGCTGCTGGCGCGTCTGCGGGTCCTTCGAGCCGGGGAAGCGCTGCTGCGCATTGCCGTCGAGCAGGCCGCGCGTGGTTTCCTGGAAGGTGTTCAGGTCCTTGCCGAGCAGGAACACGGCGTCGGGGTTCACGCCCTCGACCGTGAAGAACTCGTTGGTCGACTTGCCGATGCGCTGCGTCAGCATCACGAGCTGGCCGGCGGCCGAGATCTCGGGCAGCGTGGCGTTCTGCTGCATCTTGAGCGAGGCGACGGTCTCGGTCATCTCGAGCAGCGTGGACGACTGCTGGTTGATGTCGCGCAAAGCGGCACCCACCTGGGTCAGGATCTGGCGCTGGGCCAGCACGGCCTTGGCGCTCGCATCGGCGCGCGCGACCAGCGGGCCGATCTTGCCCATGTCCTCGCCGTAGGCCTCGCCCACGGCCTCGAGGCGCAGTGCCTCGTCGCCGTTGGTCAGGCCGTTGACGCGGCGCGTGAGGTCGTCGGCGCTGTCCTTCACCTCGGTGAAGGCCGGCGCGCTGCCCACCAGGGCCTGCGAGATCGACTTGGCGAGGCGCTGCGACTGCATCAGCGACTGGCCGGTGGCCGCCACCTGCTGCGCCAGCCGTTCGGCGCGCAGGATGGCGAGGCCGGCGACCAGCAGCAGCGCCAGCACCACCACCGCCAGCAGGATCGCGAGCACGCGCTGCTGGCGCGCGGGGCTCTGGCCGGCGCGGCCATCGTCCGCGAGCAGGTCGGCGGCATCGGGCCGGCCCGGTTCGTTGGCGGCCTCGCCGCCATCGACCAGTGCACCGCCTTCGCTGAAGGAGCCGGCGGCCGGCGCGCCGCCGAACGAACCGTCGCCCGGCGCGCGCGCGATGCGCACGGTTTTCTCGTCGGGGACCTGCACCGTGTCGACGTTGTCGATCGCGAGCGAACCCGAACCATCGACGCGGGCCTTGTCGTTGCCGCTGGCGGGCAGTAATTTCTTGAACTTGTCGGCGATCGAGCTCACGGTCGGTCCTTCAGGTGGTGGTCGGGTGCAGAGGCGCCTGTGACAGCTAGGCGCCGATACTCAGAAACTGGGGCTGCTGCGACAGCGCCTGCAGGTTGACTTCCTGCCAGCGTTCGCCGGCGGCGTCGATGTAGAGGTGCCCGGCCCAGGGCGGCGCATCGGCGCCCGGGGGCTCGGAGGCCGCGAAGGCCTCGACGCCGCGCAACCCCGCCAGCCGGTCGACCAGCAGCGCGCAGTTGACGTCGAGCAGCTCGTTGAGCGCGACCAGCCGCGACTGGATGCGGGCCGCTTCGCTGGCGGCCGGACCGCTGGGCGCGCCGCTGGCGAAGGCCGACAGCTGCACCACGCCGTAGAGGCCGCCGCGCAGGTTGGCCACGCCGAGGAACCACGGCGCCGTGTAGGGCACGGGCTGCGGCGGCGTCCAGGGAAAGATTTCGCCGGCATGGCCGAGCGGGAACAGGTACTTGCCCTCGCCCGCCTCGACCGCGAGCCAGGTCGCGGCCACGCCGGTGGTGCGCGCGGCCTGCAGGCGGCTCGCCAGCCGGGACTGGAAGGCTCTCAGTGCGTCGCGATTCGCCATGGACTCGGCAGATCCGCGCTCAGTTCAGCGCGCTGATCTTCGACATCAGCTCCTGCGCGTTCACCGGCTTCACGATGTAGTCGCGCGCGCCCTGGCGCATGCCCCAGACGCGGTCGGTTTCCTGGTTCTTGCTCGTGCACAGGATGATCGGGATCGCGGCGTACTGCGGATCGCGGGCGATCGCACGCGTGAGCTGGAAGCCGTTCTGGCCCGGCATCACCACGTCCATGAGGATCAGGTCGGGCTGGTCTTCCTCGAGGCGGCGCATGGCGTCCTCGGCGTTCTCGGCGGTCTTCACGGCGAAGCCGTTCTTGTGGAGCAGGTCGGACAGGAACACCAATTCAGTCTTGGAGTCGTCGACGACGAGGATTTTTCGAATGGGCATTTACTGCACTTCCTGTGAAACGTTGCCGAACTGCTGCACGGCCTGCAGCAGCTGGTCTTTGGTGAATGGCTTGGTCAGGTAGTCTTGCGAGCCGACCATGCGGCCGCGCGCCTTGTCGAACACGCCGTCCTTCGACGACAGCATCACGACCGGGACCTTGGAGAAATGAGCGTTGCGCTTGATGATGGCGCACGTCTGGTAGCCGTCCAGCCGCGGCATCAGGATGTCGCAGAAAATCAGGTGCGGCTTGTGGTCGTTAACCTTGGAAAGCGCGTCGAAGCCGTCTTCGGCGAGGAGAACCTCGTGACCACCCTGCTTCAGAAAAATCTCGGCACTGCGCCGGATGGTGTTGCTGTCGT
Source organism: Variovorax sp. GW821-FHT09B05 (assembly GCF_059418265.1). Taxonomy (NCBI): domain Bacteria; kingdom Pseudomonadati; phylum Pseudomonadota; class Betaproteobacteria; order Burkholderiales; family Comamonadaceae; genus Variovorax; species Variovorax sp. GW821-FHT09B05. Next base: position 86,333 of record NZ_JBWKPN010000012.1, read on the forward strand.
CAATGACCAGCACCTTGTAACCTGATCCATTCGGGCCCATTGCAAAAGCTCCTGCTCATGAGACTTGGATGCCCGCCGCGCCGTACACCGGCGCAGATCGCGTAGCTCTATGCCATGCTTTTCAGATTTCAACCATTTCGAAGTCTTCCTTGCGCGCACCGCACTCGGGACAGGTCCAGTTCATCGGGACGTCGGCCCAGGCCGTGCCTGCCGCAATCCCGTCCTCCGGTACACCTACAGCTTCGTCATAGATCCACCCACAAATCAGGCACATCCAAGTTTTCGTATTCATCGGAGCTTAAAGTCCTTGTTCATTAAATGCAACGAGTGTATCTATGCGTATCTCACTGGCGCCGTGTAAACGTCGCGCCCATGCCACCATCCAGCGGATTCCGCCCGGCGTATGACCTTCCACTTACATCCAGCAGACAGCGTTGACAAACCGGGCGATCTTAACGATCCGCTGCCCGACGACGATGCATTGGCGGATCAGGACCTGAATCCCCCTTGCGTCCTGGTGTTCAATGCCAGCGACCCGAGCGGCGCTGGCGGCCTGGCCGGCGACGGGCTGGCCATGGGATCGGTGGGCGCCCACATGCTGCCGGTGGTGACCGGCGCCTACGCGCGCGACACGGCCGAGATCTTCGACCACTTCGCGTTCGACGAGGAGGCCATCGCCGAGCAGACCCGCGCCATCCTCGAGGACGTCGAGGTGCAACTGATCAAGGTCGGCTTCGCGGGCACGCCCGAGGCGCTGAGCACCATCGCCGAGACCGCCGCCGACTACCCCGAGGTGCCGGTGGTGGCGTACATGCCCAACCTCTCGTGGTGGGACGAGAACGAGATCGACGCCTACCTCGACGCCTTCCGCGACCTGGTGCTGCCCCAGACCACGGTGCTGGTGGGCAACCACAGCACGCTGTGGCGCTGGCTGCTGCCCGACTGGAGCGGCGAGCGCCCGCCCGGCGCGCGCGACATCGCGATGGCGGCCGGCGAGTTCGGCGTGCCCTACACCCTGGTCACCGGCCTGGTGCTGCCCGACCAGTTCATCGACAACGTGCTGGCCTCGCCGCAGTCGGTGCTGACCAGCGAGAAGTACGAGCGCCTCGAGGCCGTGTTCTCGGGCGCCGGCGACACGCTGTCGGCCGCGCTGGCCGCGCTGCTGGCCAGCGGCACCGACCTGGTGGCCGCCACCACCGAGGCGCTGGCCTACATGGACCGCTGCCTCGACGCGGGCTTTCGCCCGGGCATGGGCCACGTGCTGCCCGACCGCCTGTTCTGGGCCGAACCCGAGCCCGAGGAGGACGATGGCGAGCCCGGCGACGACGTGCCCGACTTCGCCCTGCCGCCCCACGACACCCGCCACTGATTCCACTTCCCCCGTTCCAGATGCCCACTTCCGATCGCAACGACATCCTCTTCGAGCGCGCCCGCGCCGTGATTCCCGGCGGCGTGAACTCGCCCGTGCGCGCCTTCAAGGCCGTCGGCGGCACGCCCCGCTTCATCCAGCGCGCCGAGGGCGCCTACTTCTGGGACGCCAACGACAAGCGCTACATCGACTACATCGGCTCCTGGGGCCCGATGATCCTGGGCCACGGCCATCCGGCGGTGGTCGAGGCGGTGCAGAAGGCCGTGCTCGAGGGCTTCTCGTACGGCGCGCCGACCGAGCGCGAGATCGAGCTGGCCGAGGCCATCCTGGCGCTGGTGCCCTCGATGGAGATGGTGCGCCTCGTGAGCTCGGGCACCGAGGCCGCGATGAGCGCGCTGCGGCTGGCGCGCGGTGCCACCGGCCGCAAGACCATCATCAAGTTCGAGGGCTGCTACCACGGCCATGCCGACGCGCTGCTGGTCAAGGCCGGCTCGGGCCTCGCCACCTTCGGCAACCCGACCTCGGCCGGCGTGCCGCCCGAGGTGGTGCAGCACACGCTGGTGCTCGAGTACAACAACCTGCAGCAGCTCGAGGAGGCCTTCGCGCTGCACGGCGGCGACATCGCCTGCCTGATGATCGAGGCCATCGCCGGCAACATGAATTTCGTGCGCGCCACGCCCGAGTTCGCGCAGCGCTGCCGTGCGCTGTGCACGCAGCACGGCGCCCTGCTGATCTTCGACGAGGTGATGACGGGCTTTCGCGTCGGCCTGCACGGCGCGCAGGGCGTGCTGGGCATCCGGCCCGACCTCACAGTGCTCGGCAAGGTCATCGGCGGCGGCATGCCGCTGGCGGCCTTCGGCGGGCCGCGCGCCATCATGGAACAGCTCGCGCCGCTGGGCCCGGTCTACCAGGCCGGCACGCTCTCGGGCAACCCGGTGGCCACGGCCTGCGGCCTGGCCACGCTCAAGGAGATCGCCAGGCCCGGCTTCTACGAAGCACTGGGCCGCAAGACCCGCGCGCTGGTCGACGGCCTGAAGGCCGCGGCCGCCGCCGAGGGCCAGCCCTTCAGCGCCGACAGCGAGGGCGGCATGTTCGGCTTCTTCCTGATGAACGAGCTGCCGCAGAACTACGCCAAGGTGATGACCACCGACAACGCGCAGTTCAACGCGCTGTTCCACGGCCTGCTCGAGCGCGGCGTGTACATCGCGCCCGCGCTCTACGAAGCCGGCTTCGTGAGCGCCGCGCACAGCGACGCGGACATCGCGGCCACCGTCGAGGCGGCGCGCGAGATCTTCAGCCAGCGCTGAGCGGGAGGCTCAGGCCGGGTCGATGGGCATCACCGGCCCGGCCTCGGCCTCGAGAACCTCGGCCGCCGCCAGGCACAGGTCCTCGCGGAAGCGATCGCTCACGAGCTGCACGCCCGTGGGCAGCCCGCGGCGCAGCCCCATCGGCACCGACAACCCCGGCAGGCCCAGGATCGCGGTCGCCAGCAGCGGGCTCTGCGCATCGAGCAGCTCGCGCATCGCGTCCGCGCCGCGCTGGTCGGCATCGACCGGGAACGGGTGGCGCCACGACACCGGCATCAGCAGCAGCGGATGGCGCTGCAGGAACAGCGCCCAGTCGCGCATCAGCCCCGTGCGCGCGGCCAGCGCGCGCATGTAGGCCTCGGTGTCGAACTGCGGCGCATGCGCGTCCATCGCGCGGTAGGCCTGGCGGATGGTCTGGTCGCCGTCGCGCAGCAGCGCCGGTTCCACCAGCAGCCGGCTGTCGGCCATGGTCAGCGCCAGCCACAGCTCGGCCGCCTCGCGCAGCCGCGGCGGCTCCACATGCTCGACGCGGTAGCCCGCGCCCTCGAGCCGGCGCGCGGCGCGCTGCAGGGCATCGGCCACCTCGGGATCGCAGGTGTAGCCGGGCAGCGCGGTGCACAGCGCCACGCGCAGCGGGCCGGCCGGCGGCGCGCCCTCGAGCGGCGCGGGCACCCACCACGGGTCGCGCACGTCGCGCGCGGCCATCGCGGCGAAGGCCAGCCGCAGGTCGCGCACGCTGCGTGCCAGCGGCCCCTGGACCGAGCTGAGCTGCACCACCGGCGGCCGCTCGCCGGTGCCCGACGGGTTGAAGGCCGGCACGCGGCCGAAGCTCGGGCGCAGGCCGTAGACGCCGCAGGCATAGGCCGGGTAGCGGATCGAGCCGCCCTGGTCGTTGCCATGCGCGATGGCGCCGATGCCGACCGCGACCGCGGCCGCCGCGCCGCCGCTCGAGCCGCCGGGCGTCAGCGCCGCGTCGTGCGGATTGAGGGTGCGCCCATGGGCCGCGTTGTCGGTGAACCAGCGCATCGAGAACGCGGGCGTGTTGGTGCGGCCGATCAGGATCGCGCCCGCGCGCCGCAGGTTCGCGACCACCGGGCTGTCCTCGGCGGCCACGACCTTGCGGTAGGCCGCCACGCCATTGGTGGTGGCATGCCCGCGCTGGTCGACATTGACCTTGATCGTGACCGGCACGCCGTGCAGCGGCCCGGTCGCCTCGCCGCCGGCCAGCGCGGCGTCGGCCTGCCGCGCGGCCTGCAGCGCTTCCTCGGCGCCGCCGTCGACCACGGCATTGAGGCGCGGATTGACGGCCTCGAGCCGTTCCAGGCTGCTGCGTACCGCCTCCACGCACGAGAGTTCGCGTGCCGCGATGCGCCGCGCGAGTTCGGCGGCTTCCAGTTGCCAGGGATGCATGGCTTGTCTCCTCGAAAAAGATGGATGGATCAGTCGCCCTTGACGCCCGCGCGCCGCACCGCCTCGGCCCAGCGCGGCTTCTCGCGCTTCATCAGCGCGCTGAGCTCCTCGGGGCTCGAGGGCAATGCCTCGATCGACAGCGCGGCATTGGCGCGCACCACGGCCGGGTCGGCCAGCGCGGCGCGCAGCGCGGTGTTGAGCCGGTCGACGGTCTTGCGCGAGGTGCCCGCGGGCGCCATCAGCGCGCCCCAGGCCACCACCTCGAAGCCCGGCACGCCGCTCTCGGCCACGGTCGGCACCTCGGGCAGCACCGCGGCGCGCTTCGCACTGGTCACGGCGATCGCCTTGACCCGGCCCTGCTGCACGAAGGGCAGCACCGCCGAGATGTTCTCGATGGTCACGTCGAGCTGGCCGTTGACCATGTCGGCGACCGCCTGGGTGCCGGTCTTGTAGGGCACCTGCACCATCGTGAGCCCGGTCTCGGTCTTCAGCAGCTCGCCGGTCAGGTGGCCCGCGCTGCCGATGCCGGGCGTGCCCACCGAGAGCTTGCCCGGGTGCTCGCGCCCGTAGGCGACCAGCTCCTGCAGGCTGCGCACCGGCAGGTCCTTGCGCACGATCAGCACGTAGGCGTTGCTCGAGATCAGGCCGACCGGCACCAGGTCCTTCTCGGGCACGTACGACAGCTTCGAGAAGAAGGCCGGGTTGATGCTCAGGGTCACGAGGTTGCCGTAGCCGACCGTGTAGCCGTCGTTCGCCGAACTCACCAGGGCCTGCGTGCCGACGATGCCGCCCGCGCTGGGCCGGTTGTCGACGATCATGGCCTGCCCCAGTTCGCGCGCCATCGCGTCGGCCACCGGGCGCATCGCGACGTCGACGCCGGAACCGGCGGCATAGGGCACGATGAATTTCACCGGGCGCTCGGGGTACTGGGCCGAGGCGGCCAGCGCGGCGGCGGCCAGGGCGGCCACGACGGCGCGGCGGGTCCATGCGAATGACAGGGCGGGCACGAAGCATCTCCTCTTGGGGAATCCCGCCGTTCACCACGAGCCGGCTGGTGGCCGAAGTCTAGGAACGGGGCCCGCGCCGCAAAAGACAATCGCTTGTCGCGATGACAACCTGCGTTTGTCGGTAGATTCCCGCGCCGGGCCGCGCGGCAGAATGCCCGCATGAAGGATCACCAGCTCAAGGCCTGGCTGCGGCTGGCCGACACCGGCAGCATCCGCGCCGCCGCGCGCAGCCTGCACCTGAGCCAGGCGGCGGTGACCAAGGCGATCCGCGAGCTCGAGGCCGAGGTCGATGCGCAGCTGGTGCTGCGCAGCTCGCGCGGCATCGAGTTCACCGAGTCCGGCCGCCAGCTCACGGTGCGCGCACGGCTCGCGCACCAGCAGCTCGAGCTCGCGCGCCAGGACATCCGCATCCTCCAGGGCAGCCAGCACGGCCGCGTGGCGGTGGCGGTCACGCCGATGGTGTTCCTCGGCGTGCTGCCCGAGGTGGTGCGCGCCTTCCGCAAGGCCATGCCGCAGGCGCAGCTCAAGCTGTTCGACGGCCTGATCCCGCAGGTGCTGCCGCTGCTGCGCGAGGGCGCGGTCGACTTCGCCGTGGCGGGCCCGGTAGCCTCGGCCCTCGATGCCGACTTCGCGTTCGAGCGGCTCGACATGATCGAGATGGCCGTGCTGTGCCGGCGCGGCCATCCGCTGCGCCACGCCACGCGCTGGGAGGAGATCGCGGGCGCCGAATGGCTGATGCACCTGGCGCCCGGCAGCCAGCACAGCTTCCTGCTCGAGCAGTACGCAGCGCAGGGCCTGCCGCTGCCCGAGCACCGCATCGAGGTCGCCTCCTTCGGCGTGAGCTGGGGCCTGTTGACGCGCAGCGACGCGCTGATGGTGGGCCCGGCCGGCATGCTCACGATGCCGCCCTATGACGCGCTGGTGGAGCGCGTGCCGCTCGCGATGCCGGTGCCGCCGCTGGAACTCGGCATCGTCTCGCCGCGCGGCAAGCCGCTGTCGCTGGCCGCGCTGCGGCTGGCCGAGCTGTTTCGCAAGTACCTGGCGCGGCCGGCCTGAGCAGCGGCCCCTCGCTTGCGCACGGCCGTGTGCCACGGCGATGACAGCAGGCCCAGAAAAATCGTCGCGTGCGCTCGCGCTTCGGACCGTGCCCGCGTGTATATTGCGCCCGCGTCCGGCAAAGCCGGCGCCAACGATCACAGGGTAGAAGCCATCGCGGCCAGACTCGAGCCGCACGAGATCTCCAGAACATCCAGCCATGAAATCCCTGCGCCTGCTGCCGGTCCTGAGTGCCGCCCTCCTCCTCTGTGGTCCGGCGCTCGCGCAGTCGGTGGACTTCACGCTGCCGACCTTCGACCAGCCCTTCGAGATCCAGAAGACCTGGATCAACGTCGGCTTCTACTCGGCCCACTTCGACCGCGACAAGGGCCTCGAGAACAAGAACCCCGGCCTGGGCTTCGAGTACCCGCTCAACGACGTCTACCGCGTCACGCTGGGCACCTTCCACAACAGCGACCGGCGCCAGTCGCACTACCTCGGCCTCTACGTGCTGCCCTTCGAATTCCACGGCGTGCGCTTCGGCGCCGTGGTCGGCGGCTTCGACGGCTACCCCAACTACCGCAACGGCAACTGGTTCCCGGCGCTGATCCCCACCGCGGCGATCGAGGGCAAGAACTGGGGCCTCAACATCGCCTACGTGCCGACGATCAAGAACCGGCTCTATGGCGCGCTGAGCTTCCAGCTCAAGTACCGCTTCGAATGAGCGGCCGCCGGGGCCCATGAAAAAAGGCGGCCACGGCCGCCTTTGTTTTTTGAAACCGCGCCCGGCTCAGTGCCGGAAGTGGCGCACGCCCGACAGCACCATCACCACGCCGCGCTCGTCGGCCGCGTCGATCACTTCCTGGTCGCGCATCGAGCCGCCCGGCTGGATCACGCAGCCCGCGCCCGCGTCGACCACCACGTCGAGGCCGTCGCGGAACGGGAAGAAGGCATCGCTGGCCACCGCTGTGCCCTGCAGCGACAGGCCCGCATGCTCGGCCTTGATGCTCGCGATGCGCGCCGAATCGAGGCGGCTCATCTGGCCCGCGCCCACGCCCATGGTCATGCCGTCGGCGCAGAACACGATCGCGTTGCTCTTCACGTACTTGGCGACCTTCCACGCGAACAGCAGATCCTGCAGCTGCTGCGGCGTGGGCTGCTTCTTGCTCACCACCTTGAGGTCGGACAGCGCGAGCTCGTGGTTGTCGGCGGTCTGGATCAGCAGGCCCGAGCCGACGCGCTTCACGTCCGTCGCGTTGCGGCCGTTGTCCCAGTCGGTGGCGCCGCCCGGCGGCAGCGCGATCTCGAGCACGCGCACGTTGAGCTTCGCCTTGCTGGCCTGGAACACCTCGAGCGCCTCGTGCGTGTAGCCCGGGGCCATCAGCACCTCGACGAACTGCTTGGCCACGGCCTGCGCGGTGGCGGCATCGACGGTGCGGTTGAAGGCGATGATGCCGCCGAAGGCCGAGGTCGGGTCGGTCTTGAAGGCCTTGGCATAGGCCTCGGCCGCGTCCTTGCCGACCGCCACGCCGCAGGGGTTGGCGTGCTTCACGATCACGCAGGCCGGCACGTCGAAGCTCTTCACGCATTCCCACGCCGCATCGGCGTCGGCGATGTTGTTGTAGCTGAGCTCCTTGCCCTGCAGCTGCTTCGCCGACACCAGCGAACCGGGCGCCGGATGCAGGTCGCGGTAGAACGCGGCCTGCTGGTGCGGGTTCTCGCCGTAGCGCAGGTCCTGCACCTTCACGAAGCGGCCGTTGCTCTGCGCCGGGAACAGCGAGCGCGTGGGCGTCGATTGACCCTGGCTGGTCTCGAAGTCGATCGCCGAGAGGTAGTCGCTGATCGCGCCGTCGTAGTCGGCGATGCGGTTGAAGGCGGCCACCGAGAACGCGAACTTGGTCTTGTCGCTGAGCTTGCCGTCGGCCTTGAGTTCGGCCAGTGCCGTCGCGTACTGCGAGGCATCGGTCAGCACGCCCACGTCCTTCCAGTTCTTGGCGGCGCTGCGCACCATGGCCGGGCCGCCGATGTCGATGTTCTCGATCGCGTCCTCGAGCGAGCAGCCGGGCTTGGCCACGGTGGCTTCGAACGGATAGAGGTTGACGATCAGCAGGTCGATGGTGTCGATGCCGTGCTGCTCGATGGCCGCCACGTGCGCCGGCAGGTCGCGCCGCGCGAGCAGGCCGCCGTGGATCTTCGGATGCAGCGTCTTCACGCGGCCGTCGAGCATCTCGGGAAAGCCGGTGTGGTCGGCCACCTCGGTCACCGGCAGGCCGGCATCGGCCAGCAGCTTGGCGGTGCCGCCGGTGGACAGCAGCTTGATGCCCAGCGCATGCAGCGCCTGCGCGAATTCGAGGATGCCGGTCTTGTCGGAGACGGAAATCAGTGCGGTCTTGGCCATGGTGTCGTTACGCCGTGCGTTCTCGTTCATTTCAAAAGTTTGTGTTCGACCAGCTTCTTGCGCAGCGTGTTGCGGTTCAGGCCCAGCCACTGGGCGGCCTTCGACTGGTTGCCCTCGGCGCGCGTCATCACGACATCGAGCAGGGGTTTCTCGACCACGCGCACGAGCATCTCGTACATGCCGTCGGGTTCGGTGCCGCGCAGATCGCGGAAGTAGCTCTCCAGACTGGTGCGCACGCAGTCCTCGATGTGTTTCTTGCTCATGCTTTTCTTCTCTTCTCTCAATCGGCGGCGCAGGCCGCCTCCTCTTCGCCGGACAGCTCTTCGGCCGCCTGGTGCTGCGGGATGCGGTCCATCTGGTCCGCGAGCCCGTCGAAATACTCGCCGACCGCGCGCAGCTGCGCCTCGCAGTCCTCGATGGCGTTCATGCGCGAACGGAATTCCTCGCCGCCGGGCAGCGCGCGCACGTACCAGCCGATGTGCTTGCGCGCGGTGCGCACGCCGCTGTAGTCGCCGTACAGCGCGTAGTGCTCCACCAGGTGGTCGAGCAGCAGCCGGCGCACCTCGGCCACCAGCGGCGGCGCGCGGTGCGTGCCGGTGTCGAGGAAGTGGGCGATCTCGCGGAAGATCCACGGCCGGCCCTGGGCCGCGCGGCCGATCATCACCGCGTCGGCGCCGGTGGCCGCGAGCACCTCGCGCGCCTTCTCGGGCGAACGCACGTCGCCGTTGGCCACCACCGGCACGCGCACCGCGGCCTTCACGGCGGCGATGGTGTCGTACTCGGCCTGGCCCTTGTAACCCTGCTCGCGCGTGCGGCCGTGCACCGTGAGCATCTGCACGCCGGCCGATTCGAAATCGCGCGCGAGCTTCACCGCGTTGCGGTGCTCCATGCTCCAGCCGGTGCGCATCTTGAGCGTGACCGGTACGCCATGCGGCTGCGCCGCATCGACCACCGCGCTCACGATCTCGAGCGCCAGCGGCTCGTCGCGCATCAGCGCCGAACCGGCCCACTTGTTGCAGACCTTCTTGGCCGGGCAACCCATGTTGATGTCGATGATCTGCGCGCCGCGCTCGATGTTGTAGACCGCGGCCTCGGCCATCATGGCCGCGTCGGTGCCCGCGATCTGCACCGCGATGGGGCCCGGCTCGCCGTCATGGTTGGCACGGCGCGAGGTCTTGAGCGAATTCCAGAGGTCCTTGCGCGAGGTCACCATCTCGCTGACCGCGTAGCCCGCGCCGAGCGAGCGGCACAGCATGCGGAAGGGCCGGTCCGTCACGCCGGCCATGGGCGCGACGAACAGGCGGTTCTCCAGCGTGTGGTTGCCGATCTGCAAGGTCATGACGGAGGAAGGCTGTGCGCGTCGGCTGCTGAAAAATGAGGCACGATTGTAGCCACCTGCCATTTCAGTGACTGAAACGATTTGCGCCGATTCGCGCCGCTGGTACGGGTGTAAACACGGGTGGAAATCCCATGCGCGGCGGCGCCTTTTCCGACTCGGCATCGCGAACCCGCTGCCTATACTGCGCCGACCTTATGCAAGCCTGGCTCGACGCACTCCTCGCACTTCTCGCGCTGCCGCAATACGGCCTCTCCACGCTGTTCATCGCCGCCTTCATCTCGGCGACGCTGCTGCCCGTGGGCTCGGAGCCGGTGCTGTTCGGCCTGCTCAAGCTCAATCCCGAGCTGTTCTGGCCCGCGATCGCGGTCGCCACCGTGGGCAACACGCTCGGCGGCGCGGTCGACTGGTGGATGGGCTACGGCGCGCACAAGGTGGCCGACAAGTACTCGCACTCGAAGCACCACGTGCGCGTGCTCGGCTGGCTCGAGCGGCTCGGCCCGAAGGCCTGCCTGCTGAGCTGGCTGCCGCTGGTCGGCGATCCGCTGTGCGCGGTCGCGGGCTGGCTGCGGCTGCCGTTCTGGCCCTGCCTGGCCTACATGGCGATCGGCAAGTTCCTGCGCTACGTCACGATGACGGTGGCGCTGCTCTACATCTTTCCGTCCTGAGCGAGGGACTCAGTTCAGCAGTTCGTACGGGCCACCGCGCTCGAGGGCCTGCTGGTAGGCGGGGCGCGCATGGATGCGCGCGAGCCAGTCCATGAGCTTCGGGCGTTTCGCATCGAGCCCGCCGCGCGCATGCGCGGCCTCGACCACGAAGCTCATCTGGATATCGGCGCCGCTGAAGGCATCGCCCGCGAACCATTCGCTCTTGCCGAGTTCGGCTTCCATGTAGTTGAGGTGGCTCGCGATGTTCGGCAGGATGAACGCCGACTTGGCCTTGGCGGCGATGGCCTTGGCCACCGGCTTGGCGAAGAAGGGCATCTTGCTGCTCTCGATGCGGTCGAACACCAGCTTGAGCAGCAGCGGCGACATCGCCGTGCCCTCGGCGAAGTGCAGCCAGTAGCGGTAGCGCAGCGCCTCGGGCGTGAGCGGCGCGGGCGCGAGGCGGCCCTGGCCGTAGCGCTCGATCACGGTCTCGATGATCGCGCCCGACTCGGCGAGCACCAGTCCTTCGTCGGTGGTCACCACCGGCGACTTGCCCAGCGGATGCACCGCGCGCAGCGAAGCGGGCGCCAACATGGTGTTCGGATCGCGCTGGTAGTGGACGATCTCGTAGGGCAGGCCCAGTTCTTCGAGCAGCCAGAGCACGCGCTGCGAGCGCGAGTTGTTGAGATGGTGGACGGTGAGCATGGCGAGGTTGGAATGAAGCGAGGGCGACGGGGCGCGGCAGTCTAGCGTGACGCGCGGCAAAGCGCAGCCCTGTCAGCGCGGTCGCCTACAGGCGCGGGCGAAGCCGCTTCCTACACTGGCCGCATGACACCGACCACCACGCCGACCCCGCCGCGCCGCATGCACGGGGGCTGGCGCGGCGCGATGTTCGCGCTGTTCTTCACGGCGGCCGCAGTGGCCCACCGTCCCGCGCAGGCCGCGCTCGATCCCGAGGCGCTCTACCAGCATGCCTCGCCCGCGGTCTGGACCGTCAAGGGCGACCGCGGCGACAACCAGGTGACCGTGGGCAGCGCCGTGGCGGTCACGCCCACCGCGCTGGCCACCGCCTGCCACGTGGTCGACGGTGCCGCGGCCGTGACCGTGATGCAGGGACAGACCACGATCAAGATCGGCAGCATCCTGCGCGACCCCGATGCGACGCGCGACCTCTGCGTGCTGATGACCGAGACACCGTTGCAATTGCACGCCGTCGAGATCGCGCCGGCCGACAGCCTGCGCGTGGGCCAGCGCGTGTTCGCCATCGGCAGCCCGCACGGCCTCGAGCGCACGCTCAGCGAGGGCCTGATCTCGGCGCTGCGACCGCGCGCGCCGGGGCAGTTGCCGATCGTCCAGACCTCGGCGCCCGTGTCCTCGGGCTCGAGCGGCGGCGGCCTCTTCGACACCGATGGCCGGCTGATCGGCGTCACCGACCGCATCTCGCCCGGCGGCTCGAACCTGGGCTTCGCCTATCCCGCGCAATGGGTGATGGAACTGCCGCAGCGCGTGATGGCCGAGCGCGAGACCTGGCGCGAACTGCTCAAGACCGTGGGCGTGGTGCTGCAGTCGAACGGCGAGCCCACGCCCTCGGGCCACGCCGACATCGCCGACGAAGCCGCGCTGCCGGTGGTCGGCGCCGATCCGCAGCAGATCCGCGTCGCCTACCGCCAGTTCCTGCTGCAGGCGCGGCCGCGCGCCTTCCTGATCACCAGCGACAGCCGCTTCGGCACCGCCACCAGCTCGGCCGCGCTGACCGAGCATCTCAAGGGCTGCACGCAGCGCAAGGTGGTGTGCGCGGCCTACGCGGTGGACAACACGGTGGTGTGGGGCAAGCAGCAGGCGGCGCGCTGAACCGCCCGCCCTCGACTCAGCTCAGCGCGCGAAGAGGGGGGCCGCGATCAGGCGGTGGAACGACTCCCAGCTGTCCGAGACGGTCCACACGCCATTCACCCGCGCCACGGCGAAGACCAGCGGCTGCATCACCGCTTCGGGCAGTTCGACCTGGACATAGATCCGTCCTCGTCCCCGCTGGTACAGGACGGTCGACACGGCGACCACATCGTCGCGCTGCCCGACGATGGCGCGAAGACGCTCGTGCACCCGCTCCTGGAGCCGCTCGCCATCGAGGTTCTTCGCCCGGTCTTCTTCCTGCGGATTGACCAGCAGGACATCGGCGCCCTCGCGCAGGAACGCGAGACCCAGCGGAGGAAGCGCCCCGTCCCTGCGCATGAGCTTCTCGCCCGCCTGGGTCGAGGCGAACACGGCCTGGGCGAAAAGTTCGTCGTTCGACATCGAGGCCATGGCCGTTCGCGGCGAGCTCAGCCGCCGCTGCTTTCCCTGCGGATCAGCCACTGGCCGCCCGAGCGCTGCAACTCCAGCGTCTTGCGGCTCACCTCCCTCAAGGTGTCCGCGCGGTAGTTCTGCCGGAACCGGGCGCTCGCGTTCTCGCCATCGACGCTGATCACCAGGTCCTCGAGCGTGACGCCGATGCTCGACTTGCTCGTGATGCGGGCCCGGCGCTCTTCTTCCCACCGGAAGCGGCTCTGGCCGCGGGCCGGCGTGAAGTCCGGCGCATAGGCCGCCAGGTAGCGATCCACGTCCCGCGCCGACCAGGCCGAGGCCCAGGCGCGCACCGCGGTCTCGACCTCTGCGGCGCCGGCTTGGCGCACCGCAGGCGCCGCCGGCTGAGTTGCGGGCTGAGTTGCGGGCTGGGTTGCGGGCTTGGCGGGCGCCGCCGACGTGTCCTGCGTCGCGGCGGTATCCGGTGCCTCCCGCGCTATCGCATAGCCCGTGAAGATCCAGCGGTTGTTCTCCCGCGCGAAGCTGATTCTTTCGGAGGCTTTCCTGCCGCTGTCCAGTTGGGTGGAGAACACGACATTGGCATAGAGGCCCGCGGGAAAACCGGACTCGTTGTCGGCCTGGTATTTGAGGCGCGTCACGCTCGACCACTCGCGATCCGTGACGGGCCCCATCGACAGCCGCGCCTTTCGCGTGGCCCGCACGAAGGCGGTCTTGCCCATGCGGCTCTTCAGCACGCTCGAGCCCGAATCCCAGAGCTCGCTCACCTGGTCGGCGTCGGCCTTGCGAAGGATGTCGGTCGCGGCGCGCAGCAACTCGTCGGACGCCGCATCCGACACCGGTGGCGCCGCGGCGGCGATCTGCAGGCCCGCGGCCATGAGGCAGGCGGCAAGCAGGCGCGTGAATATCCGGTTCATTGAATTCCCTCCCCTTTTTTATTCCTGGATGTTTGAGCATCCCTCGAGAATTCCGAATCGAGCCCGACTCAAATCAATGGAATGATTTGGCTTGGATTTCAATCAGAATTCGTCGGATTCCAAAGAGAATTCACCCCGCAGGAATCCAAAAACGCCCGGGATAATACACACGCAGGATTTCATCAATTGCCACTCAATTCGGAGACATCCGAATTTCCGAGAAGCAAATCACGCTCTCCAGTCGAACCGGTTTTGAAATGAACAGGAATGGGCCAGATGCACTGGTGCGAGCAGAAGGCTGCGCCGCTGGCAAGCGTGAAGCGGGGGAGGTGGAGACGGCGCCGGACCCGTGACGCTGCGGATCACGGCGCTTTCATCGCGCAGGGCGCGAAAAGCTCAGGAACTGAACAGGAAGTTCATCACGTCGCCATCCTTGACGACGTATTCCTTGCCTTCCGAGCGCATCTTCCCCGCGTCCTTCGCGCCCTGCTCGCCCTTCAGCGCGATGTAGTCGTCGAAGCCGATGGTCTGGGCGCGGATGTAGCCCTTCTCGAAATCGGTGTGGATCACGCCGGCCGCCTGCGGGCCGGTGTCGCCGACGTGGATGGTCCAGGCGCGCACTTCCTTCACGCCGGCGGTGAAGTAGGTCTGCAGGCCCAGCAGCTTGAAGGCGGCGCGGATCAGGCGGTTGAGGCCCGGCTCGTCCTGGCCGATCTCGGCCAGGAACATCTTCTTGTCCTCGTCGTCCATCTCGGACAGGTCGGCCTCGATCTTGGCGCAGATCGCCACCACGGGCGCGTTCTGCTTGGCGGCGTACTCGCGCAGGCGGTCGAGGTAGGGGTTGTTCTCGAAGCCGTCTTCCGCCACGTTGCCCACGAACATCGCGGGCTTGGCGGTGATCAGCGTGAAGCTCTTGACCAGCGGCAGCTCTTCCTTGGTGAACTCGAGCGCGCGCACGGGCTTGTTCTCGTTGAGCGCGGCCTGGCAGCGCTCGAGCAGGCCGACCAGCTTCTGCGCGTCCTTGTCGCCCGAGCGGGCCACCTTGGTGTGGCGCTGCAGTGCCTTCTCGACCGTCGACAGGTCGGCCAGGCACAGCTCGGTCTGGATCACCTCGATGTCGGAGATCGGGTCGACCTTGCCGGCCACGTGGATCACGTTGTCGTCGTCGAAGCAGCGCACCACGTTCACCGTGGCGTCGGTTTCGCGGATGTGGGCCAGGAACTTGTTGCCCAGGCCTTCGCCGGTGCTGGCGCCGGCCACCAGGCCCGCGATGTCCACGAACTCAACGATGGCGGGCACCACGCGCTCGGGCTTGACGATGTCGGCGAGCTGGGCGAGCCGCGGATCGGGCACCTCGACGATGCCCACGTTGGGCTCGATGGTGCAGAAGGGATAGTTTTCCGCTGCGATGCCGGCCTTGGTCAGCGCATTGAAAAGGGTGGATTTACCGACGTTGGGCAGGCCGACGATGCCGCACTTCAAGCTCATGGGGGGTCCTCAGGTGAACCGGCGATTTTAGGCGAGGCGCCCCGCCCGGCGGTTCGGGCAGGCGGCTAAACAGGGCCGGCGGGTCAGGGTAAAACCCGATGAAAACCCGATAAGCAAACGTTTGCGCAAACGTTTTCGTCCATTACCATCGGCGCCGGGCCGCCAGATCGGTCATCGTTCGTTCCAACACACCTCAGGAGACACGCACCATGAAGTTCACCCGCCGCACCGTGCAGACCGCCGCCGCTCTCGCCCTGCTGGGCACCTTCGCCGCCACGCCGGCGCTCGCGCAGGACAAGCCCAAGGTCGCGCTGGTGATGAAGTCGCTGGCCAACGAGTTCTTCCGCACCATGGAAGACGGGGCCAAGGCGCACCAGAAGGCGAATTCGGGCAAGTACACGCTGGTGACCAACGGCATCAAGGACGAGACCGACACCGCCGCGCAGATCAAGATGGTCGAGCAGATGGTGGCGCAGAAGGTCAATGCGCTGGTGATCGCGCCGGCCGATTCGAAGGCGCTGGTGCCGGTGGTCAAGGCCGCCATCGACAAGGGCATCCTGGTGGTCAACATCGACAACCGCCTCGACGCGGCCGCGCTGAAGGAAAAGAACATCCAGGTGCCCTTCGTCGGCCCCGACAACCGCGCTGGCGCCAAGCTGGTGGGCGACTACCTCGCCAAGAGCCTGAAGTCGGGCGACAAGGTCGGGATCATCGAAGGCGTGTCGACCACCTTCAATGCGCAGCAGCGCACTCTCGGCTACCAGGACGCGATGAAGGCCGCCGGCATCGCCGTGACCGGCGTGCAGTCGGGCCAGTGGGAAATCGACAAGGGCAACACGGTGGCCGCCGGCATGATGCGCGAGAACCCCGACCTAAAGGCCCTGCTGGCCGGCAACGACAGCATGGCGCTGGGCGCGGTGGCGGCGGTGAAGGCCGCGGGCAAGGCCGGCAAGGTGCAGGTGGTGGGCTACGACAACATCGGCGCCATCAAGCCGATGCTGGCCGACGGCCGCGTGCTCGCCACGGCCGACCAGTTCGCCGACAAGCAGGCGGTGTTCGGCATCGAGACCGCGCTGAAGGCGATCGCCGACAAGAAGAGCCAGGCCGACATGCCGGCCGAGATCAAGACCGACGTGGTGCTGGTGACCAAGGACTCGAAGAAGTAAGCACCGCGCCTCCTTCACCGCTGTCACACACCTCGAGAAACCACCCTTGCCGGCGCCCATGTCCGCAACCCCCGCCACGCCGCTCTTCGCGCTCCACGACATCGGCAAGGACTACGCCGCGCCGGTGCTCGACGGCGTGAGCCTCACCTTGGAGGCCGGCGAGGTGCTCGCGCTGACCGGAGAGAACGGTGCCGGCAAGAGCACCCTCTCCAAGATCGTCTGCGGCCTGGTCACGCCGACGCGCGGCACGATGCTGCTGGGCGGCGCGCCGTTCCAGCCGGGCTCGCGCCGCGACGCCGAGGCGCACGGCGTGCGCATGGTGATGCAGGAACTCGGGCTGGTGCCCACGCTCACGGTGGCCGAGAACCTGCTGCTCGACCGGCTGCCGCAGCGCATGGGCTGGCTGCAGCGCGCCGAGCTGCACGCGGCCGCGCGGCTGCAGCTCGCGAAGATCGGCCTCTCGCACATCGATCCGGCCGTGCCGGTCTCGCGCCTGGGCATCGGCCAGCAGCAGATGGTGGAGATCGCGCGCAACCTGCTCGACGACACCCGCGTGCTGATCCTCGACGAGCCGACCGCGATGCTGACGCCGCGCGAGACCGAGCACCTGTTCGAGCAGATCGCGCTGCTGAAGGCGCGCGGCGTGGGCATCGTCTACGTCTCGCACCGGCTCGAGGAACTGCAGCGCATCGCCGACCGCGTGGCGGTGCTGCGCGACGGCCGCCTGGTCGACGTGCGGCCGATGGCCGGCGTGCGCGAATCCGAGCTGGTGGAGCGCATGGTCGGCCGCGCGGTGCACGAGCACGATGGCCGTCCGCGCCGCGTGGCCGGCGCGCCGATGCTGAGCGCGCACGGCATCGGCCGCGGCAGCGCGGTGCGCGACGTCGACCTGCAATTGCGCGCGGGCGAGGTGATGGGCATCGCCGGGCTCGTGGGCTCGGGCCGCACCGAGCTCGTGCGGCTGCTGTTCGGCGCCGACAAGGCCGAGCGCGGCACGATCGAACTCCACTGGCCCGGCGCGCAGCAACCGGCCGCGGGCCGCTGGCGCTCGCCGATGCAGGCGATCCGCGCCGGCATCGGCCTGGTCACCGAGGACCGCAAGTCGCAGGGCCTGCTGATGACGCAGTCGATCCGCGTCAACGCCACGCTCAGCGACCTCGGCGCGGTCTCGCGCCTGGGCTGGCTGCGCGCGGCCGCCGAACGCGGCATCGCGCGCCGGCTGGTGCAGACGCTGCGCATCCGTTCGCGCAGCGAGGAGCAGAGCGTGGCCACGCTCAGCGGCGGCAACCAGCAGAAGGTGGTGTTCGCGCGCTGGCTGCATCGCGAATGCAAGGTGCTGCTGCTCGACGAGCCGACGCGCGGCGTCGACGTGGGCGCGCGCGCCGACCTCTATGCCGAGCTCGACCGCATGGCCGAGGCCGGCAAGGCGCTGCTGATGGTGTCGAGCGACCTGCGCGAACTCATGGCCATGTGCGACCGCATCGGCGTGATGCACGCCGGCCGCCTGGTGGCGGTGTTCGAGCGCGGCGCCTGGGACCAGCAGTCGATCCTGGCCGCGGCCTTCGGCGACACCGGCCGCGCCACCTCCGCAGCCCCCACCGCTCACGCTCTCGCGGCCGCCGCCTGAGCCTCATCCTCCTTCGCCCCATGACGACCACCACCGCTTCCGCTCCCCCCGCCTCCGGCGCCGGCTCCCTCAAGGGCCAGCTCGGCACCTACATCGGCCTGGCCGTGGTGCTGCTCGGCATGATCGCGCTGTTCGGCAGCCTCAGCGAATACTTCCTCACGGTGGAGACCTTCGTCACCATCGCCAACGAGATCCCCGCGCTGGCCGTGATGGCCGTGGGCATGACCTTCGTGCTGATCATCGCGGGCATCGACCTCTCGGTGGGCTCGGTGCTGGCGCTCAGCGCGGCGGTGGCCGCCGCCGCCATCCTGCAATGGCACCTGCCGGTGCCGCTGGCCGCGCTGCTGGGCCTGGCCACGGGCCTGATCTGCGGCGCGATCACCGGTGCCGTGTCGGTGGCCTGGCGGCTGCCGAGCTTCATCGTCTCGCTCGGCATGCTCGAGGCCGTGCGCGGCGGTGCCTACCTCGTGACCGACTCGCGCACCCAGTACGTGGGCGATGCCATCTCGGGCCTGGCGGCGCCGTGGATCGGCGGCATCTCGGCGGCCTTCGTGCTCGCGGTGGTGTTGGTGATCGTGGGCCAACTGGTGCTGTCGCGCACGGTGTTCGGCCGCTACGTGGTGGGCATCGGTACCAACGAGGAAGCGATGCGGCTCGCGGGCATCGACCCGCGGCCGATCCGCATCGTGGTGTTCGCGGTCACGGGCCTGCTGGCCGGCCTGGCGGGGCTGATGCAGTCGGCGCGCCTCGAGGCGGCCGACCCGAACTCGGGCGTGGGCATCGAGCTGCAGGTGATCGCCGCGGTGGTGATCGGCGGCACCAGCCTGATGGGCGGGCGCGGCTCGGTGGTCAACACCTTCTTCGGCGTGCTGATCATCGCGGTGCTCGAGGCCGGCCTGGCGCAGGTCGGCGCCAGCGAGCCCAGCAAGCGCATCATCACCGGCGCGGTGATCGTGGTTGCGGTGATCATCGACACCCTGCGCCAGCGCCGCGCCGACCGCCGGCTGGCCTGACGCACCCCCCTCCCCACGAAGCAGCACCCCGCAACAGGAACACCCAGGCCATGGCCACCATCAAGGACGTCGCACTGCGCGCGGGCGTGTCGGTCACCACCGTCTCGCACGTGGTCAACGACACGCGCCACGTCAGCGCCAAGGGCCGCGAGCGCGTCGAGCTCGCGATCCGCGAACTCGGCTACGTGCCCAACGCGATGGCGCGCAGCCTCAAGAGCAACACCACCTCGACGCTCGGGATGCTGATCCCGAACAGCTCGAACCCCTACTTCGCCGAGATCGTGCGCATCATCGAGGACCGCTGCTTCGGCGCCGGCTACACGCTGATCCTGTGCAACACCGACGACGAGCCGCACCGCCAGAGCGTGTACCTGCAGGTGCTGGCCGAGCGCCGCATCGACGGGCTGATCGTGGTGTCGACCGGCGACGACGACTCGCTGGCCAGGCAGCTCAACGGCCTCAAGGTGCCGACCGTGCTGCTCGACCGCGAGATCGCCGACCCGCACTGCGACCTGGTCGAGACCGCCCACATGCAGGGCGGCCTGCTCGCGGTGCGCCACCTGCTGTCGCTGGGCCATCGCCGCATCGCCTGCATCGGCGGGCCGCAGGGCGTGTCGCCGAGCGAGCAGCGCATCGCGGGCTGGCGCATGGCGCTGGCCGAGAGCGGCAACAGCACGGGCGCGGCCGACGCCGACGCGCTGCTGTGGCGCGGCGGCTTCACCAGCCAGGGCGGCTACGAGGCGATGCACGCCATCCTGCGCGCCGGCACCAACGACATTCCCTCGGCCGTCTTCGTCTGCAACGACCTGATGGCGATCGGCGCGCTGCGCGCCGCGCACGAGAGCGGCGTGCGGGTGCCCGACGAGCTCTCGATCGTCGGCTTCGACGACATCGAACTCTCGGCCTACACCAGCCCCGCGCTCACCACCGTCGCCCAGCCCAAGGAGCGCATCGGCGCGCTGGCGGTCGACATGCTGCTCGAGCGCGTGGGCGGCCGCCGCCGCGATGCGCGCAAGGTGGTGCTGCAGCCCGAGCTGCACGTGCGCGCCTCGACCGCGCGCTATTCCGGAGCGCCCGCGGCCGCACCCGTCTCCGCCCCTTCTTCCGCCGACACCCGAAAGTCCCGCACCCCGTGAGCCCGACGTCTTCCTCCCGCCCCGCGGCACCGCGCATCGTGGTGCTCGGCAGCCTCAACATGGACCTGGTGCTGCGCGTGCCGCATGCGCCCGCCGCGGGCGAGACCCTGCTGGGCCGCTCCTTCGCCACCATCCCCGGCGGCAAGGGCGCCAACCAGGCCGTGAGCTGCGCGCGCGAAGGCGCGCAGGTGCGGATGATCGGCTGCGTGGGCGACGACGACCACGGCCGCGCGCTGCGCCAGGCGCTCGAGCGCGACGGCATCGACACCGAGGCCCTGCGCACCGATGCCGCCGAACCCACGGGCACCGCGCTGATCATGGTCGAGGACAGCGGCCAGAACCGCATCGTGATGATCGCGGGCGCCAATGCCGGCGTCGACCTCGACGCGGCGGACCTGCGCAGCCGGCTCGAGGGCGCGGCCTTCCTCGTGACCCAGTTCGAGACCCCGATGGCGCAGGTCGAGCGCGCGATCGCGGTGGCGCACGAGGCCGGCTGCAAGGTGCTGCTCAATCCCTCGCCGGTGCAGGCCATCGCCGAGCCCCTGTGGCCGAAGATCGACACGCTGGTGGTCAACGAGATCGAGGCGCGCACGCTCAGCGGCCTGGGCGCCGACAGCCCGCTCGAGGCCGCGGCCGCCGGACAGGCGATGCGCGCGCGCGGCATCGCGCGCGTGGTGGTCACGCTCGGCGCGCGCGGCGCGGTGGCGGTCGATGCCGACGGCGCGCGCCACCATCCGGCGCTGGTGGTGCAGGCGGTCGACACCACGGCCGCCGGCGACACCTTCCTCGGCGCGCTCGCCACCGCGCTCGGCGAGGGCCAGTCCTTCGACGAGGCCGTGCGCCTGGGCATCCGCGCCGCCGCGCTGTGCATCCAGCAGCCCGGCGCCCAGCCTTCCATCCCGCAGCGCGAAGCCGTGCTGCGCAGCCCCCTGCCTCCCGACTGGATCCCGCTGTGAAACGTACCGCCCTGCTGCACTCCGAACTGTCCCAGGTCATCGCCACCATGGGCCATGGCGACATGCTCGTGATCGGCGACGCCGGCCTGCCGATTCCCGACGGCCCGCGCCGCATCGACCTCGCGCTCACGCCCGGCGTGCCGCGCGTGGCCGAGGTATTGAAGGCGGTGCTCAGCGAACTGCAGGTGGAGCGCGCGCTGCTCGCGCGCGAGGCGGTCGAGGGCCGCGCCACGGGCGAGCTGCCCGAATGGTGCGCGGGGCAGCTCGCGGTCGTGCCCGAGACGGTGTCGCACGAGGAACTGAAACGCCTGAGCGCGCGCGCCAGGGCCGTGGTGCGCACGGGCGAATGCACGCCCTACGCGAACATCATCCTGTGCGCGGGCGTGACGTTCTGACCATTCACTCGAACTTGTAGTTCGCCCCGACTGGCTGCCCGACCTTGAGCATCTGCTCCACGCCCTGGATCACGATGCAGTTCATGCCGAAGGTGATGCCGCCGTCGACACGCGGATCGGCGCGGTAGGTGCGCAGCGTGTCGTTGACCTCGGGGCTGCTCAGCGCGGTGGCCGGGTCGATGTCGGGAATGGGGCAGCGGGTGCAGGGCTTGACCGGCTGCAGCTGCGCGCCGTCCTCCGAGCCCTCGGCGCCGCTGGCCACATGCAGCATCTCGACGCGGTCCTCGTCGTGCGACTCGATGCCGGCCAGCACGATGTTGGGCCGGAAGCGCTCGATGCCCACCGGGCCATGGCCGTCGCGCGCCAGCCGCTCGTTGAGCTCGGCCAGCGAGCCCTCGCTGGCCACCAGCAGCGCGAAGCCGTCGGCGAACTGGGTCTGGGCCTCGATGCCGCCGGTCCACTTGAGGCTCGACAGCCGCTTGACCTCGGGGTCGAAGCGCACCAGGCGCAGCTTCTGCGGCTTGCCGGGCTCGGAGAGGAAGTCGCTGAACCACTGGGCCGCGATGTCGCCCATGTCGTAGGCATCGACCTCGTCCTTCCAGACCCGCACCCGCATCGGCTGCTCGACCCGGTCGAAGGCCAGGTGCAGCGCCAGCATGCCGGGCGCGCGCAGCACCACCTCGGTGTGCTTCATCTGCGGCTTGATCAGTGCCATGCGCGGCAGCTGCCGCTGCGTGACGAACTCGCCCTCTTCGTCGACCACCATCCAGGCCCGGTCGAACTCGAGGCCGGTCTCGGTCAGCAGCGCTTCGGGCAGCTCGACGCCGGCGCACGACTTGACGGGGTACACGAACAGGCGCGCGATGGTGGCCTGGAGATCGAAATCTGTCACGGGGGCTCCTCGGATGGGGGCTCGATTGTCCTCGCTCCCGGCATACCCCCATGGACGGTTTCCCCACGGGGCCGGCCGCAAGAGCCTCCTCCTACAATGCCGCGATGGCCCTCCCCCCCGAAGTCTGTATCCGCGGCGCCGGCATCGTCGGCCGCACGCTGGCCCTGCTGCTCGCGCGCGAACGCGTGCGCGTGGCGCTGGTGGCGCCGCCCGCCGCCGCCGAGCGGGAAGACGTCCGCGCCTATGCGCTCAATGCCGCCTCGCGCGAACTGCTGGCTTCGCTGCGCGCCTGGCCCGAAGGCATCAGCGCCACGCCGGTGCGCGAGATGGTGGTCGACGGCGACGAGGGCGGCCGCGTGCAGTTCAGCGCCGCGCGCCAGAAGGTCGAGGCGCTGGCCTGGATCGTCGACGTGCCGGCACTCGAGAAGCAGCTGGCCGACGCGGTGCGCTTCCAGCCCCAGATCGAGGTGGTGAGCGAACCGGTCGCCGCGCCGCTCACCGTGGTCTGCGAAGGCAAGGCCAGCGCCACGCGCGAAGCGCTCGGCGTGAGCTACGCGGTCACGCGCTATCCGCAGCATGCGATCGCGGCGCGGCTCGAGGCCGAGCAATCGCACGACGGCACGGCGCGCCAGTGGTTCAACGACAAGGGCGAGGTGTTCGCGCTGCTGCCGCTCGACGGCGTGCACGGCCGCCGGCTGGCGCTGGTGTGGTCGGTCGACCAGTTGCGCGCGCCGGCGCTGCTCGCGCAATCGGCCGAGGAATTCAATGCCACCGTGACCGAGGCCAGCCACCAGGCCTTCGGCGCGCTGCGGCTGGTGAGCGAGCGCGCCGCCTGGCCGCTCTCGCGCGCCATCGCCGACCGCTGGACCGGCACCCTGCCCGCCACCGAGCAGACCGCCGGCCAGGCGCCGCGCACCTGGGCACTGGCCGGCGACGCGGCCCACACCGTGCATCCGCTCGCGGGCCAGGGCCTGAACCTCGGCCTGGCCGACGCGGCCGCGCTGGCCGCCATCGCCAAGGCACGCGACTACTGGCGCAGCGTGGGCGACCCGCGCCTGCTGCGCCGCTACGAACGCGCGCGCCGCACCGAGGTGCTGCAGATGAGCCTCGCCACCGACGGGCTGCAGCAACTCTTCTCGCACAGCCTGGGCCCGCTGCCCGCGCTGCGCAACTGGGGCATGCGCGGTTTCGACCGCACGCGCCTGGTCAAGCACTGGGTCACGCGGCAGGCCATGGGCCTGAAGACCTGATCCCGGACGAACCGAAACACGACTCCCTCGAACCCATGAAGACACTCGCACGCCACCTGCTTCCCGCCGCCTTCGCGTCGCTCGCGCTCTTCGCGGCCTTCGGCGCCCATGCCGGCGAAGCCGAGATCCGCAAGAACCTCAAGGAACGCATCCCGCAGTTCCCGACCATCGACGAAGTCAGCAAGTCTCCGATGCCCGGCCTCTACGAGGTGCGCGTCAACGGCGCGCAGATCTACTACACCGACGAGCAGGGCAACTACCTGCTCGAGGGCAACATGATCGACGTGAACGCGCGCCGCAACCTCACCGAGGAACGCGTGGCGAAGCTGTCGGAGGTGGCCTTCGACAAGCTGCCCGTGAAGGACGCGATCAAGATCGTGCGCGGCAACGGCAAGCGCAAGCTCGCGGTCTTCGAGGACCCGAACTGCGGCTACTGCAAGCGCTTCGAGAAGGACATGAAGTCGGTCGACAACGTCACCGTCTACCTGTTCCTCTACCCGGTGCTGGGACCCGATTCGACCGTCAAGTCGCGCGACATCTGGTGCAGCAAGGACAAGGGCAAGGCCTGGAGCGACTGGATGGAAGCGGGCACGCGCCCGGCCACCGCGCCCGGCAGCTGCGACGTGACCGCGCTGCAGCGCAACGTCGAGTTCGGCCGCCGCTACAACATCACCGGCACGCCCACCCTGATCTACAGCAACGGCACCCGCACCCCGGGCGCCGTGCCCGCCGAGCAGGTCGAGAAGCAACTCGCCGCCTCCGCCAGCTGATGGCGACGAAGTCCCCCTCGCGGCGCGCGGCCGCGACGCCCGCGGCCGTGGCCGCGCCCGGCGTGCACTACCGCGTGGAATGCGCCGACCTGCATGCGCGCCTGTTCGAGGTCACGCTCACCATCGACCGCCCCGCGGCCGAGCAGCAGCTGACGCTGCCGGTGTGGATCCCGGGCAGCTACCTGGTGCGCGAGTTCGCCAAGAACCTGCAGGGGCTGCAGGCCTCGCAGGGACGGCGCAAGGCACCGGTGCTGACGCAGCTCGACAAGTGCAGCTGGCGCGTCGAATGCACGGCCGGCCAGCCGCTGGTGCTGCGCTACAAGGTCTGCGCCTACGACAACTCGGTGCGCACCGCCTGGCTCGACGCCGAGCGCGGCTTCTTCAACGGCACCAGCCTGTGCCTGCGGGTCGAGGGCCAGACCGATGCGCCGCATGCGCTCGAGATCGTCGCGCCCGCCGCCTCGGCGCTGCCCGAGGGCGCCGCGCCCTGGTCCTGCGCCACCGCGCTGCCGCCGCTGAAGACCGACCGCCATGGCTTCGGCCGCTACCTCGCGGCCGACTACGACGAACTGGCCGACAGCCCGGTCGAGCTCGGCGCCTTCTGGAGCGGCGAATTCGAGGCCGGCGGCGTGCCGCACCGCTTCGTGGTCGCGGGTGCCGCGGCCTCGTTCGACGGCGATCGGCTGCTGGCCGACACGAAGGCCATCTGCGAAGCCGAGATGCGCTTCTGGCACGGCGACAAGGTCGGCAAGCGCGGCGGTCCGAAGCCGCCGATCGACCGCTATGTGTTCATGCTCAACGCGGTCGACGACGGCTACGGCGGCCTCGAGCACCGCCATTCGACGGCGCTGATCTGCAACCGGCGCGACCTGCCGCAGCTCGGCATGAAGAAGTCCGCGGACGGCTACGTCACGCTGCTGGGCCTGATCAGCCACGAGTACTTCCACACCTGGAACGTGAAGCGGCTGCGGCCGGCCGAGTTCGCGCGCTACGACTACGGCCGCGAGAACTACACGCGGCTGCTGTGGTTCTTCGAGGGCTTCACCAGCTACTACGACGACCTGCTGCTGCGCCGCGCCGAGCTGATCGACGATGCGGCCTACCTGCGGCTGGTCAACAAGACCATCAACCAGGTGCAGCAGACGCCGGGCCGGCAGGTGCAGTCGGTGGCCGACGCGAGCTTCGACGCCTGGGTCAAGTACTACCGGCAGGACGAGCAGACGCCCAACGGCACGGTCAGCTACTACACCAAGGGCGCGCTGGTCGCGCTGTGCCTCGACCTCAAGCTGCGCGCCGAGGGCCGCGGCACGCTCGACGACGCGATGCGCCACCTGTGGAACGCGAGCGGCGGCGGGCCGGTGAGCGAGGCCGACATCGCGGCCGCGCTCGAAGCCGCCGGCGGCCGCTCGTACGCGGCCGAGCTCGCGGCCTGGGTGCATTCGACCTCCGAGCTGCCGCTGTCCGAGTTGCTGCGCCTGCACGGCGTGGCCACGCTCGACGATCCCTCGCAGCCCGCGCAGACGCTGGGCCTGCGCGTGGCGGAGAGCGGCGGCAGCGTGCAGGTCAAGGTGGTGCTGCGCGGCGGCGCGGCCGAGAAGGCCGGCTTCGCGGCCGGCGACGAATGGATCGGCATCGAGCTGCCGGCCGCGGGACGCAAGAGCGCGCAAGGCTGGCGCATCGGCCGGCTCGACGATCTCGCGCTCTACCTCGGCGCGGGCAAGCGCTGCACCGCGCTGGTCGCGCGCGACCGCAAGCTGGTGAAGCTGCCGCTGGTGCTGCCCACGGGCGTCACGACCTGGCGCCTGCTGGCGCAGGACACGGGCCGGGTCTCGAAGTGGCTGGCGCCGGTGGCGATCGCGGCGACGAAGGCCTAGGCCGGCGAGTCACGCAGCATGAACAACGGGCCGTCAGCGGCCCGTTTTTCTTTTGGTGCTTCAGCCCGCGGGCAAGGCCCGTTCGGCCGCGGCCTCCTCGGCCGTCTCGCGCCGCACGAAATGAATGGGCTGCGGCTCGCCCACCATCACGCAGGGCTTGCCGGTGCGGCGGCAATGGTCCTGCACGCGCCAGTAGGCGTCGTGGCTCAGGCAGCCGGTCTGGCAGATGACGAGGTCGGCCGCGCGCAGGCTGGCCTCGAACGCGGGATCGTCGGCGCCGTCCGCGCCTTCGAGGTGCAGGAAGCGGCCGCCCGCGATCTCCACCAGCTGGCGCGCGAGCGAGGGCGTGCGCTCGTCGCCGCCCACGCAGAGCACGGCCTTCTCGCGCAGGTCGGAGGGCACCGGCGCCTGCGCCGGCATGGCCAGGCGACGCGCGGTGCCCGGCGCGAGCAACGCATGCAGCCGCTTGGGCAGCGCCGCGCCGATGGCCGCGCGCGCGGCCAGCTCCTCGCGCACCATCGCCATCGCCGAATCGCGCGCCACCAGCGCGCCACGCAGGCGCACGATCTGCGCCTCCAGCCGCTCCACCAGCGCGGCCTGCTCGGCCAGCAGCTGCGAGCAGCGCTCCTGCACGCGGGCATAGGCCCGCAGCAACACGGCATGTTCTTGCATCGGGAACTCCATGGCCGCGGATTCTAGTTGAGAACAATTCTCAACAAAGCCATGGAGCAGGAAGGGCGAAGGCACCGGCCAGCAGCCCCGTGCCACGGTGGCGCACGGCACCGTGGGTATAGTGAAGCGCGTTTTTCTTCCCTTCCCCGGAGACACCATGAGCTACGAGAACATCGAAGTGCGGACCGAAGCTGGCAAGGTCGGCATCATCACCCTCAACCGACCGAAGGCGCTCAATGCGCTCAACGACGCGCTGATGACCGAGCTGGGCCAGGCCCTGAAGGCCTTCGACGCCGACGACGCCATCGGCTGCATCATCCTGACCGGCAGCGAGCGCGCCTTCGCGGCCGGCGCCGACATCGCGGCGATGGCCAAGTACAGCTTCATCGACACCTATCGGGGCGACTACATCACGCGCAACTGGGAGACCATCCGCTCGATCCGCAAGCCGGTGATCGGCGCCGTGGCCGGCTTCGCGCTCGGCGGCGGCTGCGAGCTCGCGATGATGTGCGACTTCATCATCGCGGCCGACAACGCCAAGTTCGGCCAGCCCGAGATCAAGATCGGCGTGATCCCCGGCGCCGGCGGCACGCAGCGCCTGCCGCGCGCGGTGGGCAAGAGCAAGGCCATGGACATGGTGCTGACCGCCCGCATGATGGACGCCGCCGAAGCCGAGCGCGCGGGCCTGGTGAGCCGCGTGGTGCCGTTCGAGAAGCTGGCCGACGAGGCACTGGGCGCCGCGCTGGTGATCTGCGGCTTCTCGCAGATCTCGGTGATCGCGGCCAAGGAGTCGGTCAACCGCGCCTTCGAGAGCGGCCTGAGCGACGGCGTGATGTTCGAGCGCCGGCTGTTCCATGCGCTGTTCGCGACGCAGGACCAGAAGGAAGGCATGGACGCCTTTCTGACCAAGCGCCAGCCGGACTTCAAGAACGCCTGATGGCGGGCGGGCCGAGAGGCCCGCTTTTTTTTGCCCGACGCCCGGTGGCCTTCAGCGCTGCGGCGTCGAAGGCATCTCGCGTGCGCGCTCGAGCGCGGCGCGCAGCGAGGCGAGCGCCTGCGCGGGCGGCGTGCCGATGAAGGCCGCGCCGCCGGGCTGCGGCGACCAGCGCACCTGCTCGCCCGCGATCTCCAGCAGCGCGACCAGGGTGCGGCCGCGGTAGAGCGCGATGCGCGCTTCGACCGGTGCGGCCAGCGCAGCCTCTGGCTGGGTGGCCGAGCGCGACACCGCGCCCAGCAATGCGGGGAAGGCTTCGATGTCGGCGCGGCCATGGCGCGGCGCCGTGTCGCCCGCGGCCGACCAGGCGGTCCAGCGATCGAGCGCGGCGAAGGACGGCGCGCGCTCGACGGCGGGCGCCGCGGCGCCGGCCAGCCGGGCGCGCGAGGGCGCCGGGAGCGCGGCGGACTCGGCCTGCGAGAGCTGCGCGGACGGCGCGGCGGCCGATGGCTGCGGTGCATGCGCGAGGGCCGGCGGGACGGACTGCAGGGCGGAGGCCGCACCGCGGACCGAGGCCCGTTCGCTTTCGCTCTTCTTGTACGACTGTTCGGCCGCCAGCGGCGCGGCGCCGGGTGCGGCATCGGCGACAGGCGGCGCTGCGCCGGGTGCGGGTGGTGCAGCGGCGATCACGGGCGCGGGCGCCGAAGGCGGTGGTGGTGCCGCGGCTGCGGGCGGCGCGGCGACGGCTGCTGGAGGCGGAGGCGCTGGCGCCACGGGTGCTGCGGCGACTTCGGGCGGCGGTGGCGGCGCGACGGCCGCAGCCGGTGGCGGTGTCGCGGGCGCCGGCGTGGCCCGCTCCAGCGAGGCCGACTCGCGCGACTTGGCGGCCGGCTCGGCCGGGGCCTGCCGCCGCTCGGCCTGCGGTGCCGGCGCGCGCGGCGCAGCCGCGGCGGGCGCGGACGGTCGACGCACCGTGTCGGCATTGCCGGCCGCCTCGGCCGCCGCACCAGAAGGCGCAGCGGGCGCAACGGGCGCGGCAGCTTCGGGCCGCGCCTCGGGCACCACGGCGGGCGCCTCACGCGGTGCCGGCGGCGCTTCCGCCACCACGCCCCCCACGCGCGCCTCGCCATCGAGCCGCGCATCGGGCACCGGCTCCTGCCGCCACAGCACGGTGACGAAGCCGACCACCAGCAAGGTCGCGAAAGCCGCGTTCCAGGGCATGCGTCCGCGCGCTTCGCCGCCGCCGAACAGGCGCCGCCACCACGGCAGCGCGGCCGGCACAGTGGCGGCGGCCGGCGGCGTGGCGGCCGCGAGGTTGTGCGCCATCTTGCGGATCGCCTCGCGCGTGCGTGCCTCGGGCAGCGCCTCGTTGTCGGGCGCATGCTCGAGCGCGCGACGCAGGCGCGCGTCGCGCAGGTCGTCGTCGTCGAACCCGGCGCTCATCGCGCGCCCTCCAGCACCGCGAGGTAGCGTTCCATGCAGCTGCGCAGCTTCTGCAGCCCGTAGCGCAGCCGGCTGCGCACGGTCTCGAAACCGATCTGCAGGCTGGCGGCCAGCGCCTCGACCGTCAGGCCGTCCTCGTGGTGCAGCAGGAAGGCCGCGCGCTGCTCGGTGGGCAGCTCGTCGAGGCAGGCCAGCAGGCGCCGGCCCGCGGCGCGCCAGAACGCGAGCTCCTCGGCCGAGGGATGGGTGGCGACATCGTCCGAGGCACCGTGCACGCCACGCTCGAGCGCGGGAATGGCCTCGTCGTCCTCGCCCGCGTGGCCGTCGAGCGCCACTTCGCGCCCGCTCACGCGCAGCCGGTCCATCGCGAGGTTGTGCGCGATCGTGAAGGCCCAGGTGCGCCAGGCCGCGCCCTGTGGCGAGAAGCTCTCGCGCGCCGTGATGATCCGCACCCAGGTGTCCTGGAACACCTCGTCGGCCTGCGACGCCAGCCGCGCGCCCAGCAGCCGCCGCACGAAACGGAACAGACCGCCTTCATGGCGCGCATAGAGCACGTCGAAGGCGGCGGCGTCGCCGCGCGCATAGGCCAGCATCAGCTGATCGTCGGGCATGGCGTCGCGGCCGGTCGCTTCGGGCGCGGCCGGGCTGGCAGTGGCGGAACGGGCGCGGGGCAGCGCGGACATCGGTGGATTCTCACCTCAGCTGGTACGCGGGACGGCGCCGGTCGGGGTTGGCGCGGCGCAAAAAAAGACGCACCGGCTTAACCCCGTTGGCGGCGGCGGGCCGTAACAGCCTGCACCGATTCACTTCACGGAGCCGTTCCATGATCCCGTCACCGGCCTTTCGCCCTCGCCGTCCGCTCGTCGCGCTGCTGTGCGCCTCCCTGGTCCTGAGCGCCTGCGGCGCCACCGAGCCGCAGGCAGCGGGCCGCAACGATGCCGCCGTCGCCGCCCCGGCCACGCGCTGGCCCGCGCCGGCGCTGCAGGCCACCGACGCCGCCACGCCCGCGCGCAGGATCGAGCCGGCGATGCCGAACTTCGAGGCGCCGTCGGCGAAGCATTGCGCGCGGCCGATCCGGACCAGCGAGACCCCGGGCAGCGGCGGGAGCGCGCGGCACCGGTCTGCCCTGGCCGCCGTCGGCGCGCCCCACGCGATGCCCGCGCCCGTCGCGCCGGGCATGGCACCGCCGGCCATGCCTACCCCGCCCCTCGCGTCGATGGCGGCGCCGGTGGCCCCGGCACCCAGCGCCGCCCCCATGGCCGAAGCCCGTTCCAGCGCGAAGATGGCGCGCTCGGCCATCGTGGAGTCGGCCCCGGCGGCCGTCCCGGCCCCCCTCACGGCAGCCGCGCCGCGCGACGCCCGCGCGGCCGCCATCGCGCAGCGCCCGGCCCACGAGCCCGTCACCGCCGGCATGGTCGACGACAACGCCGACTTCGGCGAATACCTGGCCTTCCGCAACCGCACCCAGGTCGCGCACCGCGAGCGCGACATCAGCGAGCGCTACCTGCTGCAGGTGCGCGATGCGCAGGGCACCGTCGTGCCCGATGCCGAGGTCGCCGTGCAGGCCGCGAACGGCGCCGCGATGTGGGCCCGCACCGACGCGGGCGGACGCGCCTGGCTGCATCCCAAGGCCTTCGATGCCGAATCGAGCCCGGTCTATGAAGTGACGGTGCGCAAGAACGGCCGCCAGGCGACCTCGTTCCTGCGCCGTGGCCAGAAGAACGCGGTCGACGTGGTGCTCGAGCGCCCCGGCGCCCGCCCCGCGCGCGCGCAGCTCGACCTGGTGTTCCTGATCGACGCCACCGGCTCGATGGGCGACGAGATCGCCCGCCTGCGCAGCACGCTGCGCGACATCGCCGACCAGGTCGCGCGCCTGCCGAGCCGTCCCGACACCTGCTTCGGCCTCGTCGCCTACCGCGACCTCAGCGACGAGTTCGTGGTGCGCCGGCACGACTTCACCAACGACCTCGATGCCTTCCAGGGCGTGCTCGACGCGCTGCAGGCCGCGGGCGGCGGCGACTATCCCGAGGCGATGAACGAGGCCCTGCACGAGACGGTGCAGCGCCTGAGCTGGCGCGGCGACGACACCACGCGGCTCGTCATGCTGCTGGCCGACGCGCCGCCGCACCTGGACTACCCCGGTCCGCAGTACGACGACAGCATGGCCGCCGCGCTCGGCAAGGGCATCAAGGTGCTGAGCGTGGGCGCCTCGGGCCTCGACAAGCAGGGCGAATACATCCAGCGCCAGATCGCGCAATACACCGGCGGTCGCTTCGTGTTCCTGACCTACCGGAACGCCGCCGATCCCGCGAGCGGCCCGGGCACGCAGACCGTGCACGACGTGGGCAACTACTCGGTGCAGACGCTCGACAAGCTGGTGGTGCGGCTGGTGTCCGAGGAGCTCGGCAAGCTGCCCGGCGCGCAAGCTTCGCGCGGTGGTTGAACTCCGCCAAAAGCCTGGGCTATAATCGCAGGCTCGGCTCTTTAGCTCAGTCGGTTAGAGCGATGGAATCATAATCCACAGGTCCGCGGTTCGAGTCCGTGAAGAGCCACCACACAAAAGAGAAGCCCGCTGTCCATCGGACAGCGGGCTTTTTCTTTGGTCCTGCCGCTGGCTTGCACCAGCGACTGGTCTGCACCTCAGTTCACGTCGGGACTGCGCTTGGGCACATCGTTGAGCACGGGAGCCTTGCGCTCGCCCGGCCGAGTCCCCGGATGGCGCGCGGCCCTCGACGCATGGGCCGCCAGCGCCTCATTGACCGCCCGCGGCGACAGCAGCTGCACCTTGCGGCAGTTGCTGCACTGGTAGGCGCGCAGCCAGGGAAAGAACCGCATCCAGGTGCTGCGCTCGATCCGGTTCAGATGGGTCACGCTGCATTGACAGCAGGTAAAAACCGACATTGTGTTGATACCTGAGTATTAATGGTGAACCCTTATTATTGCGCTCCAATGTGACAAAAGTCACGGTGTGAATGCCATCAAGACGTAAAGTCTGTTTCGTGACGCTCGAGTCTCTTTTCGAGCGTCCAGTCTGCGCGGCAGGTGCGCGCAGCAGCCTTGGAGACGTGAAATGCCCATGGACTTTCTTCGCCGCATCGAAGACGCCTCGTTCCCGCTGGTCATCGCCGACGAAAAAGACGTCCGCAGCGCGATCGTTCTGGAAGCCGCCGGGATGATCAAGGCGCAGTTGCCGAACCCGGAGCGGCCGGACGCCCGCCCGGCGGTGATCTTCGCCATCACGCCGCTGGGCCGTCGACGCCTCAACGAGGGTGCCGCCCCACCCTGAGCGCGGCGCACCGCCTCACCACGCCACCGTGCGTCCCCGGTAGTCGAGGTATTCGAGCCCGGGCCGCCCACGCTTCGCGAGCATCACCTCGACCAGGCTCGGCACGCTCTGCTCGATCGTCAGCCGGCCCTCGGGCCCGCCCAGCTCGGTGCGCACCCAGCCGGGCGCCATCGCCAGCAGGGCACGCGGCGTTCCGGCCTGCCGCGCGGCGAAACTGCGCAGCAACTGGTTCAGCGCCGCCTTGCTGCCGCGATAGACCTCGCGCTGGCCCGTCTCGTTGTCGGCGATGCTGCCCTGCCCTGACGACATGACGCCGATCAGGCCGTCCGGCGGCACGTTGCCCGCGAGGCTTTCCACCACCCGCATCGGGCTCAGCGCATTGGCGACCATGAGGTTCACGAAATCCTCGGTCGAGACCTCGCCGATGGTCTGGGTCGGATCGGGGTTGGTGGTGCCGGCATTGACGAACAGGATGTCGAACAGATGGCCCGCCAGCCGCTCGCGCAGGGCCTGGATCTGCCCGGGATGCGTGATGTCGAGCGACTCGATCTCGACGCGGCCGGGATGCGCGTCGGCCAAGTCGTGCAGCAGGGTGCGGGCCGTTCCGCGGACCGTGCCCATGACCTTCCAGCCCTTCTTCAGGAATTCGGCCGCGATGGCATGGCCGAGGCCGCGCGAGGCGCCGACGACGAGGATGCTGTGTTGCGGATGGGACATGAGGCGTGCTCCTTTTCTCGGGGACTGCGATGCCACGAATTCTGGGCACGCCCTCTTCCTTGCACCAGACGCCTGGCCTGCAACCAACGATTGCACCGAACGCCACGCCTGGCCGCTCCTGCCCTATGCTGGCGCCATGCCCCGTGTCGACCTCAACCTGCTGCCCGCCCTCGATGCCCTGCTGACCGAGGGCAGCGTGACCGGCGCCGCGCGGCGGCTCGAGCTCAGCGTGTCCGCCATGAGCCGCACGCTCACGCGCCTGCGCGAGGCCACGGGCGACCGGCTCTTGCTGCAGGCCGGCCGCGGCCTGGTGCTCACGCCCTACGCGATGCAATTGCGCGAACGCATCCCGGCGCTGGCGCGCGAGGCGCAGGCCGCGCTGGCCCCGGCCGACCATGCGCTGCAGATCGCCACGCTCGACCAGTGCTTCACGCTGCGCGCCGGCGAGGGCTTCATCGACCTGCTCGCCGCGCCCCTGCTGGCGCGGATCCGCCAGGCCGCGCCACAGGTGCGGCTTCGCTTCGCGCCCAAGCCCGACTGGGACGCCCGGCCGCTGCGCGAGGGCGGGATCGACCTGGAGATCGGCACCCTCAGGACCACGGCGCCCGAACTGCGCACGCGCCGGCTGTTCCGCGACCGCTACGTGGGCGTGTGCCGCAGCGGCCATCCGTTGCTCGACGAGGCGGAGATCGCCGCCGAACGCTATGCGGCCTGCGGCCACGTGGTGGCCTCGCGCGCCGGCGAGATGGACCACCCGGTCGACGAAGCGCTGGCCGCGCGGGGCCTGTCACGGCAGGTGGCGATGGTGGTGCCGGCCTACACCCACGCGATGCAGGTCGCGCGGCAGTCGGACCTGCTGGCCGTCATCCCGCACTCCTGCCTCGGCAATTCCTTCACGCCCGGCCATGCCGCGGCCCTGGGCCTGCGGCACTTCGAGCTGCCCGTGCCCACGCCGCCCTTCAACGTCTCGGCGATCTGGCATCCGCGGCTCGACCAGGAGGCCTCGCATCGCTGGCTGCGCGGCGAGGTGCTGGCGCTGTGCGAAGCCGCCTATCCCTGAAAGGGACGGGCCTCAGGCCGCCACGGCCTCGCGCGCCGGCGCGACCTTCGACGGCACCGGCATGTGCGCCGACCACTCGATGATCTCGAGCCGCCCGTCCGCATGCTCGGCCAGCGCCGTGAGGCTCTCGACCCAGTCGCCGTCGTTGCAGTAGAGGATGCCGTCGATGTCGCGCATCTCGGCATGGTGGATGTGGCCGCAGACCACGCCCTGCGCGCCGCGGTTGCGGGCCTCGCGCGCCACGGCGTTCTCGAAGTCGCCGACATAGCTCACGGCGCGCTTGACCTTTCCCTTGAGGTACTTCGACAGCGACCAGTACGGCAGCCCCAGCCGCGCGCGCAGCGAGTTGAGGTGGCGGTTGAGCTTGAGCGTGAATTCGTAGAGCGAATCGCCCACGTAGGCCAGCCACTTGGCGCACTGGATCACGCCGTCGAACAGATCGCCGTGGATGATCCAGAGCTTGCGGCCGTCGGCGGTCTCGTGGATCCATTCCTCGGCCACGTCGATGCCGCCGAAGTTGTGGTTCAGGTACTTGCGCGCGAACTCGTCGTGGTTGCCCGGGATGAAGATCACGCGCGTGCCCTTGCGCGCCTTGCGCAGCAGCTTCTGGATCACGTCGTTGTGCGCCTGCGGCCAGTACCAGTGCCGCTTGAGCTGCCAGCCGTCGATGATGTCGCCGACCAGGAACAGGGTCTCGCACTCGGTGTGCTTGAGGAAGTCGAGCAACGCCCGCGCCTGGCAGCCTGGCGTTCCGAGGTGCAGGTCGGAGATCCACAGCGTTCGAAACCGCTGCATCGGCCGCGAAACGTCCTCGTCCTCCGCCTCGGGGGGGCGGGCATCGGTGTCGCGCCATGCGCGCAGAAAAGCATCGTCGCGTTGCATGGACCGATAGGTTGGCTGTCTTGCGTGACCTGGCCATGGCAAGTGCGTGACATCCCGATGACGTCCCCACGCGCGCGCGGCCCACAATCGCGCGATGCGCCCTGGCCAGATCATCGTCCTCGCGACCCCCGTCTTCTTCCTGCTGATCGCGATCGAGTTCGCGGTCGGCCGCGTGCGCGCGCGCCGCGGCACGGGGCAGGACACCTACCGCCTCGCCGACGCGGTCAACAGCATCGGCCTGGGCATGCTGAGCCAGATCAGCGCGGTGCTCACCGGGCTGCTGCGCATCGGCATCTACACCGCGGTGTACTCGGCCGTGGCGCTGTTCCCCGACACCGACTTCTGGACCACCTGGTACGGCTGGCTGCTGGCGCTGGTGTTCTACGACTTCTGCTACTACTGGCTGCACCGCATGGGCCACGAGTCGGCCGTGCTGTGGGCCGCGCACGTGGTGCACCACCAGAGCCAGCACTACAACCTCTCGACCGCGCTGCGCCAGACTTCGAGCGGCGCGCTGCTGGGCTGGATCTTCTACCTGCCGATGGCGGCCGCGGGCGTGCCGCCGCTGGTGTTCGCCGTGGTGTCGCTGGTCGACCTGCTCTACCAGTTCTGGGTCCACACCGAGCAGGTCGGCAAGCTCGGCTGGTTCGACCGCTGGTTCTGCTCGCCCTCGAACCACCGCGTGCACCACGCGGTCAACGACCGCTACCTCGACCGCAATTACGGCGGCATCCTGATCGTCTGGGACCGGCTGTTCGGCAGCTTCAAGGAAGAGGACGAGCGCTGCGTCTACGGCACGCGCAGCCCGCTCGCGAGCTGGGACCCGCTGTGGGCCAACGCCGAGGTCTACTGGGGCCTGGCCAAGGATTCGTGGCACGCGCGCAGCTGGGGAGACAAGCTGCGCGTGTGGCTCAAGCCGCCGGGCTGGCGGCCGGCCGACGTGGCGGCGCGCTTTCCGAAGCCGGCCTTCGACATCGCGCAGGTGCGGCGCTACGAGCCCGAAGTGGGCCGCGGCGTGCAGTGGTTCGCGGGCGTGCAGTTCCTGCTGCTGCTCGCGGCCGTGGCGGTGTTCCTCTGGTTCTCCGACGGCATGCCGCTCTCGCGCTCGAGCGTGTGGCTGGCCGCGCTCACCGCCGCGCTGTGGGCCATCGGCGGCGTGCTGCAGGGGCGGCTCTCGATCGCCGAGGCCCTGCTGGTGGAAGCCGCCGCGCTGGCGACCGCGAGCGCCGCGCTCGGCCTGCCATTGCTGCACCACGCGACCAAGCCGCTGGCGCTCGCCATCGCGGTCTTCATCGCCACGCGGCGCGCGCTGGCGCGGCCCGGCGGCATGACGCGCTTCGACCTGCTGCTGGTCGCGGGCCTGGTCGGCTCGCTCGCGGGCGACGTGCTGCTGATGGGCCCGGCCTCGCTGTTCGTGCCCGGCCTCGTGTGCTTCCTGCTCGCGCACCTGGCCTACATCGGCGTGTTCCGCATCGGCGTGGGCTTCTTCCCGCGGCCCGCGGCGCTGGCGGTCACGCTGGCGATCGGCGCGGCGATGTACGCCTTCCTGTGGCAGGGCGGGCTGCCGGCCGCGCTGCGCATCCCGGTCGCGCTCTACGTGCTGGTGATCGCCTGCATGGCGGCCCAGGCGCTGGGCCGGGCCTTCGTGCTGCGCGACACAACGGCTGGATGGGGCGCGGGCTGGGTGGCGGCGGGCGCCTGCTGCTTCATGCTGAGCGATGCGCTGCTCGCGACCAACCGCTTCGTGGCGCCGCTGCCGCTGGCGCAGCTGTGGGTGCTCGCGACCTACTACGTGGCGCAGACGCTGATCGTGCGGCACGCGCGGCCGCCGGGCTGACGCCGTGCGCCAGCGGTCGCGTCAGTCGTGGCAGCGCTGGATCTCGACCGTCGAGTGCCGGATCTCCTCGTGCATCGAGAAGCAGGCCCGCACCTGGTCGGCCGTCAGCGTGGCCGAATGGGTGACCACCGTGAGCGCGCAGGCATAGGCCTCGCGGCCCACCCGCCACACGTGCAGGTCGGCCACGCGCGTGAGCGAATCGGCCAGGCCGGCCTCGATGCCCTCGCGGATCTCCTCGGCCACCGGGTGGTCCATCTCGCGGTCGAGCAGCACCTTGCCGGTTTCCTTCAGCAGCCCCTTCGCCCAGACCGCGACCAGCACCGCGCCGACGATGCCCATCGCCGGGTCGAGCCAGGCCCAGCCGTAGAACCAGCCGCCCAGCAGCGCCGCGATCGCGAGCACCGAGGTCGCGGCATCGGCCACGACATGGATGTAGGCCGAGCGCAGGTTCAGGTCGTGGCCATGCTCGCCGTGCGCGTGGTGATGGTCGTGATCGTGGTCGTGCGCATGCCCGTGGTCGTGGCCAGGGTGGTGATGCGCCCCGCCCAGCAGCCGCGCGCAGACCAGGTTGACCACCAGTCCCAGCACCGCCACCGAGATCGCCTCGGGATAGTGGATCGCCGAGGGCGACCACAGCCGCTCGAGCGAGCCCACCACCATCAGCGCCGCGATGCCCAGCAGCACCAGCGCGCTCGCGAAGCCGCCGAGCACCTCGATCTTCCAGGTGCCGAAGGCGAAGCGCGGGTCGCGCGCATAGCGCCGCGCGGCCGCATAGGCGAAGGCGCTGAGGCCGATGGCCAGCGCGTGCGAGCTCATGTGCCACCCGTCGGCCAGCAGCGCCATCGAGTTGAACCACCAGCCGGCGCCGATCTCGATCGCCATCATCGCGGCGGTGATCCACATCACGAGCCGCGTGCTGCGCTCGGCGCGTTCGTTGTCGCTGCCGAAGTGGTGCTCGTGCTGCCACGCGCTCAGGTCATGGGTGTGCATGGTGAAAAGTCTCTCAGCTGCCGAACAGGTCCTGGCCCTCGGCGCGGCTCGACGGCGGCGTCACGCCGAGGTGGCGGTAGGCGGCCAGCGTGGCGATGCGCCCGCGCGGCGTGCGCTGCAGGTAGCCCTGCTGGATCAGGTAGGGCTCGATCACGTCCTCGATGGTGTCGCGCTCCTCGCCGATGCTGGCCGCGACGTTGTCGAGTCCCACCGGGCCGCCGTCGAAGCGGTGCACCACGGCCTCGAGCAGCTTGCGGTCCATCAGGTCGAAGCCCTGCGGGTCGACGTCGAGCATGGCCAGCGCCTTGTGCGCGATCTCCTCGGTGATGCGGCCGTCGCCCTTGACCTCGGCGTAATCGCGCACGCGGCGCAGCAGCCGGTTGGCGATGCGCGGCGTGCCGCGCGAGCGGCGCGCGATCTCGAAGCCGCCGGTCTCGTCGGTCTCGACCTTGAGCAGGCCGGCGCTGCGGCGCACGATCAGCGCCAGTTCCTCGGGCGTGTAGAACTCCAGCCGCGCGACGATGCCGAAGCGGTCGCGCAGCGGATTGGTGAGCATGCCCGCGCGCGTGGTGGCGCCCACCAGCGTGAAGGGCTGCAGGTCGAGCTTGATGCTGCGCGCGGCCGGGCCCTCGCCGATCATGATGTCGATCTGGTAGTCCTCGAGCGCCGGGTAGAGGATTTCCTCGACCACCGGACTGAGCCGGTGGATCTCGTCGATGAACAGCACGTCGTTGGGCTCGAGGTTGGTCAAGAGCGCCGCCAGGTCCTTGGGCTTCTCGAGCACCGGGCCCGAGGTCTGGCGCAGGTTCACGCCGAGCTCGGCCGCGATGATGTGCGACAGCGTGGTCTTGCCCAGGCCCGGCGGGCCGAACAGCAGCACGTGGTCGAGCGCCTCGCGGCGCTTGCGCGCGGCGCCGATGAAGATCTCGAGCTGCTCGCGCACCTTGGCCTGGCCGACGTACTCGTCGAGCAGCTTGGGGCGCAGGGCCCGTTCGATCGCCTCCTCGTTGGGCGAGGCGGGCGCGGCGGACACCACGCGTTGCGGGGCGGGGGCGAAGTCGTCGGTCTGGATGGTCATGGGCGCGGGGGGTGCGGCGAGTTTAGTGGCTGCATCGCCGCCGCGGACGGCCCGCGGCCCCGGCGCCACGAGGGCCTTTCGCGGGTTTTCGCGGGCTTTTGCAGGCGGGACCTGCGCCTACAGGAGCGCTCGCCTGCACTGGCAGAATGCCCCGACCAGAATGAAGAGGGGATCACGACAGTGTCGATCTACGAACTGAAGCCGCGTTTCCAGGCCCTGCTTCGGCCGCTCGTGGTCGGACTGCATGCACGGGGCGTCACCGCCAACCAGGTCACGCTGAGCGCCTGCGTGGTCTCGGTGGCCATCGGGCTGTGGCTCTACCTGGCCGCGCCCTCGCTCGCGGCCTTCGGGCTGATCCCGGCCTGGATGTTCCTGCGCATGGCCTTCAATGCCATCGACGGCATGCTGGCGCGCGAGCACCACCAGCAAAGCCGGCTCGGCGCCTTCCTCAACGAACTCACCGACGTGGTCTCCGATGCCGCGCTGTACCTGCCCTTCGTGCTGGTGCAGCCCTTCAGCCCGTTCTGGGTCGGCACCGTGATCGTGCTGGCCGGGCTCAGCGAATTCGCCGGCGCGCTCGGCCCCACGGTCGGTGCCTCGCGCCGCTACGATGGGCCGCTCGGCAAGAGCGACCGTGCCTTCGTGTTCGGCGCGCTCGGCCTCTACGTGGCGCTCGGCGGCCCGCTGCCGGGCTGGACCGCGCTGCTGATGCCGCTGCTGGCGCTGCTGGTGGCCTGGACCGTGGTCAACCGCGTGCGCCGCGCGCTCGCCGAAGCCGAGGCCGCGGACGGCACCACGCCAAAACAAACAACAGGGATTCAATGAACGACAACACCACCGACACCGGCGCCTCGCCGTCTCCCCTCACGCAACGGCCGCTGGCCGAGCGCCAGTTCCGCACCCACGACGGCGAATCGCTGTTCTACCGCCACTGGCCGGCCACCGGCCCCGCGCGGCGCGGCGCCATCGTGCTGTTCCACCGCGGCCACGAGCACGGCGCGCGCATGGCGCACCTGGTCGACGAGCTCGACCTGCCCGATTTCGACGTCTTCGCCTGGGACGCGCGCGGCCACGGCCGCTCGCCGGGCCAGCGCGGCTACAGCCCCAGCTTCGGCACCTCGGTGCGCGACGTGCAGACCTTCGTGCAGCACATCGTCGGCGCGCACGGCGTGGCCGAGCACGACATCCACGTGATCGCGCAGAGCGTGGGCGCGGTGCTGGTCGCGACCTGGGCCCACGACTACGCGCCCAAGGTGCGCGGCCTCACGCTGGCCTCGCCGGCCTTCAAGGTCAAGCTCTACGTGCCGTTCGCGCGGCCGGGCCTGGCGCTGATGCACAAGCTGCGCGGCCTGTTCTTCGTCAACAGCTACGTCAAGGCCAAGTTCCTCACGCACGACCCGGCGCGCATCGCGAGCTACGAGAGCGATCCGCTGATCACGCGACCGATCGCGGTCAACATCCTGCTCGGCCTGTACGAGGCGGCCGAGCGCGTAGTGGCCGATGCGAACGCGATCACGCTGCCGGTGCAGCTGTTGATCTCGGGCGCCGACTGGGTGGTGCACCACAAGCCGCAGCACCAGTTCTTCGAACGGCTGGGCAGCGCGGTCAAGACCAAGACGGTGCTGCCGGGCTTCTTCCACGACACGCTGGGCGAGAAGGACCGCGCACCCGCGGTGCAGGCCATCCGCGAATTCGTGCTGCGCCTGTTCGACGAGGCGCCCGCGCCGGTGGACCGCCGCGGCGCGCACCTCGAGGGCGAGACCGCCGAGGAATCGCGCGCGCTGGCCGCGCCGCTGCCGGCGCTGTCGCCGCGCGGCCTCTACTGGTCGCTCACGCGCGCCGGGCTGCGCTTCGGCGGCGGCCTGTCCGAGGGCGTGAAGCTGGGCCACGACACCGGCTTCGACTCGGGCAGCACGCTCGACTACGTCTACCGCAACGTCGCGCAGGGCAAGGGCGCCATGGGCCGCGCCATCGACCGCAACTACCTCGAGGCCATCGGCTGGCGCGGCATCCGGCAGCGCAAGATCCACGTCGAGGAGCTGCTGCGCATCGCGATGGAACGGCTGGCCGAAATGCACCGCGAGGTGCGGCTGATGGACATCGCGGCCGGCCATGGCCGCTACGTGCTCGACGCGGTGCTCGCGAGCCCGGTCAAGGCCAGCTCGATCCTGCTGCGCGACTACAGCGAGATCAACGTGCGCGACGGCCGCGCGCTGATCGCCGAGAAGGGGCTGGAGGACGTCGCCCAGTTCGTGCAGGCCGACGCCTTCGACCGCATGAGCCTCGCGAGCGTCACGCCGCGGCCCACGCTGGCGGTGGTGTCGGGGCTGTACGAGCTGTTCCCCGACAACGAGATGGTGCGGCGCTCGCTCGCGGGCGTGGGCGACGCGGTGGAGGACGGCGGCTGGCTGGTCTACACCGGCCAGCCCTGGCATCCGCAGCTCGAGATGATCGCGCGCGCGCTCACCAGCCACCGCCAGGGCGAGGCCTGGGTGATGCGCCGCCGCACGCAGGTCGAGATGGACCAGCTGGTGGAGGAGGCGGGTTTCCGCAAGATCGACCAGCGCAGCGACGAGTGGGGCATCTTCACCGTCTCGCTGGCCCGGCGCACCGAGCACTGAGCGGGCCCGCAACGCCATGCGCGCCTGGTTCGCGGCAAGACCCTGGAAGCGTGCCGCCGGCTGGCTGGTGCTGCTGGGGCCGCTGTTCTACCTGACCTACGGCCTCGCCAACTGGTGGGCCACCACGCGCGCGCAGGTGCCCTCGATGGCCTTCGCGTGGGAACGCCAGGTGCCGTTCTGGCCCTGGACCATCTTTCCCTACTGGACCATCAACGTCTTCTACGCGCTGTCGCTGTTCCTCGCGCGCGACCGCCACACGCTCGACCGCCACGGCGCGCGGCTGGTCAGCGCCACGCTGATCGCCTGCAGCTGCTTCGTGATCTGGCCGCTGCACTTCAGCTTCGGCCAGCCCGCGGTCGAGGGCGCGCCGGCCTTCCTGTTCGCGGCGCTGCGCGGCTTCGACCAGCCCTACAACCAGGCGCCCTCGCTGCACATCGCGCTGGCGGTGATCCTGTGGGACTGGTATCGGCAGTTCATCCGGCCGCGCTGGGCGCGCCTCGTGCTGCACCTGTGGGCCTTCGCGATCTGCGCCTCGGTGCTGACCACCTGGCAGCACCATTTCATCGACATCCCGACCGGCGCGCTGCTGGGCCTGGTCTGCATCTGGCTGTGGCCGCTGCAGCGCACGGTCTCGCTGCCGCGCGCCTGGCGGCTCGCACGCGATCCGCAGCGCTGGAAGCTCGCGGCCTGCTATGCGCTGGGCGCGCTGGCCTGCCTCGCGCTCGCGCTGTGGGGCGGCGGCTGGGCGCTGTGGCTGGCCTGGCCCGCGGCCTCGCTGGCGCTGGTGGCGCTCAACTACGCGGGCTTCGGCGCGCGCGGCTTCCAGATGGACGGCCAGGGCCGCATGGGCTGGGCCGCGCGCTGGCTGTTCGCGCCCTACCGCCTCGGCGCGGCGCTCAATGCGCGGCTGTGGACGCGCGGACTGCCGCCCGCGGCGGAGGTGGTGCCCGGGCTCTGGCTCGGCCGCCTGCCCACACCGGCCGAATGGCAGGCCGCGGGCCGGCCGCGGCTGGTGAGCTTGTGTGCCGAGCTGCAGGTGCCAAGCGATGCCGCCGGCGCGCGCTGCGTGCCGCTGCTCGACCTCGTGGTGCCGCCCTCGCAGCGGCTGCGGCGCGCGGCCGCGGTGATCGAGGGCCAGCGGCGCGCCGCGCGCGGCGGCCCGGTCTGGGTCTGCTGCGCGCTCGGCTTCTCGCGCAGCGCGGCCGCGACCATCGCCTGGCTCGGCACGCACGGCGTGGCCAGTGCCGCCGACGGGCTGGCGACGGCCGAGGCCGCGGTGCGCCGCGCGCGGCCGCAGATCGTGCTGCGGCCGGCCTGGTTCGCCGCGCTCGCGCCGCTCGGCGCCCCCACCGTCACCACCGGAGCAGCGCCCCATGAATGACACCGACCGCGCCACCTGCGCCGCGCTCGCCGGCCTGCTGCGCGCGGCCGGCGTGCTGGCCCTCTGGGGTTTCGCGCTCAGCGCGATCGCGGCACTCGTGCTCGCGCTCACCTTGCGCTCGCTGCCCACCACGCCGAGCATGGCCTTCGGCGCCGTCGCCATCCTCGGCGTGCTCGAGCGCTATTTCGCGTTCCGGCTGCGGCTCGACCAGGCGCTGTTCGACGACCTCGCGCGCGGCACCATCGCCTCGCTCGAAGCGCTCGACCAGGCGCTGGCCCGGCTCGGGCTGCGCGCCGACGACGCATCTTCCGCCGCGCGGCCGCTGGCCGACCGCGCGCAGGGCACCCGCCAGCTGCTGCAGCGCCACGCCATCGTGGTCGCCTGCCAGAGCGCGATGTTCCTGCTCGCCCTCATGACACAGGACCTCACTTGAACGACGT
The DNA here is from genome assembly GCF_059418265.1 of Variovorax sp. GW821-FHT09B05. Lineage (NCBI taxonomy): Bacteria > Pseudomonadati > Pseudomonadota > Betaproteobacteria > Burkholderiales > Comamonadaceae > Variovorax > Variovorax sp. GW821-FHT09B05. The sequence continues at coordinate 129,965 of NZ_JBWKPN010000012.1, forward strand.
CTCTCCTCCCCCAGAAGAAAAGCGCCCCGACAGCGGCATCGTGCGCCGCGCGCTCGCCGTGGTCGCGGGCAAGCTGATCATCGGCGCCGCGGGTCTCCTGACCGGCGTGCGCGCCATCTGGTCGGGCACCAGCCCCAAGGCCGAGCAGACGCTCTACTTCGCCAACCACACCAGCCATGGCGACTTCGTGCTGCTGTGGGCCACGCTGCCACCCGACCTGCGCGCGCTCACGCGGCCGGTGGCGGGGCTGGACTACTGGATGGCCTCGAAGCTGCGCCAGTTCATCGGCGCCGACGTGTTCAACGCGCTGATGATCCGGCGCGACGGCTCGGGCCAGGGCGACAACCCGGTCGAGCAGATGAAGGCCGCACTCGAGGCCGGCGACTCGCTGATCATGTTCCCCGAGGGCACGCGCAACACCGGCGACGAGATCCTGCTGCCGCTCAAGAGCGGGCTGTTCCACCTCGCGCGCGCCTGCCCCAACGTGCGGCTGGTGCCGGTGTGGATCGAGAACCTCAAGCGCGTGCTGCCCAAGGGCACGCTGGTGCCGATCCCGCTGGCCTGCACGGTGCGCTTCGGCACGCCGATCGTGCTGGCCGAGGGCGAGGACAAGGCCGGCTTCCTGGCGCGTGCGCGCACCGCCATGCTCGACCTGCGGCCCGAGTACGACCGCCTCGACGACAAGCCCAAGGCGGCCTCCGGGAGTGCCGCATGATCGAGCTCTCGCCCTTCGCGCAGACCACCCTTCAGCTGTTCGGCGGCGTGCTCGGCGTGCTGCTGCTGGCCTCGGGCATCGGCGCCGTGCTCAAGTGGCGCGTGGCGCACGGCCAGCCGCATTCGGTGATCGACAACCTCAACGCGCGCGTCAATGCCTGGTGGGTGATGGTGGCGGCGATCGGCCTCGCCTTCGCCTTCGGCAAGGGCGGCGTGATCGTGCTGTTCTACCTGATCTCGTTCTACGCGCTGCGCGAGTTCATCAGTCTGGCCTACACCCGGCGCGGCGACCACCACGCGATCGCGGCCGCCTTCTACATCGGCCTGCCGGTGCAGTACTTCCTGGTCTGGATCGACTGGTACGGCCTCTATTCGATCTTCATCCCGGTCTATGCCTTCCTGGTGCTGCCGATCCTCGCGGCCGTGGGCGGCGACACGCAGCGCTTCCTCGAGCGCACCTCGAAGATCCAGTGGGGCCTGATGATCTGCGTGTTCTGCATCAGCCACGTGCCGGCGCTGCTCACCCTGCAGATCCCGGGCTTCGAGGGCCGCAACCTGCTGCTGATCGCCTTCCTCGTGATCGTGGTGCAGGGCAGCGACGTGCTGCAGTACATCTGGGGCAAGCTGTTCGGCAAGCGCAAGGTGGCGCCCGAGCTCTCGCCCTCGAAGACCTGGGAGGGCCTGATCGGCGGCATCGCGAGCGCCACCGCGCTGGGCGCCGCGCTGTCGTGGGCCACGCCCTTCAACCCCTGGCAGGCCGCGCTGATGTCGCTGACCATCTGCCTGATGGGCTTCTTCGGCGGTCTCGTGATGTCGGCCATCAAGCGCGACCGCGGCGTGAAGGACTGGGGGTCGATGATCGAGGGCCATGGCGGCATGCTCGACCGGCTCGACTCGGTGATCTTCGCGGCGCCGATCTTCTTCCACGCGCTGCGCTACTGGTGGGTTCCGTGACGGCAGCAAAGAAAGCTCCGGCGAAGAAGGCGGCCGCCACGGCCGAACGCATCGTCGACGACACGCCGGTCGAATGCGCCGACGCCGACGCGCTCGCGCGCTGGTACGAACGCCATCATGCGAGCCACGCCGGCGTCTGGCTGCGGCTCGCGAAGAAGGCCAGCGGCATCGTCTCGGTCGATACCGCGCAGGCGCTCGATCTCGCGCTGTGCCATGGCTGGATCGACGGCCAGCGCAAGAGCGACAGCGACACGCATTTCCTGCAGCGCTACACGCCGCGCACCAAGCGCAGCACCTGGTCGCAGATCAACCGCGCCAAGGCACTGCAGCTGATCGAGGAAGGCCGCATGCAGCCGGGTGGCCTGGCCGAGGTCGAACGCGCCAAGGCCGACGGCCGCTGGGAGGCCGCCTACGAGGCCTCGCGCGTGGCGACCGTGCCGCCCGACCTGCGGGCCGCGCTCGATGCCAACAGGAAGGCCGCGAGATTCTTCGCCGCGCTCGATGCGCGCAATCGCTTCGCGGTGCTGTTCCGCACCCAGAGCGCGAAGAAGCCCGAGACCCGCGCGCGGCGCATCGCGCAGTTCGTCGAGATGCTCGCCAAGGGCGAGAAGATCCACCCCTGATTCAGGTGCCGGCCGCGATGCGCGCGAGCCGTTCGGCGTCGACGATGCGGATGCGCTTGTAGCGCATGTCGATCGCGCCCTCCTCCACCAGCCGCCCCAGCTCCTTGTTGACGGTCTGGCGCGACAGCCCGAGCATGGCCGCGAGGTCGGTCTGCGACAGCCGCACCAGCGGCGGCGCACCGTCCTCGCCCTGCCCGCTGTAGAAGTGCACCAGGTTCATCAGCGCGGCCGCCACCCGGCCATGGATCGAGTTGAGCATCTGGTTCTGCAGCAGCACGATGCTCAGCCGCTGGCGCTGCAGGCCCAGCTTGGCCACGTCGCGCCACAGCAGCGGCTCGGCATCGAGCACGGCCAGCACCGCGTCGCTCGGCAGGTGCACGATCACCGAGTCCTCGTGCGCGTGGTAGTCGTAGGCCAGCGGCACCTCCTCGAGCAGGCGCACCAGCGGCGCCACCTGTCCCGGGCCGAGCAGCGCGTTCACGTACTTGCGGCCGTTCGGGCTCATGCTGCTGATCTCGAGGCAGCCCGACACCACCACCAGCAGCTCGCGCCGATGGCGGTCGTGCGCCAGCACCTGCGTGCGGCGGCCGTAGCGCTCGAGCCGCGCCGACTTCATGAGCTCGGCGCGGCGCGCATCGGGCCAGCGCGAGAACAGCTCGTTCCAGCGCAGCGCGCGCTCGAGCAGCGCGGCGTTCTCCTCGGCCTCTCGTTCGGTGGTCTTGCGCGGTCGGGTCAGCGGGTTCTCCCTGCGGCGATGTTCGGGAATCTGTCAACGCTTTGACAGATTCGGGGGGCGGTCGTTTCTATCGTAAGCACCGGACACCGACAAGCACGCAAGCGGCAGCCGCCCTCGACGGGCGGCGAGCCCCACCGGAGACAACACGACATGAAGAAGACAGCCGCCGCGGGCCTCGCGCTCGCGGCCTCCTCCTCGCTCGCGCTCGCACAGGGCAGCGTGACGATCTTCGGCACCGCCGACCTCTACCTGGCCCATGCGAAGTCGGGACCGAGCTCCTCGACGCGGCTCGAGGATGGCGGCCAGACCGCGTCGCGCCTCGGCTTTCGCGGCGCGGAGGACCTGGGCGGCGGGTTCGATGCGCACTTCACGCTCGAGGCCGGCTTCGCGCCCGACACCGGCAAGGGCACGCTGGCTGGTCCCGAGATCGCGTTCACGCGCCAGTCCTTCGTCGGCCTGTCGACGCCCTGGGGCCAGGTCGACGCGGGCCGCATGTACACGCCGATGTTCTACACGCTGTTCAAGGCCGATCCCTATGGCGTGAACTCGGTGTTCTCGCCGATCAACCTGGTGGCCGCCAACGACGCGCAGCCCGGCCTGCTGCCCTTCGCGGCGCGCGCCAGCAACATGGTGCGCTACCGCACGCCGGCCATCGCCGACTTCTACGCCGACATCGCCTATGCGCCCGGCGAGGCCAGCGCCGCGAACCACCGCAGCGGCACCCTCTACGGCGGCAGCCTCAGCTGGGGGCGCAAGCCCTACTACGTGGGCTATGCCTTCCAGCGCGCGCGCTCGGGTTCGGCCGCCGCGCCCGTGGCCGAGCCGAGCACCAGCACCTACCAGGCGCTGAGCGCGGCCTACGACTGGGAGGCGATCGGGCTGCAGCTCTACGCCAACTACGTGCGCAACAGCTCGAGCCTGCCCGGCGTGCCGAGCGCGAAGCTCGCGAGCCTCGGCCTCACCTACAACATCACGCCGGCCTCGAACCTGATGTTCGAGGCCATGCAGCGCAAGGTGGACGCGAGCGAGCGTTCGCAGCTGGCCTGGACCCTGGGCTACGACTACTACCTGAGCAAGCGCACCGTGCTCTACGCGCGCTGGCTGCGGCTGCTCAACCGGCATGGCGCCTCGGCCACGCTCGCCACGGTCGCGGTCGCGCCCGACAGCGGCAACGGCGTGCGCGTGCTCGCGACCGGCATCCGCCACAACTTCTGAAACCCCTCGTCGCCTCTTCCATGGATTTCTTCAGCTCCCAGACCGAATCCCTGTCGGCCCTGTTCGCGCCGCGTTCCATCGCGGTGGTCGGCGCCTCCTCCAACCCGCAGAAGATCGGCGGCATCCCGGTCGACTACCAGCGCCGCTTCGGCTTCGACGGCGCGCTCTACCCGGTCAACCCGAACGCCGAGCGCATCCAGGACCTGCGGGCCTGGCCCAGCCTGCGCGCCATCGGCCAGCCGGTGGACCTCGCGATCCTCTCGGTGCCGGCCGCGCTGGTCGATGCGGCGCTCGACGACGCGATCGAAGCGAAGGTCAAGGGCGTGGTGCTGTTCTCCTCGGGCTTCGCCGAGACCGGCGCCGAAGGCACGGCCGCGCAGGCGCGGCTCGGCGCCAAGGCCCGCGCGGCCGGCCTGCGGCTCATCGGGCCCAACTGCCTCGGCTTCATGAACATCGCGCACAAGGTCTACGCCACCTTCTCGCCCGCGCCCGGCGTGGGCCGCGTGGCGCCGGGGCGCATCGGGCTGGTGAGCCAGTCGGGCGCCTTCGGTGCCTACGCCTACGCGATGGCGCGCGAGCGCGGCGTCGGCCTGTCGCTGTGGGCCACCACCGGCAACGAGGCCGACCTGCAGTTCGCCGACTGCCTGGCCTGGCTCGCGCAGGACCCGGCCACCGACGTGATCATGGGCTACATGGAAGGCTGCCGCGACGGCCCCCGGCTGCGCGCCGCGCTCGCGCTCGCGCAGGCCGCGGGCAAGCCGGTGGTGATGGTCAAGGTCGGCCGCACCGCGCTGGGCGCGCAGGCGGCGGCCTCGCACACCGCGGCGCTCGCGGGCGACGACGCGGTGTACGACGCGGTGTTCCGCCGCTACGGCGTGCTGCGCGCGCGCAGCCTCGGCGAGTTCTTCGACCTGGCACACAGCGCCGCCGTGGCCGGCCGGCCGCGCGACCGCTCGATCGGGTTGTTCACGCTGTCGGGCGGCGTGGGCGCGCTGATGGCCGACGACGCCTCGGCGCAGGGCCTCGACGTGCAGCCGCTCGGCGAGGCCGCCCAGGCCACGCTGCGCGAGTGGGTGCCGTTCGCGGCGCCGCGCAACCCGGTCGACATCACGGGCCAGGTGACCAACGACATGAGCCTGCTCGAGCGCAGCGCGCGCCTGATGCTCGACGACCGCGGCTTCGCCTCGTGGATGGGCTTCCTCGCGGCCGCGGGCGCGTCGGATGCGTTCTGGCCCACGCTGCGCGCGCTGGTGGCGTCGCTGCGCGCGGCCTATCCCGACACGCTGCTCGCGATCAGCACGCTGCTCTCGCCCGAACGCCGCGCAGAACTCGAAGGCCTGCGCTGCCTGGTGTTCGCCGATCCGTCGGACGGCATCCGCACCATCGCCGCGCTCGCGGGATTGAAGACCGGCGCCCTGCCTGGGTCCGAGGCACGACCCGTCGGCGATCCGATCGTGCTCGCACCCGGCGCGATGGCCGAGCCCGCGGCGCTCGCGCTGCTCGCCGAGGCCGGCGTGCCGGTGGTCGCGCACCGCGTGGCGCACAGCGCCGACGAGGCCGCGGCGGCGGCCGAGGCCTTCGGCGGTGCCGTGGCGCTGAAGATCGTGAGCGCCGACATCCCGCACAAGTCCGACGTCGGCGGCGTGGCGCTCGACCTGCGCGGCGCGGCACAGGCGCGCGCGGCCTTCGAGCGCACGCGCGACCATGCGCTGAGCGCGCGGCCCGAGGCGCGGCTCGACGGCGCGCTGGTGGCGCGCATGGCGAGCGGCGGCGTCGAATGCATCGCGGGCGTGCACCGCGACCCGGTGTTCGGGCCGGTGCTGATGTTCGGCCTCGGCGGCATCCACGTCGAGACCCTGCGCGACGTGGCGCTGCGCGTGCTGCCGGTCACGCGCGAGGACACGCTGGCGATGGTGCGCGAGCTGCGCGCCTTCGCGATCCTCGACGGCGCGCGCGGCAAGGCACCGGTCGACCTCGCGTCGATCGCCGATGCGCTGTGCGCGCTGGCCGACTTCGCGCTGCGTGCCGGCGACTCGCTGGCGAGCGCCGAGATCAATCCGCTGATCGCGCGGCCGAATACCGAGGGCGGCTGCGTGGCGGTCGATGCGCTGATCGTGGGCCGCGACCCATCGCCGGCGGAAGGAGCGATCGCATGACGCCATCGAAGCGACGCCTGCTGCTGTGCGCGCTCGCGGCCTTCGCGGCCACCGGCGCCCGCGCCGAATTCCCGTCGAAGCCGCTGCGCATCGTCGTGCAGTACCAGGCCGGCGGCTCCTCCGACATCCTCGCGCGCCTGGTCGCCGAGGGCCTGTCGAAGCGGCTGGGCCAGCCCGTGGTGGTCGAGAACCGCAGCGGCGCGGGCGGGATCATCGGCACCGACTACGTGGCCAAGAGCGCGCCCGACGGCCACACGCTGCTGCTGACGGTGCCGGGCCCGGTCACGGCCAACATCGTGCTCTACGGCAAGCTGCCCTACGACCCGCGCACCGACCTGCGCATGGTCTCGGACATCGCGACCACGCGCACCGTGCTCGCGGTGCATCCCTCGGTGCCGGCCAGGGATGTCGCCGGCCTGATCGCGGTGCTGAAGGCCGCGCCCGGCAAGTACGCGATGGGCTCCTGGGGCCCGGGCACGCAGCCGCACCAGATCCAGGTCTACATGGACCGCGCCTACGGCCTGCGCACGCTGCACGTGCCCTACAAGGGCGAGAGCCCGATGGCGATCGACCTGATCGGCGGCGTGATCCAGCTGACCGTGGGCTCGATCGCCACGCTGCAGCCCTACATCGCGGCCGGCAAGCTGCGCGCGCTCGCGGTCGCCGGGCCGCGCCGCGCCAAGGCGCTGCCCGAGGTGCCGACCTTCGCCGAGCAGGGCTTCGCCGACGAGGTCTACGCGCTGACCGGGCCGACCTCGCTGATGGCGCCCGCGAAGACGCCCGACGCGGTGGTCGAGCGGCTCGGGCGCGAGGTCGCCGCGGTGGTGCACCAGCCCGAGGTCGCGCGCCGCATCGAGGAACTCGGCGCCGAGCCCGTGGGCAACCTGCCGGCCGAGGCCAGCGCCGCCTACCGCGCCTTCCTGCCCGTGACGCTGCGGCTCACGCAGGCCACGGGCGTGAAGCTCGATTGATCCCTTTCCCTTTCCTTCATCGCCACCAGCCAAGAGGTCCCGTCCCCATGAATGCTCCCGCCTCCCAGGCCACCGTCGACGCCGCGCGCCAGGCGCTCGCGCGCTCGATCGGCCTCGCCGCCTTCGTCTACGGCTATCCGCTGACCGAGACCTATCGCACCTGCGCGCTGCAGACCGCGCCGCGCGCCGAACGCCGGATCGGCACCTCGGCCGGCTCGGACGTGCGCGCGCCGATCAACACGCTGCACCATGCGCCGCGCCCCTCGACCCACGAGGACCGCGACGTGGTGACGCCGGCCAACGACCTGCTCTACACCATCGCCTGGATCCACCTGGCCGACGGCCCGATGCTGCTGAGCGTGCCAGCGGCCGCGCGCCATCCGGGGCGCTATTTCGTGCTGCCGCTGTACGACGCCTACACCGAGAACTTCGAGAACCTCGGCCCGCGCAACTGCGATCCCGCGGGCGAGACCGTGGTGCTCGTGGGCCCGGGCGGCACGGTGCCCGAGGCGCTGGCCGCGCACCGCGTGGTGCGCTGCCCGACCGACCTCGTGTGGCTGATCGGCCGCATCCTGGTCGGCGACGAGGTCGACTGGCCCGCGGCGCGCGCGCTGCAGTCCGAGATCCGGCTCGCGCCCGCACCCGGCACGGTGCCGCGCGGCCGCCCGGCGGCGATCGAGCGCTGGGTCGGCGAACCGGTCGATGCCATGGCGGCCGCCTTCGAGAACGGCGAGCCGGCCGCGCAGGTCGCGCCGCGCTTCTTCGCCAACCTCTGCCAGGCACTCGCCGAGGCGCCGGGCCGCGTCGAGGACCGCGCGCTGGTGGCCTGGTTCGGCCAGGCCGGGCTGCGGCCCGACGCGGCCTTCGCGTGGGACACGCTCGATGCGCCGCTGCGCGAGGGCCTGGTCGAAGGTTTCGCCGAGGGCGTGCGGGTGGTCGGCGCGGTGGGCCGGCACCACCGGCCCAAGGCCTGGGCCATGACGCCCGCCACCGGCCGCTACGGCAGCGAGTTCCTCGGCCGCGCGCGCACCGCCTACCTGGGCCTGGGCGCGCTGGCCACCAGCGAGGCCGTGTATGCCGCCTCGCACCACGACGCGACGCTGGAGCCGCTCGATGGCCGACGCCGCTATGCGATGCGCTTCGAGGCCGACGACATGCCGCCGGCCGACGCCTTCTGGTCGGTGACGCTCTACGACAGCGACCGCTTCCTCTATCCCAACGCGATCGGCCGCCATGCGATCGGCGACCGCACGCAGGGCCTGCGACGCGGCGCCGACGGCAGCCTGGAACTGGTGCTGGGCCACGCACGGCCCGCCGATGCCGCCAACTGGCTGCCCGCGCCGGCCGGGCGCTTCTACCTGATCCTGCGCATGTACCACCCGCGCGAAGGCGTGCGCGCCTGGCGCATCCCGGCCCTGCAGCCGCAGGAGGACTGACGCCATGGCCGCGACGATCGACGCCGTGACCGACACCCTGGCCGAGGAGGCCGTGGTCTACGCCTGGCCGCTGTACGAGATGTGCCGCATGCGCGCGGCCACCTCGCCGCAACGCTGCGAGACTGCCGGCGAGGCACCGGCACCGCAACGCTGGTGCAATGTGTTCACCCATGCGCGCAAGCTGCTGGGCCCGGGCAGGAGCCGCGTCGTGACGCCGAACAACGACACGCTCTACACCAACGCCTGGCTCGACCTCGGCGCGGGCCCGCTGGTGATCGACGTGCCCGACACCGCGGGGCGCTACTACGTGCTGGGCCTGCTCGACTTCCATACCAACCCCTTCGCCCACATCGGCCAGCGGCTCACGGGCACGGCGGCGCGTTCCTTCGTGCTCGTGCCGCCGGGCTGGCACGGCGAGCTGCCGGCCGCCTTCGACGCGCCCGGCGCGCGCATCGAGGCGCCCACGCGCTGGCTCTGGGTCATCGGCCGCATCCTGGTCGACGGGCCGCACGACCTGCCCGCGGTGCATGCGCTGCAGGACGGCTTCGTGGTGCACACGCTGGCCGACTGGCAGGCCGGCAAGGCGCCCCGGCCGATGGCCTTCGATCCGGCCTGCGATCCGCAAGCACCACCGGACGCCGGGCATTTCGCGGCGCAGGTGCAGCGCGCGCTGCGCGAGAACCCGCCGCCCGCGCGCGATGCCGATCGGCTCGCACGCTTCGCCGCGCTCGGCCTGCACCCCGACGCCGGCGCGCTCGACGACACGCAGCGCGAGCGGCTGCAGGACGCGCTGGCCCGCGTGCTGCCGCGGCTGCGTGCCACGGAAGCGGGCCGCGCGGCCGCCAGCGGCTGGGTGGCCATGCCGCTGGTGGAAGCCAGCTTCGGCGACGACCACCGGATGCGCGCGCTGGTCGCGCTCAAGTACATCGGCATGCTCGAGAGCCGCGAGGCCACCTACCCGCTCGCCTGGCACGACGCCGCGGGCCGCGCGCTGCACGGCAGCCACCGCTACACCTTGCGCTTCGGGCCCGGCGAGCTTCCGCCGGTCGAGGCCTTCTGGTCGCTCACCATGTACGACAGCCGCGACTGCATGCTGGTCGACAACCCGATCGACCGCTACGCCATCGGCGACCGCACGCCGGCGCTGCGCCACGACGCCGACGGCGGCCTCACGCTGCACATCCAGCATGCGGCGCCCGCGGACGAGGCCGCGCGCGCGAACTGGCTGCCCGCGCCCGCGGACGCCTTCTACCTCTGCCTGCGCGCCTACGTGCCGCGCGCGGAGATGCTCGACGGCCGCTATGCGCTGCCGCCGCTTCAACGACTGGGAGACGACGCATGAGCAGCACACAGGAACAGGAGAAGCCCTTCCTCATCGTCGGCAGCGGCACCGAGACGGTGGCGCCGGGCCTGCACATCCTGCGCGGGCAGGGACAGTCCTTCGTGGCCGAGACCGATGTCGGCCTGGTGGTGATCGACGCCGGCCCGGGCGGCGCGGTGACGCAGGGCATGATCGACGCGGTGCGCGAACTCAGCGACGCGCCGCTGCATGCGCTGTGCTACAGCCACGGCCATGTGGGCTACAACGCCGGCGTGCCGATGTGGCTCGCCCATGCGGCGCAGCGCGGCGACGCGCCGCCGCGCGTGATCGCGCACCGCAACGTGCCGCGGCGCCTCGCGCGCTACCGCGAGACCGAGGCGCTGCAGCACCGCATGGCCGAGATCCAGTTCAACCGGCCCGCGGGCTTCTTCGCGCAGCGGCTGTCGATGCATGCGCCGACCGAGACCTTCGACGAGCGGCTGGCCATCGGCCACGGCGAGCGCGCCATCGAGCTGCGCTGGGCGCCCTCGGAGACCGACGACGCGATCGCGCTGTGGAGCCCCGCGCAGCGCGTGCTCTACGGCGGCGCGGCGCTGATCGATTCGATCCCCAACATCGGCACGCCCTTTCGCACCCTGCGCGACACGGTGCGCTGGGCCGACACGCTCGAGGCGCTGGCCGCGCTCGGCGCGCGCAAGGCGGTGCGCGAGTTCGGCGCCACGCTCGAGGGCGAGGACCAGGTGCGGCACGTGCTCACGCACACGGCGCGCGCGCTGCGCTGGCTGCGCGCCGAGGTGGTGCGGCTGATGAACGAGGGCCTCAACGAGCGCGAGCTGCTGGCGCGCATCCGCTGCCCCGACGAGCTGTTCGCGGTCGACTGGATGAAGCCCACCTACGGCGACCCGGCCTACATCGTGCGCGACATCTACCGCTCGGAGAACGGCTGGTGGGACCGCAACCCGACCAGCCTGCATCCCGAGCCGCCCGAGGCCGTCGGCCAGGCCGTGGCCGAGGCCATCACCGACAAGGCCGGCCTGATCGCGCGGGCACGCGCGCTGGCGCAGCAGGGGCAATGGCAGCTCGCGCTGCACGTGATCGACCTGCTGGCCACCGCGCGCGGCGACGCGCCCGAGCTCGCCGAGGCACGCGCGCTCAAGGCCGAGTGGCTGCGCCAGCGCGCGCGGCAGGTGCCCAGCTACGTGTCGCGCAACCTCTACCGCGTGAGCGCCGACATGATCGAGCAGGGCACGCAGGCGCGCTTCGGTATCCAATGACTTCCCGAGGACCCGCATCCATGACCGCATCCCTTCTCCGCACCGGCCTGTTCCTTGCCGGCCTCGCCGGCCTGCTGGCCACGGCCACCGCGCAGGGCGCCGAGGCCTATCCCGACAAGCCCGTCACGCTGGTCGTGCCCACGGCCGCCGCGGGCGGCACCGACACCATCGCGCGGCTGGTCGCCGACGCGCTGGGCAAGTCGCTCAAGCAGCCCTTCGTGGTCGACAACCGGCCCGGCGCCAACGGCATCCTCGGCACCGAGCAGGTGGCGCGCGCGGCGCCCGACGGCTACCGGCTGCTGTTCACCTATGCCGCCGCGATGGTGGTGAACCCCAGCCTCTACCGCAAGCTGCCCTACGACCCGGTGAAGGACTTCGCGCCGGTGGCGCAGATCGGCCGCGGCGGCAACCTGCTGCTGGTGCGCAACGACCTGCCGGTGAAGACGCTGGCCGACTTCGTCGCCTATGCCAAGGCGCGGCCCGACAAGCTCAGCTATTGCTCGTGGGGCAACGGCTCGGGCGGCCACCTGGCGATGGAAAGCCTCAAGAAGCAGGCCGGCCTGGTGATCGAGCACGTGCCCTACAAGGGCAGCGGCCCCTGCGTGCAGGACCTGATGGGCGGCCAGGTCGAGGCGGCCTTCGCCGACATGTCCTCGACGGTGGAGCTGGTGCGCGCGGGCCGGCTCCGGGCGCTGGCCAACAGCGGCCCCTCGCGCATCCCGATGCTGCCCGAGGTGCCGACGATGACCGAGTCCGGCTACCCGTTCACCACCTATGCCTGGTACGGCGTGCTGGCGCCCGCGAAGACGCCGCCGGCGATCGTGAAGAAGCTCAACGAGGCGGTGAACCGCGCGCTGCGCGACCCGGCCGTGGTGCAGCGCCTGCGCGAGCTCAACTTCACCGACCTGCCGCAGAACACGCCCGAGCAGTTCGCCGCGACCCTGCGCCAGGACCTGCGCGACTGGGGCGCGCTGGTCAAGGACATCGGGCTCCAGCCCGAATGAGGCGGCGGCCGGACCGAGGGTAAGCAAGATGGTCAAGCGTCCGCGCTTCTTGCAGACTGCGCGCTGATCGGCACGGTTCCTGCTCGTCGGCTCGACGACGGCCGCCGTGCCAGCGTCCGCGCCGACCATGACCGAGCTTCACTTCTCCCGCCACCTGAACGCCGAGGCCCAGGCACAGGCCTCGAGCCTGGACCACTGGGACCAGCACTACGAGCAGCTGTCGAACGGCCGCTTCGAGGGCCTGTCCGAGGACCTGCACCTGGGCTTCGTCCAGGTCTTCCACGAGCATGCGAACCAGACCCTGCTGCAGAACGGCCAGGGCCGCCCGGGCACGGTCTCGTTCGCCGTCACCGAGGTCGCGGGCAGCGGCAGCTGGTACTGCGGCCACGAGATCGAGGGCCGGCGCCTGATCGCGCTGTCGCCGCAGCGCGAATTCGAACTGCTGGCCGGCGCCGGCATGGACCTGATGGCGGTGTGTATCGACACCGCGCCGCTGGCCGAACTCGCGGCCACGCTGTTCGGCGCCGACTTCGAGCTGCGCCTGCCCGAGCCGGCGCCGGTGCGCCAGCCGGGCTTCGACGAGAGCGAGCTGTCGAAGCTGCTGGGCGCGGCGCTGTCGCTGGCGCGCGGCAACCTCGCGCAGCTCGAGCAGCCGGCGGCGCGCCACATGCTGTCGCTGTCGCTGGCCGACGCGGTGCTGCACTGCATCGGCTGCGACGCCTTCGAAACCCGGCTGCCGCCCGGCACGGTGGCGCGGCGCCACATCGTGGCGCTGGCGCGCGAATACATGCGCGCCCATGCCGACGAGGCCATCAGCGTGCCCGACCTCTGCGCGGCCACCGGCGTGTCGCGCCGCGCGCTGCAGTACGCCTTCGAGGACGTGGTGCACCTGAGCCCGGTGACCTACCTGCGCGTGATGCGCCTGAACCGGGTGCGGCGCGAGCTGCAGACGCACCGGCGCGACAGCATCGGCGACGTGGCGGCGCGCTGGGGCTTCTGGCACCTGTCGCGCTTCGCGGCCGACTACAGCCGGCTGTTCGGCGAGCTGCCTTCCGCCACGCGCGCGCGCTGGCTTGCCGAATCCGGCTAACCGCCGCGCGGGCCGCGCCCTTAACTTCGCTGTCGCTCGTCACAACATGCGAAGAAAAGGGAACAGCCGTCCATGCGCAGCAGCCACCATCGAACGCCGGTCCGCGGCACCACCCGCACCCTTCTTGCCACCGCGCTGGCGCTGGCCCTCGGCCCGCTCGCGGCCGGCGGCGCCCAGGCCCATGGCGGCGCGGCCCACATGGTGCCGCTCAAGAAGACGGTCGAGGATTTCGGCGCCACCGTGCGCTTCGACAGCTTCGCCAACGTCTGGACGGTGGCGCGCAACGGCACGCTGGTGCGCATCAAGCCCGGCTCGAAGACCGCGCTGATCAACGGCCAGCCGCTGCAGCTCGACGTGCCGGTGGTGCTGCGCAAGGGCGCGGCCTGGGTGCCGCACGACTTCATCAACCAGGTGTTCCAGTCCAGCCTGGACCGCACCTTCGTGGTCGAGCGCACGCCGAATCCGCTCAATCCGCTGTCGGCCGAGGAGATCCAGGCCGCGCTCGAGACGATCAAGGCCTCGGGCAACTACAGGCCCGGCCTGCGCTTCACCGAGATCAGCCTCAAGCGCCCGCCCAAGGACCAGGTCTGGGCCTTCGCGCTCTCGGGCCAGCCGGTGCGCGCCGCGCGGCAGGCGAGCTTCGTCGCGCTCGACGGCAAGAAGGTGATCGAGGGCAGCATCGACCTCGCGGCACGCAAGCTGCTCGAGTGGAAGCCGGTGGAAGGCGCGCACGGCATGGTGCTGCTCGACGACTTCGCCACCGTGCAGAGCGCGATCGAGGCCAGCGCCGACTATGCGAAGGCGCTCGCCACGCGCGGCATCGACGACGTGAAGAAGGTGGTGGCCACGCCGCTGACCGTGGGCTACTTCGACGGCAAGGATTCGCTGCGCCAGGAGGACCGCCTGCTCAAGGTGGTGAGCTACCTCGACGTGGGCGACGGCAACTACTGGGCGCACCCGATCGAGGGCCTGGTGGCGGTGGTCGACCTCGAGCAGAAGAAGGTGCTGAAGATCGAGGACGGCGGCTTGGTGCCGGTGCCGCTCAAGCCCACGCCCTACGACGGCCGCGACCGCGCCGGCACGCCCGCGCCCAAGCCGCTGGAGATCACCGAGCCCGAGGGCAAGAACTACACCATCGCCGGCAACATGCTGCACTGGCGCAACTGGGACTTCCACCTGCGGCTCGACTCGCGCGTGGGCCTGGTGCTCTCGACCGTGACCTACAACGACAAGGGCACCAAGCGCAAGGTGATGTACGAAGGCTCGCTGGGCGGGATGATCGTGCCCTACGGCGACCCCGACACCGGCTGGTACTTCAAGGCCTACCTCGACTCGGGCGAATACGGCATGGGCACGCTGACCTCGCCGATCGAGCCCGAGAAGGACGCGCCGCAGAACGCCGTGCTGCTCGACGCCACGCTGGCCGACTACACCGGCGCGCCCGTGAAGGTGCCGCGCGCGATCGCGGTCTTCGAGCGCTATGCCGATCCCGAGTTCAAGCACCAGGAGATGGGCAAGCCCAACGTGAGCACCGAGCGGCGCGAACTGGTGGTGCGCTGGATCAGCACCGTGGGCAACTACGACTACCTGTTCGACTGGGTGTTCGCCGAGAACGGCACCATCGGCATCAACGCGGGCGCCACCGGCATCGAGGCCGTGAAGGGCGTGAAGTCGCGCACCATGCAGGACGCGACCGCCGCCGAGGACACGCGCTACGGCACGCTGCTCGACCACCACATCGTCGGCACCACGCACCAGCACATCTACAACTTCCGGCTCGACCTCGACGTGGACGGCGAGAACAACTCGCTGACCGAGGTCGACCCGGTGGTGCTGCCCAACACCCGCGGCGGCCCGCGCACCAGCACCATGCAGACGGTACAGCGCACGGTGGCGACCGAGCGGCAGGCGGCGCAGAAGTTCGATCCCTCGACGATCCGGCTGCTGAGCAATCCGGCCAAGAACAACAAGGTCGGCAACCCGGTCTCGTACCAGCTCATTCCGTACGCGGGCGGCACGCACCCGATCGCCAAGGGCGCCAACTTCGCGCAGGACGAGTGGATCAACCACCGCCTGAGCTTCATGGACCGCCAGCTCTGGGTGACGCGCTACGACCCCGAGGAGCAGTTCCCCGAGGGCAAGTACCCGAACCGCTCGAACAAGGACACCGGCCTGGGCCAGTTCACCGCCGACGACCAGGCGATCGTGAACACCGACAACGTGGTCTGGCTCACCACCGGCACCACCCACGTCGCGCGCGCCGAGGAGTGGCCGATCATGCCCACCGAGTGGGTGCATGCGCTGCTCAAGCCCTGGAACTTCTTCGACGAGACGCCGACGCTGGGGCTGAACCGGCCGGCCAAGCCTGGCAAGTAAGGAGCTGCTGCATGGCGGACACCGAGGCCATCGGCCGGCTCGAGGACCTGATGACACTGGCGCCCGAGCTGCAGGCGCCCACCTACCGCCACATGGACCGGCTCTATGCGACGCGCACGATCAGGCGCGGCGCGCAGGTCCATCCGCTGCCCGCGGGGCCCGCGGTCGACGTGCGCTACCGCGCGGGCGACGCAGAGTTCGGCATCGACGCGTTCATGGCGCGCAACCGCACGGCCGGCCTGCTGGTGCTCAAGAACGGCCGCGTGGTGCTCGAGCGCCATGCGATGGGCAACGACGCGGCCACGCGCTGGATGTCGTTCTCGGTCGCGAAGTCGATCGCCTCCACGCTCGTGGGCGCGGCCCTGCACGACGGCCTGATCGCGAGCCTGGACGACGCGGTGGTCGCCTACGTGCCCGCGTTGCGCGGCTCGGCCTACGACGGCGTCACGCTGCGGCAGGTGCTGCAGATGAGCTCGGGCGTGGCCTGGAACGAGGACTACCTCGACCCGGCCTCCGACCGTCGCCGCATGCTGCGCGCGCAACTCGACCGGGACGCGGGCGCGGTGCTGGCCTTCATGGCGACGCTGCCGCGCGTGGCGCCGGCCGGCACGCGCTTCAACTACAGCACCGGCGAGACCTACCTGGTCGGCAGGATCCTGGCCGGCGCGCTGCGCGAGCCGATCGGCGACTACCTGTCGCGCAAGATCTGGGCGCCATTCGGCATGGAGGCCGATGCCTATTGGCAGCTCGATGCGCCGGGTGGCCAGGAGTTCGCGGGCAGCGGCGTCAACGCGACCCTGCGCGACTTCGGCCGCTTCGGCCTGTTCATCCTCGGCGGCGGCATGGCCGGCGGACAGCGCGTGCTGCCCGAGGGCTGGCTGCGCGACGCCACGCGCGCCGACCCCGCGCAGCGGCTCGCGCCCGGCACGCTCGAGGGCTACGAGCCGATGGGATACGGCTACCAGTGGTGGACCTTCCCGCGCGGCGCGCAGGCGTTGCCAGAACTCGACGGCGGCCTGTTCGCCGCGCTCGGCATCTTCGGGCAGCAGCTCTACATCCATCCGAAGGAACAGCTCGTGGTCGCGATCCACAGCGCCTGGCCGCAACCGGTGCACGGGCCGAGCCTGGTCGAGACGCACGCGCTGCTGGGCGCGCTGGTCGGCGCCCTGCGCGCCTAGGCCTTATTTCGCCAGCGCCTTCAGCGCCAGCTTGATGCCGTCGCTCACGCTCACGTCCTTCGGCAGCGCCTTGAGCGCGGCGGCCGCTTCCTTGTCGCTGTAGCCCAGCGCCACCAGCGCCTGCAGGATGTCGGCCTGGGCATCGGAGGCGGCGTGCGCGGGCAGGCCGATGTCGGCGCCGAGCTTGCCCTTGAGCTCGAGCAGGAGGCGCTCGGCGATCTTCTTGCCGATGCCGGGCACCTTCACCAGCCGGCCGGCCTCCTGCAGGGTGACGGCCTGCGAGAGCTCGCCCACGCTCATGCCCGAGAGCACGCCCAGCGCGGTGCGCGGGCCCACGCCCGAGATCTTGATGAGCTGGCGGAAGGCGGCGCGCTCCTCGGCGCTGCCGAAGCCGTAGAGAATCTGCGCGTCCTCGCGCACGATGAAGTGCGTGAGCAGCGAGATCTTGGCGCCGACGCCGGGCAGGTTGTAGAAGGTGCTCATCGGCACGTCGACCTCGTAGCCGACGCCGTTGCAGTCGATCACGACCTGCGGCGGATTGCGTTCGGCGAGTATCCCGGTGAGTTTGCCTATCATTGGCGCCCCCCCGACGCTTGCGGCGCTTCCCGCCTTGGGTTGCATTTTCTGGAGCAGGGCCGGTCTTGCATGGGCTACCAATAAAGATGGAAATGGAAACCGCGTGATTCTGCGACACACCTTCGCTCCGCCCAACAACACGCGCCTGGGCCACCTGTGCGGCCCGCTCGACGCCCACCTGCGACGCATCGAGGAAGCGCTCGCGGTGAAGATCGCGCACCGCCACGAGCAGTTCAAGATCGACGGCCCCAAGGTCAACGCCCAGCGCGCGATGGACGTGCTGCAGGCGCTCTACGAGATCGCCCAGCGACCGATCGACGCGGCGGTGGTGCAGCTCACGCTGGCCGGCGACGGCTCGATGGACGGGGACGTGGACGGCGCGGTCACGCTCGCCACTCGGCGCGCCGACCTGCGCGCGCGCACGCCGACCCAGAGCCTGTACCTCGACAACATCGCCAAGCACGACATCACCTTCGGCATCGGCCCGGCCGGCACCGGCAAGACCTACCTCGCGGTGGCCTGCGCGGTCGATGCGCTCGAGCGCAGCGCGGTGCAGCGCATCGTGCTCACGCGCCCGGCGGTCGAGGCCGGCGAACGCCTGGGCTTCCTGCCCGGCGACCTCACGCAGAAGGTCGATCCCTACCTGCGGCCGCTGTACGACGCGCTCTACGACCTGATGGGCTTCGAGAAAGTGCAGAAGGCCTTCGAGCGCAACGCGCTGGAGATCGCGCCGCTGGCCTTCATGCGCGGGCGCACGCTCAACAACGCCTTCGTGATCCTCGACGAGGCGCAGAACACCACGCCCGAGCAGATGAAGATGTTCCTCACGCGCATCGGCTTCGGCGCCAAGGCGGTGGTGACGGGCGACGTGAGCCAGATCGACCTGCCCAAGCAGCAGCTCAGCGGACTGATCGATGCCGAGCGCGTGCTGCGGCGCGTGAACGGCATCGCGATCACGCACTTCACGAGCGCCGACGTGGTGCGCCATCCGCTGGTGGCGCGCATCGTCGACGCCTACGACGGCCAGCGCAAGCGCGCCGGCGCGGGCGGGCACTGAGATGGCGCTGGCCGCACTCACCCTGTCGCTGCAGTTCGGACGCTTCAAGGGCGTGGAACTGCACCGCGCCGCGCTGCCGCGCCACGGCGTGACGCGCTGGATCCGCCATGCGCTCGATGCCGACGCCGAGATCACGGTGCGCATCGTCGATGCCGACGAGGGCCAGCAGCTGAACCGCGAATTCCGCGGCAAGGACTACGCGACCAACGTGCTGACCTTCGACTATGCGCAGGCACCCGTGGTCATGGCCGACCTGGTGCTGTGCGCGCCCGTGGTGGCGCGCGAGGCGAAGGAGCAGCGCAAGACGCTGGCCGCGCACTACGCGCACCTGCTGGTGCACGGCACGCTGCATGCGCAGGGCTGGGACCACGAGACCGGCGAGGAAGACGCCGAGGCGATGGAAGCGCGCGAGATCGAGATCCTCGCGGGGCTGGGCATCCGCGATCCCTACAACCGCTGAGACCCGCGCACCGATGACCATGGATGACACTGACCCGTGGCTCGTGCGCTGGTTGCCGCTGCTGGCCGAATGCGCGGGCGCCGACCCGGTGCTCGAGCTGGGCTGCGGCGACGGACGCGACAGCGCCACGCTGGCGGCCGCGGGGCTGCGCGTGGAGGCGATCGAGCTGTCGGCGCGCGCGGCGGATGCGGCGCGCGCGCGGCGTCTGGCGGGCGTGCGCGTGCACAACCAGGATTTCCGCGCGCCCTTTCCGCTGGCCGAGGGGCAGCGCATCGGCGTCGTGCTCGCGAGCCTGTCGCTGCACTACTTCGAATGGGCGCAGACGCTGGAACTGGTCGCGCGCATCCATGCGCTGCTGCGGCCCGGCGGCATGCTGCTGTGCCGGCTCAACTCGGTCAACGACCGGCACTACGGCGGCCGCGGCCCGGGGCGTGCGGACGAGGACAACCTCTACCTCGTCGACGGTTCTCCCAAGCGCTTCTTCGAGCGCGGCACGGTGCAGCGGCTGTTCGCGCGCGGCTGGCGCATCGCGCAGCTCGAGGAACTGAGCATAGCCCGCTACGAGCACCCGAAGGTGGCGTGGGAAGCGCTGCTGCGGCGCGACTGAACCAGGGCGCCGCCCTCAGCTCATCTGCAGCGGAATCGTGACCGGCCCGTCGTTGAGCAGGTGCACCTGCATGTCGGCGCCGAACTCGCCCGTGGCCACCACGGGATGCGCGGCGCGCGCCTGGGCGACGAAGTAGTCATAGAGCCGGCGGCCCTCATCGGGCGGTGCCGCGAGCGTGAAGCTCGGGCGGTTGCCGCCGCTCACGTCGGCCGCGAGCGTGAACTGGCTCACCACCAGCAGGCCGCCGCCGATGTCCTGCACGCTGCGGTTCATCTTGCCGGCCGCGTCGGAAAAGATGCGCAGCTTGAGCATCTTGGCGAGCATGCGGTCGGCCGCGGCGTCGGTGTCGCCGCGCTCGGCGCACAGCAGCACGAGGAGGCCGGCGCCGATCTCGCCGACGGTGCGGCCCGCGATGTCGACGCGCGCCTGCGCCACGCGCTGGAGCACTGCTTTCATGGATGGGATTCCTCGGGGGTGTCTGACGGAAGCTGGGTGGCGCGGGCTTCCATGCCCAGCGGCAGCAGCTGGATGGTCACGCGCAGGCCGGGCACGGCGTCCATCAGGGCCTGCTCGAGTGCATCGCGCAGGGCGGCGGCGCGCTCCAGGGTCCAATCGCCGGGCACGTGCATGTGCAGGTCGGCGAAGCGGCGCTGGCCGGCACTGCGCGTGAAGATGTCGTCGAAGCGCAGCCGGCCCCCCTCGGGCACGCCAGCGGCGAAGCGCTCGAGCGTGGCGCGCAGCAGCGCCTGGGTCTCGGGTTCGAGCGCCTGGTCCATCAGGCCCTGCGAGGAACGCCAGACCAGCTTCGCGCCCTCGCGCGCGATGTTGAGCGCCACGCCCATGGCCAGCAGCGGGTCGAGCCAGAGCCAGCCGGTGAAATGCACCGCGACGATGCCCACCAGCACCGCGGCCGAGGTCCAGACGTCGGCCATCAGGTGGCGCGCGTCGGCCTCGAGCGCGATCGAGCGGCGGGCCTGGGCGGCGCGGAACAGCAGCCACGCGAGCCCGGCGTTCAGGCCCGAGCTGACGATCGACAGCGCGAGGCCCCAGCCGAGCTGCTCGAGCGGCTGCGGCGCCAGCAGCCGCTGCACCGAGACCCAGAAGATCGCGACGGCCGCGCCCACGATCAGGATGCCCTCGAAGCCCGAGGAGAAGTACTCGGCCTTGTGGTGGCCGTAGGGATGGCCTTCGTCGGCGGGGCGTTCCGCGATCGTCACCATGGCCAGCGCGAAGGTGGCGCTCGCCAGGTTGACGAAGGACTCCATGGCGTCCGAGATCAAGCCCATCGAATGGGTGATGTAGCCCGCGAGGCCCTTGAGCACAATCGTGACCAGGGCCACCGCGATGGAGGCCCTCAGCAATGTCTTGGGTGTGAGATTCATGCGTGCCCGGACGGCGATGACGGCGACAAGCGACAGGAAAAACGGTAAAAGGCCGCAGATAGGCGCCGAATTATCATGTTCGTGTCCAGGTGTAACGCCTTCGCATTAATAATTGTGTCCGCCCCGAAACAGTTCGCGGAAAACCCGATGATGCACAAGAAATTCCTCCTGCCCCTGCTGGGCTGCGCGCTGCTTGGCGCCGCGGCGATCTCGCAGGCGCAGACCGCCCCGAGCACCCCGGCCGCCGCGCCGGCTCCCACCGCCGCCGTAGCAGCAGCTCCCGCCGCGACCGCCCCCGAACGCCAGGCCGGCTTCGTGAAGTCGGTGCGTGGCGACGTCAAGCTGCTGAGCGCCGCCGCCACCGCCCGCAACGCCGTGCCCGGCGACGCCCTGGCCTCGGTCGACCGGATCGTGACCGGCCCCGACTCCTCGGCCGCGGTCGTGCTGCGCGACGACACCACGCTGGTGGTCGGCCCCTCCTCGCGGCTCGACCTCAAGCAGTTCCACTTCGACGCCACCACCCACGAAGGCGGGCTGCTGGTTTCGCTGCTGCGCGGCTCGATGCGCATGATCACCGGCCTGATCGGCAAGACCAACCCCGACGCGGTGCGCGTCGAGACACAGACGGCGACCATCGGCATCCGCGGCACCGACTTCATCGTCCAGACCGACGGCCAGCCATGATGCGTTCCGGTTCCAGTTCCCTCATTTCCTCCCGCCTGCGCTTCCTCGGTGCCGCGTTGCTGGTCGCGCTGCTCGCAGCCTGTTCCTCGCCCGCCACCCGCGTGGTGCTGCTGCCGCAGGCCGACGGCTCCGCCTCGGCGGTGGTGGTGCGCGCCAAGAACGGCGAGGAGGTGCTCTCGCAGCCCTACCAGCGCGCCACGGCCAAGCAGGGCGCCTCGGGCGCGCCGGTGGTCGACGCCGCCGATGCGGCCAAGGTGCAGGCCGAGAACAAGCCGCTGTTCGACATGCGTCCGCCGCCGTCGCAGCGCTACACGGTGTACTTCGAGCTCGGCACCATCACGCTGACGGCCGCCTCGCAGAAGATCATGGAAGAGGCGCTGGCCGCCGCCCAGGCGCGCCCGGGCGGCGACATCGTCGTGGTCGGCCACACCGACACCAAGGGCACGCTGCAGAACAACGACGCGCTCTCGCGCCGCCGCGCGCAGGAAGTGGCCCAGCTCTTCATCGAGCGCCGCTTCCCGGCCAATCGCATCGAGGCCGCGGGCCGCGGCGAACGCGAACTGGCGGTGCCGACGGCCGACGAGGTCGACGAGCCGCGCAACCGGCGCGTGACGATCGAAGTGCGCTGAGGCGCGCCCCTCGCGCAAAAAAGGCCGGGATCGACCCGGCCTTTTTTCTTGGGAGCGCCCGCCTCAGGACAAGGTCACGCGCGCGAACTTGCGCTTGCCGACCTGCACCACGTAGCTGCCGGCCGGCAGCTTGAGCCCCTTGTCGCTGACCACCGCGCCGTCGATGCGCACGCCGCCGCCGTCGATCAGGCGGTTGCCCTCGCCGGACGAGGCCGCGAGGTTGGCCTGCTTGAGCAGCTGGCCGATGCCCAGCGGGGCGCCGGACAGCGCCACCTCGGCGATCTCGTCGGGCACGCCGCCCTTGCTGCGGTTGACGAAATCCTGCTCGGCCGCCTCGGCCGCCGCCGGGCTGTGGAAGCGCGCCGTGATCTCCTTGGCGAGCGCGACCTTGGCGTCCTTCGGGTTGCGGCCGCCCTCGATCTCGGCCTTGAGCGCCGCGATCTCCTCGAGCGAACGGAAGCTCAGCAGCGTGTACCAGCGCCACATCAGGTCGTCGGAAATCGACAGCACCTTGGCGTACATGGTGTTGGCGTCTTCGCTGATACCGATGTAGTTGTTCTTGCTCTTGGACATCTTCTCGACGCCATCGAGCCCTTCCAGCAGCGGCATAGTGAGTATGCACTGCGGTTCCTGGCCGTACTCCTGCTGCAGATGCCGGCCCACGAGCAGGTTGAACTTCTGGTCGGTGCCGCCCAGCTCGAGGTCGCTCTTGAGCGCCACCGAGTCGTAGCCCTGCATCAGCGGGTAGAGGAACTCGTGCACCGAGATCGACTGGCCGGCCTTGAAGCGCTTGTTGAAGTCGTCGCGCTCCATCATCCGCGCCACCGTGTACTTGGCGGCCAGCTGGATCATGCCGCGCGCGCCCAGCGGGTCGCTCCATTCGGAGTTGTAGCGGATCTCGGTCTTCTCGGGATCGAGCACCAGGCTGGCCTGCTTGTAGTAGGTCTGGGCGTTGGCCTCGATCTGCTCGCGCGTGAGCGGCGGACGCGTGCTGTTGCGGCCCGAGGGGTCGCCGATGGTGGTGGTGAAGTCGCCGATCAGGAAGATCACGCGGTGCCCCAGGTCCTGGAGCTGGCGCATCTTGTTGAGCACCACCGTGTGGCCGATGTGGATGTCGGGCGCGGTCGGGTCCAGCCCGAGCTTGATGCGCAGCGGGGTTCCGCTGGCTTCGGAGCGTTGCAGCTTGCGGACCCACTCGTCCTGGGGGAGCAGTTCGTCAGCCCCCCGGAGGGAGATTTCGAGCGCGCGTCCTACACTATTTGAAAGGTCCATGGATGTAACAGATTCGGCGTTCATGGGCTTTTTTTGGCTGACTTTTTGAGTGCGGAAGCTATACTCGCCCGACTTTTTCAAGCGCCGGATTCTAAGCGGCGCTTTTTCCGCACCGTCCTGCCGCCCTGACCGCTCTGGGCTCTGCAGCGCGGATCTGCAGAAACCTGAGCTGGAATTCATAGTTTGATCAACGGCATTCTTGCCGCCGAGGAGCTTCTCGCTTCTCGCGTGGCTTATACGTTCCGGACCTACCCCAAGCAGATCACCGCGATCATCGCGGCGGCTCTGCTGAGCGCCGGAACCCTCGCCGTGGCTTCGCTCGGACCCGACGCCTCGGACCTCCCGGTCCACCAGGTGCTCGAAGCCACTTCCGCCCCCCTGTCGTTCGCCGAACAGGCCACGTCGCTCGAGGACTTCAGCTTCACGCTGTTCCGCACCGACGTCACCCGCTCGAGCGACACCGCCGAGGCGCTGCTCAAGCGCCTGGGCATCTCCGACCCGGTCGCCAGCGCCTTCGTGCGCGGCAGCGGCGAGGCCCGTTCCGCGCTGTTCGCGCGCGCCGGCCGCACCGTAACCGCCGAGGCCACGCAGGACAACCAGCTCAAGAAGCTCAGCGCACGCTGGATTCCCGACGGCGACGGCGGCTTCAAGCGCTTCGTGATCGAGCGCACGCCCGTGGGCTTCGTGGCCCTGACCGAGCGCGACACCCTCACGCCGGGCGCCCGCCTGGCCAGCGGCACCATCCGCAGCTCGCTGTTCGCCGCCACCGACGAAGCGCGCATCCCCGATGGCGTCGCGAGCCAGCTGGCCGACATCTTCGCGGGCGACGTCGACGTGCGCCAACTGCGCAAGGGCGACCGCTTCGCCGTGGTCTACGAGACCTTCGAGGCCGACGGCCAGGCGCTGCGCAGCGGCCGCGTGCTCTCGGCCGAGTTCGAGAACAACGGCAAGATCCACCAGGCCGTGTGGTTCCAGCCGCCGGGCGCGGGCCAGAAGGGCAGCTACTACCGCCCGAACGGCGACAGCCTGCGCAAGGCCTACCTGGCGACGCCGGTGGAATTCACGCGCGTGTCGAGCGGCTTCGCGATGCGCATGCATCCGATCCTCAACAGCTGGCGCCAGCACAACGGCATCGACTACGCGGCGCCCACCGGCACCGCGGTGCGCACGGTCGGCGACGGCACGGTCGACTTCGCCGGCACGCAGAACGGCTACGGCAACATCGTCATCATCAACCACCGCAACAACCAGCAGACGGCCTATGCGCACCTGAGCCGCATCGACGTCAAGGCCGGCCAGAGCGTGAGCCAGGGCCAGACCGTCGGCGCCGTGGGCTCCACGGGCTGGGCCACCGGTCCGCACCTGCACTTCGAATTCCGGGTCAACGGCGTCTACCAGAACCCGACCTCGATCGCGCAGGAAGGCGGCGCCCCGATCACCGCCGCGCTGCGCCCGGCCTTCGAGCGCATCGCCGTCGGCGCGCGCAACGAACTGGCCGCCGCGTTCTCGGTGGTGCAGGCCAGCGCGGACTGAGCGATCGCGCTCCTCCTCTCTATATAGAAGCGCCGGCGCATCCGGCAGCTCCCCCAGCCCCATGGCCACCGGCGATCTCTACATCGGACTGATGTCGGGCACCTCGCTCGATGGCGTGGACGGCGTGCTCGCCGACTTCTCCGACGGCGGGATCTCGGTCACCGGCTACGCCACCGCTCCCTTCCCGGTCGGCCTGCGCGGCGAGCTGATGGCCCTCAACACCCCGGGCGACAACGAACTGCACCGCGCGGCGCTGGCCGGCAACGGGCTGGCGCGCGTCTACGCGGGCGTGGTCGAGCAACTGCTGGCCGATGCCGGCCTCGAACCCGGCGCGGTGCGTGCCGTCGGCGTGCATGGCCAGACCGTGCGCCATCGGCCCGGCGAATTCGACGAGGTCGGCTACACGCTGCAGCTCAACAACCCTTCGCTGCTGGCCGAGCTCTGCGGCATCGACGTGGTGGCCGACTTCCGCAGCCGCGACCTCGCGGCCGGCGGCCAGGGCGCGCCGCTGGTGCCGGCCTTCCATCGGGCGCTGTTCGCCGGGCCCGGCGAGCCGATCGCGGTGCTGAACCTCGGCGGCATCTCGAACCTGAGCCTGCTGCCGGCCAGCGACGCGCCCGAGGGCGCGGTGGTGCTGGGCTTCGACTGCGGCCCCGGCAATGCGCTGATGGACCACTGGTGCCAGCGCTACCACGGCCAGCCCTTCGACCTCGACGGCCAGTGGGCCGCGAGCGGCAAGGTGCTGCCCGAACTGCTCGCGCGGCTGCAGGGCGAGCCCTTCTTCGCCAAGGCCCCGCCCAAGAGCACGGGGCGCGACCTGTTCAATCCCGAATGGCTGGCCGCGCACGTGGGCACCGGCGCGGCCGACGCCCCGGTCGATGTGCAGGCGACGCTGGCCGAGCTGACGGCCAGCACCTGCGCGGCAGACCTCCTGCGCTACGGCAACGAGAGCAAGCTGCTGATCGTCTGCGGCGGCGGCGCGCTCAACGGCCACCTGCTGTCGCGGCTGCGCGCCCTGCTGCCGGGCATTGCCGTGGTGGCCTCGAACGAACGCGGCCTGCCGCCGCAGCAGGTCGAGGCGGCCGCCTTCGCCTGGCTGGCGCGCGCCACGGTGCGGCGCGAGAGCGGCAACCTCGCCAGCGTGACCGGCGCGCGCGGCGCGCGCGTGCTGGGCGCGATCTACCCGGCCTGACTCAGCCCTGGCCGGAGACCTCGGGCTGCGCGGGCCGTGGCGCCCGCACTTCCGCCGGTAGATGCCAGAAGATGAGCGCGGAAGCCACCGTGATCAGGCCCATGCTGGCGAAAGTGGCCTGGAAGGCATCGAGCGTGCGCACCGCGGTGTCGGTGCCGAAGATGCCGTTGTAGCCCGCCAGCACCGCGCCCGCAGCGGCCACGCCCATGCTCATCGCGAGCATCTGCACCATCGACAGCAGGCTGTTGCCGCTGCTGGCCATGCTGCCGTCGAGGTCCTTGAGGGTGATGGTGTTCATCGCCGTGAACTGCAGCGAATTGACCGCGCCGAAGAACAGCAGCTGCAGCACGTGCAGCGCGACGGGCTGGCCCGGCGCCGTGAGGCCGAAGCTGGCCATCGCGAGCCCCACCAGCACCGTGTTGACCACCAGCACCTGGCGGTAGCCGTGGCGCGTGATCAGCGAGGTGGCGAAGCGCTTCATCGCCATGCCGGCCAGTGCCACCGGCAGCATCATCAGCCCCGCGCGCACCGGCGAATAGCCCATCGACACCTGCAGCAGCAGCGGCACCAGGAAGGGCATGCAGCTGCTGCCCAGGCGCGAGAACAGGTTGCCGAGCAGGCCGATGCTCAGGGTCGGCACCTTGAACAGCGAGGGCGCGAACAGCGGCTCGGGCGTGCGCGCCGCGCGCAGCCAGTAGGCCGCCACGCTCGCGAAGCCGAAGACCAGCACCACCATCACGCCGCCCTGGCGCAGGCCGAGCTCGGCCACGCCGTCGAGGGAGAGCGAGATCGCCACCATGCCGAAGGCCAGCAGGCCGTAGCCCACGCCATCGAAGCGCCGCAGCGCGGCACCGCGCAGGTCGGGCATGAAGCGCAGGGTGGCGATGCAGCCGGCCAGGCCCACCGGCACGTTGATCAGGAAGATCCAGTGCCACGACGCGTACTGCACCAGCCAGCCGCCCAGCGTGGGCCCGAGCAGCGGCCCGATCAGGCCGGGAATGGCCACGAAGCTCATCGCCTGCAGGAATTCACCGCGCGGCACGGTGCGCAGCAGCGCCAGCCGCCCCACCGGCAGCAGCAGCGCGCCGCCGAGCCCCTGCACCACGCGCGCGGCCACCAGCTGGCCCAGCCCGTGCGAGAGCGCGCACAGCACCGAGCCCAGCGCGAACAGCACGATGGCCGCGAAGAACACGCGCCGCGTGCCGAAGCGGTCGGCGATCCAGCCCGAGGCCGGGATCAGCATCGCCATCGTCAGCGCATAGGCCACCACCACCGACTGCATGCGCAGCGGGCTCTCGCCGAGGCTGGCCGCCATCGCCGGCAGCGCCGTGTTGATGATGGTGGCGTCCAGCGTCTGCATGAAGAAGCCCACCGCCACGAGCCACAGCAGGCTCTTGCGGGCGGGGGCGACGGCGGTGTTGGCTACGGCGGTGTCGGGCGGCATGGGCTGAGATGAAGGCGCAAAGCAAAAAGCCGCCCGGAGGCGGCTTGGTGGGGGGACGGTGCGCTGTGGGCAGGCACCATCGGTCGGATCAGGCCGAGAAGCTGGAGCCGCAGCCGCAAGTGCTGGTGGCGTTCGGGTTCTTGATCACGAACTGGGCGCCCTGCAGGTCTTCCTTGTAGTCGATCTCGGCGCCGACCAGGTACTGGTAGCTCATGGCATCGATCAGCAGCGACACGCCGTTCTTGGTCATGGTCGTGTCGTCTTCGTTGGTGATCTCGTCGAAGGTGAAGCCGTACTGGAAGCCCGAGCAGCCGCCACCCTGGACGAACACGCGCAGCTTGAGGTCGGGATTGCCTTCTTCGGCGATCAGGTCGGCCACCTTGGCGGCCGCGCTGTCGGTGAAGACGATCGGTTCGGGCATCTGGGTCTGGATGTTTTCGGCAAGGGCGCTCATGAGGGGAAACTCCTGGAGAGGGGCCGGAACATGCGGCCAAGGGAGGGAATGCTACTGCAATGCGGGCTTTGGAGCCGGGGCTGCAGGCGGTGCACCCAATGCAAGTGGGGTCGCAACCACACGAGGGCAAGGCCGGCTCGAGCCGCGATGCCCATGAAAAAACCGCCCGAAGGCGGTTTTCTCGGCAGGCCGAAGGCTGGAGATCAGCGCTTCGAGAACTGCTTGCGGCGGCGTGCGGAGTGCAGACCGACCTTCTTACGTTCGACTTCACGCGCATCGCGGGTGACGAAGCCGGCCTGGCTCAGCACCGGCTTGAGGCTCGCGTCGTAGTCGATCAGCGCGCGGGTGATGCCGTGGCGGGTTGCGCCGGCCTGACCCGATTCGCCACCGCCGTGCACGTTCACCATGACGTCGAAGGCTTCGAGGTTGTTCGTCAGCGCCAGCGGTTGCTTGGCGATCATGATCGAGGTCTCGCGGCCGAAGAACGCTTGGATGTCCTTGCCGTTGACCGTGATCTTGCCGGTGCCCTTCTTCAGGAACACGCGAGCGACGCTGGATTTGCGACGGCCGGTGCCGTTGTTCCATTCACCAATCATTCTCAAGGCTCCTTACAGTTCCAGCACTTTGGGCTGTTGGGCGGTGTGCGGATGCTCTGCACCACCGTACACCTTGAGTTTCTTGATCATGGCGTAGCCGAGCGGGCCCTTGGGCAGCATGCCCTTGACGGCCTTCTCCAGCGCGCGGCCGGGGTGCTTCGACTGCATGTCGCGGAAGTTCGTCGCCGTGATGCCGCCCGGGTAACCCGAGTGACGGTAGTACACCTTGTCGATGGACTTGGCGCCGGTGACGCGCAGCTGTGCTGCATTGATGATGACGATGAAGTCACCGGTATCGACGTGAGGCGTATAAATGGCCTTGTGCTTGCCGCGCAGACGGAGGGCAACTTCGCTGGCTACCCGTCCGAGGACCTTGTCGGTCGCGTCAATCACAAACCACTCGTGCTTCACGTCAGCGGGTTTTGCGCTGAACGTGGTCATGAGATTTCTCTTTTCTTAAGAGGGTTTGGCGGGCCCTTTTCCACGGTCGGTTTTCCTCTGGTGGGAATCTCTTAGGTGGTGGAAGTACTTCGCCGCGGGGCCACAAAAACGCTGCGAAGCCCGCGATTATACGAAGAATCGGGGTTGGCGGGCAATTTTCCCGCCGGACGCCTCCCGACGCCCGGTTCGCCCTCAGCGCCAGACCCGCACCAGTTCCAGCGTTTCCCGGGCCATCCCCAGGTAGACGCGACGGTATTCGGCCTCGAAGCGGACCACCCGCGCCATGTCCGGCGAGTAGTAGGCCGTCGCCTTGAAAGGCAGCGCCTGCGCCGGCCCGTTGCCCACGGCGGCGAACATCCAGCCCTGGTAGGCGATCTGCTGCACGGTCAGGTCCGCGCCGTCGACGGTGAGGCGGCTGGTGCCGACCACCGAGGCGTCGAGCTCGAAGCGCGCCTTCTCGCCGTTGGAGGCGGTGTATTCGCTGCGCCAGCGCATGCCCGGCGCGAGCGCCGGCCGGCCCCACCCATCGGGCGGCGAGGCCGAGTCGAACAGCCCGCCGGCCGGCGAGGACACCGAGACGAGCTGGCCATCGGCCTTCTCGATCCTGGCCCCCTGGTTGAACAGAATGCGGTCGCCGTCGATGCGGTCGACGCGATAGTGCACCGGCGTGCGGACCTGCGTGAAGCCGTCGATCAACGCGTATTCGAGCGAATTGCCCTGGCGGAGCGCGAGAGGGCCCTGGGGCTTCGCGGCCGCGAGAGCCGGTGACGGCGCCACAACGGGAGGCGTCGGCGCTGGCGCTGGAGGAGATGCCGGCAACGGCGCGGCAACGGGCGTCGCCGCCACGACCGCCGCCTCCTCCTTGCGCTCGGCCGTGGCCGGCAGATTCGACCGCACCACGGTACCCGCCGCCACGGTGTTGTCGCGGTGATCGCCACGGTCGTAGAGGCGGTCCTCGCCGAACACCAGCCGGACCCAGGTCGGGTAGGTGTAGGCCGCGCCGGTGCCCACGTCGACGGCCGCGCCCAGCACCCCGCCGAGCAGGATGTTGCCGGCCAGCCCGGCATTGGCGCGCGACACCGCCTGGCCCGTGGCCGCGGGCTGGCCGCTCAGCTCGCAACGCATCATCAGGTTGCCACCCGAGCGGCGCACCAGGGCGCTCTGCCCCGACAGCACCGAAGCGCTGCCCTTGTCGTTCGACAGCCGGCAATCGGCCCCCACCAGGGTCTCTCCCTTCGCGGTGAAGGTCTCGACCTTCACCGGCTGCTCGGTGCCCTGGGTGACCGACGCGCACCCCGTCAAAATAGACAGCACGCCCGCACCCGCGCACAGGCCCCAGAATCTCCACCCTGCTCCACGCATTTGCGCCCCTCTTGTTAATTAATGTTTCCGGCGCGCGAGTCTAGCGATGCCGCCGGCTGCATGCCTCCACCTTTTAGGTATTTTTTCTCATGTTCAGCTACCGCCACGCCTTCCATGCCGGCAATCACGCCGACGTGCTCAAGCACATGGTGCTGATCGCCACGCTCGATCACATGCTCGAAAAGGAGACCGCCCTGACGGTGGTCGACACGCACGCGGGCGCGGGCCTGTACCGGCTCGATGGCGACTACGCGGGCACCAGCGGCGAGGCCGCCGAGGGCGTGCTGCGCCTGGTCGCCGACCCCAAGGCCGCGCCGGCCCCGGCGCCCGCTCCCGCAACGACCGCGGCCGCCAAGAAGGCGGCCAAGGAAGCCGAGGCTCCGCTGGCCGATGCGCTCGCGCGCTACCTCGAGGTGATCCACGACTTCAATGCCAAGGGCGGCGCCCGCGTCTATCCGGGCTCGCCGTTCATCGTGCAGCACCTGCTGCGCGACCACGACCGGCTCAAGCTGTTCGAGCTGCATCCCACCGACAGCCGCACGCTCACGGCCAACATCGCGCAGCTCGAGGCCGGACGCCAGATCGCGGTGCTGCACGAGGACGGCTTCGGCAGCGCGACCAAGTTCCTGCCGCCGCCCTCGCGGCGCGCGCTGGTGCTGATGGACCCGAGCTACGAGCTCAAGACCGACTACGGCCGGGTGCTCGATTTCGCGGCCGAGGCGCTCAAGCGCTTCGCCACCGGCACCTACGCGGTCTGGTACCCGATCATTCCGCGGCCCGAGGCGCACGACCTGCCGCGCCGCCTCAAGACGCTGGCCACCAAGGCCGGCAAGTCCTCGCTCAACGTCACGCTGACGGTCAAGTCGAGCAAGATCACGACCGCGCCCAGCGGCGAAACGCGCCGCCCGGGCCTGCCGGCCAGCGGCATGTTCCTGATCAACCCGCCCTACACGCTCAAGCCGCTGCTCGAGGCCGCGCTGCCGCAGCTGGTGCAGAAGCTGGGACAGGACCGCAACGCCGGCTTCACGGTCGAAGCCGCGGGCTGATCCGCGCGGCGGCCGTTCAGCGTCGCCGTACCGGCGCGCGCCGCGCCGGCGCCTTGCGGGCCGCCGCGGGCTGGGCCTGCGGCCGCACCGGCGCCACGTCGAGCGACGGCGTGTCGGTCTCGCCCGGCTGCGCCAGTTCGCCATCGCAGCGCATGCCTTCGCGGTCGATGACGGTCAGCGCCACCTGCTTGATGCCCAGGCTCGCGAGCCCGATGCGGTCGGCCGCGGCGCGGCTCAGGTCGATCACGCGGCCCTGCGTGTAGGGGCCGCGGTCGTTCACGCGCACCAGCACTTCCTTGCCGTTGACGAGGCTGCGCACGCACACGCGGGTGTTGAAGGGCAGGGTCTTGTGCGCGGCCGTCAGGGCGCCCATGTCGAAGCGCTCGCCGCTGGCGGTGCGGCGCTGGTGGAACTGGATGCCGTACCACGAGGCCCCGCCGCGCTCGAAGATCTCGCCGCGCGGTTCGTCGCCCGGCAGGCCATCGCTCGGCAGCTCATCGGGCCCGGTCACCGCGAGGTCGTAGCGCACCGAGGGCACGTTCGAACGCGGCTCGGCGCCGGGCGGCACGGTCAACTGGCGCGGGATCGGCGACAGGCTCTCCTGCGCCACGGTGCCCGACGCCGTGCCGCCCTCGGTCGCCGGCGGCATGGCGCAGCCCGCGAGCGCGCAGGTGCAGGCCACGAGCGCGGCGCGAAGCCCCGCGCGCAGCGAGCCTGGCGCCCGCGCCGCCCCTCTCAATCCAGGCGCTCCAATACAGCCAGCGTGGCCGCCGACTGGTTCATCGTGTAGAAGTGCAGCGCCGGCACGCCGCCCTCGCGCAGCCGCGCGCACAGGTCGGTCACGACATCGAGGCCGAAGGCCTTGATCGAGGCCGTGTCGTCGCCGAAGGCCTGCAGCCGCAGCCGGATCCAGCGCGGGATCTCGGCGCCGCAGGCGTCCGAGAAGCGCATCAGCTGCGTCGAGCTGGTGATCGGCATGATGCCGGGCACGATCGGCGTGTCGATGCCGAGCGCGCGCGCCTCGTCGACGAAGCGGAAGTAGGCGTCGGCGCTGAAGAAGTACTGCGTGATCGCCGAATCGGCGCCGGCCTTCACCTTGGCCGCGAAGGCCTGCAGGTCGGCCTCGGGCGAACGCGCCTGCGGATGCACCTCGGGATAGCAGGCCACCTCGATGTGGAAGTCGCGGCCGGTCTCCGCGCGGATGAAGGCCACGAGGTCGCTCGCGTACTGGAACTCGCCACCGGCGCCGTAGCCGCTGGGCAGGTCGCCGCGCAGCGCGACCAGCCGCTTCACGCCCATGGCCTTGAGCTCGGAAAGCTGCGCGCGCACCGTCTCGCGCGTGGCGCCGATGCACGAGAAATGGCTGGCCGCGTCCACGCCTTCGGACAGGATCTCCTGCACCGCGCCGAAGGTGCCCTGGTGGGTGGAGCCGCCCGCGCCGTAGGTGACCGAGCAGAACTCGGGCTTGCGCGCATAGAGCTGCTGGCGCGCCGCGCGCAGCTTGACCGCGCCTTCGGGCGTCTTGGTCGGGAAGAATTCGAAACTCAGCGGAAGGCGCACCTGCGTCTCCTAGGAACCGCCCGCGCCCGTCGCGCGCACGGCGTGAATGAAAAACTCGCGGTTGCCGTCGCCGCCGGCGATCGGGCTGTCGAACCAGCGCAGCACGCGCAGCTCGAGCGCGGCGCAGGCATCGCGCAGGCGCTTCTCGACGATCTCGTACATCGCCGCGTCGCGCACGATGCCGCCCTTGCCGACCTGGCCCGGCTGCAGTTCGAACTGCGGCTTGACCAGCATCAGCAGCTGGCCGTCGTCCGCGAGGAACTGCACCACGGCCGGCAGCACCAGCGTGAGCGAGATGAAGGACAGGTCGCCGACGATCAGGTCGAAGCGCTCGTCGAAGGGCTCCTCGCCCTCTTCCTGCAGGTCATCGGCCGAAAGCGCGCGCGCATTGACGCCTTCGATGGCGAGCACGCGCGCGTCCTCGCGCAGCTTCGCATGCAGCTGCCCGTGGCCGACGTCGATGCCCACCACCCGTGCGGCGCCGCGCTGCAGCAGGCAGTCGGTGAAGCCGCCGGTCGACTGGCCCACGTCGAGGCACAGCTTGCCGGCGGCATCGACGCCGCTGGCCTCGAGCGCGCCTTCGAGCTTGAGCCCGCCGCGCGAGACGTAGCGCGCCTCGGCCGCGTCGTCGAGCTCGAGCTCGGCCGACTCGGGCACCTCGTCGCGGTTCTTCACGACCGAACGCCACGCATCGGTCGAGCCCGCATCGCGCCAGCGCATGCCGCCGGCGATGAGCCGCACGGCCTGCGAGCGCGAGGCGGCGAGGCCGCGTTCCACCAGCAACTGGTCGGCTCGCATGCGCGGCGATCAGTAGCGGTAGCTGTCCGGCTTGTAGGGGCCGTTCTTGCTCACGCCGATGTAGGCGGCCTGGGCGTCGGTCAGCTCGGTGAGCATGGCGCCAACCTTCTTCAGGTGCAGGCGCGCGACCTTCTCGTCGAGGTGCTTGGGCAGCACGTAGACCTTGCCGGCCTGGTAGGCGTCGGGCTTGGTGAACAGCTCGATCTGCGCGATGGTCTGGTTCGCGAACGACGATGACATCACGAAGCTCGGGTGGCCCGTGCCGCAGCCCAGGTTCACCAGGCGGCCCTTGGCCAGCAGGATGATCTTCTTGCCGTCGGGGAAGGTGATGTGGTCGACCTGCGGCTTGATCTCTTCCCATTCGTACTTCTCGATCGACGCGACGTCGATCTCGTTGTCGAAGTGGCCGATGTTGCAGACGATGGCCTGGTCCTTCATCTTCGCCATCGTGTCGTGCGTGATGACGTCCTTGTTGCCGGTGGTGGTCACGAAGATGTCGGCCTTGTCGGCCGCGTATTCCATGGTCACGACCTTGTAGCCTTCCATCGCGGCCTGCAGCGCGTTGATCGGGTCGATCTCGGTGACCCACACCTGCGCCGACAGCGCGCGCAGCGCCTGGGCCGAGCCCTTGCCCACGTCGCCATAGCCGGCCACGCAGGCCACCTTGCCGGCGATCATCACGTCGGTCGCGCGCTTGATGCCGTCGACCAGCGATTCGCGGCAGCCGTAGAGGTTGTCGAACTTGCTCTTGGTGACCGAGTCGTTGACGTTGATGGCGCGGAACAGCAGCGTGCCCTTGGCGCTCATCTCGTTGAGGCGGTGCACGCCGGTGGTCGTCTCTTCGGTCACGCCGATGATCTCGGCCGACTTGCGCGTGTACCAGGTCGCATCGACGGCCAGCTTGGCCTTGATCGCGGCGAAGAGAATGCGCTCTTCCTCGCTGCCCGGGTTGGCGATCACGCCCAGGTCCTTCTCGGCGCGCTGGCCCAGGTGCATCAGCAGCGTGGCATCGCCGCCGTCGTCCAGGATCATGTTCGGGCCTTCGCCCTTCGAGTCCTTGGGACCGAAGTCGAAGATGGCGTGGGTGTAGTCCCAGTAGTCCTTGAGCGACTCGCCCTTGATCGCGAACACCGGCGTGCCCGACGCGGCGATCGCGGCGGCCGCGTGGTCCTGCGTCGAGAAGATGTTGCACGAGGCCCAGCGCACCTGCGCGCCGAGGGCCTGCAGCGTTTCGATCAGCACCGCGGTCTGGATCGTCATGTGCAGCGAGCCGGTGATGCGCGCGCCCTTGAGCGGCTGGCTCTTGGCGAATTCCTCGCGGATGGCCATCAGGCCGGGCATCTCGGTTTCCGCGATGCGGATTTCCTTGCGGCCCCAGGCGGCGAGCGAAAGGTCGGCGATCGCCTGGTCGGCGGACGAAACAGGGGTGGGCTTGAGAACAGCGCTCATGTGAAGTGAACTCCAGAACTGTGTTTGAACGAGGCCACTGCGTCGGGGGAAAAAGACTCACCGCGAGAACAGCGGATGAGCGTGGTTGCGATGGGTCCGAGCCTCACGCCTGGCGGCGCTGCAACGCTCCTCGGAAGCGGCGGATTGTAGACGTGCCGGACACGGGCGCCAACGGCCGGGGCTTCCCACATCACGGAACGCGAGGGCGCGCCAACACCCCGTGTCATGCAGGGCTCAGAGTCGAGGCGTACAACGCTGCTTGCATTCCTTTTCCGCGAAAGCCCCTCCGATGCGTTCATCCCGCCTTTCCCTTCCCTCGTCGTCCACCGCGCGCCGCGCGCTCTGCACGGCGGCCCTGCTGGGCCTCGCCACCTTGCCGGGCCTGTCCTTCGCGCAGGCGCAGACCGCGCAACCCGTGGTGCGCGTGCGCGGCACGCTGGTCTACGCCGATGCGAGCAAGCTCGTCGTCAAGGACCGCGGCGGCGAGGTCGTGAGCCTCGCGCGGCCCGCGGACATGCCGCTGTCGGAGGTCTATCGCATCAAGCTGTCCGACATCAAGAAGGGCAGCTTCATCGGCACCGCCGCGATGCCGCAGGCCGACGGCACGCAGAAGGCGCTCGAGGTGGTGGTGTTCCCCGAGGCCGCGCGCGGCACCGGCGAGGGCCACTATCCGTGGGACCTGCAACCGCAGAGCACCATGACCAACGCCACCGTGGCCGACCTCGCGGCCGCGCCGCGCTCGGTGCGCGGCGGGCAGCAGCTGCGCCTGTCCTACAAGGGCGGCGAGAAGACCGTGATCGTGCCGCGCGACGTGCCGGTCGTGACCTTCCGCGCCGGCACCGAGGCGCTGCTGGTGCCGGGCGCCAAGGTGCTGGTCAATGCGCAGGAGCGCAACGGCACGCCGACCGCGCTGCGCGTGGTGGCCGGCCGCGACGGCTTCACGCCGCCGATGTAAGCCGTTGCCGCTACCCGCCGGCGCTCCGGCGAGCGCCGGTGCCGTGGCGCACACCATCCCTTCGGGAAATCCCCCAGGCAAATCCGCGGCCGCGATCGCCGCGGCAGGGTCGCCGCGGCGTATCGTGGCGGCGGACCGCGCGCGTGCGCGGCCGGTCCCGCCACCATCTTGTCCAACGACCTCAGGAGATTCCGCACCATGGCCACTGCCAAGAAAGCCGCCGCCAAGAAGACCACTGCCAGCAGCAGCAGCGGAAGCGCCGAGAGAAAGGCGGCCCCGAGCGCGGCCGACATGCTCAACCCGCTCAAGGGCATGGCCGAGCGGCTGCAGAACCTCAACATGACCGACGGCGCGAGCAAGCTGCTCGACAGCGGCCGCAAGGACCTGCAGGCGCTGATGCAGGCCAACGAGAAGTCGTTCCAGGGCCTGCAGACCGTGGTGCAGCGCCAGACCGAGATGATCAAGAGCGCGATCACCGACTGGCAGGCGGCCGCCAAGGACATCCCCGGCAAGGATCCGAAGGAAAGCCTCGCCAAGCTCGACGCGCTCGGCCGCCAGTCGTTCCAGCGCGCGGTCGACGACATCAAGGAACTCGCCAACCTCGCGGCCAAGTCGCAGGCCGACGCCTTCGAGGTGGTGCGCCAGCGCATCCAGTCGAACGTCGACGAGGTCACGAAGATGCTGCAGCGCAAGTAGCGCGCGGCCCAGGCGCCGCGCCGGCGCACGGCGCGGCCTTCCGACGACGAACCTCGGTGTGCGGCCATGACCCAGTCCTCCTCTCCCCTCGACCCCATGGCGATCTGGCGCGAGCTCACCGCGCAATGGGAAAAGAGCACCAACGCGTTCGCCAACGAGGCCATGGCCTCCGATCCGTTCCGACAGGGCATGCACGGCGGCATGAACGCCTCGCTGGGCGCGCAGAAGGCGCTCGGCGACCTGATGGCGCGGCTGCTCACGATGCTGAACCTGCCCACACGCGCCGACCTGCAGGCGCTCTCCGAGCAGCTGCAACACATCGACGATCACCTGGCGCGGATCTCGCGGCAGCTCGAGGAGAGCGGTGCGCGCGGCGCGGCGCCGGCGCCGCGGCCATCGGCGCCGAAGCGCACGAAGCAGCCGCCCGCGGCCGCACCGAGCGCTCCCGCGAAGAAAGCCCCGGCCCGCACCCGCCGCCCGCGCCCATGAGCACGCCCGCCGCCGAACTGCCGGTGCTGCCCGACCTGCGCGCCGAGATCGAGCGCACCATCCAGCGCAACATCAAGGGCCTGGATTTCCTGACCAGCGCCACGCCCGCGGTCGGGCTCACGCCCAAGGACGAGATCCATCGCCGCGGCACGCTGAGCCTCTACCACTACCGGCCGATGGTCGACGAGATCTACCGCGTGCCGGTGCTGATCGTGATGGCCACCACCAACAAGGGCTACATCCTCGACCTCGCACCGGGCCAGAGCATGGTCGAGCACCTGCTGCGGCAGGGCTACGACGTCTACATGATGGACTGGAACGCGCCGCGGCCGCAGGAGAAGCGGCTGTGCATCGAGGACTACGTGCTCGACTTCATTCCCGACTCGATCCGCCGGGTGCAGCAGCGCTCGGGCGAGGAGGACGTGACCATCGTCGGCTACTGCATGGGCGGCGTGCTCTCCACGCTCTACGCGGCGCTGCATCCGGGCGGGCCGCTGAAGAACCTCGCGCTGTTCACCACGCCGATCGACTTCAGCCGCATGACCATGTTCCATGCCTGGTCGGATCGCCGTTATTTCGACGTCGACCGGCTCGTGGACAGCGTGGGCAACGTGCCGCCCGAGATGCTGTTCGCCTCCTTCGACATGCTGCGCCCCGCGGGCCGCGGCGCGGGCCTGGTGCAGCTGTGGGACAACATGGCGAACGACGAATTCGTCAAGTCCTACCGCATGTTCGACCGCTGGGGCGCCGAGATGCTGCCGCTGGCGGGCGAGTACTTCCGCCAGACCGTGAAGGAGCTGATGTGGGGCAACAAGCTGCTGAAAGGCGAGCTCTCGATCGGTGGACGGCCGGTGCGCCTCGCCGACATAGAGGTGCCGGTGCTGCATGCGCTCGCGCAGCACGACCACATCGTTCCCTATGAGGCGGGCGCGCCGCTGATCGCGGGCATCGGATCGGCGGACAAGGAGGAGGTGGTGCTCAAGGGGGGCCATGTGAGCCTGGCCGCGGGACCGAACGCGGTGCGCCGGCTGTGGCCGAAGCTCGACGAATGGCTGGGAGTGCGATCCACATGACGAATGCCGCAGACACCTCGACGAACCCGGGTTCGACCCGGCTCTATCCGCGCACGCTGCCGCATGCCGATGGCGAGATCGCGCTGCGCCGCATGGACGCCGCCGATGCCGGCGCGGTGCTGGCCTTCGCGCAGGCGCTGCCTGCGCACGACCTGCTGTTCCTGCCGCGCGACATCACGCAGCCCAAGGTGATGGACGCCTGGGTGCGCGCCATCGCGCGCGGCGACATCGACAGCGTGCTCGCGGTGCGCGACGACAAGGTGCTGGGCTGCGCGGCGGTGATCCGCGATCCGCATTCGTGGTCGCGCCACGTGGCCGAGCTGCGCGTGCTGGTCGAGCCTGCCCTGCGCGGCAGCGGCCTGGGCCAGCAGCTCGCGCAGGAAGGCTGCGCACTCGCGATGGAACAGGGCCACGAGAAGGTGGTGGCGCAGATGACCGTGGACCAGCGCGGCGCGATCGCGGTGTTCCAGGCGCTGGGCTTCCGGCCCGAGGCACTGCTGAGCAAGCACGTGAAGGACCGCGAGGGCCGCGCGCACGACCTCGTGGTGCTGTGCCAGGACGTCGCGCAGGTCGAGGCGCAGATGCAGGCCTACGGGGTGACCGAGGTGTTCTGAACGGGCGGGTCGAAGCGGCCTTGCGCGGCGAAGGCATCGAGCGCGCGCGCCATGCGTTGCGCCATCGCGGGATGGAAGGGATCGTGGCCCGCGCCGGGCACGGTCTCGAAGCGGCTCGCGGGCAGCAGGCGCTGTACGGCTCGAGCGGCGGCCGGGCGACAGGTCCGGTCGAGCTCACCGTGCAGGAACAGCACCGGATGGTCGCGCAGCGCGTCGAGCGCGCCCCAAGCCACCGCGTCGCCGTCCGCGAGCCAGCAGCGGTGCGCGAGGTAGTGCGCCATCACCTTGTAGCGATCGATCGCGCGTTGCAGCGCATCGCCTTGCGGCTCGGGCGCGGCGCCGGACTGTCCGCCCTGCGCGTGCTCCCAGGCCAGCCAGGCGAGCGTCGCGCGCGCTTGCGGCGCGAGGTCGTCGTCCGCGAACACGCGGCACAACGCGGGCAACAACGGCGCGCCCTCGGCCAGCGAGACCGCGTCGGCCAGCCGCGACCATGCTTCGGGATAGCTCGCGCGCGCCCCCTCGAAGCTCCAGTGCAACTCCGAGGCATTCGGCACGAACAGCCCGCGCAGCAGCAGTCCGTCGACCGCCGCGGGATGACGCGCCGCATAGGCCAGCGCCAGCGTCGCGCCCCACGACCCGCCGACCACCAGCCAGCGCTCGATGCCCAGGTGCCGCCGCAGCGCCTCGATGTCGGCGATCAGCAGCTCGGTGCGGTTGTGGCGCGTCTCGCCGCGCGGCGTGCTGCGCCCCGCACCGCGCTGATCGAAGGCGACCACGCGATAGCGCTGTGGATCGAAGCCGCGCGCGAGCGCGGGCGAACCGCCCGAGCCCGGCCCGCCATGCAGCACGAGCGCGACGCGCCCCTCGACGGCACCGGTGGTCTCCCAGTGCAACCGATGGCCCTGGCCCACGTCGAGCCGGCCCGCGCCATCGCATGTAGAACCAAGTGCCTCCAGCATGCGGCCGATGCTACGCCGTCGGACCACGCCCACGCCACGACGGGTACTGCAACCACGCTGCGCGCACCACTCAAACTGGGTATGCTGTCCGCGGAGCGCGCTTTCGCCGCTTCCGAAGGCGTCCATCGACCTTCGCCTGCGAATGGAATTCCTCAAGGAGACTTCATGACCTGGACCACCCCTCAAGCCACCGACTTCCGCTTCGGCTTCGAGATCACGATGTACGTGGCGGCGCGCTGAGCGCCACGCCCTTTCCGGCACGGCCCGCTTCGGCGGTCCGTGCCGGTTTCGCTTTCCCCTCCCCCTTCTCTCGCGCCGCGTCGCGGCGCTGCACCGCATGCACATCCGCGTCCTGGGCGCCGCCGCCGGTGGCGGCTTTCCGCAGTGGAACTGCAATTGCGCGAACTGCGCCGGCCTGCGCGCGGGCACCGTGCGCGCCCGCGCGCGCACGCAGTCGTCGATCTGCGCCAAGGGCGACGTGGGCGACGACTGGGTGCTGGTCAACGCCTCGCCCGACATCCTCGAACAGATCAAGGCCACGCCCGCGCTGCAGCCCGGGCGCGGCCCGCGCGACACCGGCATCGCGGGCGTGGTGCTGGTCGACGGGCAGATCGACCACTCGACCGGCCTCTACATGCTGCGCGAGCGCGGCGCGCCGCTGCCGCTGTGGTGCACCGGGCCGGTCCACGAGGACCTCACGCAGGGCAACCCGATCCTGCGCGTGCTCTCGCATTTCTGCGGCGTCGCGCACCACGAGCTGCCGCTCGACGGCCGCGACTTCGAGGTGCCGGGCGTGAGCGGCCTGGCGCTGCGCGCGCTCGCGCTGGTCGGCAAGGCCGCGCCCTACTCGCCGCACCGCGAGCATCCCGTGCCCGGCGACAACATCGGCCTCACGCTGACCGACACCGCGAGCGGCCGCAGCGCCTTCTATGCGCCGGGCCTCGGCGCGCACAGCCCCGAGGTCGATGCCGCGATGCGCGCGGCCGACTGCGTGATGGTCGACGGCACCTTCTGGCGCGACGACGAGATGATCGCGCTGGGCTTCAGCCGCAAGACCGGCCGCAGCATCGGCCACCTGCCGCAGTCGGGACCGGGCGGCATGCTCGAATGGCTGGCCGACCTGCCCGCGCGCACGCGCAAGGTGCTGATCCACATCAACAACACCAACCCGATCCTCGACGAGGACTCGCCCGAGCGCGCCGAGCTCGACTGGCGCGGCATCGAGGTCGCCTTCGACGGCATGGAGATCGTGCTCTGAGCACGACGAACGAACAGCCAGGACCCAGGAGCCCATCATCGCCCTCATCGACATCTCCCTCGCGCCGCCGCGCACGCCCAGCGGCGAGCCGGCCTGGAGCCACGCCGAGTTCGAGGCGCAGCTGCGCGCCAGGGGCAAGGCCTATCACATCCACCATCCGTTCAACCGCATGCTCAACGAGGGCCGCGCCACGCCCGCGCAGGTTCGCGGCTGGGCCGCGAACCGCTTCTACTACCAGATCGCGATTCCCGTGAAGGACGCGGCGATCCTCTCCAACTGCCCCGAGCGCGAGGTGCGGCGCGGCTGGGTGCAGCGCATCGTCGACCACGACGGCAGCGGCGACGATCCCGGCGGCATCGAGGCCTGGATCGGCCTCGGCATCGCGACCGGCCTCGCGCGCGAAGAGATCGTCGACCTGCGCCACGTGACGCCCGCGATGCGCTTCGCGGTCGATGCCTACGTGAACTTCGCGCGCCGCGCGCCCTGGCAGGAGGCCGTGTGCTCCTCGCTGACCGAGCTGTTCGCGCCCGAGATCCACAAGCAGCGGCTGGCCGGCTGGCCCGAGCACTATCCGTGGATCGAGCCCGGCGGCCTCGCCTACTTCCGCAACCGCGTGAGCCAGGCGCGGCGCGACGTCGAGCAGGGCCTGGCGCTCACGCTCGATCACTTCGCCACGCGCGCGCAGCAGGAGCGCGCGCTCGACATCCTGCAGTTCAAGCTCGACATCCTCTGGGCCATGAACGATGCGATGGCGCTGGCCTATGGCGTGACACCGGCCGCCGAGGGAGGTGCCGCATGAGCGCGCCCACGCTCGACAGCCGGCCCGGCATCGCCGACGGCTTT
This sequence comes from Variovorax sp. GW821-FHT09B05, assembly GCF_059418265.1. Lineage (NCBI taxonomy): Bacteria > Pseudomonadati > Pseudomonadota > Betaproteobacteria > Burkholderiales > Comamonadaceae > Variovorax > Variovorax sp. GW821-FHT09B05. The sequence continues at coordinate 172,442 of NZ_JBWKPN010000012.1, forward strand.
CGGCTGCAGTGGGAGCCCGCGCAGGACTGCCACGTGCTGCTCTACCCCGAGGGCATGGTCAAGCTCAACCAGAGCGCGGGCGAGATCCTCAAGCGCTGCGACGGCCAAAGCGACGTGCGCGCGATCGTGCTCGACCTCGAGGAATGCTTCGACACCACCGGCCTCGGCAAGGAGGTGCTGGCCTTCCTCGAGATCGCGCTCGCGCAGCGCTGGGTGGTGCTGAAATGAGCGCGACGACGGCACTGCCGGGTCCGCCGCTGTGGCTGCTGGCCGAGCTCACCTACCGCTGCCCGCTGCACTGCGCCTTCTGCTACAACCCGGTCGATTTCGCCGGCCATGCCGACGAGCTGCCCACCGAGGACTGGCTGCGCGTGCTGCGCGAGGCGCGCGAACTGGGCGCGGTGCAATGCGGCTTCTCGGGCGGCGAACCGCTGCTGCGCGACGACCTCGAAGTGCTGGTGGCCGAGGCCCGGCGCCTGGGCTACTACACCAACCTGCTGACCTCGGGCGTGGGCCTGAGCGAGGCGCGCGCGGCGGCGCTCAAGGCCGCGGGCCTCGACCACGTGCAGCTCTCGTTCCAGGACTCCACGCGCGAGATGAACGACTTCCTCTCGCACACGAAGACCTTCGACCTCAAGCAGAAGGTGGCCGGCCTGATCAAGGCCAACGGCTGGCCGATGGTGCTCAACGTGGTGATCCACCGGCTCAACATCGACCACATCGACCGCATCGTGGAGATGGCCGAGGCCATGGGCGCCGAATACCTCGAGCTCGCCAACACGCAGTACTACGCCTGGGCGCGCGAGAACCGCGCCCACCTGCTGCCCACGCGCGAGCAGATGCGCCAGGCCGAGGCCGCCACCGAGGCCTGGCGCCGCAAGCTCGACGGCCGCATGCGGATCTTCTTCGTGGCGCCCGACTACCACGAGGCCGCGCCCAAGAAGTGCGTGAACGGCTGGGGCAGCATGTTCATGACCGTCGCGCCCGACGGCACCGCCCTGCCCTGCCACACGGCGCGCATGCTGCCGGGCCTCGCGTTCCCGAACCTGCGCGAGACCAGCGTGCGCAGCGCCTGGCGCGATTCGGAGGGCTTCAACCGCTACCGCGGCACCGGCTGGATGAAGGAACCCTGCAGCAGCTGCGAGCGCAAGGAGCGCGACCTCGGCGGCTGCCGCTGCCAGGCCTACATGCTGGCGCACGACGCCGCGGCGGCCGACCCGGTGTGCGCCAAGAGCCCCGCGCACGGCGAGGTGCTGGAGGCGGTGCGCCGCGCCGACGCGGGCGAGCTGCCGGCGCAGCCGCTGGTGTTTCGGGATCCGAAGGCCTCGCGGCGCTTCGTCGCGGCCGACGACGCGCTGTCGCTGCCCCACGGGCACAACTGAGGGACAGGGGTGCGGTCCGCGGGGTGACCTGCGACAATCGCCGGTTCGCCCGACCGACCCCTTCTACCTGGCCCTACCGTGTCTTTCGCCTCCGAAACCCGCCGCCGCCGCACCTTCGCGATCATTTCCCACCCCGACGCCGGCAAGACCACGCTGACCGAGAAGCTGCTGCTTTTCTCCGGCGCGATCCAGATCGCCGGCTCGGTGAAGGCGCGCAAGGCCTCGCGCCACGCGACCTCCGACTGGATGGAGATCGAGAAGCAGCGCGGCATCTCGGTGGCCTCGTCGGTGATGCAGATGCTGTATCGCGACCACGTGATCAACCTGCTCGACACGCCCGGCCACAAGGACTTCTCGGAAGACACCTACCGCGTGCTCACGGCGGTCGACTCGGCGCTGATGGTGATCGACGCGGCCAACGGCGTGGAAGCACAGACCCGCCGCCTGATCGAGGTCTGCCGCCAGCGCGACACGCCGATCATCACCTTCGTCAACAAGATGGACCGCGAGGTGCGCGAGCCGCTCGACATCCTCGACGAGGTGGAGCGCGAGCTCGGCATGCCCTGCGTGCCGATGACCTGGCCCGTGGGCCAGGGCAAGAGCTTCCGCGGGATCATGAACCTGCGCACGCAGGCCATGACGGTGTTCGAGTCGGGCAGCGAACGCCTGCCGCAGGACTTCGAGACCATCCCCTTGAGCGAACGCGACACGCTGGCCAAGCGCTTCGGCGCCGACTTCGAGACCGCGATGGACAGCATGGAGCTCGCCACCGGCGCATCGCCCACCTGGGACCGCGAGGCCTTCCTCGCGGGCAAGCAGACGCCGGTGTTCTTCGGCTCCGGCGTGAACAACTTCGGCGTGATGGAAGTGCTCGACGCGCTGGTCGACCTCGCGCCCTCGCCGCAGTCGCGCACCAGCACCACGCTGGTCAATCGCCAGCCGGTGACGAAGGAGATCCAGCCCGAGGACAAGGACTTCGCGGGCGTGGTCTTCAAGGTGCAGGCCAACATGGACGCCAACCACCGCGACCGCATCGCCTTCGTGCGCATGGCCTCGGGCAAGTACACGCCGGGCATGAAGCTCAAGGTGCAGCGCACCGCCAAGGAACTGCGCCCCACCAGCGTCGTGACCTTCATGAGCCAGCGCCGCGAGGCGGTCGAGGAAGCCTACGCGGGCGACATCGTGGGCTTCACCACCCACGGCGGCGTGCAGCTCGGCGACACCATCACCGACGGCGCGAGCCTGCAGTTCACCGGCCTGCCCTTCTTCGCGCCCGAGCTGTTCATGACCGTGATCCTCAAGAACCCGCTGCGCACCAAGCAGCTGCAGCAGGGCCTGGCCCAGCTCGGCGAGGAGGGTGCGATCCAGGTGTTCCGCCCCGAAATCGGCGGCCCGATGCTGCTGGGCGCGGTCGGCCAGCTGCAGTTCGAAGTGGTGCAGCACCGGCTGAAGGCCGAGTACGACGCCGACGTGCGGCTCGAGGGCTGCCAGTACACCGGCGCACGCTGGATCACGGCCGACACGCCGGCCGAGCTGCGCGAGTTCGTCAACGCCTATCCGCAGCGCATGGCCAAGGACGCGGCCGACACGCTGGCCTTCCTGTGCACCTCGCCGTACGACGTGCGGCTGGCTCAGGAGCGCTTCCCGAAGATCCATTTCCACCCGCTGCGCGAACACGCGGGGCTGGCGCTGCAGAGCGCGGGCTGAGCAGGCAGGCTGCCGGGGTTCGCGCGCCACCCAGGAGAACGCCATGGACACCTACATCGAAGTCGCCGGCCAGGGCGACATCGCCGAGACCGTGGTCGAGCAGCGCGCCGCGCTCACGCTCACCGTGAAGGCCTCGAAGGCGGAAGCGGCCTTCGAGGAGGCGACCCGGCTGCGCAACGACACCATCCGCGCGCTCAAGGCCGCGGGCCTCGGCGCCGACGAGATCAGCGAGGGCGGCCGCGACACCTGGCAGCCGTGGTACCGCCGCAAGAGCGCGGGGCAGGAGGTCTCGCACCGCGTGCTGCTGCGCTGCCGCGACACGCAGCGCCTGTACCTCGCGATCGATGCGCTGCAGCCGCTGTTCGAGAACGCGCGCCATTCGCTCTCGGTCGACATGCTGCAGCCGCGCTTCGACGCCTCGGCCGAGGCCGAATCGGCAGCGCGCGCGGCCGCGATCCAGCAGGCGCGCGCCCGGGCGCAGGTGATCGCGCGCGAGGCCGGCGTGTCGCTCGGCTCGGTGGCGCAGGTCGAGGAACTCGGCGCCGACGCCGAACGCACGGGCTCCTATGGCGACTACGGCTTCGCGATGGCCGCGGCCGCGCCGCTGGCGGCCTCGCCGGCCGACGACTTCGAAGCGATCGACGGCGCCTCGCGCGTACGCCGGCTGCGCTTTCGCGTGCGTTTCCTGATCAGCTAGCTGCCCGTCGAGGCGTAATGCCTCAAGCCGAGCCCCCACACGCGAAACGCCAGCGCGAGGAAGACGAAGCCCGCCAGCGGCGACACCCAGCCCACCCAGTGCGGCGCGCCGAGCGGATCGGGCCGCCCGAGGATCAGCAGCGCGGGGTAATAGGCCACGCAGGCCAGCGGCACCGCGAAGGTGAGCAGGCGCCGGAACCAGCGCGCGTAGAGCGCCAGCGGGTACTGCGCCGCCTGCACGCCGCCATAGGTCAGCACGTTGGCGATCTCCAGGCTCTCGACGGTCCAGAAGGCCAGCGTGCCCTGCAGCACCAGGATGCCGAGGAACAGCGCCACGCCGCCGGCCAGCGCGAACAGTGCGACGGCCACCGCCTCGGGCGTCCAGGCGATGCCGGCCTGCGCGGTCGCGAAGCCGATCACCGCCAGCCCCTGCAGCAGCCGGCCCATGCGGCTGATGCGGAAGTCGTGGCCCATGAGCTGCAGCGCGAGCGGACGCGGGCGCAGCAGCAGGCGGTCGAAGGCGCCGCTGCGCAGGAACTCGGTGCCCAGCACGTCGAAGCCGCGGCCCAGGGCATCGGCCAGCGCGAACATGCAGTTGACCAGGCCATAGAACAGCGCGACCTCGCCGAGGGTCCAGCCGCGCACCTCGCCGAAGCGGTGGAACATGGCCCAGACCGCAACCACCTCGATGCCAGTGACGAGGAACTGGCCCACCGTCAGCATCAGCGCCGAGGCCGGGTAGCGCGCCTGCGCGCCGACCGAGGCCTTCACCAGCCGCAGGAACAGCGCGATCGATCCGGGGGACCTGCTCATGCCGCGCTCACCCGCCCTGCACCTGCAGCCGGCGCATGGTGCGCACCAGCAGCCAGTGGCCGGTGACCACCAGCAGCGCGATCCAGAAGCATTGCAGCGCCAGCCCCAGCAGCGCGTCGGCGCCGCGCAGCTGGCCGAAGTACAGCCGCGCGGGAATGTCCATCAGTCCGGCCAGCGGCTGCACCAGCAGCGCCGTCTGCCAGGCATCGGGCAGCAGCGCGAGCGGCAGCAGATTGCCCGACAGCACGATCACCAGTGGCGCCGACAGCGCGTTGATGCCGCGCTCGTTGAGCGCCGACAAGGTCGCGACGTTGAGCAGCATCACCATCGCGGTCGACAGCGCCAGCCCCAGCCCCATCGACAGCGCGAAGGCCAGCGCGGCCGCCACGCCCACCGGCGGCTGCCAGGCCCAGGCGCCGAGCCCCAGCAATGGCAGCGCGACGGCGGCGAAGCCCAGCATCAGCGCCGCACGCGGCAGCAGGCGCGCGGCGATCCAGCCCGCGCTGCGCGCATACCAGAGCGCATAGGCATCGACCGGGCGCAGCCGGTCGTAGGCCACCGAGCCGGTGCGCACCGACTGCGCCACCTCGGGATCGACCAGCCAGGGCATCAGCACCAGCAGGCCCTGCGCGAGCCAGGTGTAGGTGATGGCGTGCTCGAGCGACATCGGCGCCTGCGCGGCGGCCGAGGCGCCGCCGTAGAAGGCCGCGAACACCATCACCTTGATGCCGCCCCACCAGCACTGCGTGCCGAAGCCCGCGAGCGCGGCGGTGCGGTACTGCAGCATCTGCAGGAAACGCGAGGCGAAGGCCGCGGTGTAGGGGCGCGCGATCTCGCGCCATCCTTCCTTCATGCGTCGGCCGCTCCATGCATCGCATAGAAGCGCGCGATCACGGCCTCGATCGCCAGCCCCTCGAGCCGGATGTCCTCCACCGCATGCTCGGCCGCGATGCGCGCGATCAAGGCCGGCGCGGAGACGGCCGCGGGATCGAAGTCGAGCACCAGCGTGCGGCCGTCGCGCGCGTTCACGCGCACGCCGGGCCAGTGGGCGCCAAGGTCGTCGGGCAATTGCGCCTCCTGCGCGAAGTCGACCACCAGCCGGCGCTCGGCCAGCACCTGCGCGCGCAGCGCCTCGACCGGGCTGTCGGCCAGCACGCGGCCATGGCCGATCACGATCACGCGCCGCGCGAGCGCCTCGATGTCGTGCATGTCGTGCGTGGTCAAGAGCACCGTGGTGCCGCGCTCGCGGTTGGCGCGGCGCACGAAGTCGCGCACCGCGAGCTTCGAGGGCGCGTCGAGGCCGATGGTGGGCTCGTCGAGGAACAGGATCTCGGGCTCGTGCAGCAGCGCGGCCGCGATCTCGGCGCGCATGCGCTGGCCCAGCGAGAGCTGGCGCACCGGCTGGTCGAGCACGCGCTCGAGGCTCAGCAGCGCCACCAGCTCGTCGCGCGTGCGGCGATAGCGTTCGCGGTCGACGCGGTAGATGTCGCGCAGCAGGTCGAAGCCCTCGCCCACCGGCAGGTCCCACCACAGCTGAGTGCGCTGGCCGAACACCACGCCGATGCGGCCCACGTGGCGCTCGCGGTCGGCGAAGGGATCGCGCCCGTCGATGCGCACGCTGCCGCCATCGGGCCGCAGGATGCCCGAGAGGATCTTGATGGTGGTGGACTTGCCCGCGCCGTTGGGACCGATGAAGCCCAGCAGCTCGCCGCGCTCGAGCGCGAAGGACACGCCCGCGAGCGCCTCGACCGTGCGATGGCGGCGGTGCAGCAGGCCGCGCACGGCACCGAGCACGCCGGGGTCGCGCTCGGCGATGCGGTAGGTCTTGAGGAGGCGGTCGACGACGATCTGGGACATGGGCGGGCCGCGCCGGTGCGGTCTGCGCGACCGGCCGGCGGGGGCGGGATGCTACACGAAAGCGCGGCGCGCGCGGCCACCGGTACGATCCGCGCTCCTGCCGTGCCGTCCGCCATGTCCTCCTCCACCGAGTCTTCCTCCCTCCCCGCCTCGCCCGACCGTCTGCTGCCGCTGGGCCAATGGCCCGCCACCGCGCGCGCCACGCTCGCGGGCGTGTTCACCGACATCGACGACACGCTGACCACCGAGGGCGCGATCACCGCCGATGCGCTCACAGCGCTCGGCGCGCTGCGCGCAGCGGGGCTGCACGTGGTGGCGATCACCGGCCGGCCCGTGGGCTGGAGCGAGCCCTTCGTCAACGCCTGGCCGGTCGATGCGATCGTGGCCGAGAACGGCGCGGTGGCGCTGCTGCCGCTGCCCGGCGGCGGCATCGCCAAGCGCTACCAGCAGGACGCGCCCACGCGTGCCGCCAACTACCGGCGCATGCAGGGCGTGCTCGCGCGCATCGAGGCGGAGATTCCGGGCGCCGGCCGCGCCACCGACTCGCCGGGCCGCGAGACCGACATCGCGATCGACCACAGCGAGTTCGTACGGCTCGACGAGGCCACCATCGCCCGCGTGGTGGCGCTGATGCGCGGCGAGGGCATGCATGCCACCGTGAGCAGCATCCACATCAACGGCTGGTACGGCGGCAACGACAAGCTCGAGGGCGCGCGCTGGATCCTTCGCGAGCTCTGGGGCCGCCGGCTCGACGACGAGATCGCGCGCTGGGCCTACGTGGGCGACTCGACCAACGACCAGCTGATGTTCCGCAGCTTCGCGCACAGCATCGGCGTGGCGAACGTCGCCCGCTTCGTGCCGCAGCTGGAGTTCCTGCCGCACTACGTGACGCGCGGCGAGCGTGGCGCGGGTTTCAGCGAGGCGGTGGCAGCGATCCTCGCGGCGCGACCGAACTAAGGCGCGGCACGCCGGCGCAGCGGCGCCCATTGGTTCCAGGTGCCCACCGCCGCCACCAGCAGCAGCACGCCCGCGTAGCCCTCGACCGTCGCCAGCAGGCCCAGCGGCGCGACCAGGAAGCCCGCGAGCATCGCCGGCAGGCTGAAGGCCAGGTAGCTCACCACGAAGATCGCCGCGAACAGTTCGCCGCGTTCATGGGACTGGGCCAGCGGCGCGAGCGTCTGCACCAGCGCAGAGAAGGCGCCGCCGAAGCCGATGCCGGCCACCGCCGTGCCGACGAAGAACAGCGCCAGCGAACGCGTGGCGAGCGCCGCCAGCAGCAGCACCAGCCCGAGCGCCAGGCTGGCCATGCCGAGGATCGCCGGGCGCGGCGCCGCGAAGCGGCCCAGCAGCGTGGGCGCCACGGCCCCCACGCCCGACAGCACCGCGATCGTGAGGCCGTTGACCACGCCGCTGTCGATGCCGAACACGTGGTGCATCAACGAAGGCGCAAGCGACAGGAACAAGCCGCCGAGCGCCCACACCGCGATGAACACCGGCAGCCCGCGCGCGAACTCGGCGCGCGCCCGCACGGGGATCGACACCCGCGGCACCAGCGAGGCCAGCGCGCCGGCGCGCGGCGTCACGGTCTCGGGCATCCACAGCACCAGCGCCGCGCCGAGGGCGAACACCAGCGCCAGCACCCCGAACACCCACATCACCGGCTGCCCGGTCCAGCGCACCGCCATGCCCGTGAGCAGCGCGCCCAGCGCCAGCCCCGCGAGCGGCGACACGCTGGTGATCAGCGCGCCCAGCCGCTTCTTCGCGGCCGGTGCCGCCTCGACCACGGCCGCGCTCAGCGCGCCGCTCGCGATGCCGGTCGCCACGCCCTGCACCACGCGCGCCAGGATCAGCCCGCCGATGTCGCCCGCCAGCAGGAACAGCCCCATCGCCACCGCCTGCAGCACCAGCGCCGCGAGCACCACCGGGCGGCGGCCGATGTGGTCGGACAGCGAGCCGGCCACCAGCAGCGAGATCAGGAGCGCGATGGCGTAGATCGCGAACGCCACCGTCAGCATCGAGGACGAGAAGCCCCAGGCATGCTGGAACACCACGAACAGCGGCGACGGCGCGGCCGCCGCGAAGAAGAAGGCGAACAGCACCGCCGCCAGCAGCGGGAAGGCCAGCGCCGCCGGCATGCGCCGGGGTGCCGCGGCAAGGGGCGCCGCGCGGACAGGGGCGGCGGCGGTGCCGGGGCGGCTTGCGAGGTCGGGGCATTGGGACACGGTGAACTCCTTGGCGCGAAACGGCTCTTAACGCACAAATCTTTGCGTTTGCGATTCTAGGCCTCTCCCGCTGTTAAAGCAAATATCTTTGCGTTAAAGTCGATTCACCATGAACACCGCCGCCCCGTCCGCCGCTTCCTCTTCTTCAGCCAAGCGCCCCGGCGGGCGCAGCGCGCAGGTGCAGGCGCAGGTGCGCGCCGCGCTCGAGGAACTGGTCGCCGAACAGGGCCGCGAGCGCGTCACCGTGCCGGCCGTGGCCGAGCGCGCGGGCGTCAGCGCCTCCAGCATCTACCGCCGCTGGGGCGATCTTTCCGGCCTGCTGGCCGAGACCGCCACCCACCGCCTCGACCCCGACCGCCCGCTGCCGGACACCGGCACGCTGCGCGCCGACCTCGCGGCCTGGGCGCGCGAACTGATCGAGCACCTGGCCAAGCCGTGCAACACCTCGCTGCTGAAGGCCGCGGCCGCGCTGGCCAACGGCGACGAGGACACCGACTGCCTGCGCAACCGCCGGCGCGAGGCGCTGGCCCTGGTGGAGCAGGCCCGCGCGCGCGGCGAGGCCACGCCGACGGCCGAACAGGTGATCGATCACCTGATCGCGCCGATCGTGTTCCGGCTGGTGTTCGGGGGGGAGCCGGTGCGCGTGGAGCTGGGGGAGCGGCTGGTGGGGGAGTTGTTTGCGATGGGAGCAATTGATCGCTCCGCATGCGCAACTCCTCCGTGATCTCGGTGAAAGCCGGCACCGCCTCCACGGTCAACGGGCAATGCGCGGAGTCGTCTACAGCTGTGCCAGCGCCTCTTTGAAGGCCTGAAAACTGCCCGAACGATTGGTCGCCGCATCCATGTGCCGGGCCACTGATCGCGCCAGCTCGAGCTTTCGCAGGCCCTGCTTGAAATAGCCTTTCTTTTGCAGCTCACGCTCCAGTGCTTCCCAAGTGCCCCCCTTGATCGCATCTGGATCGCGAAACCCAGCTTTCGTAGGTAGCGTTGCCTCCATCTTCGGATAGGCGGCCCTGACAGCCGGCCAGTCGCCAAAAAACCATGCCTCCAGTTCTTCAATCGCAATGCGATTAATGACCTGAAATTGTCCACCTCGCCTGGTTTTTCGCGTCCTCAATCCAGCGTTCGCAGCTATCTGCTCGAGCCGAGCCTTCAGCCGCATGCAATCGTCGTCATCGCGATCTACAAGCACTGCGACCATCGCAGTTGCAGGTAGCCACTTCGCGTAGCCAGCCAAACGCTGCGGCAATTGCTTGAGCAACTCGTCTTTGCACTGAAACTGGCGAACCTCCGCTCGAATACCCTGGCGCAACAGTTTGGGCAGCAACTCGTGCAGCGCGACTTCCATTGACGGTTCCTCAACCAGGACGTGCACGGTATCAATCGCCACGGCGCGCCCTTTTTTCTCCCGATGCCGTGCCGGCCAGCGACCAAGGCGCGCCCTGGTTCCGTAGCGGATCGCTCATGCCAAACTGCCCTTCCATCCAAAGATGCCCGAGTGAAGCACCCGTGCCCATGAATGCGGAAATTCCCTGAATTTCGCTGGCCACTTGAGCTTGGGTAAATCCTTGCTCGTCACGATAGAGGATCCGCACCTCCTCTGGACGACAACTATTGAGAAAGAATGGCGAATGAGTCGTCACCAATAGCTGCGCGCGTTCGGAAGCCAGTCGGCATTCTTCGCCCAGCTCGGGCAACAGGCGCGGATGCAGGAAGTTCTCAGGCTCTTCGATGCCAATGAACTGAGGTGGCGTTGGGTCATACAACACCGTCAAGTAGGCCAGCATCTTCAGCGTACCGTCAGACGCGAACTTGGATAGAACGGGCTCGGCGAAAGGTGCATCCTTCACTTGCAGAAGCAATCGTCCATCCGGCATTGGCGACGCATCAATCCGCTCCAATCGCGGAATTCGATCACGCAGCACCTGCATGATCTGGTCCAACTCTGCCGGATGACTCTCCTTGAGGTACTGAATGACGTTCGGAAGGTTGTCGCCCGTCTTTGAAAGACGCTCCTGCGGGCCCGACTCCGGCTGGGTTCGCGTGCTGTCCACCGACAAATAAGACACATACCAATCGGTAATGAAATCACGCAACGCCGCAACACGGGGATGTTGCGCGATTTGGCCCAGCGTATTCACAGCTATCAGATCAGGACCACGCAACGGGACGTCGAGACGCTGATCCTCCGCATCAGGTTGCTCTCCGCTGATGACGCTACCAACACCATGCCGATAGTTCAGAAAACGAAAGGGCTGACCATGTGAGCCACGCTTCCATGCCAGCCATTCTTCCGCGACCACTGGGCCCTTGGCGGTCTCATCGATCGAGAGGTGATACGTGATCAGGGGAGTTTTGGGTCGCTCGCGATACTTGATCTCGATGGTTACCGGTCCAAGTGCGCCACGCGTCTTGAGCTCCTTGGCTCGCCCGCGTCTATCCCAAGCTTGCCGTAGTCCGCTCTGAAAACACTCGGAGAGAAAGTTGAAGACATCGAACAACGTGGACTTCCCGCTGCCGTTGGGCCCGAGCAGAACAGTCAAGGGCGTAATGCCCTTGAGTTCGACGTGCTTGAGCGCCCGGAAGTTTTGAACCTTCAGATATTCGATACGAGGAACAGTGGTGGAAACGGGCATGGGTCGACCTGGCGGCGAGAATGAACGGGCAGAGTTTGCCGGAAAATTGCCACCGCAAACGACCACCATGGGCGAAGACGGCGGCAAGCGCTACGAGTGTTTCAGTTGTCCTGCTCGCCGGGTTGGCTCTCGGATATTCCAGCTTGGCGTAGAGGCGCACCAACAAGTGCTGGCAGGCATGCGTTTGGAGAATCTCTCACTTCTCCTTCGCCAACCCCAGCTTCTCGATCAACACCTTCTCCCGCGCCACCGTGTCCTGCGCAAACTTCGTGTACTGCGCCGAGCTCATGTAGTCGGGCAGCATGTCGTAGCGCCCCAGTGCGGCGACGTAGCTCGGCTCCTCCATCGCCTGCTTGAAGGCGTCGTGCAGCTTCTTCACCACCTCGGGCGGCGTGCCCTTGGGGGCGCCGATGCCGAAGGGCGAGTTCTGCACGATGTCGTAGCCCAGCTCCTTGAGCGTGGGCGCGTCGGGGAACTTGGCCAGGCGCTTCTCGCCCCAGGTGTTGAGCACGCGCAGCTTGCCGGCCTCGACCTGCGGCGCGAAGCCGGTGCTGTCGGCCGCGGCCATGAGCTGGCCGCTGACCACGGCGAGCATCAGGTCGGCGCTGCCCTTGTAGGGCACGTGCTGCAGCTCGATGCCGGCCTTCTGCGCGACCAGCTCGGTGGTCAGGTGCGGGCTGGTCAGAGTGCCGGTGGAGCCGTAGGTCAGCTTGCCGGGATTGGCCTTGGCATAGGCGACGAAGTCGGCCCAGGTCTTGAACGGGCTGTTCGCGGGCACGACGATGCCGAAGGCATAGCCGGTCACGTTGATGACGTAGTTGATGTCCTTGAGCGGATCCCAGTTGATCTTGGTGGTGTAGCCGAGGCGGAACACGCCGAGCGGGATCTGGGCGATGGTGTAGCCGTCGGCCTGCGAGGTCTGCAGCGCCTGCGCGGGCAGGGTGCCGCCGGCGCCGGGCTTGTTGTCGACGATCACGGGCTGGCCGAGGATGCGGCTCGCGTTGTCGGCGAGCTGGCGCATGGTGATGTCGGTGGGGCCGCCCGCGGGGAAGGCGATCACCAGCTTGACCGGCTTGGCCGGAAAGGCCTGCTGCGCGAAGGCGGCCAGGGGCGCGGCGAAACCGCAGGCGGCGAGCGCGGCGGCGCGGAGGAAGGTGTGGCGGCGGAGCATGGCGGCTGGGGTCCCGGCTGAATTTGAAAGAGCGCGATTGGGCCCCGCCGATCGGCACTAGACAACCGGGGCAGCCCTGATTTCCTCAAGGCCGCAAGGACATTCAGGCCTGCTCGAAGCCCTCGAGCACGTTCACCGCGTTGACGCCCACCTCGGCCACCGCATAGCCGCCCTCGAACACGAACACCGTCGGCAGTCCCGCGCGCGCGAGGTCCTCGCCCATGCGCAGGTAGTCGTCGCTGCGCAGCCGAAAGCCCGAGATCGGATCGCCCTCGAAGGTGTCGACGCCGAGCGAGACCACGAGCGCGCCGGCCTTCACCTCTGCGATGCGCGCGAGCGCGCTCGTCAGCGCCGCGCGCCAGCCCGCGAAGTCGGTGCCCCGCGGCAGCGGCAGGTTGTGGTTGAAGCCCAGTCCCGCGCCGGCGCCGCGCTCGTCGGCATGGCCGAGGTAGTAGGGATAGTCGGTGACGGGATCGGCATGCAGGCTCGCGAAATGCACGTCGTCGCGCGCATAGAAGATGGCCTGGGTGCCGTTGCCGTGGTGGTAGTCGACGTCGAGCACGGCCACGCGCTCGACGCCCGCGTCGCGCAGCGCCTGCGCGGCCACGGCGGCGTTGTTGAGGAAGCAGTAGCCGCCGAAGAAGTCGGCGCCCGCATGGTGGCCCGGCGGCCGGGTCAGCGCGAAGGCGGCGCGCTCGCCGCCGACGACGCGTTGCGCGGCGGTGAAGGCGCTGGCCGCGCCGTGCCGCGCGGCGGCCCAGCTGCCGGCCGTCAGCGGCGTGCCGGCATCGAAGCCGAACAGGCCCAGGCGCGCGGGGAAGCTCGCGGGCAGCACGTCGGTGCGCATGCCGCGCGTGGGCCAGTACGAGGGCAGCGCGTCGCGTTCGGCATTGGCGGGATCGAGCGCCACCCACTCGTCCCAGGCACCGGCGATGAAGTCGAGGTAGCGCGGCGCATGCACCTTGGCGAGCAGTGCGTCGGGCAACGCATCGGGTGCGCGCAGCGGGCCGAGCGCGCGGCGCTCGATCTCGGCCTTCACGTGGTCGGCGCGCGCCGGCACCTCGAAGCACGGCACGAGCTCGCCGCGGAACATCTCGACTTTGCCCTGGTGCAGTGCGTGCCGGTCGTTGTAGATGGTGAGCATGAAACGGGGTCGGCGGCGGGCGCCGTGGCTGGACAGCCGCCCATCATGCCGCACGCCGCAGCACGGCCCGGCGCCGGCCCGCGGCCGTGAGCCCGAACAGGTCCTTGGGATCGTCGAGCTCGGGCACCAGCGCGATCTGCCGGCCCACGCCGCGCTCGATGGCGAGCTGGTGGATGTAGCGCAGCGCGGTGTAGTCCTCGAGCGCGAAGCCGACCGAATCGAACACCGTGACCTGGTCCGGCCGCTCGCGGCCCGGCACCTCGCCGAGCAGCACCTTCCAGAGCTCGTGCACCGGGAAGTCGGCCGCCAGCTGCTGGATCTCGCCCTCGACGCGGGTCTGCGGCTCGTACTCCACGAACACGCGCGCGCCGCGCAGCACCCCGGGGTCGAGCTCGGTCTTGCCGGGCGAGTCGCCGCCCACCGCGTTGATGTGCATGCCGGGCTCGATCATCCCGGGCTCGAGCACCGTCGCATGGCCCTGGTAGGCGGTGACGGTGGTCACGATGTCGGCGCCGCGCACCGCCTCGGCCACCGAATGCGCGCGCACGATCTCCATCGGCGAACAGGCCGAGAGATGGCGCACCAGCTTGTCGGTGGCATGCGGGTCGATGTCGAACACGCGCACTTCTTCGATGCCCAGCAGCGCATGGAAGGCCAGCGCCTGGAACTCGCTCTGCGAGCCGTTGCCGATCAGCGCCAGGCTGCGCGAGCCGGGCCGCGCGAGCGCGCGCGCGGCCATGGCGGAGGTGGCTGCCGTGCGCAATGCGGTGGTGAGGGTGAGTTCGGACAGCAGCACCGGGTAGCCGGTGTCGACCTCGGCGAGCACGCCGAAGGCCATGACGGTGGGCAGCCCCACCGCGGTGTTGTGCGGATGGCCGTTGACGTACTTGAAGGCATAGGCGCCGTCGTCGGCCACCGGCATCAGCTCGATCACGCCGAGGTGCGAATGGCTGGCCACGCGGGCCTTCTTGTCGAACTCGCGCCAGCGCAGGAAGTCGTCGCGCAGCGCATCGGCCAGGGCACCCAGGAACTGCGGCACGCCGGTGTCGTCGACCAGGCGCACGAGGCTGTGGACATCGATGAAGCGGGTCATGGCAGGACTCCTTGCGAGCCCCGGCCGGCGCCGCACCCGATCCGTTCCACCATGGCGGGTCCAGGATGAGCGCCTGCGCCAAGGGTTCGATTCCATTCTGCGCCGCGCGCGCGGCCGCGGCGAGGTCCGCGACCCCGACCGCGTCGAGCGCAGGGGCAAGCCCCCGCGCCCGACGGTTCGGGGCTACCGTCCGGCGTTGGTGCCGGCCGAAGAAGGCCTCAGCGCGCCAGCACCGGGGCCAGCGCCACGCCCGTGTGCGTGCCCAGCCGCACCACCTCCTCGGGCGCCGCCGCCGCCACCACGCGGCCGCCGCCGTTGCCGCCCTCGGGCCCGAGGTCGACGATCCAGTCGGCCTCGGCGATCAGGTCGAGGTCGTGCTCGATCACCACCACGCTGTGGCCGCCGTTCACCAGCCGGTGCAGCACGTGGATCAGCTTCTCGACGTCGGCCATGTGCAGGCCCACGGTCGGCTCGTCGAGCACGTAGAGCGTGTGCGGCGCCTTCTGGCCGCGGCGCGTGATGTCGTCGCGCACCTTGCTGAGTTCGGTCACCAGCTTGATGCGCTGCGCCTCGCCGCCCGACAGCGTGGGCGAAGGCTGGCCCAGCGTCAGGTAGCCGAGTCCCACGTCCTTGAGCAGCTGCAGCGGATGGCTGATGTTCGGCATGCTCGCGAAGAACTCGACCGCCTCGTCCACCTCCATCTGCAGCACGTCGCCGATGCTCTTGCCGCGCCAGCTCACGGCCAGCGTCTCGGGGTTGAAGCGCGCGCCGTGGCAGACCTCGCAGGGCACCTTCACATCGGGCAGGAAGCTCATCTCGATGGTGCGCACGCCCGCGCCGTCGCAGGCCGGGCAGCGGCCCTCGCCGGTGTTGAAGCTGAAGCGCGCCGGGCCGTAGCCGCGCGCCTTGGCCTCGAGCGTGTCGGCGAACAGCTTGCGGATGGTGTCCCAGAAACCGATGTAGGTCGCGGGGCAGCTGCGCGGGGTCTTGCCGATCGGGGTCTGGTCGACCTCGAGCACGCGGTCCACGCTCTGGTAGCCCTCGACGCCCTTGCAGCCGGCCCAGGCCGGGCGCTTGCCCGCGGCATCGGCGTCGCGGCCGGCCCTGGTGCTGCGCTGCTGCACCACCGCCTGCACGTTGGCCAGCAGCACGTCGCGCGCGAGCGTGGACTTGCCCGAGCCGCTCACGCCCGTGACCACCACCAGCCGCTGCAGCGGCACGGTGACCGTCACGTCCTGCAGGTTGTGCATGTCGGCGCCGCGCACCGTGAGCCACTGGCCGTTGTCGGGCGCCTTCGGGTCGGGCGAGGGAATGAGCCGGCGCGCCTGCAGCGGATGCTTGATCGCGTCGCGCAGGTAGCGGCCGGTCTGCGACTCGGCCGCCTGCTCGATGTCGGCGACCGCGCCCTGCGCCACCAGGCGGCCGCCGCGCTTGCCGGCGCTCGGGCCGATGTCGATGATGTGGTCGGCACGGCGGATCGTGTCCTCGTCGTGCTCCACCACCACCAGCGTGTTGCCCTTGTCGCCGAGCTTGTGCAGCGCGTCGAGCAGGATGCGGTTGTCGCGCGCATGCAGGCCGATGGTCGGCTCGTCGAGCACGTAGCACACGCCCTGCAGGTTGCTGCCGAGCTGCGCCGCGAGCCGGATGCGCTGCGCCTCGCCGCCGCTGAGCGTGGGCGCGCCGCGGTCGAGCGTGAGGTAGCCCAGGCCCACCTCCTCGAGGAACTCGAGCCGGCTCTTGATCTCGGGCACCAGGTCGCGCGCGATCTCGGCCTCGCGGCCCGAGAGCGAGAGGTTCTCGAACCAGGTGCGGATGTCGGTCACGCTCATGCGCGCGAGCTCGGTGATGCCGATGCCGCCCTCGCCCCAGCCCGGCGTGCCGGCATGCGCATGGACCGCGCCGCCACCGAACAGCACCGCGCGCGCGGTGGCATTGAGCCGCGTGCCCTTGCAGGTCGGGCAGGCCACGTCGCCCACGTCCTCGGCGTCGGGCTCGGCGAAGGTCTGCTCGCGTCCCTTCTGGTCGTCGGCCATCACCGAGTCGTCGAAGATCTTGCGCTGTTCCTTGCTGAGCTTGACGCCGGTGCCCACGCAGTCGGGGCACCAGCCGTGCTTGCTGTTGTAGCTGAACAGGCGCGGGTCGAGCTCGGCATAGCTGGTGCTGCAGACCGGGCAGGCGCGCAGGGTCGAGAACACGCTGACGCGGCCGATGCCCGCCGCCGTCACGCCGGCCATCATGGCGGCGCGCAGGCCGTCCATCTCGCTGAGCACGTGCACCACGCCCTTGCCGTGCTCGAGCGCCTTCGTGAGCGCCTCGCGCAGCTGGTTCTCGTTCGTGGGCAGCACGTCGAGGCTGGCCACGGGCAGCTCGATGCTGTGTTCCTTGAAGCGGTCGATGCGCGGGAAGCCCGCGGTCGGCAGGAAGTCGCCGTCCACGCGCAGGTGCGTGAAGCCGCGCGGCCGCGCCCAGTCGGCCAGCTCGGTGTAGACGCCCTTGCGGTTGCTCACCAGCGGCGCGAGCAGGCCGATGTGCTGGCCCTTGAAGTTGCGCATCAGCTGCGCCGCGATGCTGTCGGGCGTCTGCGGCTGCACGGCCGCGCCGTCCTTCACGCAGTGCTGCACGCCGAGCTTCACGAACAGCAGGCGCAGGAAGTGCCAGACCTCGGTGGTGGTGCCCACCGTGCTCTTGCGGCCGCCGCGCGACAGGCGCTGCTCGATCGCCACCGTCGGCGGAATGCCGTAGACGGCATCGACCTCGGGCCGGCCCGCGGGCTGCACGATGCTGCGCGCATAGGCGTTGAGCGATTCGAGATAGCGGCGCTGGCCCTCGTTGAACAGGATGTCGAAGGCCAGCGTGGATTTGCCCGAGCCGCTCACGCCCGTGACCACGCTGAACTTGCCGCGCGGGATGTTGACGCTGAGGTTCTTGAGGTTGTGCTCGCGCGCGTTCACGATCTCGACCGCGTCGGCGCCCGGCGCCTTCTTGGCCTGCGCGATGTAGCGGCGCGCCGCGCGCTCGGCCACCTTGTAGGCGCCCGGGCCGATCGCGAGCTCGTAGTCGGCCAGCGCGGCGCCCGTGAGCGAGGCGCGGTTCTCGCGCAGCTGCTCGGGCGTGCCCTCGGCCACCACCTGGCCACCGCCCTCGCCGCCTTCGGGGCCGAGGTCGATGCACCAGTCGCTGGCGCGGATCACGTCGAGGTTGTGCTCGATCACGATCAGCGAATGGCCGGCGTCGAGCAGCTTGCGCAGGGCGCGCATGAGGCGCGCGATGTCGTCGAAGTGCAGGCCGGTGGTGGGCTCGTCGAACAGGAACAGCGTGCCCTTGCGCGCCACCGCCTGCTTGCTCGAGGTCGCGCCCTTGGCGGCCTCGGCCAGGAAGCCCGCGAGCTTGAGGCGCTGCGCCTCGCCGCCCGACAGCGTGGGCACGGGCTGGCCCAGCTTCACGTAGTCGAGGCCCACGTCGGAGATCGGCTGCAGCACGCGCAGAACGTCGCGGTCGGCATCGAACAGCGCCGCGGCCTCGGCCACGGTCAGCTCGAGGATGTCGGCCACGTTGTAGCTCTTGCCGTGGCGCTCGATGCGCACCTCGAGGATCTCGGGCCTATAGCGCTTGCCGTCGCAGTCGGGGCAGCGCAGGTAGACGTCGGAGAGGAACTGCATCTCGACGTGCTCGAAGCCCGAGCCGCCGCAGGTGGGGCAGCGGCCGTCGCCCGAGTTGAAGCTGAACTTGCTCGCGGTGTAGCCGCGCTGGCGCGAGATCGGCGCGGTGGCGAAGATCTCGCGGATCGCGTCCCAGGCGCCGACGTAGCTCGCGGGGTTGGAGCGCGCGGTCTTGCCGATCGGCGACTGGTCGACGAACACCACGTCGCCGAGGTGGTCGGCGCCGAGCAGGCGGTCGTGCGCGCCGGGCGTCTCGGTGGCCTTGCCGAAGTGGCGCATCAGCGCGGGCGCGAGCACGTCCTGCACCAGCGTCGACTTGCCCGAGCCGCTGACGCCGGTCACGCAGACCAGGCGCGCGAGCGGAAACTCGACGCTGATGTCCTTGAGGTTGTGCTCGCGCACGCCCTCGAGGATGAGACGGTGCGTGTTCTCGCTGACCAGCCGCTTGAAGCCCATGCCGATCTTCTTGCGCCCGCCCAGGTACTGGCCGGTCAGCGTGTCGGCGTCGCGCAGCGCGTCGGTGCTGCCGTCGAACACGATCTGGCCGCCGCGCGCGCCGGGGCCGGGGCCCATGTCGATCACGCGGTCGGCCGCGAGCATCACGGCGGGGTCGTGCTCGACCACCACCAGCGTGTTGCCCGCGTCGCGCAGCCGCAGCATGGCCTCGGTGATGCGGTTCATGTCGCGCGGATGCAGCCCGATGCTGGGCTCGTCGAGCACGAACAGCGTGTTGACCAGCGAGGTGCCGAGCGCGGTCGTGAGGTTGATGCGCTGCACCTCGCCGCCGCTGAGCGTGCGGCTCTGGCGGTCGAGCGTGAGGTAGCCGATGCCGACGTCGTGCAGGTAGCGCAGCCGGGTCGTGATCTCCTCGAACAGCAGCTTGAGCGCCTGGACCTCGCCGGCCGCGCTCGAGCGCTGCGCCTCGCCGGCCGTGGCGATGCCGCCGGCCGTCATGCGGTCGAACAGCTGGCGCAGCCGCTCGATCGGCAGCAACATCAGGTCATGCAGGCACAGGCCCGGCAGCGCCTCGAGCTGCGCGCGCGTCCACTTCACGCCGATCGGCATGAAGCGCTTCTCGGGCGGTAGCACCGCGTCGGCGTCTTCCTTGCTGCCGATGCGCCACAGCAGGCTTTCGAGCTTGAGCCGCGCGCCCGCGCAGGTGGGGCACGGCGTGTAGCTGCGGTACTTCGACAAGAGCACGCGGATGTGCATCTTGTAGGCCTTGCTCTCGAGGTAGCCGAAGAAGCGGCGGATGCCGTACCACTGCTTGTTCCAGTTGCCCTCCTTGTAGTTG
Organism: Variovorax sp. GW821-FHT09B05; assembly: GCF_059418265.1. Taxonomy (NCBI): domain Bacteria; kingdom Pseudomonadati; phylum Pseudomonadota; class Betaproteobacteria; order Burkholderiales; family Comamonadaceae; genus Variovorax; species Variovorax sp. GW821-FHT09B05. The sequence continues at coordinate 192,116 of NZ_JBWKPN010000012.1, forward strand.
GGCGTGCCCTCGATCACCCAGTGCTTCTGCTCGGCGGTGAGCTTGTTCCATGGCGTGTCGCGCGGAATGCCGGCGGCCTCGGCGTGGCGCATGAGGTCGTCCTGCGCCTCCTTCCAGGCCGGGGTCTGGATGGTCTTGATCGCGCCCGCGCGCAGGGTGAGCTTGTCGTTCGGGATCACGAGGCCGAGGTCGACGCCGATCACGCGGCCGAAGCCGCGGCAGGTGTCGCAGGCGCCGACGGCCGAGTTGAACGAGAACATCGAGGGGATCGGGTCGCCGTAGCGGATGTCGCTCTCGGGGCAGTGCAGGCCCGTGGAGAACTTCCACACGTCGGCCACGGCGTTCTCCTCGGCGCCGGTCGCATGCACGGTCACGCGCCCGCTGCCGCGCTTGAGCGCGACCTCGATCGCCTCCACCACGCGCGAGCGCTCGGCGCTCGAGGCGCGGAAGCGGTCGGCCACCACGTCGAGCACCTTGCGCGGACCGGTGGGCGTGGCCACCTCGCGCTCGGCCTGCACGCGCGTGAAGCCGCTGGCCGACAGCCACTGCGTGACCTCGTCGGCCGTGGTGCTCGCGGGCAGTTCGACCGGGAAGGTCACGACCAGCCGCGGATCGCCCGCGGCCGCGGCGCGCTCGACGATCTGCGCATAGATGCTGTCGGGCGAGTCGTGGCGCACCGGCAGCGCGGTCTCGCGGTCGAACAGGTCGGCCGCGCGCGCATAGAGCAGCTTCAGGTGGTCGTTGAGCTCGGTCATCGTGCCGACCGTGGAGCGCGAGGAGCGCACCGGGTTGGTCTGGTCGATGGCGATCGCGGGCGGCACGCCCTCGACCTTGTCGACCGCCGGCTTGTCCATGCGGTCGAGGAACTGGCGGGCGTAGGCGGAGAAGGTTTCGACGTAGCGCCGCTGGCCCTCGGCGTACAGGGTGTCGAACACGAGGCTCGACTTGCCCGAGCCGCTGGGCCCGGTGACCACGGTCATCTCGCCGGTGCGGATGTCGAGGTCGAGATTCTGGAGGTTGTGCTGGCGTGCGCCACGGATGCGGATGGAGCCCTGTGTCATGAGTGCCTTGGGGGTGGGGCAAACATTCTAGGGAGTGGTCCATGACGCGCCGGTGCACCTCTCTGTAAGGACGGTGGCCGCGCAGGGGTTTGTCCGAATGGTGGACTTAATACTTTTAGAAACAAATAAGGCGTTGGTTTGCAACGGTGGCAGCGCCATCGCAAAAGAAGGGACGAGCACACATGACGAACAAGCACGGCCGCCTGCGCGCGGCCCTGATCGCGCTTGGCGCGCTGGTCTTGCTGCCCGCGCAGGCGCAGATCCTGATCGGCCAGACCGCCGGCATGACCGGCCCGGTGGCCGCCAGCGTCAACGAGACCATCGGCGGCGCGCAGCTCGTGATCGATGCCGCCAATGCGCAGGGCGGCGTGCACGGCGAGAAGATCGAGGTGATCCGGCTCGACGACGGCTTCGACGTCAAGCGCGCGGGCGAGAACGGCCGCGCGCTGATCGAGGACAAAAAGGTGCTCGCACTCTTCATGAGCCGCGGCACGCCGCATTCGCAGGCCATCATTCCCTGGCTCGACAAGCACGGCGTGGCGCTGATCGGGCCCTCCACCGGCGCGATGGTGCTGCACAAGCCGGTGCAGCGGAACGTGTTCAACGTGCGCGCCACCTACCAGCGCGAGGCCGAGAAGGCGGTGCAGCACCTGCTGACCATCGGCATGGTGCGCATCGCGGTCGTGCACGTGACCGACTCCTTCGGCGCCGATGCGCTCGAGGGCGCGATGACCGGCTTCGGCAAGGCCAAAGCCCAGCCCGCGGCCACCGTGCCGGCCGACCGCGACAAGCCCGACTACGCGGCCATCGTGCCCGCCATCGTCCAGGCCAAGGCACAGGCGGTGCTGTGGATCGGCTCGGGCAGCGCGGTGGTCGACGGCATCAAGGCGCTGCGCGCGGCGGGCTCGGCGGCGCAGGTGGTCACGCTGTCGAACAACGCCTCCTCGGGCTTCATCAAGCAGCTCGGCGAGGCCAGCCGCGGCGTGGTGGTCACGCAGGTGTTCCCGAGCGAGCGCTCGATCAGCTATCCGATGGTGAAGGAGGCGATCGCGCTCGCGAAGGCCAAGGGCCAGAACGAACTCTCGCCCGCGGCGCTCGAGGGCTTCGCCTCGGCCAAGGTGCTGGTGGAGGCGCTGCGCCGCGCCGGCCCCAAGCCCACGCGCGCCCGCGTGATGGCCGCGCTCGACGGCCTGCGCGACTACGACCTCGGCGGCCTCGAGATCAGCTACACGCCGCAGGACCACAGCGGCATCGATTTCGCCGACCTCTCGATCATCAGCGAGGGCCGCTTCAAGCGCTGAAGCGCCGCCTTTCCCTCTCGACCAAGCCGGGCCCAGCGCCCGGCTTTTTGCTTTTGCAAACAACGGTTTGACAGGGTTTGCACGAGGAATCGTATGTCACGTCTAGCTACACATAATTGCATTTGCTGACATGGACACGAATCCCGACGGGAAAGGTTTTGTCGATGAAGAAGAAGAAAAGGATCCCGCGCCTGCGCGCCGCCGCATTGCTGCTCGCACTCGCGGCGACCGGCGCCTCGGCCCAGATCGTGATCGGCCAGTCGGCCGACCTGTCGGGACCGGTGGCGGCCAGCGTGAAGGAGACGATCATGGGCTCGCAGCTGGTCATCGACCAGGTCAATGCCCAGGGCGGCATCAACGGCGAGCAGATCGAGGTCATCCGCATGGACGACGGCCTCGATGCCAAGCGCTCGCTCGAGAACTCGCGCATCCTGATCGAGGACAAGAAGGTGGTCGCGCTGCTGCTCAACCGCGGCACGCCCAACACGCTCGCGGTGATCCCGCTGCTCGACAAGCACGGCGTGCCGCTGGTCGGCCCGTCGACCGGCGCGATGGCGCTGCACAAGCCGGTGCAGAAGAACATCTTCAACGTGCGCTCCACCTACCAGCGCGAGGCCGAGAAGGCGGTGGTGCACCTGCAGACCACGGGCATCCAGCGCATCGCGGTGGTGCAGGCCGACGACTCCTTCGGCAAGGACGGCCTCGAGGGCGCGAACCGCGGCTTCGAGAAGGCCAATCTCAAGCCGGTGGTGATCGCGCTGGCCGACCGCAACAAGCCCGACTTCGCGGCCATCGTGCCGAAGCTCGTCGAGGCCAATGCGCAGGCCGTGCTGTGGATCGGCTCGGGCACCTCGGTGTCCGACGGCGTGAAGGCGCTGCGCGCCGCGGGTTCGGCCGCGCAGGTGGTCACGCTGTCGAACAACGCGGCCTCGGGCTTCATCAAGGACCTCGGCAGCGCGAGCCGCGGCGTGATCATCACGCAGGTGTTCCCCTACGAGCGCTCGTTCGGCAATCCGCTGATCAAGGAGGCCCTGGCGCTCGCCAAGGCCAAGGGCCAGGAAGACCTGTCGCCCGCGCTGCTCGAAGGCTTCGTGGCGACCAAGGTGCTGGTGGAGGCACTGCGCCGCACCGGGCCGAAGCCCACGCGCGCGCGGCTGCTGGCCACGCTCAATGCCTTCCAGTACGACCCGGGCGGCGGGCTCGACATCTCGTTCTCGCCGACCGACCACACCGGCATCGAATACGTCGACCTCTCCATAGTGAGTGACGGCCGCTTCAAGCGCTAGGCAGCGCTTCGGAGATTTACTTCGGCGCGCTCGCAGCGGCAGCCGGCGCAGCAGGCGCCGGCTCGTGCACTTCCACGCCGTGCTTCTCGCCCGACATGTCGACCTTGTCGCCGGCCTTCGAGATCACGTACAGCGCGATGGCCGCGAAGATGGCGAAGCCGACTGCGATTTTCCACATGGGTTCTGTCTCCTGAGAGGGGTGATTGCTAGGTTCAAGAAAAAGGCCTCATGCCGAGGGTCGGCATGAAGCCTCTTTGTTGAACGGAGGGCGCGCGGCGCCCTCCTCTCATCGGCGCCGCGGCGCTCACACCTTGTCAGTCGTGGGCGTAGATGTCCACGTCCTTGGTCTCGCGGATGAACAGCGTGCCGATCACCAGCGTGATGCCCGCGATGATGATCGGGTACCAGAGGCCGTTGTACATGTTGCCGGTCGAGGCCACGATGGCGAAGGCGGTGGTCGGCAGCAGGCCGCCGAACCAGCCGTTGCCGATGTGGTACGGCAGGCTCATCGAGGTGTAGCGGATGCGCGTGGGGAACAGCTCGACCAGCATCGCGGCGATCGGCCCGTAGACCATGGTCACCAGCAGCACCAGCCAGAACAGCAGCAGCACCGTCAGCACCTTGTTCATCTTCGCGGGGTCGGCCTTGGCCGGATAGCCAGCGATCTTCAGGTCCTCGGCCACGCCCTTCTTGAAGGCTGCGATCTCCTTGGCGGAGGTCTCGTCGAACTTGAGGTTCACGACGTTGCCGATCGGTGCTTCCACCGTCTTGTCGCCGATCTTCACGACGGCCTTCGAACCCGGCGCGCCGGCCACGTTCTCATAGCTCACCGAGTTCTGCACCAGGTAGCGCTTGGCGATGTCGCAGGAGCTGCGGAAGTCGATCTCGCGGGCCACGGGGTTGCCCTGGAACGAGCAGGTCGCGGGGTCGGCGGTCACGGTCACGCCCGCGGTGGCCTGGGCCTTGGCGAGGTCGGGGTTGGCGGCCTCGGTCAGCATCTTGAAGACTGGGAAGTAGGTCACCACGGCCAGCAGGCAGCCGGCCATGATGATCGGCTTGCGGCCGATCTTGTCCGACAGGGTGCCGAAGATCACGAAGAACGGGGTGCCGAGCAGCAGCGCGGCGGCGATCATCAGGTTGGCGGTGGTCGCATCGACCTTGAGCTGCGCGGTCAGGAAGAAGAGCGCGTAGAACTGCCCCGAATACCAGACCACGGCCTGGCCGGCGGTCAGGCCCACCAGTGCCAGGATCACGATCTTCAGGTTCTTCCACTCGCCGAAGGATTCGGCCAGCGGCGCCTTCGAGGTCTTGCCCTCGGCCTTCATGCGCTGGAACGCCGGCGATTCCGACAGCGACAGTCGGATCCATACCGAGATGCCCAGCAGCAGGATCGAGACCAGGAACGGAATGCGCCAGCCCCAGTCGTTGAACACCGCTTCGCCCAGGCCTTCGCGCACGCCCAGGATCACGATCAGGCTCAGGAACAGGCCGAGCGTGGCCGTGGTCTGGATCCACGAGGTGTAGGCACCGCGCTTGCCGTGCGGCGCGTGCTCGGCCACGTAGGTGGCGGCACCGCCGTACTCGCCGCCGAGCGCGAGGCCCTGCAGCATGCGCAGCGCGATCAGGATCACCGGCGCCGCGACGCCGATGGTCGCGTAGCTGGGCAGCAGGCCGACGATGAAGGTCGACAGGCCCATGATCAGGATCGTGACCAGGAAGGTGTACTTGCGCCCGATCATGTCGCCGAGCCGGCCGAACACGATGGCGCCGAACGGACGCACCAGGAAGCCGGCCGCGAAGGCCAGCAGCGCGAAGATGAAGGCTGCGCCCGCATCGAGGCCGCTGAAGAACTGCTTCGCGATGATCGCCGCGAGCGAACCGTAGAGGTAGAAGTCGTACCACTCGAACACGGTTCCCAGCGAAGAAGCGAAGATGACCTTCTTCTCCTCCGCCGACATGGGCCGGGGGGCCGGATGCGGCACTCCCCGTGAATCTAGTGTGGCTGCCATTGATCGTCTCCTGTGTATGCGTTCATGCGGCGCCCGAATTCGGGACCGTGGGGCATTCTTGGAGGCGCGACTGACCCGAGCCTTTCGCGAAACTGAACGGGCGCTTACGGATTAAGGTGAAACCCTCGACGCACGTTTCAGCCTGTAAGAAATGCAGCGTGGCTGCTGCGGATGCTCAGTTTTTGCTGCTGCGCAGCAGGGCCGGACGCTGGTCGGCCTCGGCCCATTGCGGGCCGTCGAACCAGGCATCGCCCGCGAGGTAGGCGCGCAGCATCGCGAGGCCGTCGAAGCCCCAGAACAGCCGGCCGTCGACCGCATAGGCCGGCGTGCCGAACACGCCGAGCGCGATCGCATCCGCGGTGTTGCGCTGGAGCAGGGCCTTGCTCTCGTCGCTGCCGGCATCGCGACGCGGTTGCAGTTGCGCGGTGAGCGCGGCCAGCCGCGCGGGGTCGGCCGCCTCGAGGCCGCCGCGCCAGACGTGGCGGAAGACGGTCTCGGCCACCAGCCGGCTCACGCGGCCGTCGTCGGAGGCGGAGAGCGCGAGCCGCAGGTGCGCGAGCGGGTTGTAGGGATGCGAGGCCGGCATCGCGATCTCGATGCCGTGCTGGTGGCCCAGCCACAGCACGTGGCGGTAGGTCCAGCCGCGCTTGGCGGGAATCTCGGCCGGCCCGAGCTGGCCGTGCGCCTTGAGCACCGCGCCAAGCAGCACCGGGCGGTAGTCCACGCTGTAGCTCAGGCCCTCGAGCGTTTGCGGCAGCTGCTCGAACGCGAGGTAGGCATAGGGCGAGATGAAGTCCAGGTAGAAGTCGATGTGCTTCATGCGTCGATGTCTCCGATGGCCGGCGCCCGCCAGATGCCGGCCCGGGCCCGCCACTCTATCGCGCGCCAGACCTGCCGCCGCTCGTCGTCCTCCATGCGGCTCCAGCCCGCGATCTCGGGGATGGTGCGCAGGCAACCCTCGCAGAAGCCGCTGAGCCGGTCCATGCGGCACACCGAGCTGCAGGGCGAGGGCACCGGCTCGGCCAGCCCCCGCAGTTCCGCGGCGCGGTCGGCCAGGGCCTGCGCTTCGGCGACGTTCACGCCGCGGCCACCACCACGTCGGCCACCGGCGCGCCCGTGAGCGTCTCGAGGTCGTGCGGACGCAGCTGGAACACCGCATGCGGATGGCCCGCGGCGGCCCAGATCTCCTCGAAGCGGAACAGCTCGCGGTCGATCAGCACCACGGGCTTCGTGACATGGCCCACGGGCGACACGCCGCCGATGGTGAAGCCGGTGCGCGCCTTCACGAAGTCGGCGTCGGCACGGCCGGTCTTGCCGACGATCGCATCGACCTTCTTCTCGTCGACGCGCCGGTCGCCCGAGGTGATGACCAGCACCGCGACCTCGTCGCTCTTGCGCCGGAAGATGATGCTCTTGGCGATCTGGCCGACCGCGATGCCGAGCGCGTCGGCCGCCTGCTGCGCGGTGCGGCAGGCGTCGTCGAGCATGCGCGGCGCATGCGGGTGGCCGGCGTCCTGGAGCACGCGCGCGACGCGCTGGACACCGTCGGGAAGGGAATGGAGTTCGGAGCCGCACATGGCTTGGGTCTTCGGAGGTTCGTGGGGGCGTGCGCCCCGCGTTGCAGGCACCCGAGCATACGAAAAAGCCCCGGGCCCGGCGCCGCCGCCGCGCGGCCACCCTTTCGGGCACCGCACCAATGCGGGCAGCACCGCACCGCGGCCGCGCCACTTTGGGTGCGATTGCGGTGCGCGCACGGGCCGCCACCGGTCTTTTTCGGCGGCATGGATATTGCTCGACCCCATCGCGGACCTCCCGGCCTGGGTGGGTCCGCAGTGCCTCCGCTAACGACGGCGGGGTTCGAGCGAGCCGATGGCGATGAGCCGCCGGATTCGTTTGTCCATCCGATTATTCGCATCCGTTCCGTCGCGGAGGCCCCCTGCCGCTGTCGCCCCGACAGCCCCGGTGGCCTGCATCCGAGGACCGGCTGCCCCCGCAGGACCTCAGCATGAAAATCGCAGTCATCGGCCACGGCATGGTCGGCCACAAGTTCCTCGAGCAGCTCCACGCGCTCGGCATTCCCGGCGCGGAAGTCACCGTCCTGTGCGAGGAGCCCCGGCCGGCCTACGACCGGGTGCACCTGTCCGAATTCTTCGCGGGCAAGACGGCCGAAGACCTCTCGCTGGTCGAGCCCGGCTTCTTCGAGCGCAGCGGCTTCACGCTGCGCCTGGCCGCGCGCGCGGTGGCGGTCGAGCGGCGCAACAACACCGTCACCACGGCCGACGGCGAGGTCGTGGCCTACGACAAGCTGGTGCTGGCCACCGGCTCCTTTCCCTTCGTGCCCGCGGTGCCGGGCCGCGACCGGCCCCACTGCTTCGTCTACCGCACCATCGAGGACCTCGAGGCGATGAAGGAATGCGGCGCGCGCTCGCGCAGCGGCGTGGTGGTGGGCGGCGGCCTGCTCGGCCTCGAATGCGCGAAGGCGCTGCGCGACATGGGCCTCGAGACCCACGTGGTGGAGTTCGCGCCGCGGCTGATGGCGGTGCAGGTCGACGAGGGCGGCGGCCGCGCGCTGCGCGAGAGCATCGAGGCGCTGGGCCTGCACGTGCACACCGGCCGCAACACGGTGGAGATCGTCGACGGCGCCGCCGCGCGCCATCGCATGGTGTTCGCCGACGGCAGCTACCTCGAGACCGACATGATCGTGTTCTCGGCCGGCATCCGCCCGCGCGACGAGCTCGCGCGCCAGTGCCTGCTGGCCGTGGGTCCGCGCGGCGGCGTGGCGGTCGACGACCACTGCCGCACCAGCGACCGCAACGTCTACGCGATCGGCGAATGCGCCTCGTGGAACGAACAGACCTTCGGCCTGGTCGCGCCCGGCTACGACATGGCGCGCGTGGCGGCGCGCCACATCGCGGGCGAGCACGAGGCCGCCTTCACCGGCGCCGACATGAGCACCAAGCTCAAGCTGATGGGCGTGGACGTGGCGAGCATCGGCGACGCGCACGGCAGGACGCCGAAGTCGCGCGCCTACCAGTTCATCGACGAGCGCAAGAAGGTCTACAAGAAGATCGTCGTCAGCGAGGACGGCAAGCTGCTGCTCGGCGCCGTGCTCGTGGGCGATGCCGCCGAATACGGCACCCTGCTGCAGATGGCGCTCAACGGCATCGCACTGCCGGAAGATCCCGAGTTCCTGATCCTGCCCTCGAGCGACGGCAAGGCGAAGCCGGGCCTGGGCGTCGAGGCCCTGCCCGACAGCGCGCAGATCTGCTCGTGCAACGACGTCAGCAAGGGACAGATCTGCGAGGCCGTGGGCCAGGGCGCCTGCACCCCGGCCGCGATGAAGGCCTGCACCAAGGCCGGCGCCACCTGCGGCGGCTGCGTGCCGCTGGTCACGCAGGTCATGAAGATGGAGATGGCCAGGCGCGGCATGGCCGTCGACAACCACCTCTGCGAGCATTTCCCCTATTCGCGCCAGGAGCTCTACCACCTGATCCGCGTGGGCGAGATCCGCAGCTTCGCCGACCTGCTCGCCAGGCACGGCAAGGGCCTGGGCTGCGACATCTGCAAGCCCGTGGCCGCGAGCATCTTCGCCTCGTGCTGGAACGAGTTCGTGCTCAAGAAGGACCTGGCCGCGCTGCAGGACAGCAACGACTACTTCCTCGGCAACATCCAGAAGGACGGCACCTATTCGGTGGTGCCGCGCATGCCGGGCGGCGAGGTCACGCCCGACGGGCTGATCGCGGTCGGCCAGGTGGCGAAGAAGCACGGCCTCTACACCAAGATCACCGGCGGCGCGCGCGTGGACATGTTCGGCGCGCGCGTCGAGCAGCTGCCCGCGATCTGGGAGGAGCTGATCGCGGCCGGCTTCGAGTCGGGCCATGCCTACGGCAAGTCGCTGCGCACGGTGAAGAGCTGCGTCGGCTCGACCTGGTGCCGCTACGGCGTGGACGACAGCGTGGGCCTCGCGGTCGAGCTCGAGAACCGCTACAAGGGCCTGCGCGCGCCGCACAAGATCAAGTTCGGCGTCTCGGGCTGCACGCGCGAATGCGCCGAGGCACAGGGCAAGGACGTGGGCGTGATCGCCACCGACAAGGGCTGGAACCTCTACGTCTGCGGCAACGGCGGCATGAAGCCGCGCCATGCCGAGCTGCTCGCGAGCGACCTGTCGAAGGCCGAGCTGATCCGCCTGATCGACCGCTTCCTGATGTTCTACGTGCGCACCGCCGACCGGCTGCAGCGCACCAGCACCTGGCGCGAGAGTCTCGAGGGCGGCCTCGACTACCTCAAGGGCGTGCTGCTGCAGGACACGCTGGGCCTCCACGCCGAGCTCGAGACCCAGATGCAGGCCGTGGTCGACACCTACCAGTGCGAGTGGAAGACCGCCGTCAACGACCCGGCCACGCGCCAGCGCTTCCGCTCCTTCGTCAACAGCGACAAGCCCGACGAGCACATCGTGTTCGTGAGCGAGCGCGGCCAGAAGCGGCCGGCGCGCGCCGAGGAGCGCAGCGAGGCGGCCGACGTCTCGATGGCCTGATGCACAACGAAAAAGGAAGCCCCATGACCCAGCAAGACCTGCACTGGACCGCCGTGTGCGCGGCCACCGACATCCTGCCCGACACCGGCGTGTGCGCGCTGGTCGAGGGCGTGCACGTGGCGATCTTCCGCGTCGGCCAGGAGGCCACGCTCTACGCCATCGACAACGTCGACCCGAAGGCCGGCGCCAGCGTGCTCTCGCGCGGGCTGGTCGGCAGCCTCGGCGACCGCATCGTGGTCGCCTCGCCGCTCTACAAGAACCACTTCGACCTGCGCAGCGGCGAATGCCTCGAGGCGCCCGAGCACTCGGTGCGCGCGCATGCGGTGCGCGAGCACGAGGGCCGCGTGCTCGTCGCGCTGGCCTGAGCCGCGCTCCCCTTCCCCGGCATTCCACTTCTCCCCAAGGATCCCCATGGCCTATCTAGCCCCCGCCGAGTTCGTCACCAAGATGGTCGATGCCGGCGAATCCAAGCTGCTGATGTCCACGCGCGACACGCTGATCCGCTCGTACATGGCCGGCGCCATCCTCGCGCTGGCGGCGGCCTTCGCGGTCAGCATCACGGTCAACACCGGCAATGCGCTGGTCGGCGCGATGCTGTTCCCGGTCGGCTTCATCATGCTGTACCTGCTGGGCTTCGACCTGCTGACCGGCGTCTTCACCCTGGCGCCGCTCGCGGTGCTCGACAAGCGCCCCGGCGCCACCTGGGGCGGCGTGATGCGCAACTGGAGCCTGGTGTTCGTCGGCAACTTCGCGGGCGCGCTCACGGTCGCGGTGTTCATGGCGATCATCTTCACCTTCGGCTTCAGCGAGGCCCCCAACGCCATCGGCGAGCGGCTGGGCCACATCGGCGAGGGCCGCACGGTCGGCTATTCCGCGCACGGCGCGGCCGGCATGCTGACGCTGTTCATCCGCGGCGTGATGTGCAACTGGATGGTGTCGACCGGCGTGGTCGCGGCCATGATGTCGACCACCGTCTCGGGCAAGGCGATCGGCATGTGGATGCCGGTGATGATCTTCTTCTACATGGGCTTCGAACATTCGATCGTCAACATGTTCCTGTTCCCCACCGGCCTGATGCTCGGCGGCAAGTTCACGCTGATGGACTACCTGATCTGGAACGAGCTGCCCACGGTGATCGGCAACCTGGTCGGCGGCCTGAGCTTCGTCGGCCTCACGCTCTACGCCACGCACTACAAGACGGCGCCCAAGCGCGTCGCCGGCTGATCGCGCGCCCATGGCCGCCGGTCGCCCGCCGCGCGTCACGCTGGGCCAGCACTCGCTGGCCGGCGTCGGGTCGGCGGTCAACCAGGACTTCCATGGCGCGATGCTGCCCGAAGGCGCGCAGCGCGCCGCCAAGGGCATCGCGCTCGCGCTGGCCGACGGCATCGGCTCGAGCCGCGTGAGCCAGGTCGCGAGCGCGGCGGCCGTGCGCGGCTTCCTCGAGGACTACTACGCCACCTCCGATGCCTGGTCGGTGCGCCGCGCGGCGCAGCGCGTGCTGGGCGCCACCAACTCCTGGCTGCATGCGCAGACCATGCGCAGCGACGCGCGCTTCGACAAGGACAGCGGCTACGTCTGCACCTTCAGCGCGCTGATCCTCAAGGGCCGCGAGCTGCACCTGCTGCACGTGGGCGATGCACGCATCTACCGCGTGCACGCGAGCGCGCTCGAGCAGCTCACCGACGACCACCGCGTGCATGTCTCGTCGGTGGAGTCGTACCTGGGCCGCGCGCTGGGCGCGGGCCCCAACGTCGAGATCGACTACCGCTGCTGGGAGGCCGAGGCCGGCGAGGTCTACCTGCTCGCCACCGACGGCGCGCATGCGCACCTCGATGCCGCCGCCGTGAACGACGCGCTGGTGCGCTGCGCCGGCGACCTCGACGCGGCCGCGCTGCGCCTGGTGCAGATCGCCCGCGCGCGCGGCGGCCAGGACGATGCCACCGTGCAGCTGTTGCGCATCGACGAACTGCCCGCGCCCGATGCGCCGGCGCCGGCGCTCGAGCGCGAAGGGCTCGCGCTGCCGCCAATGCTGGCGCCGCGCGACCGCTTCGAGGGCTTCACGCTGGTGCGCGAGATCCACCTGAGTTCGCGCAGCCACGTCTACCTCGCCACCGACGACGCCAGCGGCCGCCCCGCGGTGCTGAAGCTGCCCTCGGTGGACCTGCGCGAGGATGCCGCCTACCTCGACCGCTTCGTGCTCGAGGAATGGGTGGCGCGGCGCATCGACAGCCCGCACGTGCTCAAGGCCTGGCCGCTGGAGCACGCGCGCGGCCACCTGTTCGTGGCGATGGAGTACGTGGAGGGCCAGACGCTCGCGCAGTGGATGGTCGACCACCCGCGGCCCTCGCTCGACAGCGTGCGCGCCATCGTCGCGCAGCTCGCGCGCGGCCTGCAGGCCATGCACGGCAAGGAGATGCTGCACCAGGACCTGCGGCCCGAGAACGCGATGATCGACCGCGCGGGCACGGTCAAGCTGATCGACCTGGCCGCCACCCACGTGGCCGGGCTCAACGATGGCGGCGGCGAGCCGCGCGCGCTCGCGATCGAGGGCACGCCGCAGTACACCGCGCCCGAGTACTTCACGGGCCAGGGCGGCACGGCGCACTCCGACCTGTTCTCGCTGGCCGTGATCGCCTACCGCATGCTGAGCGGGCAACTGCCCTACGGACTGCAGGCGTCGCGCATCCGCAGCGCGGCCGATGCCCATCGCCTGCGCTATGTGCCGCTGCGCCAGTTCCGGCCCGAGCTGCCAGCCTGGGTCGACGCGGTGCTGCAGAAGGCGCTGCATCCGCAGCCCGCGAAGCGGCAGCAGGCGGTGTCGGAGTTCGCGCACGACCTGCAGTCACCGGGCGCCGAGTTCCTGCGCGCGCGAATGCCGGCGCTGATCGAGCGCCGGCCGGTGCTGTTCTGGCAATGCACCACAGTGCTGCTGGCCGTGGCGGTGGTGGTGCTGCTGGGCCTGCGCGCCTTCGGGCGCTGAAGACGCTCAGCCCGCGCGCTTGGTCCGGATCGCCTTCGAGGCGCGCGAGTTCGGCTCGCGGCCCAGTGCTTCGCTGATGTAGACGCCGGCGTCGATCAGCTTGTCGAGGTCGATGCCGGTCTCGATGCCCATGCCGTGCAGCATGTAGACCACGTCCTCGGTCGCCACGTTGCCGGTCGCGCCCTTGGCATAGGGGCAGCCGCCGAGGCCGGCCGAGGAGGACTGGAAGTTCCACACGCCCAGCTCGAGCGCCGCCAGCGTGTTGACCAGCGCCTGCCCGTAGGTGTCGTGGAAGTGGCCGGAGATGGCGTCGACGCCGAAGTGGGCCAGCGTGGCCTCCATCGCCGCCTGCACCTTGCGCGGCGTGCCCACGCCGATGGTGTCGGCCACGTCGACGCGCTGCACGCCGATGCCCTTCATCAGCTGCGCGAGGTAGCCGACCTTGGCCGGGGCGATCTCGCCTTCGTAGGGACAGCCGACCGTGCATGACATCGCGCCGCGCACGCGGATGCCCTTGTCGAGCGCCGCGGCCACCACGGGCGCGAAGCGCTCGATGCTCTCGGCGATCGAGCAGTTGATGTTCTTCTGGCTGAAGGCCTCGCTGGCGGCGCCGAACACCACGATCTCGTCGGGCCATTCCTCGCGCGGCGCGGCGATGGCGGCCTCGAAGCCCTTCAGGTTGGGCGTGAGCACCGAATAGCGCACGCCGGGCTTGCGCTTTATGCCGTGCATCACCTCGGCGTTGTCGGCCATCTGCGGCACCCACTTCGGGCTCACGAAGCTGGTGACCTCGATCTCCTCGAGGCCGGCGTCCTGCAGCCGGTGCACCAGGCCGATCTTGGTTTCGGCCGAAACCGGCTGCTTCTCGTTCTGCAGCCCGTCGCGCGGGCCGACGTCGACGATCTGGACGCGGGTGGGGAGTTTCATGGCTTGTCTCTGGTGTCGCGGGAGGATGGAAAAGCGGAATCCATTGTCCGGCAGATGGGCCCGGCCTGCCTGGTACACAAGGCGCGGAAGGTAGCAATGCGCGCCAGAGCGGTTGCAAATGGTGCCAGTCGTTGACTAGCCGTCGCTGCGCTCGAGCATGCTGGTGCGGAACGCCATCTTGCGCACGATGGCCGCGAAGGCGCGCGTGGGCGCCGCCTCGCGCGCCTTCGGCGCCCACAGCATGCCGGGCGTGCGCACCGGCGTCGGGCTCTCGAGCCGCACGGTCGCGAGCCCCGAGTTCGGCAGCACCGCGTTGGCCGAGACGATGGCCGCGAGCCGCGTCTTCGCCACCAGCCCCATGATCGGCGCCAGCGTGTTGATCTCGGCCACCACCTGCGGCTCGGCGCCGCAGGAGCGGAAGCACTCGTCGAGCATCTGTCGCGTGGCGAAGCTCGCGGGCAGCAGCGCCATCGGCAGCCGGTGCAGCTCGACCATGCGCAGGCGCTTGCGCCGCGCCAGCGGATGGTCGTGCGCCACCACCAGCACCATCTCCTCGTTGTAGAGCGGCTCGAACTGCAACGGCCCGGGCTGGGCCGGCCGGTAGGCGATGCCGAGGTCGAGCGTGCCCTGCTGCAGCCGCTGACCGATCAGGTCGGCCGCGAGCTCGTCGACCATTACGCGCACGCGCGGATAGCGCTGCTGGAAGCCCGCGATGCAGTCGGGAATGAAGCCGAGGTTGAAGGTGTGGGTGGAGCCGATGCGCAGCTCGCCGGCCGCCTCCTGCGGGTCCTCGCGCAGCGCGCCGAGGCCGCGGTCGATCTCCTGCAGCGCGCGCGTGGCGTGGTGCAGGAAGGCCTCGCCGGCCTCGGTCAGCGCCACGCGCTTGCCGATGCGGTCGAACAGCGGCCGGCCCAGCTCCTCCTCGAGCTGCTTGATCTGGTGCGACAGCGTCGACTGCGTGACGTGCAGCCGCTCGGCCGCGCGCGTGAAGTTGAGCGAGCCGGCCAGGGCGCTGAAGTAGCGCAGGTGCCGCAGTTCCATGGAGGCCTTCCGTTGCGTCGAACGATCGATGCCATCGATGGTATCCATGCAAAACCATCATTGTTAAAAAACGGGCCGCCTGCATAGAGTTCGCTCCCATCCCGCGAGGGCATGACACGACACGACAGCAGGAGACACACGAGTGCACAAGGTCCTCAGCGGCATCAAGGTGCTGGAGCAAGGCACGTTCATCACCGGGCCGGCGGCCGGCATGTTCCTGGCCGACCTCGGCGCCGAGGTGGTCAAGGTGGAGCAGCCCGGCAGCGGCGATCCGTTCCGTTCGTTCCGCGGCGGGCTCTACAGCCCGCACTTCCAGACCTACAACCGCAACAAGCGCAGCGTCACGCTCAACCCCAAGCTGGCCGAGGACGCGGCGGTGTTCGACGAGCTGGTGAAGGACTCGGACGTCTACATCCAGAACTTCCGCCCTGGCGCGGCCGAGCGGCTGGGCGCGGGCGAGACGCGGCTGCGCGAACTCAATCCGCGGCTGATCTACTGCGCCATCAGCGGCTTCGGCCAGACCGGCCCGGCCGCGGCGCGCCCGGCCTACGACACGGTGGCGCAGGCGGCCAGCGCCTTCCTCAAGCTCTTGGTGAACCCTGCCAATCCGCGCGTGGTGGGCCCGGCCGTGGCCGACGCGATGACCGGCTTCTACGCGGCCTACGGCGTGCTCGGCGCGCTGGTCGAGCGCGGGCGCACCGGCCAGGGCCGCAAGGTCGAGGTCTCGATGCTCGAGGCCATGTGCCACTTCAACCTCGACGCCTTCACGCACTACTTCTCCGAGAACGAGATCATGGGTCCGTTCAGCCGGCCCAGCGTCTCGCAGTCGTACGTGCTCGAGTGCGCCGACGGCCTGTGGATCGCGCTGCACATGTCCTCGCCCGAGAAGTTCTGGCAGGGCCTGGCCAACGCGATCGAGCGGCCCGACCTGTTCCAGGACGCCCGCTTCGCCACGCGCGAGGGCCGCATCGCGCACCAGAACGACCTGATCGCGCTGCTCGACGGCCTGTTCCGCGCGCGCACGCGCGCCGACTGGTGCGCGCGGCTCGAGGCCGAGGACGTGCCGCATGCGCCCATGTACGACACGCGCGAGGCCATGGAGGACCCGCAGGCGCGCCACCTGCAGCTCGAGGTCAGCGCGCCCCATCCCGAGGGCGGCGACTGGCGCACCATCCGCTCGCCCGTGAGCTTCGACGGCGAGCGCGCGCTCGAGGTCACGGCGCCGCCGGTGCTGGGCGCCGACAACGCGGCGATCGTCGAACCCATACGCCGACGCCTGCGGCAGCGCTGACGCATTCCCACCCCAGAAGAAAAGAACGGAGACAAAGCCCCATGACCCCATCGAACGCCGACGAACTGACCCGGGCCGCGCTGCAGCGCCTCGACGGCGCGGCCGACCCGCGCTTCGCGCGCATCATGCAGTCGCTGATCGAGCACCTGCACGCCTTCATCCGCGAGGTCGACCTGCAGCCCGCCGAATGGATGGCCGGCATCGAGTTCCTCACCGCCGTCGGCCAGGCCTGCGACGACAGGCGCCAGGAGTTCATCCTGCTGTCGGACACGCTGGGCGCCTCGATGATGGTGGTGATGCTCGACCAGCTGCGCGCCGCCGCGCTGGCCGGCAGGAACGGCGAGGCGCTGCCCGCGACCGAGACCACCGAGGCCACCGTGCAGGGCCCCTACTACTGGGACGGCGCGCCCGAGCTGCCGCTGGGCGCCGACATCGCGCCGGGCGTGCGCGGCGAGCCGGCCTTCTACAGCGGCCGCGTCAGCGACACGCGCGGCGAGCCGCTCGCGAACGCGCTGCTCGACATCTGGTCGGGCGACGGCGAGGGCGTCTACGACATGCAGGTCGAGGGCGCGGGCATGGCGGCGCGCGCGCGCATCCGCACCGACGCCGAGGGCCGCTACTGGTTCTGGTCGATCAAGCCCTCGTACTACCCGGTACCGGTCGACGGCCCGGTGGGCCGCATGCTCGACGGCATGGGCCGCCATCCGAACCGGCCCGGCCACATCCACATGAAGGTGGCGGCCGAGGGCCACGTGCCGGTGACCACGCACCTGTTCGTCGCGGGCAGCCCCTACATCGACTCCGACGCGGTGTTCGGCGTGCGGCCCAGCCTGCTCGTCGACTTCGAGGCCCATGCGCCGGGCCGCGCGCCCGACGGCCGCGCGCTCGAGCGGCCGTACTGGTCCGCGCACTACGACTTCCATCTGCAACCCGCCACCTCGAACGCCCTCCCATGAAAATCGGCAAATCCACCGTCCCGCGCACCGCCATCTGCACCTCGGACGAACACACCATCGTCGTGCGTGGCCAGGACCTCTGCCGCGACCTGATCGGCCGCGTCTCGTTCTCGGACTACTTCTTCCTGCTGCTCACCGGCCGCCGTCCCGACGCCGCCTGCAGCGCGGTGCTCGACGCCACGCTGGTGGCGATCGCCGAGCACGGCCTGGTGCCCAGCGTGCAGGCCAGCCGCATGACCTTCGCGGCCGCGCCCGATGCGTTGCAGGGCGCGGTGGCCGCGGGCATCCTGGGCTGCGGCTCGGTGATCCTCGGCGCGTCCGAAACCGCGGGCCGGCTGTTCGCCGGCGTGGCGGCGCGCGTCGACGCGGGCGAGGCGCTCGACGCCGTGGCGGCCGACACCCTCCGCGCGCTGAAGGAAGGCCGCCAGGCCATCCCCGGCTACGGCCACCCGCTGCACAAGGCCAACGATCCGCGCGTGGACCGGCTGATCGAGGTCGCGACCGAGGCCGGCGCCGACCTGCGCTACGTGCAGATCGCGCAGGCGCTCGAACGCGCCATCCCCGCCATCATGGGCCGCGAGCTGCGCATGAACGTCTCGGCCGCGATCCCGGCCGTGCTGCTGGGCGTGGGCTTCCCGGTGGCCTCGCTGCGCGGCGTGCCGATCCTCGCGCGCACCGCGGGGCTGATCGCGCACCTGGCCGAGGAGGCCGAGACGCCGAGCGGCTTCGCGCTGTCCTACCAGGCCACGCGCGAGCTGCAGTACGAGGGCGAGCTGCCCGCCGGCTTCGGGAGCGCGGCATGAAGCGCCGCCTGCTGCTGGCCGGCGCGCTGCTGGCCACGGGCGCGGCGCTCGCGCAGGCGCCGGGCGCCGCGCGGCCGCTGAAGATCGTCGTGCCCTTCGGGGCCGGCACCTCGACCGACATCGTCGGCCGCATCCTGGCCGATGCGCTGGGCCGCCAGCTCGGCACCGGCGCGATCGTCGAGAACAAGCCCGGCGCGGGCGGCTCCATCGGCAGCGAGCAGGTCGCGCGCGCCGGTGCCGACGGCCAGACCCTGCTGCTGGGCACGGTGGGCACGCACGCCATCAACCCCTCGCTCTACAAGCGCCTGAGCTACCAGCCGCTGCGCGACTTCGTGCCGCTGGGCTTCATCGGCGCCACGCCCACGCTGCTGGTGGTGCCTGCCGGCTCGCCGTGGAAGCGCGTGGCCGACCTGGGCAACGCGAGCGGCAACGTGAACTTCGCCTCGGCCGGCAACGGCACCTCGGGCCACCTGGCCGGCGAGCTGCTCAACGTGCGGCTCGGCAAGAGCTTCATGCACGTGCCCTACCGCGACGGCGCGCAGGCCATGACCGAGCTGATGGCCGGCAACGTGCAGTTCATGTTCTATCACCCGGCCGCGGTGCTGCCGCAGGTGCGCGCGGGCAAGCTGCGCGCGATCGGCGCCTCGGGCGCGAAGCGCAGCGCCGCCGCGCCCGAGGTGCCCACGCTGATGGAGCAGGGCGTGAAGGACTTCGACCTCGTCGCCTGGTTCATGTTGTATGCGCCCGCCGGCATGCCCGCCGTGCAGCGCGACCGGCTGCGCGAGGCCACGCGCCAGGTGCTGGCCCAGCCCGAGGTGCGCGAGAAGCTCACGCAGCAGGGCATCGAGCAGGCCGAGATGAATGCCGACCAGCTCGACGCCTTCGCGCGCACCGAGATCGCCAAGTGGGGCGAGGCGGTGCAGCGCTCGGGCGCGCAGGTCGATTGATCGGTTCGATAAAAAAAGCGGGACCTCCCGCGACAGGAGACAGACATGCGTACCCGATTCCAATGGCTGGCCGGCCTCTTCCTGGCCCTGGCCTGCAGTCTCGCCCTGGCCCAGGGCACGGCCTGGCCCAACAAGCCTATCCGCATCGTGGTGGGCTTCGCGCCCGGCACGCCGCCGGACATCTTCGCGCGGCTCTACGGCGACTACATGGGCAAGCAGCTCGGCGTGCCGGTGGTGATCGACAACAAGCCGGGCACGGCCGGCAACCTCGCCTCCGACACCGTGGCCAAGGCGCCGCCCGACGGCTACACCTTCCTCTACAACCTCTCGACCGCGTTCACGATCAACCCCTACATCTACGCCAAGCTGCCCTTCGATCCGCAGAAGGACCTGGTGCCGGTCGCCACCACGATGCGGCAGGGACTGGTGCTGATCGCGAGCCCGAAGCTGCCCGCGAAGTCGATCAAGGAACTGCTGGCCGCCGCGAAGGCGAAGCCGGGCTCGATCTCGCATGCCTCCTACGGCGCGGGCAGCCCCTCGCACCTGATCGTGGAATGGCTCAAGGACGAGACCGGCACCGACATGCTGCACGTGCCCTACCGCGCGAGCCCGGTGGCCGACGTGATCGGCGGCCAGGTCGACACGGTGATGGAGCCGATCGCCACCGGCTATCCGCTGATCAGCAGCGGCCGCGTGCAGGCGCTGGCCTATTCGGGCCCGAGCCGGCATCCGTCCATGCCCGAGGTGCCCACGCTCGCCGAGGTGGTGCCGGGCCTCACGATGACCTCGTGGCACGGCCTGTGGGCGCCGGCCGCGACGCCGGCTGCGGTGCAGCAGCGCTTCAACGCCGTGATGATCGAGGCCAGCAAGGACCCCGATCTCGCGAAGCGCATCCGCGAGCTCAACAGCGAGCCGCTGGGACTCACGCAGGCCGAGATGGCCGCGGCGCTGCGGCGCGACGCGGAGATCTACAGCCGCATCGTGAAGGCGAAGAACATCCGCGTCGACTGAGCGGCGCTCAGTAGCCGCGCACCGGATCGACCACGCCCGCGACCGGCAGCCCCTGCTCCATCGCGCGGATCTTCCCGGCGATCTGCGCGATCGACTCCTCGCGCAGCGTGCGCGCCGAGCCATGCGGCGTCACGACGATCTTGGGATGACGCCAGAAGGCATGGTCGGCCGGCAGCGGCTCGACCTGGAACACGTCGAGCGTGGCGCCCGCGAGCTGGCCGCCGTCGATCAGCGGGATCAGGTCGTCCTCGACCAGGTGCGCGCCGCGCGCGATGCTGATCAGATAGCCCTCGGGCCGCAGCTTGCCGAGCGTCTCGCGGTTGAGGATGCCGCGCGTGGCCTCGGTCAGCGGCAGCAGGTTGACCAGCACGCGCGTGGACGACAGGAACTCGTCGAACTGCGCCTCGCCGCTGAACACGCGCACGCCCTCGATCTGCTTGGGCGAGCGGCTCCAGCCCAGCACCGGGAACTCGAACTGCGCGACCGCCTTCGCGACCCGTTCGCCGAGCACGCCCAGGCCCATGATGCCGACCGGGAAGTCGCTGCGCGCCTTCGGCCGGCGGTAGCTCCACTTGCCTTCGCGCGCATCGGCCTCGTAGGCATCGAACTCGCGGAAATGGCGGATCAGCGTGTGGCACACGTACTCGGCCATCTGCACCGACATGCCCGCGTCGTCGAGCCGCACGATGCGCGTGCCGGTTGGAATGCGGAGCTTGAGCAGCGCGTCGACGCCGGCGCCGATGTTGAAGATGCCGCGCAGCGCGGGCTGCTCGTCGATGAACTGCTGCGGCGGCGCCCACACGACCGCATGGTCGGCCTGCGGCGCGCCGGGGCGCCAGGCCTCGATCTCGGCGTCGGGCAGTTCGGCCTTCAGGCCTTCGATCCAGGGGTCGGGACGGTTGTCGGTGAGGTAGACGGTGATTCGCATGGAGCGAATCTTAGAGGCCCCAAGCGGCGGCGACGGTCGCCGAGGCGGCCCTCCTCACCACTCGCGCCATTCCTCGGTGATGTCCTCGCCCTCGGTCTCCAGGCCCGCATGGCTCGCGGCCGCGATGATCAGCTCGCAAAGGTCCTCGCGCTGGTCGGTCTCGATCAGGCTGCCCTCGCTGTCCTCGTTGAGGCGGTTGAGCTGCAGCACCACGCGCTCGACGGCCGCGAGGATCGCGGCGTCGCATTTCGCCTCCGAGGCCTCGTCGATCGCCGCCAGCGTCGCGAGGTACTCGTCGACGATCTCGGCGCAGCGGTCGACCTCGGCCTGCGTGTAGCCGGGGTCGAATTCGGGATCGTGGTCCGCGTCTTCCTCGTCGTTGCGCATGTAGTCGACCATGCTCGCGAGGGTCTTGTCCTTCAGGGCCTGCAGTTCGGGTGTCATCGGTCTGTCGCTCCGTTCGTCTAAGAGATCGCCGCACGAGCGCCGGGGCGACAGCGCACGCCTTGTGTGCTCTTGCGCCATCTCCTATGCTCGATCGTTCAATCCGGAGACCCTACCCATGATCAAAGTCAGTGTGATGTATCCCTACACCGAAGGCGCCCGCTTCGACCACGACTACTACCGCGACAAGCACATGCCCCTGCTGAAGGCGCGCATGGGCGATGCCTGCAAGTCCTACACCATCGACAAGGGCCTGGCCGGCGGCGCGCCGGGCGCCAAGCCCACCTATGTCGGCATGTGCCACGTGTTCTGCGATTCCGTCGAGGCCTTCCAGGGTGCCTTCGGCCCGCATGCCAAGGAGATCCTCGGCGATGTGAGGAACTACACCGACATCGCGCCGGTGATGCAGATCAGCGAAGTGGTCGTCGGCTAAGAAGGAACTTGTCGCGCCGCCGCTTCAAAGCGGCGGACGCTCCATGTGCACCCAGCGCTGGACCGAGGGCCGCTGCCATTGCGCGGCGGCATAGGCGGCCAGGCGCGGCGGCACGGCATCGCCGTTGAGCCGCAGGCGATTCAGCATCAGGGCCGCATCGAGATCGGCCACGGACCACGCACCGAACAGATGCTCGGCATCGGGCGGCAGCAGCGTCTCGATCACCTCGAAGAGCGTTGCCGCGGCCGAGCGTGCCGCCTCCGACAGCGGCGCCTGCGTGGGGCCATAGAACAGCACCTCGGTCGAGCGCTCGACCCGGATCGGCATCAGGTCGCTGCGCAACCAGGCCTGCAGCTGGCGCGCCCGCGCGCGGTCGCGCGGTGCGCTCGGGTAGAGGGGCGTGCCCGGGAACAGCTCCTCGAGGTACTCGGTGATGGCCGACGACTCCAACAGCGCGAAGTCGCCGTGGACCAGCGTGGGCACGCGCCGCGTCAGCGACAGGCGCGAGAAACCGGCCGCCCGGTCCTCCCGCGCCGCCAGGTCCACGGTCGAAAGCTCGAAGGCCAGTCCCTTCTCGTGCAGCGCCACGAACACCGACAGGGCGTAGGGACTGGCGAACTGGGCATCGACGTGGAGGTGCAGCAAGGCGGTCATCACGCGATCTTAGAAGCACGCCGGCGCAGCCACAGCCGGCGCACGCCCCACAGCACGGGCACCAGCAACAGCAGCCACGGCAGCACCGCCGCCACGAAGGTGATCAGGCTGCCCACGCTCTCGGCCAGCACGCGGCCCGCGTTGCGCAGGGCCTGCGTCATCGGGTTGTAGCTCTCGCCGCCGCCGACCAGCGCGCGCACGGTCGTGAACTGGATCTGGATGTGCTGGTTGCTGGTCTGCTGCTGCAGCACCTTGCGCTGCGTCGCCGAGGCATCGAGCTCGGCCTGGGTGTCGGCCAGCGTACGCTGGATCTGCAGCAGGTCGGCCATGGTGCGCTTGGTGGTGGTGTCGCGCAGCATGACGCGCAGGCTGTCGCGGAACTCGGTGCGGTTCTTGATGCGCGCCTCGACGTCGATCACCTCGGCGGTCTTGTCCTCGCTCGTGGTGTTGTGCGCCACCACCTTCGCCACGCCCGCGAGGCCGGCCAGCAGCTTCTCGACATCGGCCGGCTCCACGCGCATCTCGAGCGTGGCATTGCCGGCCTGCTGCGGCGTCTCGCGCAGCAGCGAGGACGACAGCAGCTCGCAGCGCAGGGTGCCGCAGAGGTCGCGCACCTTGCCCCAGGATTCGGCGAGCTGGTCGGGCGCGACCTCGACGTTGAGGTCCTGGCGGATCGCGAGGTAGCGCTGCAGCGGCGCGCTCTCGCTCGCCTGCTTCTCGGCCTGCTGGTCGAGCGACATCGCGGCGGGCGCGGGCGGTGCCGGCTCGGCCATGCGCATGCGCCTGGACTCCATCGCGCCGCCGGCCGCGTAGTTGCCCGTGGGCCGTGCCACGGCGGTATCGACCTCCGAGGCCGCGTCGCGCCGCTCGCAGGCGCCGAGCGTCAGGGCCGCGGCCAGCGCGAGCAGCAGCATGCGCGGACGGGCGCCGAGGCGCTGGAAGGGGGAGAACGAAGAGAGCTGCGGCGGGCGATGCGTCATGAAGAATCCTTCAAGGGAAGTGGGCATCGCGGTGATACGGCCTGTCGGCGGCGCCGGGGTTAAAACG
This sequence comes from Variovorax sp. GW821-FHT09B05, assembly GCF_059418265.1. Classification (NCBI taxonomy): domain Bacteria; kingdom Pseudomonadati; phylum Pseudomonadota; class Betaproteobacteria; order Burkholderiales; family Comamonadaceae; genus Variovorax; species Variovorax sp. GW821-FHT09B05. The sequence continues at coordinate 215,769 of NZ_JBWKPN010000012.1, forward strand.
GCGCCGCCATCTGGTAACAGCTTGCAAGCCCCGTGGACCGGGGCCGCGGATTCAGAAGGTGTGAAGGAACCGTCGCGAGCGCCCCGAGGTCGCGTCGAGGACCGGAGCCGTACTCACGTACGGCGAGGACCGCAGATGCGAGATCGGGGCGCGCAGCAGGTTCATTCACGCCTTCTCAGGCCGCTGCGGCCATGCGCAGCAGCTCATCGCCCTCGGCCACCTGCTCGCCGGGCGCGAACAGCAGCTCCTCGACCGTGCCGTCGGCCGGCGCGGCGATGGTGTGCTCCATCTTCATCGCCTCCATCACCGCCAGCGGCTGGCCGCGGCTGACCTTGTCGCCGGCCTTGACCGCGAAGGACACGACCTTGCCCGGCATCGGTGCCGTGAGGCGGCCGCCCTCGGCCTGCGTGTCGCCGGCATGGGCGAGGCGGTCGATGGCGGTGATCCGGGTCGCGCCGGCCGCGGCGAAGACATGGGCCGTGGCGTCGTCGAGGTAGACGTCGAGCGTCTGGCGCTGGCCCGCGAACTCGAGCTCGATCTCGCCCGTGGGCAGGCGGCCGACGACCAGCGGACCGGTCACGCCGCCGGCCTCGAGCCACAGGCTGCCGTCGCGCTTGTAGGTCAGCAGCGCGCTCTGCTCGGCGCCGCGGAATTCGAAGTCGAAGCGGCGCGTGTATTCGCCGAGCGCGCGCCAGCCGTCGCGGCGCGCGAAGGGATCGATGCTGCCGGCCGGCGCCGCGGCGAGCGCGGTGCGCGCCACGGCCGCGGCCGCCGCCAGCGGCAGGCCCAGGGTCTCGCGGTCGAACAGCACGGCACGCTCGCGCTCGATCAGCGCGGTGTCGAGGTTGGCCTTCGAGAACGACTCGGTCGCCAGCACGCCGCGCAGGAACTGCACGTTGGTCGCCACGCCCACGATGTGGGTCTGAGCCAGTGCCGCGTCGAGCCGCGCGAGCGCCTCGTCGCGCGTGGCGCCATGCACGATCAGCTTGGCGATCATCGAGTCGTAGAAGGGCGAGATCTCGCCGCCCTCGCGCACGCCGTCGTCGATGCGCACGCGGCTGCGCTGGAAGGCCGTGGCCTGCGGCTTGCGGTAGATGCGCAGGGTGCCGGTGGCGGGCAGGAAGTTGTTGTCGGGGTTCTCGGCGCAGATGCGCGCCTCGATCGCATGGCCGTGGATCCGCAGCTCGGACTGCTGCGCGGGCAGCGTGCCGCCCGCGGCGACGCGCAGTTGCCATTCGACGAGGTCGAGGCCGGTGATGGCTTCCGTCACGGGATGCTCGACCTGCAGGCGCGTGTTCATCTCCATGAAGAAGAAATTCATTTCTCCGCCGTCGCGCTGCTCCACGATGAACTCCACCGTGCCCGCGCCCACGTAGTCCACGGCACGCGCCGCGGCCACCGCGGCCTCGCCCATCTGCTGGCGCATCGCCTCGGTCATGCCGGGCGCGGGCGCTTCCTCGAGCACCTTCTGGTGGCGCCGCTGCACCGAGCAGTCGCGCTCGAACAGGTAGACGTAGTTGCCGTGGCTGTCGCCGAAGACCTGGATCTCGATGTGGCGCGGGCGCTGCACGTACTTCTCGATCAGCACCGCGTCGTCGCCGAAGCTGTTGATGGCCTCGCGCTTGCACGAGGCCAGCGCGGCCTCGAAGTCGGCCGCCTTGTCGACCGCGCGCATGCCCTTGCCGCCGCCGCCCGCGCTGGCCTTGATCAGCACCGGGTAGCCGATGCGGTCGGCCTCGCGCTGCAGCAGCGCCGGGTCCTGGTCGTGGCCGTGGTAGCCGGGCACCAGCGGCACGCCGGCCTTCTCCATCAGCTGCTTCGACTCGGCCTTCAGGCCCATGGCCTTGATCGCCGAGGGCGGCGGGCCGATGAAGACCAGGCCGGCGTCGGCGCAGGCCTGCGCGAACTCCTCGTTCTCGCTGAGGAAGCCGTAGCCCGGATGCACCGCCTCGGCGCCCGTGGCCTTGGCGGCCTCGAGGATCTTCTCCCAGCGCAGGTAGCTGTCCTTCGGCGCGCTGCCGCCCAGGTGAACCGACTCGTCGCAGGCGCGCACGTGGTTGGCATGCGCGTCGGCATCGGAGTACACGGCGACCGTGCGGATCGCCATGCGGCGCGCGGTGGCGGCGACACGGCAGGCGATCTCGCCACGGTTCGCAATCAGGATCTTCTTAAACATTGGACGAGTCTCCCGGAGGATTCTTTTTCAGTTGAAACGCGGGCACGACGCCCGGATCGGGCCGGCCGCTGAAGATGCGGGCGACGCGGGAGAACAGCGCCTTGAGGAAGCGCCAGCTCTTGCGGATCAGCCACACGCTCGCGACCAGCACGAGCACGAACAGCACGAGGAAGACGAAGGGATGCGCCACGGCCAGCCACAGGCCCGCGGGCACCATGGTGTCTTCCACCAGCGAGGCGCCCACGTTCGAGAACGGCTCGGGCGAGGTGTTGATGGCCGCGCGCGTGGTGGCCTTGGCCGCATGCGCGGTGGCCGCGAAGCCGCCGCCGAGCAGCGCCGCCACCAGCGCCATCGCACCGTGGTCGACACCGAACACGCTGGCCGCGAGCGCCGCGCCGGCCGGAATGCGGATCGCGGTGTGGACCACGTCCCAGAGCGAATCGAGGCCCGGGATCTTGTCGGCGAAGAACTCGACGAACACCATGAAGCCGCTGGCCGCGATCACCACCGGATGCGCGAGCAGTTGCAGCCCGCCCGGCAGCGGCACCCACCCGAGGTAGCCGACCAGGCCCGTGAGCAGCACCACCAGGTACAGCCGCACGCCGCTGGCCCAGCCGATGGCGGCGGCCAGGGCAAGCAGCTGGGGCATGTCGAGCGCGGTCATGGGATGAAGGAGCCGGTCAGGACGACGCGCCCGCGAGCCAGGACGGCTTGCGCTTCTGCAGGAAGGCCTGCACGCCCTCGCGGCCCTCGTCGCTGGCGCGGATGTCGGCGATGCCCTCGACCGTCTTCGCGATCAGCGCATCGTCGATCTCGCGGCCCGCCACGTCGGCCACCAGCTGCTTGCAGGCCCGCACGGCGGCCGGGCTCGCGCCGGTCAGCGCCTTCAGCAGCTCGTCGACCTTGGCATCGAGCGCATCGGCCGCCACCACCTCGTGCACGAAGCCGATGCGGTGCGCCTCGGCGGCGCCGAAGCGCTCGGCCGTGAGGAAGTAGCGCTGCGAGGCACGCGTGCCCATGGCGCGCAGCACGTAGGGGCTGATGGTGGCGGGCACCAGGCCGATCCTGACCTCGCTCAGGCAGTACCAGGCGCTGTCCACGCTCACGGCCATGTCGCAGGCCGCGACCAGCCCCATGCCGCCCGCGTAGACATCGCCCTGCACGCGCGCGATGGTCGGCTTGGGGCACTCGGCGATGGTGCGCAGCATGGCGGCGAGCTTGCCGGCGTCGGCGATGTTCTCGTCGCGGCTGTAGTCGGCCATGCGGCGCATCCAGTTGAGGTTGGCGCCGGCGCAGAAGGCCGGGCCGTTGGCGCCCAGCACGATGGCCTTGACCTGCGGTGCCGCGCCGGCCTCGGTGAAGGCCCGCGTCAGCTCGGCGATGACCACGTCGTCGAAGGCGTTGCGTGCCTCGGGCTGGTCGAGCCAGATGCGCGCGACGGCGCCGTCGATCGTGAGTTGCAGCTTGGTGAAGTCGCTCATGCCGCGTTCCTCCTCACATGCGGAAGATGCCGAACTTCGGCTCGGGGATCGGCGCGTTGCGCGCGGCCGCCAGGCCCAGCGCGAGCACGCGGCGCGTGTCGGCCGGATCGATGATGCCGTCGTCCCACAGCCGCGCGGTGGCGTAGTAGGGATGGCCCTGGTCCTCGTACTGCTGGCGGATCGGCGCCTTGAAGGCCTCTTCCTCGTCGGCGCTCCACTGGCCGCCCTTGGCCTCGATGCCGTCGCGCCGCACGGTCGCGAGCACGCTCGCGGCCTGCTCGCCGCCCATCACGCTGATGCGCGCGTTGGGCCACATCCAGAGGAAGCGCGGGCTGTAGGCCCGGCCGCACATGCCGTAGTTGCCGGCGCCGAAGCTGCCGCCGATGATGATGGTGAACTTCGGCACGTTGGCGGTGGCCACGGCCGTCACCATCTTGGCGCCGTGGCGCGCGATGCCTTCGTTCTCGTACTTGCGGCCCACCATGAAGCCGGTGATGTTCTGCAGGAACACCAGCGGCGTCTTGCGCTGGCAGCACAGCTCGATGAAGTGCGCGCCCTTCTGCGCCGACTCGGAGAACAGGATGCCGTTATTGGCGACGATGCCCACCGGCATGCCCTCGATCTCGGCGAAGCCGCAGACCAGGGTGGCGCCGAAGCGGGCCTTGAACTCGTGGAACTCGCTGCCGTCGACCACGCGCGCGATGATCTCGCGCACGTCGAAGGGCTTGCGCGTGTCGGTGGGGATCACGCCGTAGAGCTCCTCGCGCGGGAACGCGGGCTCGCGCACCGCGGCCTTGGCCGGGCCCTCGGCCGCCTTCGCGTTGAGGTTGGCCACCGCCGAGCGCGCGAGCGCCAGCGCATGCAGGTCGTTCTGCGCCAGGTGGTCGGCCACGCCCGACAGCCGCGTGTGCACGTCGCCGCCGCCCAGGTCCTCGGCCGTCACCACCTCGCCGGTGGCCGCCTTCACCAGCGGCGGGCCGCCCAGGAAGATGGTGCCCTGGTTCTTCACGATGATCGATTCGTCGCTCATCGCCGGCACGTAGGCGCCGCCCGCGGTGCACGAGCCCATGACCACGGCGATCTGGCCGATGCCCTGGGCGCTCATGTTGGCCTGGTTGTAGAAGATGCGGCCGAAGTGCTCGCGGTCGGGGAACACCTCGTCCTGGTTCGGCAGGTTGGCGCCGCCCGAGTCGACCAGGTAGATGCACGGCAGCCGGTTCTGCTCGGCGATCTCCTGCGCGCGCAGGTGCTTCTTCACCGTCATCGGGTAGTAGGTGCCGCCCTTCACGGTGGCGTCGTTGCACACCACCATGCAGTCGACGCCGTTGACCCGGCCGATGCCCGCGATGATGCCGGCGCCGGGCGCGTCGCCCTTGTACATGCCGTGCGCGGCCAGCGGCGACAGCTCGAGGAAGGGCGTGCCCGGATCGAGCAGCTCGGCCACGCGCTCGCGCGGCAGCAGCTTGCCGCGCGCCGTGTGCTTGGCGCGCGCGGCCTCGCCGCCGCCTTGCGCAACCGCGGCGAACTGCGACTGCAGGTCGTCGACCAGCGCGCGCATGGCGGCGGCATTGGCCTGGAAGTCGGCCGAGCGGGCGTTGAGTTTGGTTTCGAGTTGGGTCATGGTGCAGTCAATGTCGGGAACGGGGCGCGCGGCCCCCGTGTTCAGGCGGTGCGCGCTTCGTCGAGGCCGAGCTCGGCCTTCATCTCGTCGCGGATCTTGAACTTCTGGATCTTGCCGGTCACGGTCATCGGGAAGGCCGGCACGAAGCGGATGTACTTCGGCACCTTGTAGTGCGCGATCTGGCCCTTGCAGAACTCGCGCACCTCTTCCTCGGTGACGCTCTGGCCGGGCTTGGCGATGATCCAGGCGCAGAGCTCCTCGCCGTACTTGCGGTCGGGCAGGCCCACCACCTGCACGTCCTGCACCTTGGGATGGCGGTAGAGGAACTCTTCGATCTCGCGCGGGTAGATGTTCTCGCCGCCCCGGATCACCATGTCCTTGATGCGGCCCACGATGTTGACGTAGCCCTCGGCGTCCATGGTCGCGAGGTCGCCGGTGTGCATCCAGTGCTCGGCATCGATGGCCTCGCGCGTCTTGGGCTCGTCGTCCCAGTAGCCGTGCATCACCGAGTAGCCGCGCGTGCAGAGCTCGCCCGACTGGCCCGGCGGCATGGTCCTGCCGGTCTCGGGGTCGACGATCTTCACCTCGAGGTGCGGCTGCACCGTGCCCACGGTCGACACGCGGCGGTCGAGCGGCGTGTCGGTGCTGCTCTGGCAGCTCACCGGGCTGGTCTCGGTCATGCCGTAGGCGATGGTGATCTGCGCCAGGTGCATCTCGCTGACCACGCGCTTCATCACCTCGATCGGACACGGCGAGCCGGCCATGATGCCGGTGCGCAGCGTCGAGAGGTCGAACTCCTTGAAGCGCGGATGGTCGAGCTCGGCGATGAACATCGTGGGCACGCCATGCAGGCCGGTGCACTTCTCGGCCTGCACCGTCTCGAGCACGGTCAGCGGATCGAAGCCGTCGTTCGGATAGACGATGGCCGAACCGTGCGTGAGGCAGGCCAGGTTGCCGAGCACCATGCCGAAGCAGTGGTAGAGCGGCACCGGGATGCACAGCCGGTCGTCCGGCCCGAGCTTCATGCACTCGCCGATGAAGAAGCCGTTGTTGAGGATGTTGCGGTGCGTCAGCGTCGCGCCCTTGGGAAAGCCCGTGGTGCCGCTGGTGAACTGGATGTTGATCGGGTCGGTGGCCTTCAGCGTCTTCTGCACCGAGGCCACCTTCGGGTCGGCCGCGTCGCCGCTGGCCAGCAGCGCCGAGAAGCGCCGCATGCCCGGCACCTCGGCGCCCTCGCCGGCCTTGTCGATCCAGAAGGTGTGGGCCAGCTGCGGCAGCCGCTTCGGGCCGAGCTCCTGCAGCATGCCGAGGTAGTCGCTGGTCTTGAACTGCGCCATCGTCACCAGCGCCTTGCAGCCGACCTTGTTGAGCGCGTACTCGAGCTCGGCGGTGCGGTAGGCGGGATTGATGTTGACGAGGATCAGGCCGACCTTGGCGGTGGCGATCTGCATCAGCACCCACGGCGCGTTGTTGTGCGACCAGATGCCCACGCGGTCGCCCGGTGCGAGCCCCAGCTTCAGCAGCGCGCTGGCGAGCCGGTCCGACTCGGCCTGCAGCTCGCGGTAGCTGAAGCGCAGGCCTTCGTGGCGGCTCACGAGCGCCTCGCGATCGGGTTGCCGCTCGACCATGTCGTCGAAGAAGTCGCCGATGGTCTGTTCGATGAGGGGGACGTCGGTGGCGCCCTTGCCGTAGCTCTCGGTCAGTGCTGCAGTCATGTTGATGTCCTTGTCTCCTGGTCTGCGCCCTCCCGCGGGAGGGGGAACGACGGCTTATGCGGTCTCGGCGAACAGCTCGCGCCCGATCAGCATGCGCCGGATCTCGCTGGTGCCCGCGCCGATCTCGTAGAGCTTGGCGTCGCGCCACAGCCGTTCGACCGGGAATTCCTTGGTGTAGCCCACGCCGCCGAGCGCCTGGATCGCCTCGCCGGCCATCCAGGTCGCCTTCTCGGCCGAGTAGAGGATCGCGCCGGCCGCGTCCTTGCGGAAGGTGCGCGCATGGTCGTTGCGGTCGCAGGCCTTGCCCACGGCGTAGACGTAGGCGCGCGTGGCCTGCCAGGTCGAGTACATGTCGGCGATCTTGCCCTGCATGAGCTGGAACTCGCCGATGCTCTGGCCGAACTGCTTGCGCTCGTGGATGAAGGGCAGCACCGCATCCATGCAGGCGGCCATGATCCCCAGCGGGCCGCCCGAGAGCACGGCGCGCTCGTAGTCGAGGCCGCTCATCAGCACCTTTGCGCCCTGGCCCTCGCCGCCGAGCACGTTCTCCTCGGGCACCTCGCAGTTGTCGAAGAACAGCGGGAAGGTGTTGGAGCCGCGCATGCCGAGCTTGTCGAGCTTGGTGCCGGCCGAGAAGCCCTTGAAGCCCTTCTCGACGATGAAGGCGGTCATGCCGCGCGCGCCCATCTCGGGCTCGGTCTTGCCGTAGATCACCAGCGTGTCGGCGTCGCCGCCGTTGGTGATCCACATCTTGCCGCCGTTGAGCACGTAGTAGCCGTCCTTCTTCTCGGCCTTGAGCTTCATGCTGACCACGTCGGAGCCGGCATTGGGCTCGCTCATGGCCAGCGCGCCCACGTGCTCGCCGCTCACCAGCTTGGGCAGGTACTTCTTCTTCTGCGCCTCGCTGCCGTTGCGGTGGATCTGGTTCACGCACAGGTTCGAGTGCGCGCCGTACGACAGGCCGACCGAGGCCGAGGCGCGCGACACCTCTTCCATCGCCACGATGTGGGCCAGGTAGCCGAGCTCGGTGCCGCCGTACTCCTCCTTCACGGTCATGCCGTGCAGGCCGAGGTCGCCGAGCTTCTTCCAGAGGTCGTGCGGGAACAGGTTCTCGCGGTCGATGTCGGCGGCGCGGGGCGCGATTTCATTCGCGGCGAAGTCCTGGATCGCGCTGCGCAGCGAGTCGATGGTCTCGCCCAGGTCGAAGTTCAGGCCGGGATCGTGCATGGGTGTTGTCTCCTCTGAAGGGGGCCGGCGCGTGGGGCTGCCCGCGCCACGACGCGCTGGAAAGGCGCCAGCTTACGCCTCGTCGCGCCGCAATTGGCGCCACAATGGTTGCAATTTGCGCCACGCCGGCACCGCCTCGCCATGTCCTCCCCCTCCTTCCTCCGCCCCGCCCGCGCGGTCACGCCGATGGCCTTCGTGCGAGCCATCGTCAAGGGCTACGAGCGCTACGGCCAGGACCCGTCAGAGGCGCTGAAGGCGGCACAGATCACGCCGCGCGAGCTCGCGCGGCCCGGCGCACGCGTGACGGCGGCGCAGTTCGAGGCGCTGTCGGGCCACGCGATGCAGGAGCTCGACGACGAGGCGCTGGGCTGGTTCTCGCGCCGCCTGCCCTGGGGCAGCTACGGCATGCTGTGCCGCGCCTCGCTGACCTCGCCCGACCTCGGCGTGGCGATCAAGCGCTGGTGCCGCCACCACCGGCTGCTGACCGAGGACATCGGCCTCGCGCTCGAGGTGGCGGGCGGCGTGGCCACGCTGCGCATCGGCGAGAACCGGCCGCTCGATCCGGCCTTCCGCGAGTTCTGCCTCGTGACCAGCCTGCGCTTCATGCACGGCTACATGTGCTGGGCCATCGATTCGCGCATCTCGCTGCGGCAGGCCGGCTTTCCCTTTCCCGCGCCGGCGCACCGCGACGCCTACGCGGCGATGTTCACGCCCGAGGTGCGCTTCGACGCGGCGCGCGCGAGCATCGCCTTCGACGAGCGCTACCTCGCGCTGCCGCTGCAGCGCGACGAGCGCGCGCTGCGCACCATGCTCAAGCGCGCGCTGCCGCTCACGATCCTGCAGTACCGGCGCGACCGGCTGCTGGGCCAGCGCGTGCGCGAGCTGCTGCGCTCGCGCGCCGCCGAGACCACCACCGCCGAGGCGCTGGCCACGCTGCTCAACGTGTCGAGCCGCACGCTGCACCGCCAGCTGCAGGAGGAAGGCAGCTCTCTGCAGGCGCTCAAGAACGAGGTGCGGCACGAGCTCGCGGTCGACCTGCTGCGGCGCACCCACCGGCCGATCAAGCAGGTCGCGCTGGCGGCGGGCTTTCGCAACGAGAAGAGCTTCTCGCGCGCTTTTCTACAATGGACGGGACTCGCACCCAGGGACTTCCGGCAGCAGGCCGCCACGCCAGCGCCCGGGACGCCACGCACCCGAGACCTCCCTCCATGAACGGTTACGCGCGGATTCGCAAGCTCCGGGTCTTCGGCGCCCGGGTCTACATCCACTGGTCCGCCCTCCTGGTCGGGGCCGGCCTGTTCCTTTTGTGCATCCGCACGCCGCTGCTCGCGGTCATCACCATCGTCTCCTACTTCGGCATCATCTTCCTGCACGAGGCCGGCCACGCGGGCTTCGCCCGCCGCATGGGCTACCGGCCGTTCGCGATCTACCTCGGCGTGATCCACGGCGTGTGCGACTACGAGGAGCCCTACAGCCACAAGGACGAGGCCATCGTGGCCTGGGGCGGCGTCGCGGCACAGATGATGGTGGCGCTGCCGCTGATCGCGCTGGCCGCCACCACGCCGCTGGCGAGCGTGCGCGGGCTCGGGCCGGTGGTCGCCTTCCTCGGCTACTTCAACCTCGTGTTCGCGCTGCTCAACCTGGTGCCGGTGGCACCGCTCGACGGCGCCAAGGCCTGGGCGCTGATCCCGATCGCGCTGGCCGAACGGCGCCACAAGGCGCAGGCCGCGCGCCGCTCCGGCAAGCGCTGAACCCGGCGCTCACTGCGCCTCGATGCTCAGTTCGCGCATGCGCCGCGTGATGACGTCGAACTCGGCGCGGTAGGCGCTGGCGAACTGCTCGGGCGTGCTGTTCATGATCTCGAAGCCGCGGGCCACGAACTGCTGGCCGACCTCGGGCGCGCCCACCACCTCGCGCACCTCCTTCGCGAGCCGCTCCACGATGGGCTTCGGCGTGGCCGCGGGCGCCAGCAGGCCGATCCAGACGTTGCTGTCGTACAGCGGGTCGTCGAAGCCCAGCTCGTGCATCGTCGGCACCTGCGGCAAGGTGCTCGAGCGCTGGCGCCCGAGCACGGCCAGCGGCACGATCTTGCCGCCCGGCACGTGCTGCATCGCGCTCGCCACCGACGACAGGCCGATGTCGACCGTGCCCGACAGCAGGTCGGTGACCACCAGCCCCTCGCCGCGCTGCGGCACGTGCACCATGCCGCCGCCCAGGCCGCGGTTGAGGCTCTCGCCGGCCAGGTGGCCGAGGCCGCCGATGCCCCAGGAGGCATAGCTGAGCTTGGCGCCGCCGGAGCCGGCCTTGGCCTTGAGGTCGGCGAGGCTGCGCAGGCCCGAGCCCGGATGGGTCGAGATCAGCGCCGGGCTGCGCACGATCTGCGTGATCGGCGCGAAGTCCTTGCGCGGGTCGTAGGCCAGCGTGCGGTAGAGCGCGGTGTTGTTGATCTGCGAGTCGGTGATCGTCATCAGCAGCGTGTAGCCGTCGGCCTTGGCGCGCGCCACCTCGGCGGCGCCGATGGCACCGGCCGCGCCCGCCTTGTTGTCGACCACCACCGGCTGGCCCAGCGCCTTCGACAGGCGCTCGCCGACGGTGCGCGCCACGTAGTCGGTGGCGCCGCCGGCCGGATAGGGCACGACGATGCGGATCGGCCGCGAGGGGTAGGCCTCCTGGGCGGCGGCGGGAATGGCGAAGGCCAGCGCGGCGCAGGCGATCGAAAGCAGCTTGAGCATGGGTCTTGTCTCCTCGTGGGTTCTTGTGGGTTCCGGTGCGCAGCGCTTCAGCAGCTCGCGGAGCGCTCGGGCCGCGCGAGCTGCGGGGGCACCTCGTTGTGCCGCTCGTCCTCGAGCGCCTGCGCCACCAGCCGGCGGAACTGCACCAGCGCCGAATCCATGGCCAGCGGCAGCATCGGCAGCAACGGCGCGTGCTCGATGTTGCGGGCCTGCGCGGTGATCATGTCGCGGTCCTCGTTGAAGGCCACGATCAGGCTGTCGTAGAGCGTGCGCGTGAGCTGCTCGCCGCCGAGCGAGGGCCGGTGCGCCTGCTGGAAGAAGTAGTGGGTGCTGGTCTCGGTCTCGGGCGTCAGGGTCTGGCAGCTGTGCAGCTCGACGGCATGGCGCATGTCGCCCTCGGCGTCCTCCACGGGACGCCCGCCCGACTGCATCAGCAGCGTGCCCGGCAGCACGAAGTCGTAGACGAACCAGCGGTCGAAGCGCGCATCGGGCGCGAAGGGCCGCGCACCGGCCCAGTGCGCGGGCGGCGGCACGTTCTCCACCCGGCGCGTCACGCGCAGGCCGCGCTCGATCTTCTCGATCTCGGGCCGCGCCTGCGCGATCGCGGTCGAGCCGCCGAGCGTCTTCTCGTGCACGTAGCTCAGGTGCGAGAAGTCCAGCAGGTTGTCGCAGATCAGCAGGTAGGGCGTGTCGTAGTGCAGGTAGCCCGGGATGTGGCGCCACTCGGGGTGGTCGCACGAGAAGTTGTCGGGCAGCAGCGCCGTGTCGGCGCGCTCGGCCTCGCCCATCCACACGAACACCCAGCGGTTGCGCACCGCCACCGGGTAGCTGCGCACCCGTGCGCGCGGCGGCACCGTCGCCATGCCCGGCACCTCGACGCAGAGGCCGCGCGCATCGAACTTGAGGCCGTGGTAGCCGCAGCGCACGCAGTCGCCCTCGCGCCGGCCCTTGGACAGCGGCGCGTGGCGATGGCAGCAGCGGTCCTCGAGCGCCACCACCTCGCCCTGCGCGGTGCGGTACAGCAGCAGCGGCTCGCCGATCACGGTGCGGTTGAACAGGCCCTCGGCGGGAATCTCGTGGTCCCAGGCGACCACGTACCAGCAGTTGCGGATGAACATGCGCGTTCTCGTCTCCATCGTGTGCGGCGGGATCGTGTGCCCGCCGCTGCCGCGATCGTGGGGCGAACGGCCGGGCGGCGCGTCCCCCGCGAAGGGGACGGCAAGGACTTCGATCAGCGAGGGAGGGTCAGGCCGCGAGCCGCACCAGCGCGGCGCGGTCGTGGATGCCGAGCTTGAGGTAGGCGCGCTTGCGCAGCGTGACCACGCTCGAGGGCGCGATGTCGAGATCGGCCGCGATGCCGTCGGCCGTGAGTCCGCAGGCGATGCGCGCCGCCACGTCGAGCTCGCGCGCGCTCAACGCGACCGCCAGCGCCGCGATGCGCGCGCGGGCCAGCGCGATGCGGGTGTCCATGTCGGGCCCGACCCCGCCCGCGCCCACCAGGTTGCGGTGCACCTGCCGCAGCAGCGGCGACACCGCGAGCACGCGCTCGATCTCCTGCGGCGCGAAGCGGCCCATGGCCTCGCTGCGGTAGAGGTTGATCGAGAACGCAGTGCGCGGCGCCGGCATGTAGAGCAGCGCCAGCCGCTCCGAGAGGTGCTCGCGCTCGTAGATCTGCTGGCGCCAGCCGGCATCGGGGATGTCGGGCGAGCGCATGTGCAGCACCGTCATCGCAGCCGACTCGCGGGTCTGCACGCGCATCTGCCGCGCGATGCGCGTGGCGTCGTCGAAGCGGTAGAAGTGGCGCCGGTACTGCGCGAAGCAGTCGCGCGTGACGTTGGGCGTGGCCGCGTGGAACGAGTGCCCCTCGATCTGCGCCGGTGCCTCGTCGCCGTGCGACACCAGCGAGATGAACTCGACCGGCAGCAGCGCATTGAGGAAATGCAGCATCGCGCGCGCCGGCGCCGCGTCGCGCGGCGCATCGAGCAGCAGCGAGACCGCGCGCAGGTCGAGCACGGCCGACGACGGCCGGCCGAGGGCGGCATCGGAGACCTGCCAGGTGGATTGCGGCGACGGCGGCTGCATGCCGGAATTGTGGCGGCCGGCGGCGCGGCGCGGAATGCCTGGCGCTCGGGATTAACCCGCGCCGGCCTTCAGGCGGTCGCCGCGTGGCCCCGGCTCAAGGCGGCGAAGGTCCGGGCCTGCCACGCGAACTCCTCGGCGAAGGCCTCGGGGTCCGCGATCGCGTAGGCGCCATAGGCATAGACCGTGGCGTAGGCCGCGTACTCGGCGGCCTGCAAGGCGCGCCCGGCCACGGACTGGAACACCGCATAAGTCGCGGACACCGCCGCATGGGCCGACGCATCGATCGAGGCCGAGCCCGGGTGGCTGGCAGCGATGTGCGCCATGCGCTGTGCCGCCTGCGCGAGTTCGGCGCGGCTGCCGCGGCCTTCGAGGTACGCACCGAGCCCGTCGAGGCACTGCAGCGCCTCGGGCGCTTCCAGCAGATGCCGCACGCGCTGCACGCAGGCGAACCCGAAGCGCAACCGCAGCGGCTCCTGCGCCGCGTCCTCGAGCCGGGCCGCGGCGGCGAGCCGCTGCAGCGCCTCGTTCATGCCGGGGTGGGCGCGGCGCGCAGGCGGCCGAGCACCTCGGGATTGACGACATTGCTCGGCTGCCCGTGCGCGAAGGCCACGATCTGGTCGAACACGTCGGAGAACTGCAGCTCGTACTCCTCGCGCGTTACGTAGCCGATGTGCGGCGTGCAGACCAGGTTCGGCAACCGCAGCAGCGGATCGGCGGGATCGACCAGCGGCTCGGTCTCGTAGACGTCGACCGCGCCCATGCCGGGCCGGCCGGCCTGCAGCGCGGCCACCAGCGCACCGGGCTCGATCAGGCCGGCGCGGCTGGTGTTCACGAGGATCGCGTCGGGCTTCATGCGCGCGAGGTCCTCGCGCCGCACGATGCCGCGCGTGGCCGGCACCAGCCGCATGTGGAGCGAGATCGCATCGCAGTCGCCGAAGAAACTCTCTCGGTCCGGCGCGCATTCGCGGCCGTCCGCGCGCGCCCGGGCCATCGACTCGGGCCGCGCCCACACGCGCACCTTCATGCCAAAGGCCTCGGCATAGCCCGCCACCGCCTGCCCGATGCGGCCATAGCCGTAGATCCCGAGCGTCTTGCCGCGCAGCGTGCTGCCCACGCCGGTCTGCCAGCCGCCGCGCTGCAGCGACGCCATCTGCTGCGGAATCCGCCGCGCCGCGCACAGCAGCAGCGCCCATGTGAGCTCGGCCGCGGCGTACGAAGGCGTGCCCGCATGCGGGTCCGACGACAGCACGATGCCCAGCCGCGTGCAGGCCTCGACGTCGATGTGCGGATAGACGCTGCGCTGGCTGATCAGCCGCAGCCGCGGCAGCCGCTCGAGCACCGGCGCGCGCAGCGCGGTGCGCTCGCGGATCAGCACCACGGCATCGGCCTGCGACAGCCGCTGCACCAGCGCGTCGGGCTCGTCCACGTGGTCGTTCCACACCGTCACCTCGTGCCCGTCGAGCTTGGCGAAGCAGGGCAGCGTGCGCAGCGTGTCGAAGTAGTCGTCCAGCACCGTGATGTTCATGGCGGCGGATTCTGTGCCTGCAACCCGGCTGCGTAAAATGAATTTATCTGGACCATTGCTGCAATCGCCTCATGAAAGTGGACATGCTCGGCCTGCAGGCATTCCTCGCCGTGGCGGAGCACGGCAGCTTCCATGCCGGCGCCGATTCGCTGCACATCACCTCCACCGCGCTGACGCGCCGGCTGCAGAACCTCGAGGCGGTGCTCGGCGTGCAACTGGTGGAACGCACCACGCGCTCGCTGGCGCTCACGGTGATCGGCCAGAACTTCCTGCCACAGGCGCGGCGCCTGCTCGCCGACATCTCCTCGGCCATGCTCGGCATCCGCGAGGCCGGCCAGGCCTCGCGCGGCAACGTGACGCTGGCCTGCGTGCCGACGGTCGGCGTGCAGTTCCTGCCCGCGGTGATCCAGGCCTACAGCGCCCTGTTCCCCGGCAACCGCATCAAGATCCTCGACCACTCGTCGGCCGGCGTGGCCGGCGCGATCCTGCAGCGCGAGGCCGAGTTCGGCATCAGCATCGCCGAGTCCTACGAGCCCGAGCTGGAGCGCATCCCGCTGCTGGACGACCGCTTCGTGCTCGCCTGCCGCGACGACCATCCGCTGGCGCGCCGCCGCAGCATCGCCTGGTCGCAGCTCGAGGGCCACGCGCTGATCGTGCCGGGCCCGGGCAGCAGCAACCGCCCGCTGCTCGATGCGGCGCTGGCACCGAGCGGACTGAACCTGCCCTTCGTCTACGAGGTGCAGCGCAGCTCGACCGCCGTCGGGCTGGTGGCACAGGGCGTGGGCGCCGCCGTGGTGCCGAAGCTGGCCGTGCAGGACGGCACCTACCCGCGCATCGTGCTGATCGCGCTCGCGCAGCCCACGGTGCGGCGCAGCTTCGCGCTGCTGTCGCGCAAGGGCGCGGTGCTGTCGCCCGCCGCGCAGGCGCTCTACCGCCTGATCCTGTCGATGGCGAAGCCGGCGCGCGGCCGGCGCGCTCAGGCCGGCTGAGCGATCTTCGCGAGCGCCTCGGCGATCGAGGCGCTGTCGGTGGGCCGCACCAGCTTGGCCACTTCGCGGCCATCGCGCATGAACACCAGCGTGGGCCACAGCTTCACGCCGAACGAGCGGCCCAGCGGACGCCCGCTGCCGTCCTCGACCTTGATGTGGCGCAGGCCCGGATGCTGCGCGAAGGCCGCAGCGATGTCCGGCTGCGCGGCCTTGCAGACGCCGCACCAGTTGGTGCCGAACTCGACCACCGCGGGGCCTTGCAGGGCGTCGATCTCGCTGCGTTCGGGCTGTTCGGTCTTGTACTCGGAGGTCATGCGCGGGGGCTCCTGGTGGGCATTGGATGGTGTGCAGCCGCCGCCGGCGGCCGGTCGTGATTCGATTCGAACAGAAAGCCGGCAGCCCTGCCGCCGGTGGGTGTTCGCTTCAGCCGATGGGCCGGTGCGCCGCGAGCAGTGCCGGCAGTTCGGCCATGTCGCTGAACACCTGCACCGCGCCGACGCTGCGCAGCGCCTCGGGCCCGCTGTGGCCCGACTCGCCCGTGCTGTAGCCGAACACCGTCGCGCCCGCCGCCACGCCCGCCATCGCGCCCGTGACCGTGTCCTCGACCACCGCGCAGCGCTTCGGATCCACGCCCAGCGCCGCCGCCGCCGCGAGGTACACGTCGGGCGCGGGCTTGGAGCGCGGCATCTCGTGCCCGCTGAAGATCCGTCCCGCGAAGCAGTCGAGGATGCCGACCTTCTCGAGCTGCAACTCGACCTTGAAGCGATCCGCGCCCGAGGCGCAGGCGATGCGCCCGTCGAGCTGCTCGAACAGCGCGCGCACCGCGGCGGGCGCATTCGGAATCGCCGTCAGGTCCCGCTCGAGCGCCTCGTTGCGGCGCTCGCGAAAGCCATGCAGCCATTCGGGCGTGATGCGAAAGCCGGTCTTCGACTCGATCAGATCGGCTTCGTCCTTCACCGCCTTGCCGGTGAAGATGCGCATCGATTCGTCGGTGGTGAGAGGCCAGCCCAGTTCGCCGAGCATCTCGGCAAGCACGCGGTTGGTGATGGGTTCGGAGTCGACGAGGACACCGTCGCAGTCGAAAAGGACCGCGGCGAAAGGAAAGGAAGACATGGGGAGATGGTACCGGCCGAGCAAAGCGAAGGCCCGGCCAGTCCCCAAAGGCCGAGCGAAGCGATGGCCCGCCCCACCCCCTCTGGCTGTGCCGAGGAGCGCAGGCGTAGGCGGGATCAGGGCCGCAGCTGTCTGAGCGCAACGAAGTGGAGCGAGTTCTGCGGACCCCCGCCGTAGCCGAGCACCGCAGGTTGCCCGTAGCGAAGCGGAGGGACACAGACAGCGGGGTCGCCTTTTCTTTGGTTACTTTCTTTTGGCGAAGCAAAAGAAAGTGACTCGCCCGCCGGGGCGAGACCCGGCCAACAGCCTCAACAAAAGCGCAGCAAACAAATCAACGCGCGTGCGTCACCCCCCCATCCACCACCAACGTAGACCCCATCACATAGTCCCCCGCATTCGAAGCCAGAAAGATCGCCGCCCCCGCCATGTCTTCGGGCTTCCCGATCCGCCCCGCCGGAATCCGCCCCTTGATCTCATCCCCATGGTCCCGGGCATCCTTGTTCATGCTCGACGCAAAGGCCCCCGGCGCAATCGCACTCACCACGATCCCGTCCTGCGCCAGCCGCAGCGCCATGCGCCGCGTGAGCTGGATCAGCCCCGCCTTGCTCGCCGCATACGAGTAGGTCTCCTGCGGATTCACCGAGATCCCGTCGATCGAGGCGATGTTGATCACCTTCGCGAGGTGATCGCCCCCCGCGGCCGCCTTCTTCAGCAGCGGCGTCAACGCCTGCGTCAGGAAGAACGGCGTCTTGAGGTTCAGGTCGACCACCTTGTCCCACCCGCTCTCCGGAAACTCCGCATAGGGCGCACCCCAGGCGGCACCGGCGTTGTTGACCAGGATGTCCAGCGAGGACTCGTGCTTCGCGAACGCGGCGACCAGCGCCTGCGCCCCTTCGAGCGTCGACACGTCGGCCGGCAGCGACACGCAATGCCCGAAGGCCGACAGCTCCTTGGCCGTCTGGTCGCAGGCCTCGGCCTTGCGCGCCGAGATGTAGACCCGCGCGCCCTGCGCGAGATAGCCCTCGGCGATCATGCGGCCGATGCCGCGCGAGCCGCCGGTGATGAGGGCGGTGCGGCCCTGGAGCGAGAAGAGTCGGGTGGTGTCCATGTGCGGCGTCTCCTGGTGTGCATGAGGCCGCCCGATGGAAGAAAGGCAAGGGCAGCCGGAGGCCGCAGCTTAGTGCCGGCGTCGCGCCGCGGGCGTCACCTTGGCGCCAGCAGCAGGCGCAGCTGGCTGTCGAAGCGGCGCGGCTCGCCGGTCACTGGATCGGTGAAGGCGATGGAGCGCGCCAGCAGCTGCAGCGGCCGCTCGAAGTCGTCGGTGTCGGCCGGTGTCAGCACAGGATAGAAGGGGTCGTTCACGATCGGCATGCCCAGCGCCATGCAGTGCACCCGCAGCTGGTGCCGCCGGCCCGTGACCGGCGACAGCGCGAGATGCGCGAGGCCGTCGAAGACCTTCAGCACCGCGATGCCGGTCTCGGAGTTGGGCTCGCCGGGTGCCTCCTTCACCTGCATGAAGTGCGCGTCGTCGACCAGCCGGCTGCGGTAGACCGAGGGCAGCGCGGCCGCGGCGGCCGCGCCGCCGGGTAGCGGCACGATCGCCTCGTAGTCCTTGTGCACCGTGCGCTGCGCGAACATGGTCTGGTAGGCGCCCCGCGTCTCGGGCCGCAGCGAGAACAGCAGCAGGCCCGCGGTGCTGCGGTCGATGCGGTGCAGCGGCGACAGCGCCTCGATGCCGAGCTTGCGCTTGAGCCGCACCAGCAGGCTCTGGTGCAGGTACTTGCCGGTGGGCGTGACCGGCACGAAGTGCGGCTTGTCGACCACCAGCAGGTGTTCGTCGCGGTACAGCACCTGCTCCTCGAACGGGATCGCCGGCTCGGTGTCGAGCGCGCGGTAGTAGAAGACGCGCAGCGGCGCCTGGTAGCGGCGCTCGGGCGTGACGGGCACGCCGTGCTCGTCGACCACCTCGCCGTCGCGGATGCGCCGCATCCAGGCCTCGGGCGCGATCGCGGTGAAGCGCGCGATCAGGAAATCGGCGATGGTGGGCCAGTGGTCCTCGGTCGGCAGGCCCACGCAGCTCGCGCTCACGCCGTCGCGCATCGGCAGCGGCGGATGGGCGAGGCGGCCGCGGCTCATGCGAGGGCCTCTTCAAGCAGCGCGGCCGAGGGCCGCGCGGCCACCTCGGGCAGCAGGCAGCGATCGCGCAGCGCCGTCATCGCGGGAAGCGGTTCATCGCAGCGCGCGGCCAGTTCCTCGAGCAGGCAGCCGAAGGCGCGCACCTCCAGTTGCCGCGCGCGTGCCGCGGCGTCGGCGGGCAGCGCATCGGCGAACCAGGCGGCGCCGAAGTCGCCGAGCCGCGCGCCCTGCTCGGGATGCCAGAGGATGTTGTGCGCATAGAGATCGCCATGCACCAGGCCGCGCGCATGCAGGTGCCGCATCGCCGCGGCGATGTCGCGCGCGATGCGCAACGCGGTGGCGGTGGACCAGCGGGCCTGCTCGGCATAGACGTCGCGCGTGCACGAGGCCAGGCTCGGCGGCCCCGCGAGCGTGCGGAACGAGGCCGGCACGCGCGCCATCACCAGGCCCTGCGTGCCCTCGGGATGGCCGTCGATGCGGCCCTGCGCGCCGATCAGGGTGGCATGGGCGCCGGCCGCGATGCTGGCCGCGAGCTCGCTGCGCGGCCAGCCGTCGCTGGTGACGGCTCCCTTGAACAGCTTGACCGCGACCGGCTCCCGCTCGTTCAGCAGCGCCTCGTGGATCACGCCCGAGGCGCCTTCGCCGAGCTGCGCGCCCAGCCGTAGCGCATGCCAGTCGATGCGCGGCACCGCGGGCGCGATCGCCGCGGCCTCCTCGTCGCGCGCGTCGAAGGCATTGCCGGCGGCGGCCAGCCACGACAGGCGCGGCATCGACCACAACCAGCCAGGCGGCGTGGCGAAGCGGTTGGCGGAGATGCGCAGCAGCTCGAGCCGGGTGCAGCCGGCCAGCGTCTCGGGCAGGCGACTCAGGCGGTTGCCCGCGAGCATCAGCTTCTGCATGCGCGCGCAGTCGCCCAGCGTGTCGGGCAGGCGCTCGATCGCGTTGTCGGTCAGGATCAGCCAGCGCAGCGAGGGCGCGAGCGCCGCGGCCGGCACCTCGGCGATGCGGTTGGCCTTGAAGCCCACGATGTCGAGGTTCGCGCAGTCGCCGATCGATTCGGGCAGCCGCGTGAAGCGGTTGTCGGAGCAGAACAGCACGCGCAGCCGGTGCAGCCGGCCCAGGTCGTCAGGCAGGCGGTCGAGCGCATTGCCCGTGAGGTTCAGCACCTCGAGCGTGTCGGCCAGCTCGAAAATCTCGCGCGGAAATTCCTCGAGGCCGCAGCCCAGGTCGAGCCGCGTGGCGCCGGCCAGCCGGCCCGCGCGCAGATCGGCCAGCGTGTGCGACATGTTCATGCCCGCGAGTCTATGCGCGGCCGTCCGCCGCGCCGCGCCGGCTTCAGTGCAGGGCGCCGAAGCGGTAGATGCCGTCGGCGCCCAGCTCGCGCTTCACCTGCCCCGAATACCAGAGCAGGTGCAGGTGCGCCACGGTCTCGCCCATCGCGAAGGTCATCTGGTGCAGGTCGAGTTCGCGCTTGAACAGGATCGGCAGCCCCTCGAAGGCCGTGATCGGCCGCGCCAGCGCGACCTCGAGCAACTCGGCCAGGCGGTCGCGGTGGTGCTCCTGCAGCTGCTCGACGCGGCGGTGGATGCCGGTGAAGGGCTTGCCGTGCGCGGGCAGGCCGAGGGTGTCGACGGGCAGCGACTTGAAGCGCTCGATGCTGTCGAGGAACAGCCGCAGCGCATTCGCCTCGGGCTCGCCCGCGTACACGCTCACGTTGGTCGAGATGCGCGGCAGCATCATGTCGCCGCCCAGCAGCAGCTTGAGGTCGTCGCAGTAAAGCGCGATGTGCTCGGGCGCGTGGCCGTAGCCGCTGATGCAGCGCCAGGCATGGCCGCCGATGTCGATGCTGTCGCCGTCGAGCATGCGCACGAAGCTCTCGGGCACCGAGGGCACCATGTTGGCGTAGTAGTTGGTGCGGCCGCGGATCTTGTCGAGCGCCTCGGGGTTGGCCAGGCCGTGCGCGCTGAAGAAGCGCGCGGCATGCTCGCCGCCCGCCAGCGTGTCGCCGCTGCTGCAGAGCACGCGTGCCACGTGGTAGTCGGTGGAGCTGATCCACAGCGGCACGTTCCAGCGCTTGCACAGCCAGTCGGCCAGGCCGATGTGGTCGGGGTGCATGTGGGTGACGATCACGCGCACGATCGGCAGGCCCTGCAGCTGGGTCTCGAACACCTGCTCCCACTGGGCCCGCGCCTCGTCGCGCGAGATGCAGCAGTCGACCACGGTCCAGCCCTCGACGCCGCGGTAGTTGTCGCGCAGCAGCCAGAGGTTGATGTGGTCGAGCGCGAACGGCAGCCGCATCCGGATCCAGCGCACGCCGGGCGCCACTTCGAGGGCCTCGCCGGGCGCGGGCAGGGTGTCGCCGAGGGGGTAGTGGAGTTCGCGTTCGAGCAGATTCATGTAGGATTGACGTTTACGTAAACGTCATGGGTTGAGGGCACCATTGTAGAGAGCGCGGCGCAAATGTGCTGTCGCCCCCGCAACGCCCCCTTTCCGGCGCCTCCCGTGTTCCCTGAACAAGCCCTCATGCCAGCGCAAACCTTCACCATCAGCCAGCTCGCGAAGGAATTCGACCTGACGACGCGGGCGATCCGCTTCTACGAGGACATGGGGCTGCTCACGCCCGAGCGCGCCGGCCTGCAGCGCATCTACAGCGCGCGCGACCGGGCCCGGCTCACGCTCACGCTGCGCGCCAAGCGCCTGGGCCTGAGCCTGACCGAGGCCAAGGACATCCTCGACATGTACGACAGCCCGCGCGACACGGTGCCGCAACTCGAGCGCTTCCTCAGCATCCTGGGCGCCCACCGCGCGCAGCTCGAGGGCCAGCTCGCCGAGCTGCAGGCCAATATCGCGGAAGTGCGTGCTCACGAAAAGAAGGGCCAGACGGCGCTGGCGCGCGCGCAGAAGGCCGAAACCGCCGGCAAGCCCAAGGCCAGGCCACCGCGACCGGCCCGAACCACCGCCTGAGAGAGCCCCCGGCGCCGGGCGCCGCCGCACCGAATCCCCCTCCACCTCACCGACAATCCCCGCATGTCCGAATCCCTCGACGACCTCTTCGCCCACAACCGCGCCTGGTCCGCGCAGATGGAACGCGACCGGCCTGGTTTCTTCACCAGCCTGGTCAAGCAGCAGACGCCGCGCTACATGTGGATCGGCTGTTCCGACAGCCGCGTGCCGGCCAACCAGATCACCGGCCTCGAGCCCGGCGAGGTGTTCGTGCACCGCAACGTGGCCAACATCGTGGTGCACTCCGACCTCAACGCGCTGTCGGCGATCCAGTTCGCGGTCGAGCACCTGAAGGTCGAGCACATCATGGTGGTGGGCCACTACGGCTGCGCGGGCGTGAAGGCCGCGCTCAACGGCACCCGCATCGGCCTGGCCGACAACTGGATCCGCCACATCCAGGACGTGCGCGACCGCCACCACGTGATGCTCGACAGCTTCTCGGAAGAAGTGCGCGCCGACGCGCTGTGCGAACTCAACGTCGCCGAGCAGGTGGTCAACGTGGCCGTCAGCACGGTGATGGTCGACGCCTGGAGCCGCGGCCAGAAGGTCACGATCCACGGCTGGACCTTCGGCGTGCACGACGGCCTGCTGCAGGACCTGGGCATGAGCGTGGAAGGCGACAAGTCGCTCGAATCGCTCTACCGCGCCGCCGTGCAGCGCGTGCGCCACAAGTACAGCCGCCCCGGCGAGCTGGTGACCAAACTCACGGGCAAGCCCGCCGCGGCGCCCGCGCCCGCGCCCGCGGCCGACTGAGACCGCGCCCGCTTCGGTCCATGTTCCCGCAGCGCCTCGACTCCCCGCTGGCCTACGACATCGCGAAGGCGATGATGGACGGCTTCAACCGGCACTACACGCTGTTCCGGGCCGAGTCGTCGCGCGCCAAGCACCGCTTCGAGACCGCCGACTGGCACGGCCAGCAGCGCGCGCAGCGCGAGCGCATCGAGTTCTACGACCTGCGCGTGAGCGAGGCGGTGGCGCGGCTCGAGAAGGAGTTCAAGGCCGGCGAGCAGCCGATGGACGTCTGGCACCAGATCAAGCTGCACTACATCGGCCTGCTGGTCGACCACCACCAGCCCGAGCTGGCCGAGAGCTTCTTCAACTCGGTCACCACCAAGATCCTGCACCGCGCGTACTTCCAGAACGACTTCATCTTCGTGCGCCCGGCGATCAGCACCGAGTACATCGAGCCGCGCGGCGCGCCCACCTACCGGCCCTACTATCCGTCGCCCGCCACGCTGGCCGACAGCATCGAGCAGATGCTCGACGACTTCGCGCTGCTCGGCAGCTGGGCCCACAAGCGGCGCGATGCCGAGCGCGTGGCGAGCGCGATGCAGGGGCGCTTCCACCAGGTCAAGCTGCGCGCCAACTTCCAGCTGCAGGTGCTCTCGGGGCTGTTCTATCGCAACAAGGGCGCCTACGTGGTCGGCAAGATCATGAACGGCTTCGTCGAGCTGGCGTTCGCGCTGCCGATCCTGCACGACGGCCAGGGCCGCTTCCACGTCGACGCGGTGCTGTTCGGTGAGGACGACCTGCAGATGCTGTTCAGCTTCGCGCGCGCCTACTTCATGGTCGACATGGAGGTTCCCTCGGCCTGCGTGCAGTTCCTGCGCTCGCTGATGCCGCGCAAGCCGCGCGCCGAGATCTACAACGCGCTCGGCCTGGCCAAGCAGGGCAAGACGCTGTTCTACCGCGACTTCCTCTCGCACCTGAACTACTCGAGCGACCGCTTCCGCATCGCGCCCGGCATCAAGGGCATGGTGATGCTGGTGTTCGACCTGCCCTCGTTCCCGTTCGTGTTCAAGGTCATCAAGGACTTCTATCCGCCGCCGAAGGACACCACGCGCGAGCAGATCAAGGGCAAGTACATGCTCGTGAAGCAGCACGACCGCGTGGGCCGCATGGCCGACACGCTCGAGTACAGCGACGTGGGTTTTCCGCTCGACCGCTTCGAGCCCGCGCTGATTGAGGAGATCCGGAAGTTCGCGCCCAGCCAGCTCGAGATCGGCGACCGCGACGGCAACGGGGAGATGGAGCTGGTGCTCAAGCACGTCTACATCGAGCGCCGGATGATCCCGCTGAACATCTACCTGCAGGAGGCCTTCGACATGCTCGCGCATCCCGAGAGCCCGGCGCAGGCCAGGCGCGCCAGGGAGCAGCTCGAGCAGGCGGTGATCGAGTACGGCAACGCGATCAAGGACATGGTGGCGGCCAACATCTTCCCGGGCGACATGCTGTGGAAGAACTTCGGCGTCACGCGCGGCGGCAAGGTCGTGTTCTACGACTACGACGAGATCGAATACATCACCGACTGCCAGTTCCGCAAGGTGCCCGCGCCGCGCAACGAGGAAGAGGAGATGAGCGGCGAGGTCTGGTATTCGGTCGGCCCGAAGGACGTGTTCCCCGAGACCTTCGAGCCCTTCCTGCTGGGCAACAAGGACGTGCGCGAAGCCTTCATGGCGCACCACGCCGACCTGCTCGACGCCGCTTTCTGGCAACACCACAAGGAACGCATCCAGGCCGGCCAGATGCTGGACGTGTTCCCGTACGAAGAGTCGCAACGCTTCCACGACGAGGAGCAGGCGGCGCATTCCTGACGGGCCTTCGCATCCGCGGACCCGCATTCTTTCTTCAGCTTCAAGGAGCACTCACATGTCCGAATCCATCGTCATCGTCGGCGCCGCCCGCACCCCCATGGGCAGCTTCCAGGGCGACTTCTCCTCCCTCGCGGCGCACGACCTCGGCGGCGCCGCGATCAGGGCCGCCGTCGAGCGCGCCGGCATCGCGCCCGACAGCGTGGGCGAGGTGCTGTTCGGCAACTGCCTGATGGCGGGCCAGGGCCAGGCGCCCGCGCGCCAGGCGGCCTACAAGGGCGGCCTGCCCGACAGCGCCGGCGCGGTCACGCTCAGCAAGATGTGCGGCTCGGCCATGAAGGCCGCGATGCTCGCGCACGACCTGCTGCTGGCCGGCACGCACGAGGTGATGGTGGCGGGCGGCATGGAGAGCATGACCAACGCGCCCTACCTGATGCTCAAGGGCCGCGGCGGCTACCGCATGGGCCACGACCGCATCTTCGACCACATGATGCTCGACGGCCTCGAGGACGCCTACCAGCCGGGCCGCTCGATGGGCACCTTCGGCGAGGACTGCGCGGCCAAGTACAAGTTCACGCGCGAACAGCAGGACGCCTTCGCCATCGCCAGCGTCGAGCGCGCCAAGAAGGCCACCGACACCGGCCTGTTCAAGGACGAGATCGTGCCGGTCACGGTCAAGGGCCGCGGCGGCGACACGCTGATCGCCATCGACGAAGGCCCGGGCAAGGTCAAGCTCGACAAGATCCCGACGCTCAAGCCGGCGTTCAAGAAGGAGAACGGCACCATCACCGCCGCCTCGAGCTCGTCGATCAACGACGGCGCCGCCGCGCTGGTGATGATGACCGAGTCGCATGCGAAGAAGATCGGCGCGAAGCCGATCGCGCGCATCGTCGGCCATGCCACGCACGCGCAGCAGCCTGAGTGGTTCTCGACCGCGCCGGTGGGCGCCGTGGCCAAGCTGTTCAAGAAGACCGGCTGGAGCGTCAAGGACGTGGACCTCTGGGAGGTCAACGAGGCCTTCGCGGTGGTGCCGATGGCGCTGATGCACGAGCTCGACGTGTCGCACGACCGCGTCAACATCCACGGCGGCGCCTGCGCGCTGGGCCACCCGATCGGCGCCAGCGGCGCGCGCATCATGGTCACGCTGATCCATGCGCTGAAGGCGCAGGGCAGGAAGCGCGGCGTGGCCACGCTGTGCATCGGCGGCGGCGAAGGCACCGCCGTGGCGCTCGAACTGCTGTAAAAGGTACGGCGCCCGTCCGCCGGCCCGGGCCGCCCGCCGCCTTCCGCCCCTCCCCGGGGCGGCCGGCCGGCGGCGGCCGCCGGCGGTCTTTCCCAGTTTTCGAACGAATCGCAGAAAAGCAGGAGGTCCCATGCGTCCCTTTCATTCACGCAACGTCATCGCCGCCGTGCTCGCGGGCGCCCTGCTCGCGCCGGCCGCCTGGGCGCAGAAGCGCGACAACGTGCTGTTCCAGGCCGCCACCGACGAGCAGCCCGCCGTCATCAAGACGCTGGAGAAGCTGGTCAACATCGAGACCGGCACCGGCGACGCCGAGGGCATCGCCGCGGCGGGCAACTTCCTCGAGGGCGAGCTGAAGAACCTGGGCTTCACCGTCACGCGCAGCAAGTCGGCCGGCCTGGTGGTGGGCGACAACATCGTCGGCAAGCTCAAGGGCCGCGGCGGCAAGAACCTGCTGCTGATGTCGCACATGGACACCGTCTACCTCAAGGGCACGCTCGCCAAGGCGCCGTTCCGCATCGAGGGCGACAAGGCCTACGGCCCCGGCATCGCCGACGACAAGGGCGGCAATGCCGTGATCCTGCACACGCTCAAGCTGCTCAAGGACTACGGCGTGCGCGACTACGGCACCATCACCGTGCTGTTCAACACCGACGAGGAGAAGGGCTCCTTCGGCTCGCGCGACCTGATCCAGGAAGAGGCCAAGCTGGCCGACTACGTGCTCTCGTTCGAGCCCACGGGCGCCGGCGACGAGAAGCTCTCGCTCGGCACCTCGGGCATCGCCTACGTGCAGGTCAACATCACGGGCAAGGCCTCGCACGCGGGCGCCGCGCCCGACCTCGGCGTGAACGCGCTGGTCGAGGCCTCCGACCTGGTGCTGCGCACCATGAGCATCGACGACAAGTCGAAGAACCTGCGCTTCAACTGGACCATCGCCAAGGCCGGCAACGTCTCGAACATCATCCCGGCCAGCGCCACGCTCAACGCCGACGTGCGCTATGCGCGCAACGAGGACTTCGATGCCGCGATGAAGACGCTCGAGGAGCGCGCGCAGCAGAAGAAGCTGCCCGATGCGGACGTGAAGGTGATCGTCACGCGCGGCCGCCCGGCCTTCAATGCCGGCGAAGGCGGCAGGAAGCTGGTCGACAAGGCGGTGGGCTACTACAAGGAAGCCGGCGGCACGCTGGGCGTGGAAGAACGCACCGGCGGCGGCACCGACGCGGCCTACGCGGCGCTGTCGGGCAAGCCCGTGATCGAGAGCCTGGGCCTGCCGGGCTTCGGCTACCACAGCGACAAGGCCGAGTACGTGGACATCAGCGCGATCCCGCGCCGCCTGTACATGGCCGCGCGCCTGATCATGGACCTGGGTTCGGGCAAGTAACGACGACGCGACGAGAACGACACAAGGAGACACGCCATGCTGCTGAGCACCGACCAGGAAGCCATCCGCGACGCCGTGCGCGATTTCGCGCAGGCCGAACTCTGGCCCCACGCGCCGAAGTGGGACCGCGAGCACAGCTTTCCGAAGGAAGTGCACCAGGGCCTCGCGGCGCTCGGTGCCTACGGCATCTGCGTGCCCGAGGAGCACGGCGGCGCCGGCCTCGACTACCTCACGCTCGCGCTGGTGCTCGAGGAGATCGCGGCCGGCGACGGCGGCACCAGCACCGCGATCAGCGTGACCAACTGCCCCGTCAACGCGATCCTGATGCGCTACGGCAATGCGCAGCAGAAGAAGCAGTGGCTCGAGCCGCTCGCGCAGGGGCGGATGCTCGGCGCCTTCTGCCTGACCGAGCCGCAGGCCGGCAGCGACGCCTCGAGCCTGCGCACCACCGCGCGCAAGGACGCCGACGGCTATGTGATCGACGGCGTGAAGCAGTTCATCACCAGCGGCAAGAACGGCCAGGTGGCGATCGTGATCGCGGTCACCGACAAGGCCGCGGGCAAGCGCGGCATGAGCGCCTTCATCGTGCCGACCGACGCGCCGGGCTACCAGGTGGCGCGGCTCGAGGACAAGCTCGGCCAGCACAGCAGCGACACCGCGCAGATCAACTTCGACGGCTGCCGCATCCCGGCGGAGAACCTGATCGGCGCCGAGGGCGAGGGCTACAAGATCGCGCTCGGCGCGCTCGAGGGCGGCCGCATCGGCATCGCGGCGCAGAGCGTGGGCATGGCGCGCAGCGCCTTCGACGTGGCCGTGGCCTATGCCAAGGAACGCCAGGCCTTCGGCGGGTCCATCTTCGACCAGCAGGCCGTGGGCTTCCGGCTCGCCGACTGCGCGACGCAGCTCGAGGCCGCGCGCCAGCTGATCTGGCATGCGGCGAGCCTGCGCGATGCCGGCCGCCCCTGCCTGAAAGAGGCCGCGATGGCCAAGCTGTTCGCGAGCGAGATGGCCGAGCGCGTGTGCAGCGCCGCGATCCAGACCCTGGGCGGCTACGGCTACGTGAACGACTTCCCGCTCGAGCGCATCTACCGCGACGTGCGCGTGTGCCAGATCTACGAAGGCACCTCGGACATCCAGAAGCTGCTGATCCAGCGGGCACTGTGAGCCGGCCGCGCTGATGCGCCGCCCCGGATGGCGCGCCCTCGCGGCGCTCGCGCTGGCCGCGCTCGGCCTCTGGAGCGTCGCGATCGAGCCGCGCTGGGTCGCGGCGCGCACCGAGACGCTGGACAGCGCCGCCTGGGGCGCGCAGCCGCGGCTGCGCATCGCGGTCGCGAGCGACTGGCACCTGACCGAACGCAGCCTCTGGCGCGTGACCGACGTGGAGCGCGCGCGCCGCATCGTCGACGCCATCAATGCCGCGCGGCCCGACCTGGTGCTGCTGCCCGGCGACTTCCTGGCCGGCCATGGCGGCGACGAGCCGCTGCCGATCGAGACCATGGCCGCGGTGCTCGGGCGGCTGAAGGCGCCGCTGGGCGTGTACGCGGTGCTCGGCAACCACGACTGGTGGCACGACGGCGCGCGCATCACGCACGCGCTGTCGGCGCAGGGCATCGTGGTGCTCGAGAACGATGCCGTGCCGCTGCCCGGGCGCGAGCTCTGGGTGGTGGGCATCGGCGACCACTCCACCGGTCATTCGCGGCCCGACCGCGCCTTGTCGCGCGTGCCGGCCGGTGCTCCAACGCTGGTGCTGATGCACGACCCCGCGAGCCTGGCCGGGATGCCGCGCCTCGCCGCGCCCGCGCCGGTGCTCACCGTGGCCGGCCACACCCATGGCGGCCAGGTCTGGGTGCCGGGCTACGGCGCGCCGATCGTGCCCGGCGCGGCACCGCGCACCTGGGCCTATGGCTGGATCGAGAACCGCGGCCGGCGCATGTACGTGACCAGCGGGCTGGGCGTGAGCATCCTGCCGGTGCGCCTCAACATGCGGCCCGAGTGGGTGCTGTTCGAGTAGGGACCAACGACCGCGCACCCGCGCCTTGTCATCGGTTTCGACGACAGACAGCCGCCGCGCGGCGGCGCACGATGGCGGCCTTCCGTTCGTTCATCGAGGCCGCCGCCATGACCCGTTCTTCTTCCGCCCCCTTGCGCCGCCCGGCGCGTCTTGCAGCGTGTGCGCTCGCCGTGCTCGCCATGGGTGCCCAGGCCCAGCAGCCGGCCGCGCCCGACATCGCCACCCTGACCGCCAGCGAGGCGGTGCGCGAGCTCTGCGCCGGCCGGCTGACCAGCGAGCAGCTGGTCACGGCCTACATCGCGCAGGCCAGGGCCAAGGCGAACCTCAACGCCTTCATCACGCTCGACGAGCAGGGCGCGCTTGCGGCCGCGCGCGCCGCCGATGCCGCGCGCAAGCCCGGCGCGGCCTGCAAGCCGCTGGCCGGCCTGCCGGTGGCGATCAAGGACAACATCCAGGTGCGCGGCCTGCCCGCCAGCGCCGGCACGCCCGCGCTCAAGGGCTTCGTGCCGGCGGCCGACGCGCCGGTGGTCGCGAAGCTGCGCGCGGCCGGCGCCATCGTGCTGGGCAAGACCCACATGCACGAACTGGCCTTCGGCGTCACCGGCTACAACCCGGCCTTCCCCTCGGGCCCCGAGGTCGGCGTGCGCAACGCCTACGACCCGCGCCGCATCGCGGGCGGTTCCTCGTCGGGCAACGGCGCGGCGCTCGGCGCGCGCATGGTGTCGGCCGCGCTGGGCACCGACACCGGCGGCTCGGTGCGCATTCCCTGCGCCTTCAACGGCTGCGCGTCGCTGCGGCCCTCGATGGGCCGCTATCCGCAGCAGGGCATCGCGCCGATCTCGCACACGCGCGACACCGCCGGCCCGATGGCGCTGTCGGTGGCCGACCTGGTGCTGCTCGACCGCGCGATCGCGGGCGGCGCGGCGGTGCGTCCCGCCGACCTGAAGCGCGTGCGGCTCGGCGTGGTGCCGGCCTTCTTCGCCAACCTCGATGCAGACACCCGCGCCGCCACCGATGCCGCGCTGGCCAAGCTGCGCGCGGCCGGCGTCACGCTGGTCGAGCTCGAGATGCCGAAGCTCGGCGAACTCAACGGCGCGGTGGGCTTCCCGGTCGCGCTCTACGAGGCGAACGACGACATGGCGGCCTACCTCGCGAAGTACGACACGGGCATCGACCTGAAGCAGCTCGCCGCGGGCATCGCGAGCCCCGACGTCAAGGGCACCTTCGACGGCCTGGTGCTGCCGCGCAAGCTGCCGGCCGCGAACGGCACGGTCGACGCCAAGCCGGCCTACGACCACGCGATGCGCGTGGCGCGGCCGGCGCTGCAGAAGCTCTACCGCGACACCTTCACGAAGCACCGGCTCGACGCGCTGGTGTTCCCGACCGTGCCGCAGGTGGCGCTGCTGGCCGCGCCCGAGGCCAGCAGCCCCGAGAACTTCGGCGCGCTGATCCAGAACACCGACCCCGGCAGCAATGCCGGCATCCCGGGGCTGCAACTGCCCTCGGCGCTGGGCGCGACCAGCGGTTTGCCGATCGGGCTCGAGCTCGACGGTCCCGCGGGCAGCGACCGCCGCCTGCTGGCGCTGGGCCTGGCGATCGAACCCTTGCTGGGACGGCTGCCGGCGGCGAAGTAAGCCGGCGCGCGATTTCTTCAATCGCGCGGCAGCACGCCCGCGAGCGCCGAGCGGCGCTCGATGCCGAGCTTGTCGAAGATGCGCCGCAGGTAGGTGCGCACCGTGGGCACGCCCACCGCCATGCGGCGCGCGATGTCCTTGTCGGTGAGGCCTTCGCGCACGGCGCGCGCCACCTGCTGCTCGCGCGCGCTGAGGCTGGCCCAGGGCGAGGCGGCCGCGCTTCCCGCGCCGCCGGTGCGCTGCTGCGCGCGCCGCAGCGCGCCCGCGAACGCGGGCTCGATCAGGTCGAGCATCAGCGTCTCGCGCGCGCCGAAATCGCCGCGCTCCTTGCGGCGCCAGATGCGCAGGTCGCCGAGCGCGCGCTCGCCGTCGAAGGCATGCAGGTTCAGGCCCCAGTGCAGCCCGTCGCGCGCGAGGAAGTCGTTGAAGAAGGGCGTGCGCATCAGTTCGCGCTGCGGCATCACCTCGGTCACGCGCGTGGCGCGGCGGCGCGACTGCAGCACGAAGGTGATCGGGTCGTGGTGCTGGTGCCACTGCGCATAGGTGTCGAGGTTGGCCGGCGCCATGTTGATCGCCACGCGCGAGCCGAAGCCACCGCGCTCGGCGTCCCAGACGAAGGAGGCGAACTGGTCGGCCCGCAGCAGGCCGAGCAGCGCATGGCCGAGGCGCTCGCGGATCTCGCGCTCGCCGCCCTCGTCGTCGCGCGCGAGCAGCGTGAACACGCCGCGCAAGGCCTGCTGTTCGGAAGCGCTCAGGTACATGGCCGTTGTTCCTCGATGGTGTGCGTTGGCGGCTCGTGGTCCACCCCGGTCTCCGGGGCGCCACGTTAGCGGGTAGCAAGCGGCACGCCAAGGGTGGATGCCCGCGGGTCGATGGGCGGACACATGGCGCGGGCAGAATGGGCCGCGAAGCCGCCATGCCACCGACCCCGCCCACGCCTCCCGCCAGCGCCGAGCGCTCGTCCGCGCAGGCCGCCGGCCTGCTGCAGCGGCTGCGCGCCTACTGGGTCGAATCGCCCAACCCGAACCCGCTGGTCGACCAGAGCCTGGCGCGCGCCTACATCGTCGACACCATGGACACGCCGCTGTCGGCGGCCGTGACCGCCGCGGTGTTCTGGATCACCTTCCTCGTGCTCACCGGCCACAAGGGCACGCTGGTGTGGGCCGTGCTGGTGCATGGCATGCAGTGGCACATGCATCGCCACCTGCGCAGCCTCGCGCCGGAGGCGATCGATGCCGCCTCGGCCTGGGCCACGCGCCGCCGCCTCGAGCTGCGCATGCTGTTCCCGGGCGTGGTGTGGGCACTGGCGCCGTGGCTGTTCTTCCCGAGTGGCGATCTCGCGCACATCCTGCTGCTGTACTTCTTCGTGAGCGGCGTCACCGGCGTGATCATCGCGGCGCTCGCGCAGTGGTGGCTCGCGGCCCTGTGCTTCAGCGTGCCGGTGTTCCTGAGCCTCGCGCTGCGGCTGGTGATCGAGCCCGGCAGCGTGACGGTCATCATGGGCTGCCTCGCGCTCTCGCAGCTGCTGGCGGCGCTGCACTACGCGCGCAAGCAGAACCGGCTGATCGTGGGCTCGATCGAGAACGGCTTCGAGAACGCGCGGCTGGCCGATGCGCTGGCGCGCCAGCTCGAGCACGTGGCGCAGCTCGCGGCGCAGCGCGCGCGCATCTTCGCGGCCGCCAACCACGACCTGCGCCAGCCCATGCATGCGCTCGCGATCTTCGTCGACGCGCTCGACACGCGCCACGCGCCCACGGCCGAGAACCTGCGCTTCATGCGCGACAGCGTCGATGCGCTGCGCGGCTCGATCGACGCGCTGCTCGACATCGCGCAGCTCGACGGCGGCGTGGCGCCGGTGCGCTTCGAGCCGGTGCGGCTGGCCACGCTGTTCGCGCCGCTGCAGGGGCGCTTCGCGGCGCTGGCGCAGGCCAAGGGGCTGGTGCTGCGCATCCGCGCCACGCCCGCGGTGGTGCGCGCCGACGCGCGCATGCTCGCGCGGCTGCTCGGCAACCTGGTCGACAACGCGATCAAGTACACGCCCCACGGCACGGTGCTGGTGTGCGCGCGGCGCACGCGCGGCGGTCCCTCGGGCACGGCGCCCGCCTGGCGCATCGAGGTGCGCGATTCGGGCGTGGGCATCGACACGGCGCACCGCGAGCAGGTGTTCGAGGAGTTCTTCCAGGTCGACAACCCCGGGCGCGACCGCAGCCGCGGGCTCGGCCTCGGGCTGTCGCTGGTGGCCAGCATGGCGCAGGTGATGGGCGCGCGCATCGCGCTGCGCAGCGCGCCGGGGCGCGGCAGCACCTTCTCGCTGGTGCTCGAGCAGATGGCGCCGCTGCCGGGCGAGGCCCCCGCCGAGGTGCCGCCGGAGGCAGCGCCCCCCACCGGCGGGCCGATCCGCATCCTGGTGCTCGACGACGAACAGCCGGTGCGCGAGGCCATGCGCTCGCTCCTCGGCGGCTGGGGCCACGAGGTGGCGCTGGCCGCCAATCCGCGCGAGGCGCTGCAGCAGGCCGGCGTGTTCGACCTGATGCTCAGCGACCTGCGCCTGGGCAGCGGGCTCTCGGGGCTGGCCGCCGCGCAGGCGCTGCAGGCGGTGGGCAAGGCGCGCCACGTGGTGATCCTCACCGGCGAGACCGCGCACGCGAACCGCGCCGAGGTCGAGCGCGCGGGCTATGCGCTGATCTACAAGCCGGCCGACGCACCGGCGCTGCGCGAGGCGATCGCGCAGAGCATGCGGCCGGCCGAGGCGCGCTGATCCCCCTCGCGGCGGCCCCAGGGCTTGCCCTCTGGAGGCCCCTGCCCGCACGGTGTTCCAATAGGGGCCTCCATGCCCAGCGTTCCCGATCCCTCCACCGCACCCTGCCCCTGCGGCCGCACCGACCGCCGCGACAAGCCCATCGCCTACGCGATGTGCTGCGGCCGCTACCTCGACGACTTCGAGCACACCCCCGCGCCCGATGCCGAATCGCTGATGCGTTCGCGCTATACGGCCTTCGTGCGCGAGCGTGCCGAGTACCTGCTCGGCACCTGGCACGCGAGCACGCGGCCGGCCTCGCTCGACTTCGAGCCGGACGTGCGCTGGCTCGGGCTCGACGTGCGCGGCCGCTCGATGAGCGATGCCGACCATGCCGAGGTCGAGTTCGTCGCGCGCCAGCGCGGCGCCTCGGGCACGGCCTCGCGGCTGCACGAACGCAGCCGCTTCGTGCGCGAGTCCGATGCCGAGGGCCTGTCGCGCTGGTACTACGTCGACGGCGACCTGCAGGCGCGCGCCTGAAGCCCGGCGCGAAAGCGCGCCGTCTTGACGCGGGCGGTTGACGGCGAAGGCCGGCGCTCGCACAATCGGCCCCGCTCCGGGGTGCACGCATGTGGCGTGCTGAGATGGCAAAGCTGCCGACCCGCGAACTTGATCCGGGTCATACCGGCGTAAGAAGAGCTGCACTCCCTGGCTTCGGTCCGTCCCTCCACCCGAGACGGCGCCCACAGCCCACCGAGCGATTGCGGAGCACCCTTTCCATCCACAAGGAGTGCCCTGCATGAATGCCCCCGACAAGTTCACCACCCTGCTCTCGCTCACGCGCGAGCCCTTCCCCGCGTCGCACAAGTGCGTCATTCCCGGCAGCAGGCCCGACCTGTTCGTGCCGGTGCGCGACGTGAAGCTCACCAACGGCGAGACCGTGTCGCTCTACGACACCTCGGGCCCCTACACCGACCCGAAGGTCGAGATCGACGTGCGCCGCGGCCTGCCCGACGTGCGCGGTGCCTGGGTCGCCGAACGCGGCGACACCGAGAGCTACGAGGGGCGCACGCACCATGCGCTCGACGACGGCGCGAAGAACGAGGACCGCGATGCCCAGCGCCTGGCCGAGCTGCGCGCCGGTGCCTCGGCGCTGCAGCGCACGCCGCGCCGCGCGAAGTCGGGCGCCAACGTCACGCAGATGCACTATGCGCGCCGCGGCATCGTCACGCCCGAGATGGAGTACGTGGCGCTGCGCGAGAACGGCAAGCGCGAGTGGATGGCCGAGTACCTCGCCAACGAGGAGCGCGCGAAGCGCGTGGCCGGCAACCCCATGGGCGCGAGCATCCCGCGCATCATCACGCCCGAGTTCGTGCGCGACGAGGTGGCGCGGGGCCGCGCGATCATTCCCGCCAACATCAACCACCCCGAGGTGGAGCCGATGGCGATCGGGCGTAACTTCAAGGTGAAGATCAACGCCAACATCGGCAACTCGGCCGTGACCTCGAGCATCGAGGAAGAAGTGGAGAAGCTGGTGTGGGCGATCCGCTGGGGCGCCGACAACGTGATGGACCTGTCGACCGGCAAGAACATCCACACCACGCGCGACTGGATCGTGCGCAACAGCCCGGTGCCCATCGGCACCGTGCCGATCTACCAGGCGCTCGAGAAGGTCGGCGGCGTGGCCGAGGACCTGACCTGGGAGATCTACCGCGACACGCTGATCGAGCAGGCCGAGCAGGGCGTCGACTACTTCACCATCCACGCCGGGCTGCGGCTGCCGTTCATCCACCTGACCGCCGACCGCATGACCGGCATCGTCTCGCGCGGCGGCTCGATCATGGCGAAGTGGTGCATCGCGCATCACAAGGAGAGCTTCCTCTACACGCACTTCGAGGACATCTGCGACATCATGAAGGCCTACGACGTGAGCTTCTCGCTCGGCGACGGCCTGCGCCCCGGCAGCGGTGCCGACGCCAACGACGAGGCGCAGTTCGCCGAGCTGCGCACCCTCGGCGAGCTCACGCAGATCGCCTGGAAGCACGACGTGCAGACCATGATCGAAGGCCCGGGCCACGTGCCGATGCACATGATCCAGTCGAACATGGACGAGCAGCTCAAGCACTGCCACGAGGCGCCGTTCTACACCCTGGGCCCGCTGACGATCGACATCGCGCCGGGCTACGACCACATCGCGAGCGCGATCGGCGCGGCGATGATCGGCTGGGCCGGCACGGCGATGCTGTGCTACGTGACGCCGAAGGAGCACCTGGGGCTGCCCGACCGCGACGACGTGAAGCAGGGGATCATTGCCTACAAGATCGCGGCGCATGCGGCGGACGTGGCGAAGGGGCACCCGGGAGCGCGCTCGCGCGACGATGCGCTGAGCAAGGCGCGCTTCGAGTTCCGCTGGCAGGACCAGTTCAACCTGGGGCTCGATCCGGATACGGCGCGCGAATTCCACGACGAGACGCTGCCGAAGGATTCGAGCAAGGTGGCGCACTTCTGTTCGATGTGCGGGCCGAAGTTCTGCTCGATGAAGATCACGCAGGAGGTGCGGGAGTACGCTGCGGCTAAGGGGGTGGCGGAGGCGTTGGCTGTGGAGAAGGGGATGGAGGAGAAGTCGAAGGAGTTTGTGGCGGGTGGGGGGGAGATGTATATCCCTATTCGGGCTGTCTGACGGGCTGCTTTTTGTTGTCGCCTTCTTGCCTGTTGGTTAGGTCGTTGGCCGGGTCTCGCCCCGGCGGGCGACCTACTTTCTTTTGCTTCGCCAAAAGAAAGTAGGCAAAGAAAAGGCGACCCCGCTGTCTGTGTCCCTCCGCTTCGCTACGGGCAACCTGCGGTGCTCGGAGAAAGCGGGGGTCCGCAGAACTCGCTTCGCTCAGACAGCTGCGGCCCTTATCCCGCTTTCTCCTGCGCTCCTCGGCACAGCCAGAGGGGATTAGGGTCAACGCGCCATGGCGCGTCCTTGTGTGGGGTGCAGAAATGCTTCCGCTCCGGGTCTTCTTTCGAGGCCGAGCGAAGCGACGGCCCGTTGGGTCTTGGTGGCCGAGCGCAGCGACGGCCCGACC
Organism: Variovorax sp. GW821-FHT09B05; assembly: GCF_059418265.1. Lineage (NCBI taxonomy): Bacteria > Pseudomonadati > Pseudomonadota > Betaproteobacteria > Burkholderiales > Comamonadaceae > Variovorax > Variovorax sp. GW821-FHT09B05. The sequence continues at coordinate 252,234 of NZ_JBWKPN010000012.1, forward strand.
CACCCCTCTGGCTGCGCCGAGGAGCGCAGCGTTTCGCGGATAAGGGCTCGCAGCTGTCTGAGCGCAGCGCAGCGGAGCGAGTTCTGCGAGACCCCGCGAAACGCGAGCACCGCAGGTTGCCCCGTTGCGCAGCGAAGGGGTCGCAGACAGTGGGTCGCCTTTTCTTTGGTTACTTTCTTTTGGCGAAGCAAAAGAAAGTGACTCGCCCGCCGGGGCGAGACCCGGCCAACAGCCTAAACAAAAAGCTCACCCCCACCGAGGCACAGCCTCATCCTTCAACTGCTGCCTCAACACATCGTAGTCAGGCACCACGCTCTCGACCGTCTCCCAGAACCGATGCGAGTGATCCATCACCCGCAGATGCGCCAACTCATGCGCCACCACGTAGTCGACCACAGACAACCGAAAGTGAATCAACCGCCAGTTCAACCGAATCGACCCATCCGCACTCGCACTCCCCCACCGCGTCGCCGCATTCGACAACGACAGCTTCGCCCACCGCACCCCCAGCAGCGGCGCAAAGTGATCGAGCCGCTCGATGAACAGCTTGCGTGCCTGCCGCATCAACCAGGCCTGCGCCGCATCGCGGATCTGCGCCGGCTCGGCGTTCTGCGCCACGGCCAGGCGCAGCAGCCGCGGACCGGTGCCGTCGCCCGCATCGAGCGCACCGCCCACGCCCTCGAAGCCATGCTTCGGATCGAGCCGCACCACCACCGGTTCGCCGAGGAAGGGAAAGCCCGCGCCGTCCTTCCAGTCGATGCGCGTGGCCTCGACGCGCGCGTGGCGCTGCTGCGTCTCGGCGAGCTTGCGCAGGATCCAGTCGCTCTTCTCGCGGACGGCGGCATCGACGTCGCGCAGCGCGACCCAGCGCGGCGCGCGCACCGACAGGCCCTCGGCGCCGACGACGAAACCGATGGTGCGGCGCTTGCCGCGCTTGAACTCGTAGGCGACGCGCGCCGCGCCCAGCATCAGCTCGCGCGAGGCCTGCGGATGCACGAAGCTCGCGGGCGTCAGGGTGTCGGCCAGCGGTACGGCGGGACGCGTGTCCTCGACCAGCGGCACCGCGGTGGTGGGCACGGCCACCACCGGCGGCACCGCGAAGGGCAACGCGTCGGGCACGAGGCTGCCGGGCTGGCGCGTGCGTGGCCGCGCCGGGCCCGGGCTCTTGCGGCCGCGCGGCGCGGCGGGCGGTGGCGGCGCGGCCACGGCGCCATCGCCGAACAGGTCCAGCGCCAGCTGCATCAGCTCCCGCATGCGTGGTTCCCGATGATGGACGACAAGGAAGGAACGACGGCCGAAGACGCGCGCGCCTTCAACCCGCCTTCTCGACCGTGGCGCTGCTGCCGGCCACGCCACCGGTGGCATCGGCATCGCGGTACGCCTCGGGATCGAGGCGGTGCATCTCGGCCTCGATCCAGGCCTCGACCTCGCGCATCAGCTCGTCGGGCTTGCGGCCCGCGCTCGAGATCGGCACGCCGATCGACACGTCGACCACGCCGGCGCGCTTGACGAAGGCCTTGCGCGGCCAGACCTTGGCCGAGGTCACGGCGATCGGGATCACGGGCACGCCGGTCTCGCAGGCCAGGCGCGTGCCGCCGCTCTTGTAGGTGCCCTTCTGGCCGCGCGGGATGCGCGTGCCCTCGGGGAACATGATGATCCAGATGCCCTGCGCGAGCAGCTTGCGGCCCTGGCTCACCACCTTGTTGAAGGCCTGGGCGCGCTGGCTGCGGTCGATGTGGATCATGTCGAGCCGGCCCATGGCCCAGCCGAAGAAGGGCACGTAGAGCAGTTCCTTCTTGAACACGTAGGCCAGCGGATGCGGCATCAGCGTGGGCATCAGGAAGGTCTCGAGCGTGGACTGGTGCTTGACCAGCAGGATCGCGCCCGCGAGCTTGTCGGCCGGCAGGTTCTCCATGCCGCTCACGCGCAGCCGGATGCCCAGCAGCGCACGCGCGCCGCTGCCGACGGCCCAGGAGAGCCAGCGCGCCGCCATCCAGTACAGCGGTATGCCGCGCATCCAGATCGAGCACACCAGCATGATGATCGCCCAGGGGACGACGGTGACGAACATCCACAGCGCGTGGAGAACGGAACGGAGCAACGCCATCAGAGAGCCACCTGCATGGATTCGGCCCGCGCCTCGCGCGCGAGCAAAAAGTCGACGAAAGCGGCGAGGTCTTCGTGCACCCTCGTGTCCGCCGGATATTCGGGAGGCAGCGGATCGAAGCCGCGGCAGGCCGCGCCCATGCCGGTCAGCAGCAGGTGCGGTTCGCAGCCGGCGGCCGCACCGGCCTGCAGGTCGCGCAGGCTGTCGCCCGCGGTGGGCACGCCGGCCAGGTCGATGCCGAAGCGGTCGCCGATCTGCTGGAACAGGCCCGGCTTGGGCTTGCGGCATTCGCAGTCCTCGTCGGGGCTGTGCGGGCAATAGAACACCGCATCGACGCGCCCGCCCACGGCCGCGAGCATCTTGTGCATCTTGGCGTGCATCGCGTTGAGCGAGGCCATGTCGAACAGGCCGCGCCCCAGGCCCGACTGGTTCGACGCGATCACCACGTGCCAGCCCGCATGGTTGAGCCGCGCCACGGCCTCGAGCGCACCGGGCAGCGGCGTCCACTCGGTGTCGCTCTTCACGAAGTCTTCGCGGTGCACGTTGATCGTGCCGTTGCGGTCGAGGATCACGAGTTTCATGACGCGCCTGCCGATGAAGAGGAAGTGGAAGAGGACAACGGGATGACGGGGACCGGCGCGCTCAGACAGCCAGCCGCTCGAGCTGCGCCACGCGGTTCATCGCGGCATGCAGCGACATCAGGAGCCCCAGCCGGTTGAGCCGCAGGTCGGCCTGCTCGGCATTGACCATCACGCCGTCGAAGAAGGCGTCGACCGGTTCGCGCAGCGCGGCCAGGGTCTGCAGCGAGGCGGTGTAGTCGCCGGCATCGAACTGGGCGTTGGCGGCGGGCACCACCTGCGCCATGGCGGCATGCAGCGCCTTCTCGGCGGGCTCCTGCAGCAGCAGCTCGCTGACGTGGGCGTCGGCTTCGGGGGCCTTCTTGAGGATGTTGCCGATGCGCTTGTTGGCCGCGGCCAGCGCGGCGGCGGCGGGCAGCACGGCGAAGGCGCGCACGGCGGCGAGCAGCTGGGGCACCTGGCCCAGGCGCTGCGGACGCGGAGCCAGCACGGCATCGACTTCCTGCGCGCTGGCGCCCTGCTCGCGCAGGCTGCCGGCGAGACGGTCGAGGATGAAGTCCTGCAGCTCGACCGTGGCCTTGGAGGCATCGAAGCCAGCGATGTCCTGGAACTGCGCGGCGGCTTCGGCCAGCAGCGCGTCGAGGTCCAGCGGCAGGTTCTTCTCGATCAGCATGCGGATCGTGCCGAGCGCATGGCGGCGCAGCGCGAACGGGTCGCGGTCGCCGGTGGGCAGGTTGCCGATGCCGAACATGCCGACCAGGGTCTCGAGCTTGTCGGCCAGCGCGACCACCAGGCCGACGCTGTTGCGCGGCAGTTCGTCGCCCGCGAAGCGCGGCTTGTAGTGGTCCTCGATGGCATCGGCCACGGCCGCGTCGAGGCCGTCGTGCAGCGCGTAGTAGCGGCCCATGATGCCCTGCAGCTCGGGGAACTCGCCGACCATGTCGGTCACGAGATCGGCCTTGGCCAGCTGGGCGGCCTGCACGGCCTGGCGCGCCACGTTGGCATCGCCGAGCTGGTCGGCGATGGCGCGCGCGATGCGCATCACGCGCTCCACGCGTTCGCCCTGGGTGCCGAGCTTGTTGTGATAGACCACCTTGCCCAGCAACGCGACGCGCGAGGCCAGCGTCTTCTTGCGGTCCTGGTCAAAGAAGAACTTGGCGTCGGCCAGGCGCGGGCGCACCACGCGCTCGTTGCCGCCGATGACGGCACTGGCGTCGTCGGGGCTGATGTTGCTGACGACCAGGAACCGGTTGGTGAGCCTGCTCGATGCGTCGAGCAGCGGGAAGTACTTCTGGTTCGCCTTCATCGTGAGGATCAGGCATTCCTGCGGCACCTCGAGGAACTCGCGCTCGAAGCTGCAGACCAGCACGTTGGGCCGTTCGACCAGCGCCGTGACCTCGTCGAGCAGCGCGTCGTCGTGGATCGGCACCGAGCCGCCGCCGACCTGGACCGCGGCCGCGGCGAGCTGGCGCGCGATCTCGGCGCGGCGCGCCTCGAAGCTCGCGATCACCGCGCCTTCGTCCTGCAGCTGCAGCGCATAGCTGTCGGCGTTGCGCAGCACCACGGGATCGACCGCGGCCTCGAAGCGGTGGCCATGCGTTTCGCGGCCGGCCTGGAGACCCAGCGCCTCGACGGGCACCACGGCATCGCCATGCAGCGCGACCAGGCCGTGCGCGGGGCGCACGAAGCTCACGCTGGTCCAGCCCGGCAGCTCGCAGCCGCTCTCGAGCTGGTAGCTCATGACCTTGGGAATCGGCAGCTTGGCGATGGCTTCGGCCAGTGCCTTCTGCAGGCCTTCGGCCAGGGTGGCGCCCTTGGCCGTGCTCTCGTAGAACAGGGCTTCGGCCTTGCCGTCCATGGCGCGCTTGAGGCCGGGCACGGCCGAGGCGTCGGCGCCGAGCGCACCCAGGCGCTTGAGCAGCGCGGGCGTGGGCTGGCCCGAGGCATCGAGCCCCACGGCCACGGGCATCAGCTTCTGCGAGACGGCCTTGTCGGCGGCGCGCTCGGCCACGTGCGTGAGGTGCGCGGCCAGGCGGCGCGGCGAGGCGAAGGGCGTGAGCACCGAGCCGGCCTCGGCCAGGCCCTGGGCCACGAGCTGATCGCGCAGCACGCCCGCGAAGGCCTCGCCGAGCTTCTTCAGTGCCTTCGGCGGCAGTTCTTCGACAAACAGTTCAACCAGCAGGGAGGTCTTGTTCATGGGGGTCGTCATCGCTCAGGCGGCCTTCTTCGGTGCGATCTGCGCGACCCATTCGCGCGGTGCCATCGGGAAGCCCAGCCGTTCCCGGCTGTCGTAGTAGCTCTGCGCCACGCTGCGCGCGAGGTTGCGGATGCGGCCGATGTAGGCCGCGCGTTCGGTCACGCTGATCGCGCCGCGCGCGTCGAGCAGGTTGAAGCTGTGCGCGGCCTTGAGCACCTGCTCGTAGGCCGGCAGCGCGAGCTGCTCGGCCATCAGGTGCCTGGCCTGCTTCTCGTGCGCGGCGAAGGCGGTGAACAGGAACTCGGCATCGGAGTGCTCGAAGTTGTAGGCCGACTGTTCGACCTCGTTCTGCTTGAACACGTCGCCGTAGCTGAGCTTGGCGCCGCCGTGGCCTTCGGTCCACACCAGGTCGTACATGTTCTCCACGCCCTGCAGGTACATGGCCAGGCGCTCGAGGCCGTAGGTGATCTCGCCGGTGATCGGCTTGCAGTCGATGCCGCCGACCTGCTGGAAGTAGGTGAACTGCGTCACCTCCATGCCGTTGAGCCAGACCTCCCAGCCCAGGCCCCAGGCGCCGAGCGTGGGGTTCTCCCAGTCGTCCTCGACGAAGCGGATGTCGTTCTTCTTGAGGTCGAAGCCCAGCGCCTCGAGGCTGCCGAGGTAGAGCTCGAGGATGTTCGCGGGCGCGGGCTTGAGCACGACCTGGTACTGGTAGTAGTGCTGGCCGCGGTTGGGGTTCTCGCCGTAGCGGCCGTCCTTGGGGCGGCGGCTGGGCTGCACGTAGGCGGCCTTCCAGGGCTCGGGGCCGAGCGCGCGCAGGAAGGTGGCGGTGTGCGAGGTGCCCGCGCCCACTTCCATGTCGTACGGTTGCAGCAGCGCGCAGCCCTTGTCGGCCCAGTACGACTGCAATTTGAGAATGATTTGCTGGAAGGTCAACATGAAGGGTGCCGGCCGGCGCGGCCGGGCGTTGGACGAAAGCGCGGCGGTGCGCCGCGAAAGCCCGCGATTTTACGGGCGGAGGGCAACTCTCCCACAGCGGGTCGGGAAGGTGCCTGCCACGCAGCGGACACGGGCCGTGCGACAAACCGGGGTCCGCGCGGGCCATCGTCTTCCGACGGCCCCGCGGCCGGCGCTTTTCATGCGGGCCGGGAACGCCCGCTCGCCACGCCGATCCGACGCCCCTCCCCCTACGAGCCCCCAGCCCCAGACGACCCATGCCAGTGCCCGAGACCGGCCCGAACACCCCGCTCTTCATCGTGCTCAATGCCGCCTCCGGCAGCGAGGACGCCGTCCAGGCCCGCCAGGTCATCGAGGAAGGCTGCGCCGCGGCCGACCGCCGGCTGCGCATCTTCACGGTCGACCGCGGCAGCGCCGACGACGGCCCCGGCAGCCTGCGCGCGCTGGCGCGCGAGGCGGTGGAGCGCGCGCGCGCCGCCGGCGGCGTGGTCGTGGCCGCGGGCGGCGACGGCACGATCAATGCCGTGGCCCAGGCCACGCTGGGCAGCGGCTGCGCCTTCGGCGTGCTGCCGCAAGGCACCTTCAACTACTTCAGCCGGGCCCACGGCATTCCGCGCGACACCGCCCAGGCGCTCGAGGTGCTGCTGACCCATCCGCCGCGGCCGGTGCAGGTCGGGCTGCTCAACGACCGCGCCTTCCTGGTCAACGCCAGCCTGGGCCTGTATGCCCAGCTGCTCGAGGAGCGCGAGCACTACAAGTCGCGCTACGGGCGCAACCGCCTGATCGCGCTCGGCGCCGGCCTGCTGACCGTGCTGCGCGGCCACCGCACGCTCGACCTGCGCATGGGCTGGCGCGGCCAGGAGCGCGCGATCCGCACGCCCACGCTGTTCGTCGGCAACAACCCGCTGCAGCTGCTGCAGATCGGCATCGAGCATGCCGACGCGCCCGAACAGGGGCAACTGGCCGCGGTGGCGCTCAAGCCCCATGGCCTGCTGTCGATGCCGGGGCTGCTGCTGCGCGGCGCGCTCGGACGGCTCGGCGAGGCCGACGAGGTGCTGAGCTTTCCCTTCGAGTCGATGACGGTGCGCATCGGCCGCGCGGGCAGCCGCGGCCCGCGGCGCGTGAAGGTGGCGACCGACGGCGAGATCGGCTGGGCCGAGATGCCGCTGCTGTTCCGCGTCTCGCCCGAGCCGCTGTGGCTGGTGCGGCCCGACGTGGCGCCCGAGCTGGAGGCGGCCAAGCAATGAGCGTGTTGCTGCAGGTTTCCGATCCGCACTTCGGCACCGAGCAGCCGCCGGTGCTGGCGGCACTCGAGCGGCTGGCGCGCGAGCTCGCGCCCGAGCTGCTGGTGCTGTCGGGCGACATCACGCAGCGCGCCACGCGCGCGCAGTTCGCGGCCGCGCGCGCCTTCGTCGACCGGCTGGCGCCGCGGGCGCTGCTGGCGATCCCGGGCAACCACGACATCCCGCTGTTCCAGCTCGCGGCGCGCGCCTTCGCGCCCTATGGCCGCTACAGCGAAGCCTTCGGCGACGAACTCGAGCCGGTGATCGACACGCCCGGCTGGCTGGCGATCGGCGTCAAGACCACGCGCCGCTGGCGCCACGAGGATGGCGAGGTGTCGCACGCGCAGGTCGAGCGCGTGGCGCGTCGGCTGGCCGCGGCGGCGCCGTCGCAGCTGCGCGTGGTGGTCACGCACCAGCCGGTGGCGGTGACGCGGCGCGAGGACATCGGCAACCGGCTGCACGGCGGCGAGGCGGCGGTGGCGCGCTGGGCCGCGGCCGGCGCCGACCTGGTGCTCGGCGGCCACATCCACCTGCCCTTCGTGCTGCCGCTGCACGAGTGCTTCGTCGATTGCCCGCGGCCGATGTGGGCGGTGCAGGCGGGCACGGCGGTGTCGTGGCGCGTGCGCGCGGGGCATCCGAACTCGGTCAACGTGGTGCGGCGCGACGACGGCGCGCGCGCCTGCGCGGTCGAGCGCTGGGACTATGCGCCCGAGCGCCAGGCCTTCGTGCTCGCCGACGCCGTAAGGCTTTCGCTTGCCAGCGTGGCGGCGCCGCTTTAGGGTGCGCCGCATGTCATCGGCAGTCCCCGTCCCTTCCCTTCCTTCCGCTCCCCTCCCCCACCCTCCCGCCCTCGTCGCGCATGCCGAACAGCTCGGCGCCCATGCGCTGGGCGGCTTCCTCTCGCTGCTGCTGGCCTCGGTGCTGATCGCCGGCCTGGCCTGCTGGATGGCGCAGCGCCGCCGGCTCGCGCTGGCCGCGGAAGAAGAGCCCGACGAACCGCGGCTGGTGCTCGCGCTGGTGCTCGGCTTCGCGGCGATCCTCGGCGCCTCGAGCCTGTTCGCCTGGATCGCCTCGAACCTCGGCGACGGCCGCACGCTGGGCCTGGCCGACCAGGCGCTGACCGATGCGATCGCGCAGCACATGCCGCGCGGCGTGATCCTCGCGTTCAGCTGGCTCACGCGGCTCGGCGACTTCGCCACCCTGGCGCCGGTGGCGGTGCTCGTGGCGCTGCTGCTGTGGCACCGTTCCCATCGCGGCCTGGCGCTCGGCTGGTCGATGGCGCTGGTGGGGATCGTGCTGCTGAACCCGGCGCTCAAGCAGATCTTCGCGCGCGCCCGGCCGCTGCACGACCACGGCCTGGCGCACGAGACCAGCTACAGCTTCCCGAGCGGCCACAGCGCGGGCGCGATCGTGAGCTACGGCATGCTGGTCTATCTCGCACTGCGCCTGCTGCCGCCGCGCTGGCACGTGGCGGCGGCGATGGCCGGCGCCGCCGCGATCGTCACCATCGCCTGCAGCCGGATCTTCCTGCAGGTGCACTTCGCGAGCGACGTGGTGGCGGGCCTGCTGACCGGGCTGGCCTGGCTGGTGGTGTGCGTGGGCGGGCTGGAGTTCGCGCGGCATCGGCAGCGGCGGCTCGCGCGCTGAGCCGGCCCAGAAAGAAAAAGGGCCGCGCCCTTCCTCGCGGAAGCGGCGCGGCCCTGGCGACCGACGCGGATCGAGGGATCAGTATTCCCAGAAGATGCGCTGCAGTTCCTTGGTGTCGCTGGTCTTCGTCAGCGCGACCATCGCGAGGATGCGCGCCTTCTGCGGGCGCAGGTCGTGCGCCACCACCCAGTCGTACTTGTCGTCGGGCTGCTCGGCATTGCGGATCACGAAGCCGTCGGGCACGCGCGAGCTGCGGATGACGACGATGCCGTCGGCGCGCACCTTCTGCAGGTTCGGCACGATGCGGTCGGCGACCGAGCCGTTGCCGGTGCCGCCATGGATCAGCGCCTTGATGCCGCTCTTGGCGAGCGCGTCGATGGCGGTCGAGGACACGCCCTCGTAGCCCATGGCGATCTCGACCGGCGGCAGCGCGTTGATCTGGTCGATGTCGAACTCCGAGTTCATGGTGTGGCGCTTGACCGGTGCGCGGAACCAGTAGTTCTTGCCCTCGACCACCATGCCCAACGGGCCCCACTGGCTCGAGAAGGCGCTGGTCTTGATGTTCACGCTCTTGCTCACGTCGCGGCCGGTGTCGATGTTGTCGCCCATCGTCACCAGCACGCCCTTGCCCGCGGCGTCCTTGCTGCCGGCCACCGTCACGGCGTCGTACAGGTTGAGCGCGCCGTCGGCCGACAGCGCGGTGCCCGGACGCATCGAGCCGACCACCACGATCGGCTTGGCCGTGTGCACGGTCAGGGTCAGGAAGTAGGCGGTTTCTTCGAGCGTGTCGGTGCCGTGCGTGATCACGATGCCGTCGACGTCGCTCTGCTTCGACAGCGCCGACACGCGCTTGGCGAGCGTGAGCAGGTTGTCGTTGGTGAGGCTCTCGGACGCGACCTGGAACACCTGTTCGCCGCGCACGTTGGCGACCTTGGAGAGCTCGGGCAGGCCCGCGATCAGCTTCTCGACGCCGACCTTGGCGGCCGCGTAGGTGGCGCTGTTGACGGCCGAGGCGCCGGCGCCCGCGATGGTGCCGCCGGTGGCCAGGATCACCACGTTGGGGAGCGCCTGCTGCGCCTGCGCGAGCGCGCTGGCCGCCAGCATCGCGGCACCGGCCGCGAGGGCCCTGAAGCGAGGGGAAAGGTACATGGAGAACTCCTTGTGTTGAATGAATTTTTCGAGGCGGCGAGAAGATACATGAACCATGCCCGGCTGCTCGGCGCGGCCATGCCGGCATGGCATGCGGTCATGCGGCCGTGGGGGCGCAAGGATTACCATCCACCGCGCGCACGCCGCGCCACTCCCTCGCCATGAACGCCGACTCCGCCGCCCTTCCCGTCTCGACCGCCCAGGAAATGCCCGCGCCCGACGGGCCGCTGTCGCGCGCGCGCCCGGGCCGCGAACGCATCATGGCGGCGATCCGCGCCGCGGCCATCGCGGAGTTCAGCCTGCATGGCCTGAAGGGCACCTCGACCCAGGCCATCGCGGCGCGCGCCGGCCTCACCAAGCCGCAGCTGCACTACTACATCGTCGGCAAGGAAGAGCTGTACGAAGAACTGCTGATGCAGGTGCTGCATGCGTGGAAGGTGGTGTTCTCGTTCGAGGACGCGAGCGACCCGGCGACGGTGCTCGGCGACTACATCCGCAAGAAGCTCGACCATGCGATCGACAGTCCCGAGATGTCGCGCATCTTCACGCGCGAGATCCTCGACGGCGGCCGCAACCTCGACCGCTACTGGCCCAATGCGCGCGCCTGGACGCAGAAGAAGGTCGACATCATCAACGGCTGGATCGCGCGCGGGCAGATGCGCCCGCTCGATGCGCGCATCCTGCTGATGCACGTCTGGGCCATGACCCAGAGCTATGCCGACTACGCGATCCAGACGCGCGTGATGCTGGGCCTGCCGCCCGACGCGCCGATCGACCGCGAGCCGATCGCGCGCGAGCTGGTGGCCTTCGTGCTGGCCGGCTGCGGCATCCGCGCGAGCTAGCAGCGCGCGCCGCCCGGGCGCTTTCCTCTCCCGCCAGACCGCACCGGCCCCAATCCGGTGCGCCCGCGCTGGCACGTCGCTTGCTAAACCTGACCACTTGCTCTGATTAAGCGGTCAAACACCATGCGCGTGCTCGTCGTCTACTGCCATCCGGTCGAAACCAGCTTCCATGCCGCCCTGCACCAGGAGGTGCTGAAGAACCTGCGCGCGGCCGGCCACGAGGTCGACGACTGCGACCTCTATGCCGAGGGCTTCGATCCGGTGCTGTCGCGCGAGGAGCGGCTGGGCTACCACGAGGTGCCGGCCAACCAGCTGCCGCTCAAGCCCTACGTGGAACGGCTGCAGTGGGCCGAGGGCATCGTGTTCTGCTTCCCGACCTGGTGCTTCGGCCTGCCGGCCATGCTCAAGGGCTACTTCGACCGGCTGTTCATGCCCGGCGTGGCCTTCGACATCAGCGACCCCGCCAACGTGAAGCCGATGCTCACGCACATCAAGCGCATCAGCGCCGTGGTCACCTACGGCCGGCCGCGCTGGGTGGCGATGTACATGGGTGACCCGCCGCGCAAGATCGTCACGCGCTACATGAAACGGCTGACGGGCCATGGCGCCCGGGTCGACTACCACGCCCACTACCACATGAACGTGGCGACCGAGCCCCAGCTGAAGCGCTTCATGGCCAAGGTCGGCAACGCCATGGCGCGCTTCGCATGAACGCGCCCGTGCTGCTCGACCGGGTGCGCCTGCCGCGCTGGCTGCTGCCGGCCGACTGGCCGCAGCGCGACGGCGTGCCGGTGCTCGCACGGCTCGCGATCGAGGGCGGCCGCGTGCAGTCGCTGCGCCCCGCGGACGATGCCCCGACGCCCGCCGCGGGCTGGGACCTCGGCGGCACGCTCGCGCTGCCGGGCTTCGTCGATGCCCACACGCACCTCGACAAGGTCTTCACGCTGCCGCGCATGAAGGCGGTGCAGCCGGGCCTGCTCGGCGCCATCGACGCGATGCTGGCCGACCGCGTGAACTGGACGCCCGCCGACGTGCGCGAACGCGCGGCGCGCGGGCTGCAATGGGCCTGGGAATGCGGCACCACGCACGTGCGCACGCACATCGACTGGTGGGAGCCCGATGCCCTGCCGATGGCCTGGCCGGTGATGGCCGAGCTGGCGCAGGAATGGGCAGGCCGCGTGCGGCTCGAGCAGGTGAGCCTGATCAAGCTGCCGCTGTTCGAGGACGCGGCGCAGGCGCTGCGGCTCGCGAAGCAGGTGAAGGCCACCGGGCCGCATGCGCTGCTAGGCGGCTTCGTGCATTCCACCAACTGGAGCGAGAACGCGCTGCGCAACCTGCTGCGCGCGGCGCAGGCCTGCGAGCTCGACATCGACCTGCACGTGGACGAGGAGCTCAATGCCTCGGCCACGGGCCTGGCGGCCACCGCGCGCATCCTGGCCGAGATCGGCTACGAAGGCCGCGTGGTCTGCGGCCATATCTGCGCGCTCGCGGAACAGCCCGAGGCGCAGGCGCTGGCCACGCTCGACGCGGTGGCGCGCGCGCCGATCACGGTGGTCTCGCTGCCCGCCACCAACCTGCTGCTGCAGGACGCCGTGACCGGCCGCACGCCGCGCCGGCGCGGCATCACGCTGGTGAAGGAGGCGCGCGAGCGCGGCATCCCGCTGCTGTTTGCGAGCGACAACGTGCAGGACCCGTTCTGCCGGCTCGGCAGCTTCGATCCGGTGGAAGCGCTGGGCATGGCCGCGCTGGTGGCGCAGCTCGACGAGCCGTTCGAGACCTGGTCGGAGGCGCTGTGCCGCGCCGACTGGCTGCGCCGCGACGCCAGCGTGCAACGCCCGACGCTCGTCGGCGCGCCCGCCGACCTCGTGCTCTTCGGCGCGGCCGACCGCTTCGGCTGGCCCTCGCGCAGCGCATCGCGCGTGGTGCTGCGCGCGGGCCGCGTCGCGCACGGCGAGGTGCCGGCGACATGGCGCGCGCACGGCGGCGCCGTCGGCGCCTGAGCCCTCTTCAACGAACAGAACCACTCCAAGGACCGTCCCCATGCTCCACGGCTACATCCCTCCCCACCGCTTCCTGCCCTACCTGAGCTGGACCGAGATCGCCGCGTTGCCCGACCGCGAGAACACGGTCATCGTGCTGCCCTGCGGCGCGATCGAGCAGCACGGCCCGCACCTGCCGTGCTCGGTCGACAGCGTGATCAGCTCGGGCGTGATGGGCAAGGCGCTCGAGAAGCTGCCGGCCGAGGTGCGCGCCTTCGCGCTGCCCACCATCACCTACGGCAAGTCGGAAGAGCACCTGCACTTCCCGGGCACGATGACGCTGACCGGCACCACGCTGCTGTCGACCGTGACCGAGATCGGCGAATCGGTCTACCGCGCGGGCTTTCGCAAGCTGCTGTTCGCCAACGGCCACGGCGGCCAGCCGCAGGTGCTCGAGATGGCGGCGCGCGAACTGCGGCTGCGCCATGGCGACTTCGTGGTGGTGCCGCACGGCGTGTCGCGCCTGCCGAGCGCGGCCAGCAAGCAGGTCAGCGAGCAGGAGAAGAAGCTCGCGATGCATGCCGGCCATTCCGAGACCGCGCTGATGCTCGCGCTCGCGCCCGAGACGGTGCACATGGAGCGCGCGGTGGCCAACTTCCCGCCGCCGTTCCCGATCAAGCTGCTGTCGGCCGACGGCCGTCCGGCCTGCGCCTGGACCGCGCGCGACTTCGGCCCCAGCGGCGTGATCGGCGACCCGACCACCGCCACGCGCGAGCAGGGCGAGGCGATCCTCGACACGCTGTCCGACAGCTGGGTGCAGGCGCTGACCGAGCTGCATGCGCTGCGCTGGGTGGTGCGCGAGGAAGCCACCTGGGAGCGCGGCCACCAGCAGGGCTTCGTGCAGCAGTCCTTCGCGCCGGCCTGAGCCTGCTTCTTGCATCGGCCCGTCTTTCCCCATTTTCTTCACCCACGCCCTAGAGAGGTCCTCCCATGCGCTCCTTCGCACTGTCCCTGGCCGGCGCCGCCGCCATCGCCTTCCTCGCCGCGCCCGCGCAGGCCGAGGACAAGTTCACCTACATGACCAACTGGTACGCGCAGGCCGAGCACGGCGGCTTCTACCAGGCCGTGGCGCAGGGCATCTACAAGAAGTACGGCCTCGACGTGACCATCAAGATGGGCGGCCCGCAGGTCAACATCACGCAGATGATGGCGGCCGGCCAGGCCGACTGCATCATGGGCTCGAGCGACATCCAGATGATGCAGGTGCGCGAGGGCGGCGTGCCGGTGGTCAACGTGGCGGCCTTCTTCCAGAAGGACCCGCAGGTGCTGATCGCGCACGACGACGTGAAGAGCTTCGAGGACCTCAAGGGCAAGACGCTGCTGATCGGCGCGCAGGCCAACCGCGGCTACTGGCCCTGGCTCAAGGCCAAGTTCGGCCTCAAGGACGAGCAGACCCGGCCCTACACCTTCAACATCCAGCCCTTCGTGGCCGACAGGAACACGGCCCAGCAGGGCTACCTGACCTCCGAGCCCTACGCGATCCAGAAGGCCGGCGTGAAGAGCACGGTGCTGATGTTCAGCGACCACGGCTTCCCGGCCTATGCCACCACCGTCTCGTGCATGGAGAAGACGGTGAAGGAGCGCAGCAAGCAGGTCGCGGCCTTCGTCAAGGCCTCGGCCGAAGGCTGGAAAAGCTACCTCGCCGATCCCGCACCCGCCAACGCGCTGATCAAGAAGGACAACCCCAACATGACCGACGACCAGCTCGCCTACAGCGTGGCCAAGCTCAAGGAGATGGGAATGATCACGGGCGGCGACGCGGCCAAGCTCGGCATCGGCGTGATGACCGACACGCGCGCCAAGGCCAGCTACGACTTCCTCGTGAGCGCCAAGCTGCTCGACCCGGCCAAGGTCGAGCTCGCGAAGACCTACACGACCGAGTTCGTGAAGGACGCCAAGGTGCTGCCCTGATCGTCGCCACGCCATGAACCGCATCGACCCCCACACCCTCGCGCCGCCGACGGTGCCTGCCGTGCCCGCGGTGGAAGTGCTCTCGGCCGAGAAGACCTATCCCAACGGCACGCAGGCGCTGCTGCCGGTCGACCTGTCGATCGCCGAGGGCGAGTTCGTCACGCTGCTCGGCCCCTCGGGCTGCGGCAAGAGCACGCTGCTCAAGATGGTGGCGGGCATGCTCGAGCCCAGCGACGGCCGGCTGCTGGTGTGGCGCAAGCCGGTGAGCCAGCTGCACGACAGCACGCGCCGGATGTCCTTCGTGTTCCAGTCGCCCACGCTGATGCCCTGGGCCAGCGTGCAGACCAACGTGCGGCTGCCGCTCGACCTGGCGGGCGTGCCGCGCAAGGAGGCCGATGCGCGCGTGATGGAGTCGCTGGCGCTGGTGGGCCTCGAGAAGTTCGCGAGCGCACTGCCGCGCGCGCTCTCGGGCGGCATGCAGATGCGGGTGTCGATCGCGCGCGGGCTGGTCACGCAGCCCGACCTGCTGCTGATGGACGAGCCCTTCGGCGCGCTCGACGAGATCACGCGCCACAAGCTCGACGCCGACCTGCTCGAGCTCTGGCGCAAGAAGAAGCTCACGGTGATCTTCGTGACGCACTCGATCCACGAGGCGGTGTTCCTCTCGAGCCGCGTGGTGATGATGGCCGCGCGGCCGGGCCGCGTGGTCGAGCAGTTCCAGATCGACGAGCCCTATCCGCGCAGCGCCGACTTCATGGTCACGCCCGAGTTCGCGCGCCATGCCAGGCGGCTGCAGGACAGCCTGCTGCGCGCCAGCCATGCCGACGAGGAGCACGCGCGATGAGCCGCACGCCCCTCATGAGCCAGCCGCGCGTGCAGCGCGTGCTCTACCCCATGGCGATCGGCCTGCTGCTGATCGCGCTGTGGCAATGGATGGTGGTGGCGATGGAGCTGCCGCCCTACCTCGTGCCCTCGCCCTGGCTGATGCTGCAGACGCTGGTGACCGACTGGGCGCCGCTGGGCAACGCGCTGCTGGTCACGCTCAAGATCACCGTGCTGTCCTTCATGCTCGCCACGGTGGCGGGCGTGCTGATCTCGTTCCTGTTCGTGCAGAGCAAGCGCATCGAGACCGCGCTCTTTCCGTACGCGGTGCTGCTGCAGGTCACGCCGATCGTGGCGGTGGCGCCGCTGATCATCATCTGGGTCAAGAACCCGACGGCCGCGATGACCGTGTGCGCGGCGCTGGTGGCGCTGTTCCCGATCATCAGCAACACCACGCTGGGCTTGCGCAGCATCGACCCCGACCTGCAGAGCTACTTCAAGCTCAACCGCGCCACGCGCTGGCAGCAGCTGGTGCGGCTGCGCATCCCGAGCGCGCTGCCCTACTTCTTCGGCGGCCTGCGCATCTCCAGCGGCCTCGCGCTGATCGGCGCGGTGGTGGCGGAGTTCGTGGCCGGCACCGGCGGCTCGGGCGCGGGACTGGCCTACCAGATCCTGCAGGCGGGCTTCCAGCTGAACATCCCGCGGATGTTCGCCGCGCTGCTGCTGATTTCCCTCACCGGCGTCGCGCTCTTCGTGCTGATGGCCTGGCTCACCAAGGTGGCGCTGGGCTCGTGGCATGCGAGCGAACTTTCCCAGGACTGATCCCAACATGAACGCACAAGAATCCTCCATCGGGCCGCTGCTGCTCGAACTCCCCGACCTCGACTGGATCACCGACGAGGGCCGCGTCGTGCGGCTGTCGCAGGACTTCTCCTGGTTCAGCCCGGTGCTCAAGCGCCAGCTCGAGGGCAAGCATGCCGACGTGGTGGTGCGCCCGCGCAGCGAGGACGAGATCCGCGCGGTGGTCGGTGCCTGCGCGCGCCACGGCGTGCCGATCACGGTGCGCGGCAGCGGCACCGGCAACTACGGCCAGACCACGCCGCTGGCCGGCGGCGTGGTGCTCGACATGACCGGCTATAACGCCTGCCTCTGGGTGCAGCCCGGCGTGGCGCGCGCGCAGGCCGGCATCCGCCTGGGCGAGCTCGAGAAGCAGACCAGGGCCAGCGGCCAGGAAATGCGCTGCGTGCCCTCGACCTACCGCAGCGCCACGCTCGGCGGCCTGTTCGGCGGCGGCTTCGGCGGCGTGGGCTCGATCAACTACGGCCCGCTGGGCGCGCCCGGCAACGTGCTCGGCATCCGCGCGATGACCATCGAGGCCGAACCCCAGGTGGTGGAGCTGCGCGGCGCCGAGGCGATGCGCATGCATCACCTGTGGGGCACCAACGGGCTGGTGCTCGAGCTCGAGGTCGCGCTGGCGCCCGCGCATCCGTGGCTCGAGACGCTCGTGACCTTCTCCGATTTCGAGGGCGCGCTGAACTTCGCCGACAGGCTCGCGAACGCGCCGGGCATCGTGAAGCGCGAGGTGTCGTTCTATGCGGCGCCGATCTCCGACCACCTGGCGCAGCTCGCGGCGCACCTGCCCAAGGGCTGCCACACGGTGCTGTCGCTGGTGGCCGAGGCCAGCGAGCCGGCGCTGCTGCAGCTGGTCGAGAGCTTCGGCGGCGCCGTGAGCTACCGCAAGACCGCGGCCGAGGTGCAGAAGAGCAACCGCACCCTGATGGAGTTCACCTGGAACCACACGACGCTGCACGCGCTCAAGGTCGACCCGACCCTGACCTACCTGCAGAGCGGCTTCGTGCCGGGGCGCCACGTGGCGCAGGTCATCGAGATGGAGAAGCTGCTGGGCGGCGAGGTGATGATGCACCTGGAGTTCATCCGCAACGTGGCGGGCCTGATGACCTGCAGCGGCCTGCAGCTGGTGCGCTTCAGCACCGAGGAGCGGCTGCAGGAGATCATGCAGATCCACCGCGAGCACGAGGTGCACATCAACAACCCGCACGTGAACATCGTCGAGGACGGCAAGGCCGGCGGGCCGCTGCCGCCCGAGGTGATCGCGGTGAAGCGGCGCTTCGATCCGCTGGGCCTGCTGAACCCCGGCAAGCTGCGCGACTGGCCGGTGAAGCCGCGCGCGGCCGCGGTGGCGGCCTGAGTCAGGCCGCGCGGCGGCGCCGCACGAAGGCAACCGCGACGATCGCGCAGGCCAGGCCCCACAGCGGCCACAGCCCGAGGTGCGCGACCCAGCGCGCATAGGGCGTGAGGCCGGTGCGGCCCTCGACCGGGGCCTCGAGCACGCCGCGCGTGAGCCGCGGCAGCGCATGGGTCACGCGGCCCTCGGCGTCGATGACCACGGTGGCGCCGGTGTTGGTGGCGCGCACCATCGGCCGCGCGAACTCGAGCGCGCGCATGCGCGAGATCGCGAGATGCTGGTCGATGGCGATCGAGTCGCCGAACCAGGCGATGTTGCTGACGTTGAGCAGGATGGTCGGCGCCGTCGCCGCGTCGCGGAAGTTGGCGCCGATCTCGTCGCCGAACAAGTCCTCGTAGCAGATGTTCGGCGCGATACGCTGGCCTTGCCAGGCGAGCGCAGGCTGCGCGAGGCCGCCGCTGCGGAAGTCGCCGAGCGGGATGCTCATCATGTCGATGAACCAGCGGAAGCCGAAGGGGATGAACTCGCCGAAGGGCACGAGGTGGTGCTTGCTGTAGGCGTAGGCCGAGGCGGCGCCGGGCCGGAAGCCGAGCACGGTGTTGGTGTAGCCCTGGCGGTCGCCCAGCGGCAGGCCGACCACGGCCGCCTGGCTGCCGCTCGCATAGCGCGCCTGGATCGCCTCGAGGTAGCCCGTGGGCAGTTGCTGCGGCAGCAGCGGGATCGCGGTCTCGGGCGTGACCACCAGCGAGGCCCTGGCATCGCGCAGCTGTTCGCCGTACCAGCGCAGCGCGTTCTCGATGCCGCCGTTGGGAACGAACTTCTCGTCCTGCGCGATGTTGCCCTGCA
This sequence comes from Variovorax sp. GW821-FHT09B05, assembly GCF_059418265.1. Classification (NCBI taxonomy): domain Bacteria; kingdom Pseudomonadati; phylum Pseudomonadota; class Betaproteobacteria; order Burkholderiales; family Comamonadaceae; genus Variovorax; species Variovorax sp. GW821-FHT09B05. Next base: position 270,818 of record NZ_JBWKPN010000012.1, read on the forward strand.
GCAGCGCGACCTGCAGCGTGCCCGCGGCTTCGCCGCGCGAGGGCTGGGCCACGAGCGGAAAGCCGAACACGACCGCGACCAGCAACGCGGCGCCCGCGAGTTCGGCGCGCGCCGCGGGCCGTGCCAGCGCGACCAGCGCGGCAGCCAAGGCCGCCACGGCGCCGATGCCGTAGACGCCGACCCACGGCGCCCAGCCCGAGAGCGGACCCTCGACATGCGCATAGCCGCCCGCGCCCCAGGGAAAACCGGTGAACCAACTGCCACGCACCAGCTCGGCCAGCGTCCACAGCGCGGCAAAGACCAGTGCGCCTGTGACCGTGCCGCGCGGACCGCGCCGCACGAACCAGGCACCGGCCAAGGCGTAGTACAGGCCGAGCGCGGCGGCGAGTGCGAGCACCGCGGTCGCGGCCAGCGGCGCGGCGAGGCCGCCGTAGGTGTGCATCGAGATGAAGAGCCACCAGAAGGTGCCGCTGAGCCAGGCGGTGGAGAACAGCCAGGCATGCAGTCCCGCGCGGCGCCAGCCCGCTTGCTGCTCGCGCAGCCGGCGCAGCCCGAAGGCGAAAACGGCGAGCGACACCAGCTGCAGCAGCCACATCGGCCGGCCCGAGCCGGGCAAGGCGATCGAGGCGGCCTGCCCCAGTCCGGCCAGCAGGAAGGCCAGGGCCAGCAGTGCGGCGCGCATCAGTCGGCCGCGTCGCCGCCGCGGGCCGGCGACACCTTGAACCAGCGCACCGCGCCGCCCTTGGTGTGCAGCACCACGAAGTCGAAGCCGCCGATCGCATGGTGCTCGCCGCGCTTGGGCACGTGGCCCATCTCGTGCGCGATCAGGCCGCCGATGGTGTCGAAGTCCTCGCTGAGCTGTTCCTCGTCGAAGACGATGCCGAAGGCCTCGGCCACGCGCTCGATCGGCGTGTCGCCCGAGACGCGGTAGGTGTGGTCGGCCAGGCCGAAGATGTCGCCCTCGTCCTCGGCGATGTCGAACTCGTCCTCGATCTCGCCGACGATCTGCTCGAGCACGTCCTCGATGGTGATCAGTCCGGCCACGCGGCCGAACTCGTCGATGACGATGGCCAGGTGGTTGCGGTTGCCGCGGAATTCGCGCAGCAGGTCGTTGAGGCCCTTGCTCTCGGGCACGAAGGTGGCAGGCCGCAGCAGCGCGCGGATGTTCAGGCCCGGCGCGCGCTGCAGCTTGAGCAGGTCCTTCGCGAGCAGGATGCCGATGATGTTTTCCTTCTCGCCCTCGTACACCGGGAAGCGCGAGTGCGCGGTGTCGATGACCAGGTGCAGCAGCGCGTCGTAGGGCGCGTCGATGTTCACCAGGTCCATGCGCGGTGCCGCGACCATCACGTCGCCGGCCGTCATGTCGGCCATGCGCAGCACGCCTTCGAGCATCACGCGCGATTCGGCGCCGATCACCTGGTTGTCTTCGGCATCCGCCAGGGTTTCGATCAGCTCGTCGCGCGAGTCCGGACCGGGATGGATGAATTCGGCGAGCTTCTGGAGAAAGCCGCGCTTGTCTTCCCGTTCGACGGGTGCGCGTTCAGGGTGAGGTTCGGCCACTGCGGGAGGGCGTAGTTGGGGGGAGTGCAAGGATACCGGATTGCATGTGACAGGCTCTACCGGGTCCGCCTGGGGGTATGCAAGGAGCGTTCCCGGGCAGGGCCGGGCCGCCCGAGGACCTTATTGCGCCGACTTGCCGCGCGCGTCACGCACGCCGCTGCGGACTTCCTGCAGGCTCGCGAGGAAGGCCCAGAATTGCTTGGCACGCGACTTGAGGTGGAAGTCGACCGCCGCGTAGTGCTCGAGCGCGATCTCGCTCATGCGGCTGTCGAAGGTGGCGCTCGGCAGCTGCAGGTGGGCTTCCGATTCGGAACCGCTGCGCACCACGGTGGCGCCGGCATTGCGCGCGATCTTGAGCATCGCGGCGTTCTCGCTCAGCGCATGGATGAACAGCATGCCCACGCCCTCGTTGCGCGCCACGACCACGGCGCGTTCGAACAGCCGGGCGCCATAGCCGCGTCCGCGGGCATGGGCCGAGACGGAAACACCGAATTCGGCGCAGTCGCTGTGCTGGTCGTCGGGCGCGAAGGCCAGGTGGGCCATCGCGATCAGCTCGAGCTTGCGGTTGTAGATGCCGAACAGCTCGTCGCGGTCGAAGTCGAGGCCGTCGACATAGCGCTGCACCTGCTCGTCGCCCGCGGCATAGCCGAAGCGCAGGTAGCGGTCGTGGGCGCTGAGCGCCAGCAGGTGGCGCGCGATGCGCTCGCGCTCGCGCGGGCCGATCGAGCGGATCGGCACCATGACGGGCTGCGGCGCGGCAACGGCGCGTGGTTGGGCCTCAACCATCGGCGCCTTCAAAAAAGAGCCGAGGCCGAGGGATGCCCTGAGGAGGTCCTTGGCGGTAAGCATGGCTTGAATGTAAGGGTTTTCCCTTAACCCACAAGCCCGGCGGGACACTTTCGTGACTCATTTGTGAATCAATACCCGAAAGCGTGTGCCCGGAGCAACTTTTTCGTGCCTAGACCGGCACGGCTGTGGTGGCTTTGACACGGTCCAGCACGAAACTGGTCTTGCAGTCCTGCACGCTCGGGTGCTTGAGCAGGGTGTCCATGATGAAGCGGCTGTAGTGGGCCATGTCGGCCACGACCACGCGCAGCAGGTAATCCATCTCGCCCGTGAGGGCGGCGCACTCGACGACTTCGGGCCAGGTCTGCACACTGGCGCGGAACAGGTCCATCGGGTTGCGCTTGTGGCTCTCGGTGTGCTTTTCGAGCCGCACGTTGAGATAGGCAGTGAGGCCCAGCCCGACGGCCTCGGGCTTGACCAGCGCCACGTAGCGGTCGATCACGCGCTGCTCCTCGAGCCGCTTGACCCGGCGCAGCACGGCGCTGGGCGAGAGGCTGACCTGCTCGGCGATCTGGTCGTAGGTAGCACGGCCATCTGCTTGCAGCGTGCGCAGAATCAACCGATCTATCTTGTCGAGTGCTTCCATGAGGATATTTTTGCACTTTTCCTGCAATCGATCCAAGAAACACGCCCACAAACGCTGAAATCATGAGCGGCAGTCGACCTACATTGCTGCACTGGCCGAGCCGCCATCCTTTTACCTTCCCCTCGATCCCCACTTCTTCGGAGACTGCCATGAGCCACGCCGACGCGCCCGCCTTCACGCCCTGGGACAACCCCATGGGCACCGACGGCTTTGAATTCATCGAATACGCGGCACCCGATCCGGTCGCCATGGGCAAGGTCTTCGAGCGCATGGGCTTCACGGCCATCGCCAAGCATCGCCACAAGAACGTGCTGCTGTACCGCCAGGGCGAGATCAACTTCATCCTGAATGCCGAGCCCGATTCGTTCGCGCAGCGCTTCGCGCGCGAGCACGGCCCGAGCGTGTGCGCCATCGCCTTCCGCGTGCAGGACGCCAAGGCCGCCTACGAGCGCGCCACCTCGCTGGGCGCCTGGGGCTTCGCCGACAAGGCCGGCCCGGGCGAGCTGAACATCCCCGCCATCAAGGGCATCGGCGACAGCCTGATCTACCTGGTCGACCGCTGGCCCGGCAAGAACGGCGCGAAGCCCGGCGACATCGGCAACATCGGCTTCTACGACGTGGACTTCGAGCCGCTGCCGGGCGTGGCCTCGCAGGACGCCCTGACCACCAAGGGCAACGGCCTGACCTACATCGACCACCTGACGCACAACGTCTACCGCGGCCGCATGAACACCTGGGCCGGCTTCTACGAGAAGCTGTTCAACTTCCGCGAGATCAAGTACTTCGACATCGAAGGCCAGGTCACCGGCGTGAAGAGCAAGGCCATGACCAGCCCCTGCGGCAAGATCCGCATCCCGATCAACGAAGAGGGCAAGGAACAGGCCGGCCAGATCCAGGAGTACCTGGACATGTACAAGGGCGAAGGCATCCAGCACATCGCGATGGGCTCGGACGACCTCTACGAGACGGTCGACGCACTGCGCGCCAAGGGCGTGACCCTGCTGGACACCATCGACACCTACTACGAGCTGGTCGACAAGCGCATCCCGGGCCACGGCGAGAGCGTGGAAGAACTGCAGAAGCGCAAGATCCTGATCGACGGCAAGAAGGACGCGCTGCTGCTGCAGATCTTCAGCGAGAACCAGCTCGGCCCGATCTTCTTCGAGTTCATCCAGCGCAAGGGCGACGACGGCTTCGGCAACGGCAACTTCAAGGCGCTGTTCGAGAGCATCGAGCTCGACCAGATGCGCCGCGGCGTGCTGAGCGCCGCAAAATAAGCGCTCCTTCCACCCTCCAGGAGCTCCGCATGCGCAACATCCTCTCGATCGGCCTGACCACCCTCGCTGCGGCGGTCGTTCTTTCGGGATGCGCGGCGGGGCCGGGAGGCGCGCCGGCCGGCGGCGCCGCGGGCTCGCACCTCGACAGCGTGCAGAAGGCGGCCGTGCTGCGCATCTGCACGCCGGGCGACTACCGGCCGTTCAGCTTCCAGAAGGCCGATGCCTCGTTCGAAGGCATCGACGTCGACCTGATGGCCGGCTTCAGCAGCAGCCTGGGCGCCAAGCCCGAATGGATCAAGACCACCTGGGCCAACCTGCTGCCCGACCTCGCGGCCGGCAAGTGCGACATCGCCGTGGGCGGCGTGTCGGTGACCACCGACCGCCAGAAGCGGGCGTTCTTCAGCGCGCCCTACATGGTCAACGGCAAGACGCCGATCGCGCGCTGCGCCGACGTGGCCAAGTACCAGAGCGTGGCCGACATCGACAAGCCGGCCACGCGCGTCATCTTCAATCCGGGCGGCAGCAACGAACGCTTCGCCCGCACCAACTTCAAGCAGGCCCGGCTCACGCTGCACGGCGAGAACGTGACGATCTTCGACGAGATCCTCGCCAACCGCGCCGACGTGTTCGTGACCGAGTCGGCCGAGGCGATCGTGCAGCAGAAGCTCAAGCCGGGCCTGTGCGCGATCAATCCCGACAAGCCGCTGCAGTACGGCGAAATGGCCTGGATGCTGCCGCGCGACGACGTGGCCTTCAAGGCCTATGTCGACCAATGGCTGCACCTTCAGCAGGCCGGCGGCGACTTCCAGCGCGTCATGGACCGCTGGCTCAAGTAATCAACCGAAGCACCCATGGACACCCCTGCCACCGTCGTCACGCCCGCCGTCTACGGCGCCTCCGATCGCCCGCCGCGCGGCGACTACTCGCGGGGCGGCACGGTGCAGGCCGACTACACCTGCGCGCAGGACTGGGCCAGCTACACGGCGGCCGACCACGACACCTACAAGCGGCTCTACGAACGCCAGGCCGCGCAGCTGCCGGGGCTGGCCTGCGATGCCTTCATCAACGCGCTGCCGCTGCTGGGCGTGAAGGACCGCATCCCGCGCTTCGAGGAGCTCAACGAGCGGCTGCACAAGGCCACCGGCTGGGAGATCGTGGCGGTGCCGGGGCTGATTCCCGAGCTGCCTTTCTTCACGCTGCTCGCGAACCGCAAGTTTCCGGTCACCGACTGGATCCGCAAGCCCGAGGAGTTCAACTACATCGTCGAGCCCGATGTGTTCCACGACCTGTTCGGGCACGTGCCGATGCTGTTCGACCCGACCTTCGCGGACTACGTGCAGCGCTACGGCGCGGGCGGCATCAAGGCCCACGAACTCGATGCCGGCGAGAAGCTGGCGCGTCTTTACTGGTACACGGTGGAGTTCGGGCTGATCCGCCAGCCCGATGGACTGCGTGCCTATGGCGCCGGCATCCTGAGCTCGGTCGGCGAGCTGCAGCATGCGGTGCGCTCGAACGAGCCGCTGCGGCTGCCGCTCGATCTGTTGCGCACCATGCGCACGCTCTACAAGATCGACACCTACCAGGCCAACTACTTCGTCATCGACAGCTTCGCGCAGCTGTTCGACCTGACCGAGCCCGACTTCGCGCCGCTGTACCGGGCGCTGGAGACGGCGACCGACATTCCGGCCGGCGTGCTGCAGCCCGGCGAATCCGGCAAGGTCTGAGCTTCCTTTTTTCGGCAGCCGCGCCGAAGTGCGCGGCTCCCGCCGGCTCCATGCATCGATCGGCAGCTATCGCGCAGGCGACAGCCGATTCATTTACCTAGGACAAGCCCGCTGGTCGCTTGTCCTGTGCGGCTCCCACAATCCGCGCCAAAGGAGCTTGCATGCAGACATCCGCGCGACAGCACTATCCGGCCGGCGTACCGCACGAGATCAATCCCGAGCAGTACCGATCGCTTTCCCACATGTTCGACGAGGCTTTCGGCCGCTATGCCGACCGCCCGTTCTCGGTGTGCATGGAGCGCTGGATGTCGTACGGCGAGCTCGATGCGCAGTCGAAGGCACTCGGCGCCTGGCTGCAGTCGCGCGGGCTCGAGCCCGGTGCGCGCGTGGCGATCATGCTGCCGAACATCCCGCAGTTCGCGGTCACCATGTGTGCCGTGCTGCGCGCCGGCTACACCTGCGTGAACGTCAATCCGCTGTACACCGCGCGCGAGCTCGAGCACCAGCTCAAGGACTCGGGCGCGACGGCGATCGTGATCCTCGAGAACTTCGCCTCCACGCTCGAGCAGGTGATCGAGAAGACGCCCGTGAAGCACGTGGTCATCACGGCGATGGGCGACCTGCTCGGCGGCCTCTACGGCAGCTGGATCACGCTCGCGGTGCGGCACTTGAAGAAGATGGTGCCGCCGTTCAAGCTGCCGCTGAGCGATGGCCGCACGGTCACGCCGTTCTCGCAGGCGCTCGCCGAAGGACGTGGCCGCACGCTGGCGGCCGACAAGAGCACGCTCGATTCGATCGCCTTCCTGCAGTACACGGGCGGCACGACGGGGCTGTCGAAGGGTGCGGTGCTCACGCATCGCAACATCGTGGCCGCCACCCTGCAGGCCGAGGCCTGGTTCACGCCGGCGCTCGCGCGCGCGGGCGACCTCGCGAAGGTCAACAGCATCGCGGCGCTGCCGCTGTATCACATCTTCGCGCTCACCTTGTGCCTGCTCGTGATCCGCCAGGGTTCGCACATGACGCTGGTGCCGAACCCGCGCGACTTCGACAAGTTCATCGCGGTGCTGAAGAAGCGACCCTTCCACATGCTGCCGGCGGTGAACACGCTGTTCAACGCGCTGTTGATGCATCCCGAGTTCAAGACCATCGATTTCTCGACGCTGTTCGTCTCGCAGGCCGGCGGCATGGCGGCCTCGGAAGGCACGGCGAAGCGCTGGTTCGAGGCCACCGGCTGCCCCATGATCGAAGGCTGGGGCATGAGCGAGACCTGCGCGATCGGCACCAACAACCCGGTGTCGAACACCAAGTTCACCGGCACTATCGGCCTGCCGTTGCCGAGCATCGAGATCGCGATCAAGGACGATGAGGGCAATTCGATGCCGATCGGTGAATCGGGCGAGCTCTGCATCAAGGGCCCGAACGTGATGAAGGGCTACTACAACCAGCCGGCCGAGACGGCGGCGGCCTTCACCGCCGACGGCTTCATGCGCACCGGCGACGTCGCAGTGATGCAGGAGGATGGCTACAGCCGCATCGTCGACCGCAAGAAGGACATGATCCTGGTCAGCGGCTTCAACGTGTTCCCCAACGAACTCGAGAACGTGATCTCGCTGTGCCCGGGCGTGGTGGAATGCGCGGCCATCGGCGTGCCCGACGAGAAGCAGGGCGAGGCGATCAAGGTGTTCGTGGTGCGCCGCGACCCGAGCCTGACCGAGGAGGCTGTGCTGCAATACTGCAATGGACAACTCACCGGCTACAAGCGCCCACGGCACATCGAATTCCGCGATGCGCTGCCCAAGACCAACGTCGGCAAGATCCTGCGCCGCGAACTTCGCACCACTGCCTCCGCGGGCCATTGAATGAGCGCGGCGGCGGTCGCCGGGTTGCCGGCGAATGTCGTCGTGCTCGAGCGAGGGTGGCTGTCGTCCAACAACATCCTCGTGATCGGCGCCGATGAGACGGCGCTGATCGATACTGGCTATGTGGCGCACGCTGAGCAGACGGTGGCGCTGGTCGAGTCGGCGTTGGACGGGCGGCCGCTGGACCGGGTGCTCAACACGCATTTGCACAGCGACCACTGCGGCGGGAATGCGGCGCTGCAGGCGCGCTATCCGGACCTTCGCATCGAGATCCCGCCGGGCGAGGCGGCGCTGGTGGAGCGCTGGGATGAAGAAGCGCTGAGCTTCAGGGCGACGGGGCAGAGCTGCCCGAGGTTTCGCGTCTCGGGCTTGCTGCAGCCTGGGACAGAGCGCGGCTTTGGCGGGCTGCGCTGGCAGATTCATGCCGCGCCCGGTCACGATCCGCATTCGGTCATTCTTTTCGAGCCCGTGTCGCGGACCCTGGTGTCCGCGGATGCGCTGTGGGAGAACGGGTTCGGTATCGCGTTTCCGGAGTTGAAGGGGGAACCCTCGTTCGGAGAGATGGCGGCCACCCTGGATCTGATCGAGCGCCTGGCGCCATCGATCGTGATTCCGGGACACGGGTCGATCTTTACGGACGTGGAAGCCGCGCTGAAGGTCGCGCGGCGGCGGCTCGAGGGGCTGCAGCGGAATCCCGTCAAGCATGCGCGGCATGCCATCAAGGTGCTGATCAAGTTCAAGCTGCTGGAGAAGCAGCGGATGTCGCGTGGCGACTGGATGGCCTGGGTGCGCGCGACGCCTTATCTGGCCATGGTGTGCGCTCGGTTCTTCGAGGGCGTGGCGCTGGATGCCTTGGCGCAGGAGATCTTGGCTGAACTCGTCGCTGCGCGGGCCGCTGAAATCACGGAAGACGAGGTTCGGAACCTCTGAATTCTTGAAATGGTCGGGCCTGTCTACGGCGTCCCGATTTCATTCAAATAAAGCGCCGCCAATTTAACCGGTAATAAAAAAGCGCCCTGTCGTGGACGGGGCGCTTTTTGTTTTTGCTTTTGCTTGCACAAAGAAAAAGCCCCAACCGAGTGGTTGGGGCTTTTTTGGCTGTAATAGCCTGACGATGACCTACTTTCACACGGGAACCCGCACTATCATCGGCGCTGAGTCGTTTCACTGTCCTGTTCGGGA
>NZ_JBWKPN010000013.1:0-133531 GCF_059418265.1 Variovorax sp. GW821-FHT09B05
AGTGGGGTCGCCTTTCTTTGCTTACTTTCTTTGGCGAGACAAAGAAAGTAAGTCGCCCGCCGGGGCGAGACCCGGCCTACAGCCTAAAAAAAGAACCCAACCTCAATTCAACCGCAGCACGTCCTCAACAGCCAAAGCAACCCCAGCCAACCGCGAGTCATCCCCATTAACCGAAGACAACATCAACCCAACAGGCAACTCCCCAGCCGAATGACAAGGCAAGCTGAACGAACACCCATCCATCAAATTGATCGCAAACGTATTCCGCAACAACAGTCCGTTAGCCTGGAAAAACGCCGAATCCTCAGCCAACGAATCAATGGCAGGCGCCACGATAGGCACCGTAGGACAAAGCAACGCATCGAACCCCTCAAGCCGCCCCTCGACCCGCGAGATCCACTCCCGCCGCCGATCCAGCAACGCGATGTAATCGGCAGCCCGCACCTCGGTCCCCAGGGCAATCCGCGCCGCAACCCGAGAATCAAACGCCTCGCGCTTCGAAGCAAACCGTTCCCGATGCACAGCCGAAGCCTCGATAGGCGACAACCCCCCCGGCGCATTGACCGTCCCGATCTCCGCTAGCTCGCTCAACGCAATCTCCACGATCTGCGCCCCGGCTTTGGACAGCGCCTGCACCGCCCGCTCAAAAGCCCGCGCCACGCCAGGCTCGATCGCATCGAACATCAGCGTCTGCGGCACCGCGAGCCGCAACCCCTGCGCCGGCCGGCGCCGCACCACGAGCGGCGCATCGGCGATCGCGGCGTCGGCGATCAGGCAATCCTCGACGCTGCGCGCCATCGCGCACACCGTGTCGAGCGAACGCGCGAGTTCGAAGGCGCCGGTGCGTGGCACGCGCGACTGCGTGCTCTTGAAGCCGACGATGCCGCACAGCGCGGCCGGGATGCGGATCGAGCCGCCGGTGTCCGAACCCAGGCCCGCGACCGCGAGGCCCAGCGCCACCGACACCGCGGCACCCGACGAGGAGCCGCCGGGAATGCGCGCGACCTCGGCGTCGGCCGGATTGCGCGGCGTGCCGTAGTGCGGGTTGATGCCCACGCCCGAGAACGCGAACTCGGTCATGTTGGTGCGGCCCACGATGGCCGCGCCCTGCGTGCGCAGCCGCGTCACCACGGCCGCGTCGCGCGCGGCCGGAGGCTCGCCCTGGCAGGCGATGGAGCCGGCCAGGGTGGTCTCGCCGGCCACGTCGTAGAGGTCCTTGATCGAGACCGGCAGGCCGGCGAGCGGCGCGGTCTGCACGCCGGCCTTGTGGGCGGCATCGGCATGGCGCGCGGCGGCCAGGGCGGCGTCGGCGTAGAGGCGGGTGAAGACGTTCGCGGCCGCGGGCTGCGTGGCGGCGGCTAGCACCTGCTCGATCAGCGCCTCGTGCGTGAGTTCGCCGCGGGCGATGCGCGCGCGCAGCGCGCCGATGGTGGAGTCGTTCTGTGTTGTCATGAAGGAGGACAAGGCGTTCAGGCGATCACGGGCAGGACGCGCACCGCATAGCGGTGGACGATGCGCCGCTGCAGGCGCGCGTCATGCAACTCGATTTCCATCTGCGCGGCGGGGCGGATGGCCTCGCCGCGCGCGTTGGGCAGCGCCGCCAGTGTGCCGCAGGTCATGAAAAGTCCCTCGGGTTCCTTGCCAAGACCCGGCAGGCCGTCGCGCAGCGCGGCCAGCGGGCGGATCGCGGCCAGGGTGCCGCGCTGGTAGTCGACCCAGCGGCCGTCCTCGAGGATGCGCGAGCGCAGCTCGATGGCGTCCTGGTGCGCCTCCACGTCGCGCCAGCGCCAGGCCGAGGCGGCCAGCGGCTTGGCGCACATCTGCTTGGAGACGGCGACCGAATAGCTCTCGACCTGGCGGTCGGTGTGGTCCGAGGCCACGCCGAGCCACCACTCGCCCCGCGAGAAGAACAGCAGCGGTTCGGCCTCGCCCGAGCTCTGGTCGCCGAGCGCCTCGATCTCGGAAGACTGCGTGAGCAGCAGCGAGGCCATGCGGTAGTACAGCGGCACGCTCGAGGGGCGCGGCACGCCGAGCGCGGCCAGCTCCTCGATGTGGTGCTCGATGGCGGCGCTGTCGCGGCCGGTCCAGCCGGCCACCACCAGCGCGCTGGGCGCGACGGCGTGCAGCGCGCTGCTGCGGGTGCCGTCCTCGGCGATGCTTTCGCAGGCGATGTGCAGGGTGTTGCGCGTCATCGCTTCAGGCCTCCAGCGGTTCGTGCGCGGTCTCGCGCGCCACCAGCAGCGCGACCAGCGTGAGGCACAGCGCGCCGGTCACGTAGAGCGAGACCGCGAGCGTGCTGCCGTAGGACTTGAACAGGCTGGCGATGATCAGCGGTGCGAAGCCGCCGCCGAGGATGCCGGCCAGCGTGTAGGCCAGCGAGGAGCCCGCATAGCGCACGCGGTTCGGGAATTGCTCGGTCACGAAGGCGGCCTGCGGGCCGTACATCATGGCGTGGATCACGAGGCCGACCACCACCGCGGCGCAGATCGCGAGCGGCTTGGCGCTGTCCATCAGCACGAAGAACACGAAGGCCCAGACGATGCCGCAGAGCGCGCCGATGATGTAGACCGGACGGCGGCCGATGCGGTCCGACAGGCTGCCGAACCAGGGCACCGAGATCGCGTTGCAGGCCGCGCCGATCATGGTCGCGGTCAGCGCCAGCGGCCGCGACAGGTGCAGCACGGTGGTCACGTAGGTGAGGGTGAACACCACCACCAGCGCATAGAGCACGTCGGAGCCGATGCGCGAGCCGCCGGCCACCAGCAGGCGGCGCCAGTGCTGGCCCAGCACTTCCTTGATCGGGGTCTTGGCGGTCTCCTGCTTCTGCTCCATCTCGCGGAACACCGGCGTTTCCTCGACGCCGCGACGCAGCCACAGGCCGAACAGCACCAGTGCCACGCTCGAGACGAAGGGGATGCGCCAGCCCCAGGACTGGAAGTCCTCGGGGCTGAGCCAGGCCGACACGGCGGCGATGAAGCCGGTGCCGATCAGCGTGCCGGCCGAGGGGCCGACCTGCGTGAACGAGGCGTTGCGGCCGCGCTCGTTCGGCTTGCCGTGTTCCATCGACAGCAGCACCGCGCCGGCCCATTCGCCGCCGAGCGCCACGCCCTGCACGAAGCGCAGCGCGACCAGCGCCACCGGTGCCCAGATGCCCCAGCTCGCGTAGGTCGGCAGCAGGCCCATGAGGCCGGTCGACACGCCCATGATCACCAGCGTGGCGACCAGCACGAAGCGCCGGCCGAGCCGGTCGCCGAGGTGGCCGAAGACGACGCCGCCGAGCGGGCGCGAGATGTAGCCGACCGCGTAGGTCGAGAAGGCGAGGATGGTGCCGGTCAGCGGATCGAAGGAGGGGAAGAAGATCGCGTTGAAGACCAGCGCCGCCATGATGTTGTAGACGGTGAAGTCGTACCACTCGAGCGTGGTGCCGATGGAGCTGGCCATCGCGAGGCGGCCCATCTTGGCGGGCTTGGCGCCGTGCGCGGCGGACGCGGCCGGGAGAGCGTGTTCGGTCATGAGGATCCTGGAATGAGGAAGAAGGTGAAGGAGGCGGTCGGTCAGGCCAGCTCGCCGGCGTGCAGCTTCCAGCCGAGCGCGAGCAGCCAGCCGCTCGCGGGATCGGCATCGAGCGCGGCGGCGGCCGTGGCGCGCGCGGCGCGGGCGGCATCGGCGCCGCTGGTCTCGACCACCAGCATCGGCTGCAGCACGCGGCCTTCGCTGCGCTCGCGCGGCAGCGGCGTGCTCAGCGCGGCATCGGGCTGCAGCAGGAAGGACTGGACGAAGCCCGGCTGTTCGGCGAGGCGGCGGCCGGCCTCGGCGGCGCGTTCGGCGAGCGCGGCGGCATCGCTGGCCACGGCCAGCGGCAGCACCGCGATGTGGCTGCCGCTGCCGAAGCCGGTGACGGCGCGCACCGCGCAGACGCGGCGGATCGGATCGCGCATGCGGTCGAGGTTGGCGATCGACCACGGCGTCTGGCGCTCGAAGGCGGCGCGGTAGCCGGCCGAGCGGAACACCTCGAGCGAGGCGGTGCGGTACAGGCCGAGGTAGCGGCGGCCGCCTTCGAGCGAGACATAGCGCGCGCCGGAAAGGAAGCCCGGGATGCGCACGCGTTCCTCGACGTGCTCGCGGTCGTACCAGCGGTTGAAGTCGGCCTCGTCGGCCGCGGGATCGACGTCGCAGGCGACGAAGAGCAGGCCGTTCTCGGCGGCGGAAGGTTCGGTGACGGAAGCGGTGGAAGTCATGGCGGCGGAAGCGGGAGCGGGCCTTCGAAAAAAGAAGGCGCGATCTTCCGTCGCGGGGTCAGGCTGTCACAAACGAGTTTTTCTGGGCGACAGCCACAAGAATTACTGGCCCCTCGATGGGGCGCAAATGCGCTGTTTCGAGGGTTAACCCTCTATGGCTCCGCTCCAGATTGGTGCAATTGCCGCGGCCGTGAACTGGTCGGAGGCCCGGCAGGCCAGCTCGGCCACGAGCCGGATGGCGTCGGAGTCGGCGGCCTCGAGATGGCTCACCACCAGCCGCTGCGGCGAGATCAGCGCATCGCATTCGATGATGCGTACGTCGCCGGCCGCCACGTACTCGTAGACCGGCGGCAGCGGCACCAGCGCATTGCCGAAGCCCGCCTTCACCAGCCGCGCGAGCGCCGAGATCGAGCTCACGCAATGCACCTTGCCCAGCGGGATGCCCACCGCGCGGTAGAGGTTCTTGAGCGCCTCGTGCGGCTGCGAGCCCGGGCTCATGGTCAGCACCGGCTGGCGCAGCAGCTGCTCCACTGTCTGCGTGCCCTCGGCGCTCATCTGGCCGACCCAGCCCATGGGCATCGGCAGGCAGGGCGTGCTCACGATGCCCGCGCCCGCGATGTGGTCGGTCTGCAGCGCGATGTCGAGCGCGCCCTCGCGCAGGCCGCGGTGCAGCGCCAGCGTGGTCTCGGAGGTGAGCTGCACCTCGATGCCCGGGTAGGTGGAGCGCAGGTTGGTGAGGAAGCCCAGCAGCCAGGTGTGGACCACGGTCTCGATCGCGCCGATGCGCACCAGGCCCAGCAGGTCCTCGCGCGGGCGGCCCAGCGAGACGATCTCGCGGCGCAGCTCGAGCAGCCGCTCGCCGTAGTCCATCAGGCGCACGCCGACGGGCGTGAGCCGCAGCTCGCGCGCGTCGCGTTCGAACAGGCGCGCGCCGATGTCTTCTTCCAGCGAGGCGACGCGGTTCGACACGGCCGCCTGCGTGATGTGCAGCCGGTCGCTCGCGGCCCGGAAGCTGCCCAGCCGCGCGGCCCAGAGAAAGGCTTCGACGAATCGTGTGTTCATGCAGGTGTGTCCGCGGGGATTGTGCCGGCAATCGCGCGCCAGCCACCCCGGGACGGCCCGCATGGCTACTTCGCGGCGAGGGGGAGGGTGAGCGCGTCCAGCACCGGCACCACCGCGGCCGCGTCGTTGCTCGCGAGCAGCACCAACGCTTCGCTGGTGGCTGGCGAGAACGCGAGCAGCGCGCGGTAGCCGCCGGTCTGGCCGGTGTGGAAATAGATGCGCCGCTGCGCGCCGCCCGCGGCCGGATCGCGCATGCGCAGCGCATAGCCGACGTCGTACTCGCCCTGCGCCGACAGCGGCTCGCGCAGCCGCTCGGCCGCGGCGCCCAGCGGCCCCGCGCGGCCGGCCATCAATGCGCGTGCGAACAGCAGCAGGTCGGGCGCGGTGCTGCGCAATGCGCCGGCCGCGGCCAGCGCGCCGAATTCCCAGGGCGCGCGCGCCGCGTTGCCCGCGTAGCCCTGGGGCAGCCGCTTCGCGCGCGCCGCGTCGAGGTGCTGCACCGTGTCCTTCATGCCCAGCGGCGCGGCGATGCGCTCGCGCACCAGCTGGTCCCAGGGCTGGCCATAGCGGTCCGACAGCAGTTGCCCGACCAGCGCGATGCCCAGGCTGCCGTAGCGCGGCGCGCAGGGCGGCGACTGCGTGAACTCGAGCGTGGAGAGCGCCACCATCAGGTGCGCACGCGTGGGCCTGGCGAAGGGATTGGAGTCGAGCCCGGGCGGGCGCGCCGGCAGCGAGGGCAGGTTCGGCAGGCAGGCCGTGTGCGTGATGAGCTGGCGCAGCGTGATCGCGGCCACGGGCGGCGGCAGCGTGGCCTTGTCGGCGAGCAGCCGGCCCAGCGTGTCGTCGAGCGAGAAGTCGCCGCGCTCCACGGCCTGTGCGAGCAGCAGGCCGGTGAAGACCTTGCTGATCGAGCCGATCTCGAACACCGGCTGCGCCTGTGTCGGTGCCATCGGCCTTGCGGGGCCGACGCGGCCCGGCGCATTGCGCTGGATCGCGTAGCGCGCCGCGCCATCGCGCCAGATGCCCGCGACGAGGGTGCCGGGCCGGTCGCCGAGGACCCGGGCGGCGAGCGATTCGGGAGGGCTGTCGAAGCCGGTGCGTTCGGCATGGCCGACCAGCGGCAGCAGCAGCGCAGACAGCGCGAGGAGGGTGGCGGGAAGATGTCGCATGGCGCGCATCTTCGAAGCGCGCGGGCGCCGCGGCAACGCGCGGCGGCGGCCGCCGCGTCACCGCCGTAACGCGCGTAACGACGGCCCGTGGCTCGGCGCTTGTCAGCGCTTGTCGGCGGGCAGCACGTTGCGCGCGTCCTGCCGCAGCACCAGGTCCCAGAGCTGCTGCCCGGTCGGCGCGCGCGATTCCTCGCAGACATGCGCGACCAGCCCGGCCGCGCGCCCGACCAGCGCGAGGCCGCGGCCCAGCAGCGGGTCGAGGCCCATGTCGGCGAGCACCGCGCCGTTGGCGCCGGCCGCGTTGAGCGGCAGGTGACGGCCATGGTCCTTGCGCAGCACCTCGACCAGCGCGAGCGCGAGCCGCCAGTGGCGCCCGAAGTAGCCGTTGGCCTTCGACACGGCCATGAGCGTCGGCACGCGCGGATCGCCGTCGACGTGGATCGGATGCCCGATGCCCGGGATGCTGCGCTTCGCCTGCCGGCGCTCGCGCACCAGCGTGGCCGCGCGCTCGCGCACCTCGGCATCGCTCGCGTCGTCGGTGAGGCCCGCGGCGGCCGCGAGCAGCATCTCGCTGACGTTCTGCACCGTGCCGAGGAAGTTCGAGCCCGCGCCCAGCAGGCCTGCAGCCACCGCGCCCTGCAGCGACTCGGGCGCGCCGAGCCAGGTCATGCGCGCGGCGATCGCGCTCGGCGTGAGGCCGTGGTCGGCCGCGGTCACCAGCAGCATGTTGACCATCGCCTTCTCGCGCGGCTCGGGCAGCCGCGCCATCGCGAGCAGCCACAGCATCTCGACGAAGTCGAGCTTGCCGATGATCTCGGTGGCGAGATTCAGGCCGCGCACGTGGATCGCGTCGGGGGTGGTGTAGCCGATCTCGGTGGTGATCGTCATCGTTGACCCCCTCAGCCCGCCAGGCCCACGGTGATGCCGCCGCAGACGTAGAGCACCTGGCCCGTCATGAACGAGGCCATCGGGTGCATGAAGGCGTCGACCGCGTGCGCCACCTCGGCGGGCTCGCCGAAGCGCTGCACCGGGATGCCCTCGGCGATGCGCCGCGTGCGCGGGCTGTCGGCCGGGTTCGCGGCCTTGAAGGCCTCGGTGGCGATCGGGCCCGGCGCCACCGCGTTGACCGTGATGCCCTGCGCCGCGAGCTCGAGCGCCCAGGTGCGCGTGAGCGCGTTGAGCGCGCCCTTGGCGGCCGAGTAGCCGCTGCGCAGTTCCTTGCCGAGCGCGGCGCGGCTCGTGATGTTGACGATGCGCCCGCCGCCGGCCGCGCGCATCGCGGGCAGCACGGCCTGCACGCACTGCAGCGCGGCGCGCGCGGTCACGCCGATCTGCAGGTCGAAGTCGTCGAGCGAGGTGCTCTCGAGTGGCGCCGGGCGGATCGCGGCCACGTTGTTCACCAGGCCGGTGAAGCGGTGGCGGCCGCAGGCGTCGGCGAGCGCGGCGGCGAGCGCCTCGCGGTCGCCCATGTCCACGCGCAGGTGCGCGCCGCTGCGCGCGTCGGGCGGAGGCTGGATGTCGAGGCTGGTGACCTGCCAGCCGCTCTCGATGAGGCGGCGGCAGATCGCCAGGCCGATGCCCGAGGAGCCCCCGGTGACGAGGGCGTGGCGGTCGGATGGTGGGGTCGGATTCATGGCGTGGCGTGATGCGGTGGGGAGGTCTCGCTGCCGGCGCCCATGCGCCGCAGCACTTCGATGCGTGCGTCCTTCTTCGAGGCCTTGCCGTTCGCGGTGCGCGGCAGCGCGTCGAAGAAGTGCACCGCCTTCGGCGTCTTGACGGGATCGAGCCGCTCGCGCACCCAGGCGACGAGCTCGGCGGCCTCGCAGGCCGCGCCCTCGCGCAACTGCACCGCGGCATGCACGGCCTCGCCCCACTTGTCGTCGTCGACGCCGATCACCACGCAGTCGTAGACGGCGGGATGCCGGCCCAGCACGTTCTCCACGTCGGTCGGGTAGACGTTGAAGCCGCCGGTGATGATCAGGTCGCGGATGCGGTCCTTGAGGAACAGGAAGCCGCGCTCGTCGAGGTAGCCGCCGTCGCCGGTGCGCAGCCAGCCGTCGTGGAAGGCCTCGGCGGTCTTCTCGGGCTGCTTCCAGTAGCCCGACATCACGAGGTCGCCGCGCACCACCACCTCGCCGCCCTGGCCCGGCGGCAGCAGCGCGCCGGCCGGGTCCATGATCGCGACCTCGGTCATCAGCGCGGCGCGGCCCACCGACTCGAGGTTGCGCGGATCGAGCGCGTCCTCCACCGGCATGTAGGAGATGATCGCCGGCGCCTCGGTCTGGCCGTAGCCGGTCTCGACATGGCCGAACACCTGCTGCGCCTCCACGATCTTCGCGCTGCGCATCGGCGCCGCCGCATAGACGAAGTGGCGCAGCGCGCGCCAGTCGCGCCCGCGCGCCGTCGGGTCCTCGAGCAGGCTGTAGATCAGCGTGGGCGGCATGAAGACCGCGGTCACCCGGTCGTGCTCGAGCTGGTCGAGCACCTCGCGCGGCCTGGTCGAGCGCGGCAGCAGCACCGTGCCGCCGCTGCCGAGCACCGGCAGCAGGAAGGTCGAGGTGCCGTGCGTGATCGAGGCCACCGCGAGGTAGCGCTCGTCGGCGTCGAGCTTCATCGCCTGCATGATCGAGACGATGGTCGTGTTCCACGCGCGGTAGCTCTGCATCACGCCCTTGGGCGCGCCGGTGGTGCCGCCGGTGAACTTGATCGCCTGGATCTCGGCCAGGTCGTGGCGCACCGGCGCGGGCCGGCTGCCCGCGTGCGCGGCCAGCAGCGCCGAGAGTTCGCAAGCGGTGGGCGCCGTGCCGAGCGCGCCCGGCCGGTAGACCACGCGCGGCGCGCCGGTGGCCTCGAGCTTGGGCGCCTGCTCGTGCTCGGCGATCACCAGCGCGGCCTCGGTGAAGTCGACGATGCGGCACAGCTCGTCGGCGCCGGCGCGCGGATTGAGCGGCACCCAGATGCGGCCCGCGAGCAGGGTCGCGAACAGCGACACCACGTGCGCGAGGTGGTTGCCCGCGCAGATCGCGATGCGCCCGCGCGGATCGGGCACCAGCGTCTGGAACGCGGCGGCCAGCGCCTCGGTGTGGGCCAGCAGCTCGGCGTAGCGGAGCGTGCCCTCGGGGCCCGAGAGCGCGATCTTGTCGGGATGGCGGCGCGCGGCGCGCAGCAGGAAATCGATCGGCCGCATCCGCTTACTCCGCCTTCGCGCCCGAGACGCGCACGATCTCGGCCCACTTGTCGTACTCCTTGCGCACGAACTGGTCGAAGGCCGGCTGCGGCATCGGCAGGATGTCGGCGCCGAGGTCGCGGTAGCGCGCCTTCACGCGCTCGCTGCGCAGCGCCTTGTCGACCTCGTCGTGCAGCCGCGCCACCACCGGCGCGGGCACGCCGGTGGGCACGAACAGGCCCGACCAGGCGGTGGACTCGTAGCCCGCGAGGCCGGCCTCGGCCATGGTCGGCACCTCGGGCAGCAGCGGCGAGCGCTGCGCGCCGGTCACGGCCAGCGCGCGCAGCGAGCCCTTGGCGATGTGCGGCAGCGAGGTCGGCAGGTTGTCGAACATCAGGTCGATCTGGCCGCCGATCAGGTCGGTCAGCGCGGCCGCGCCGCCGCGGTAGGGCACGTGCAGGATGCTCACGTGCGCGAGGTGCTTGTAGAGCTCGCCCGACAGGTGGATGCTGCTGCCGTTGCCCGAGGAGCCCATCGTGAGCTTGCCCGGCGAGCGCTTCGCGAGCGCCGTGAGCTCGGCCACGGTCTTGGCCGGCAGCGCCGGGTTCACCACCAGCACGTTGGGCACCGAGCCCACCATCGCCACCGGCACGAAGGCCTTGCGTGTGTCGTAGGGCAGGTTGCCGTAAAGCGTGGGATTGATGGCGTGCGTGCCGACGGTGCCGAGCATCAGCGTGTAGCCGTCGGCCGGCGCGTTGGCGACCTCGCGCGCGCCGATGTTGCCGCCGGCGCCGGGACGGTTGTCCACGATCACCGGCTGGCCCAGCGCCTGCGCGAGCTCGGTGCCCACGAGGCGCGCGAACAGGTCGGCCGCGCCGCCGGGCGGGAAGGGCACGACCAGGCGCAGCGGCTTGGCGGGCCAGGCCGGTGTCTGCGCCATGGCGCCGGTGGCGAGGGCGGCCAGCGCGAGGGCGCCGGCGCCCAGGAGGGAACGTCGTTTCAAGGCTTGTCTCCGGAAGCGGGGAAAAAAGAAAGAGAAGGCTCAGGCCGCGGCGCCGGGTGCGCGCGCGATGCCGTGGCGCAGGCCGCCGTCCACCGGCAGCTCGGCGGCATTGATGTAGGCGGCCTCGTCCGAGAGCAGGAAGCAGGCGGCGTTGGCGATGTCCCAGGCGCTGCCCTGGCGGCCGAAGGGCAGCGGCCCGCTCGCACGGCCCGGGCGCGCAGCGCTGGCGGCGCGGCCCATGGGCGTGTCGATCAGGCCCGCGCGCACGATGTTGGCGCGGATGTCGCGCCCATGGCCCTCGAGCGCTACCGCGCGGCACAGCGCCGACAGCGCGGCCTTCGAGCTCTCGTAGGCCGGGTTGCGGCCCGCGGGCATCAGCGCGGCCAGCGAGGAGACGAACACGATCGCGCCGCCGTGCTGCATGGCGGGCAGCGCCGCCTGCGCGCACAGCAGGTGGCCGCGCAGGTTCACGCCGAGGATCGCGTCCCAGCTCTCGGGCGTGACCTCGGCCAGCGGTCGGCGGTCGCTGATGCCGGCGTTGAGCACCAGCGCATCGAGCACGATGCCGCCCTCGGCCAGCGTGGCGAACAGCGCGCGCACCTGGGCCGGGTCGCCGATGTCGGCGGCCAGGGCCACATGCTGCGCACCGGGTGCCTGCGCCTCGGTCGCGGCCACCGTGTGTCGCGCGGCCTCGAGGTCGCGGTCGGCGCACACCACGCGCGCGCCGCGCTGCGCGAGCCGCAGGCAGATCGCGCGGCCGTTGCCCACGAGTTGGGGATCGCCGCCGGCGGCCTGGCCGCCACCCACCACCAGCACCGTGCGGCCGGCGAAATCGCGCCTTGTTTCTGAGAACGTTTCCATATCGATTCCAAGGTTAAAGTGAGCACCCAGGAGGCCGCAATCCATGGAACGTTTGCATAAGGGAAAACTATGAGCCGAACGCCCAGCCAGGCGGTCTCGCTGCGCGACGTGGCGCGCGCCGCCGAGACCTCGGTGGCCACCGTCTCGCGCGTGCTCAACCACAGCGGCTACGTCAGCGCCGAGGTGCGCAAGCGCGTCGAGAAGGCCGCGCAGGGCATCGGCTACGTGCCGAACTTCAGCGCGCGGCACCTGAAGACCGGGCGCAGCAAGGCGATCGGCTTCATGGTCTCGAACATGGCCAATCCCTTCCTCTCGGCCTTCTTCGCGGCGGTCGAGGCGCGGCTGCAGTCCGAGGGCTTCTCGGTGCTGGTCGGCAGCACCTTCGACCAGCCGCAGCGCGAGGCGCAGCTGCTGCACCTGTTCGAGAACCGCCGGCTCGAGGGCGTGTTCGTCTCGCCGAGCCGCGAGGACCTGCCCGCGGCGCAGGACGCCTTCGCGCGCTGCAAGCTGCCGCTGGTGGTGCTCGACCGCGAGACCGGCTTCGAGGCCGACGCGGTCTGCCAGGACCATCGCCAGGGCGTGGCCACGGCGGTCGACTACCTGGTGTCGCTGGGCCACCGGCGCATCGCGCTGTTCGGCCCCAATCCCGCGATCCGGCCCGGGCGCGAGAAGCTGCTCGGCTACCGCGACGGCCTGCGGCGCGCGGGCCTCGGCTACGACGAGGCGCTGGTGTGCATGCTGAGCTCGGCCATCGAGTCGTCGGCCGCGCAGATGGACGCGATGCTCGCGCTCGCGGCGCCGCCCACCGCGCTGATCGCGCTCGGCACGCGGCTGCTGTCGGGCGCGCTGCGCAGCGCGCGCGAACGCGGCCTGCGCATTCCGGCGCAGCTGTCGGTGGTGGGCATCGGCACCGACGACGCCTTCGCGCTGATGGACCCGCCGCTGACCACCTTGCGCTTCGACATCGAGGGCGCCGCGCATGCCGCGGCCGAGCTGATGCTCGAGCGGGTGGAAGGGCGCGCGCCCGAGGCGCGGCGCAGCGTGCACGTGCCGCTGGCGCTCACCATCGGCGCCTCGTGCGCGGCGCCCGCGCGCTGAGCGGTTTCAGTCGCCGTCGACCAGGCCGCGCGCGATGGCGAGCGGCTCGTCGCGGAAGATCGCCATCGCGGTCTTCATGCGGCGGAAACCGAGCTTGCGATAGAACGGCTCCTTGCCGGCCACCGCGTACAGGATGATCTTCTTGTGGCCGCGCGAGCGTTCGACCAGTGTCGCGACGATCTCGCGGCCCAGGCCGGTGCCCTGGCGCTCGGGGTGCACGGCCACGTCGCAGATGTAGGAGCAGTCGAGGCCGTCGGCCAGCGCGCGGCCCGCGCCGACCAGCCGGCCGTCCTCATAGACCAGGCACTTGAAGAGGCTGGCGGCGTACACCTGCTTCAGGCTCTCGGGCGGCTTGTGGCCCAGCGGCGCGATCTCGTAGAGCCGCGACAGCTCGTCCCAGTCGACAGCGTCGATCGCGTGGCGCCACTCGAGGGCCATGGGCTCAGGCCGCGTAGAAGAATTCCTCGCGCACGATCTTGCCGTCTTCCACCGTGTAGAGCGCCATCTCCTCCATGGTGAAGCGCTCGCCGCTGGTCTTGAAGGTGGCGTCGATCTTGAAGCCGACGATGAAGCGGTCGTCGTGCGGCCACGGGCCCGCGACGATCATGCCGTGCACCTCGTGGTTCGAGGTCCACCATTCGCCCTTGCCGCGGATCGCCTCGATGCCGCGCACCTCGCGCGCCATGTCGGGCGGGCCGCCGGCCTCGACGCTCACCGCGTCGCTCGCATAGAGCGTCAGCGCCTCCTCGTAGGCGCCCTGGCGGCACAGCTCGACGAGCGTGTTGGCGATTTCCATCGTGTCCATCGTGGTCATGGGTAGCGGCCTTTCTGCGGATCGCAGCAACGGGGTTGGGGGGAATGGGAACGGCTGGAGTCAGTGTAGGCCGCCGGCCGCGCGGCGCCCATCGGGAAAGACCGGGAATGACAAGCGCGCCGGGCCGGACTCAGTCCGGCGCGTTGAGCGCGCGCATGCTGTCCACCGCCTCGCCCGAGGCCCAGAGCAGCGTGTTGAGGTAGGTCTCGATGCGGTCCACCAGCGCGGCGCGCGGGCCCTCGCGCCATTCGGTCGAGCCGTAGAAGGCCGACTGCTCGGCCTCGAGCGCCTCGCGGCTCGCATAAGCGCGCACGAGGTGGTAGCTCTCTTCCTCGTGGTCGCCGCGGCCGTAGCTCACCACGTCCATGCCCCTGGCGCGCAGCATGGGCACGGCGCGCGCGTGCATGGCCTCGTGGAAGGCCTCGAGGGTGCCGGGCTTGAGGCGGTAGGTGCGGATTTCGAGCAGTCGCCGGGTCATGAAGAGGTCCTTCCTGGATGCCGGCCACCGTTGTACCGCGTGCCGCGCCGGCGAGCCAGCGCGGCGTGCTTCAGCAGAACACGATCGCCGTGCGATGCGCGATGCTCAGTCGCGCAGCCTCGTAAAGCAGCAGCCAGGCCGCGTACTCGCGGTAGAGGCCGTTGTCGTCCTCGATCAGGGCGTCGATGCGCTCGGCCTCCTCGTCGCCGAGCTTGCCGTTGTTCAGGTGGATGCCCAGCGCGGGCGCCACGTAGACCAGTTCCTCGAGCAGGCGGTACGAGGAGCCGAGCATGCCGCCGGGCAGGCCCAGGGCTTCGTCGTCCTCCTCGTCCTCTTCCTCGTCCTCGATGTCGTCTTCCTCGGGGCCGCGCGAGAGGTCGACGTCCTCGTCGTCCTCTTCCTCGTCCTCTTCCTCGGCTTCATCGTCCTCGTCGCGCTCGTCGAACAGCACTTCCTTGAAGTCCACCGGCACGTAGAAGCCCTCGGCATCCGAGTGGCACAGCAGGTGGCTGTCCTCGCTGTCGAGCAGGGTCTGGATCTTCGGGTCGGCCGTGGGATCGACGTCGTCGGCCAGCGGCGTGGCCACCCAGTCGGGCGCGAGCACGCGGTGCGCGTAGGCGCGGCGCAGGTAGTGGATGAAGGAGTAGGGGAAGCTCTCGATCGAGGCGCGCGAGTCGAACTCGATCGCCTCGCGCGGCTCGGTGTGCGGCGGCAGGCCGGCGGCCGCCAGCACGCGGTTGACTTCCGCCAGGTCTTCCTCGAACGCCTCGGCGCCCTCGGGGTCGTCTTCGAGCAGCTCGGCAAGCATGCCGACGCAGATGGCCAGGCCCATGGATCACTCCTCGTGGTTCGTGGCGGCGATGGTGACGAACCCAGATGAAGGCGGGATGACGGCCGGCCGCGCGTTGCGCCGAACCGTCATCCGCGCGGGCGGCTTCAGCGCGCCGCTTCGACCTTGATGCGCTCGTTCGGCACCTCGCCGAACATCTCGGGCGCGTACATCGCCTCGACACGGCTCGGCGGCAGCGCGAAGTCGCCGACGTTGTTCAGCCGCACCGTGTACTCCATCTTCACCACGCCCTTGGGCAGGTACTGGTAGTAGCTGCGGAAGGCCTCGAAGCTGCGTTCCTCGAAGGCCGGCCAGCCGGCGCCCGACTTCTTCTCGCCCTGGGTGGCGATCTGCGAGTCGCGGCCCAGGCCGCTGCCGAGGATGGTGGCGCCGCCGGGCACCGGGTCGCTGATGACGACCCAGGTCATGTCGGCGCTGGCGTTGACTTCCAGGCTCACGCGCAGCACGTCGCCGCGCGTGTACTTGCCGGCCACCGCCTGCTCGACCGGCGTCACGGTCTTCTTGATCGCATAGCCGGCCGCGAACGGCGCCTTGAGCTGCACCGCCGCGATCGACTGCATCGTGAGCCAGGGCTTGCCCGTACCCTGCTGGGTCACGAGCAGGGTGTCGCGCACCGGCGCGCCGCCGGGCGACGCCGCCCACGGCAGGAACATGCCGTTGTTGCGCAGGTTGCCCGGCGAGGCCGGGGCGCCGAAGAAGGTGGTCTGGTTCGGCGCGCCGCCCGGATCGCTGGCCTTCACGCGCTCGACCTTGCTCCAGTCGACCTGCGCCTTGGCCGCGCCCAGGGTGGCGGCGGTGATGCCGGCCACCGGCGTGCTCTCGAACAGCTTGCTGAACTTCTCGAGCGCCAGCCCGCCCCAGAGGTTGGCAGTGGTGGTGTGCCAGGCGCCGTTCTGCTGCCGGCCGATGAAGCCGTTGGCGAGCTTGCCGATGTCGTCCTTCCAGCTCGGATCGTCCATCACCGTCAGCAGCAGGCGCGCGGTGTTGACGTCGCCGTTGGTCATCAGCCACCACCAGTAGTCGTCGCGCTCGGTGCTGAAGATCAGCTTGGTGCCCTGGTAGGACAGCCGCGCCTTGAGCACGTTGTTGGCCTCGTCCATGCGCTGCTGGCGCTGCGGCACGTCCTGCACGCGCTTCAAGATGTTGAGCCAGTCGATCACCGCGCTGGTGGGCCACTGGTTCGGCGCGATGGTGATGCTGCCGAGCATGGCGCCCGAGGCCTTGCCGTAGCGCGACAGCGCCTCGAGCGCGGCCAGCTTGCGCACGTCCAGGTCCTTGCGCGGGCTCCAGAAGTCGCGCGTGAGACGGCCCTCGACGAAGGCGATCAGGCCGGCCTCCATCGGCGCGCGCACGTCGTCGGCGAGCGCGAAGGCGGGGTCGAGCGAAGCCGCTTCGTTCGTGGCCGCCAGCAGGTACGAGGTCAGGATGTCGCTGCCGCCGTTGGCCTCGCCGTCGCGCGGCGGGAAGTAGCTCGCCAGGCCGTCGCTGTCGAGGTAGGTGGGCAGTTGCGCGAGCACGCCCTGCCACATCTTCGCGTCGCGCAGGCCGACCGACTTGCTGGTCTTCTGCTCGAGGCAGACGAAGGGGTAGTTGGCGAACCAGTCGCGCACGCCCGGCAGGCCTTCGGCCAGCTTGGGCTGCAGCGACAGCTTCAGGCCGCCGCGGCCGGGCAGGGCGTCGGCCGGTGGCGCCACGTCGATGGTGAACGGGCCGTCGACCTGCACCAGCGTGGCCTGCTGCACCGTGAGCGGCACCGAGGGCACGATGCGCTGGCGCACCTTGAGCGCGTCGCGCGCGCCGCCCAGCGTGTCCTTGGCCTCGATCTCCCACAGGATCGCCTCGGCGCGCGTCTGCGCGAGCTGCGCCGGCGCGGTCACGTTCCAGGCCACCTCGCGCGCCTCGCCGGCGGGGATGTCCACCGTCTGCGGCTGCAGCGTGAGCAGGGTGGCGCGCGGCGTGGCTTCCACCTTCATCGCCTTCTGCGTGGTGTTGCGCAGCGTGATCTGGGCGCGGAACTGGTCGTCCTCGCGCACCAGCGGCGGCAGGCCGCTGATGATCTGCAGGTCCTGCGTGGCCTGGATGCTGGCCTGGCCGGTGCCGAACAGGTCGGTGCCCGAGTCGGCCACCGCCACGATCTTGAAGGTGGTCAGCGCGTCGTTGAGCGGCACCGTCACCACGGCCTGGCCGTTGGCATCGAGCACCACGCGCGGGTTCCAGATCAGCAGGGTCTCGAGCAGCTCGCGCGTCTGGCCCTTGCCGCCGCCGCCGCCCGCGGGCACGGCCTTGCGCCCGTAGTGGCGCCGGCCGACGATCTCCATCTGCGCGGTCGAGGTGCTGACACCCCAGCTGCGCCGCTGCAGCATCGCGTTGAGCAGGTCCCAGCTGTCGTTGGGCATCAGCTCGAGCAGCGCCTGGTCGACCGCGGCCAGCGCCACCTCGGCGCCGGCGGCCGGCTTGCCGTCGGGCAGCTTGGCGGTGATCGTGACCTGCGCCTTGCCGCGCACCGGGTAGCTGGGCTTGTCGCTGGCCACCGTCACGTCGAGCTGGTGGGCGCGCGTGCCGACGCGGATCTCGGCCATGCCGAGGCGGTAGGCGGGCTTGCTGAGGTCGACCATGGCGGTCGGCGCCACGTACTCCTTGCCCTCGTACCAGAAGGCGGTCCACCATTCGCGCGGCGCCTTCCAGCCCCAGCTGAAGAAGCTGTACCACGGCACCTCGCGCAGGCGCCCGCGCAGCGCGAGCACGCTCACGTAGGCGTTCGGGCCCCACTCGGGCTTGACCTGCAGCGTGACCGTCGGGTCCTGGCCGTTGAGCTGCACCACGTGGGTCTCGATCACGCCCTCGCGCTCGACCGACACCAGCGCGGTCGCGAAGCGGAACGGGCTGCGCACCTGGAACTTGGCGATCTCGCCGGGCTGGTAGCTCTTCTTCTCGGGCAGCACGTCGATGCGGTCGTTGTCCTCGCCGCCGAACCACAGCTCGCCCTGCTTGGTCACGTAGACCGAGCTGGCGGCGCGGGCATCGCGGCCCTCGCTGTCGGTGGCGCTGGCGACCAGTTCCACCTCGCCGGCGTCCTTGAGCTCGGTCTCGCACAGCAGCAGGCCGCGTGCGTCGCTCTTGCCGCTGCAGACGGTGCCGATGTCCTTGGTCTCGGTCTTGTTGTCGTAGGTGTAGAAGCCGCCCACCATGCGCTTGCGGCTGGTGGTGGTGATGCGCGCCACGGCGCGCACGTTGAGCGTCACGCCGGCCTGGGGCTTGCCCGCGAGGTCGAGCGCGAGCGCCTGGAACTTGACCTTCTGCGCGGTCGAGACCCAGCCCTCGGTCTTGATGCCGGCGATCACGCCCGCGGGCCACAGCGTCTGCGTGCTGCGGATGGTCTGCACCTCGCCGTTCGGGTCGGCGTAGGTGGCTTCCAGCAGCAGCTCGCGCGCGGCCTTGACCTTGGGCACCTTGTCGATCGTGAGCTTGCCGGCGCCGTCCTTGTTGAGCGTGAGCGGCAGCTTGTCGGCGATCACGCGGGTGTCGCTGACGCTGTTGAGGTCCTCCTCGCCGCCCGTGGCCTCGGGGCCGGCCGCGGTGGCCGCCTGCAGGCCCGCGGCCTCGACCGGCCGCGGCGGGCTGAAGCTGAAGGCGTCGTAGTCGGAGAAGCTCAGGCTCTTGCCGCGCACCATGGCCGACACGCGCACCGGCAGGTTGGCCGCGCCGCCGCCGGCCACGTAGTTGATCTGCACGTCGGTGGGCACGGCCGTGGCCGCCACCAGCGGCTTCTTGTCGCTGGGCGCGATGCGGCCCTCTAGCACCGGCAGGCGGAATTCCTCGACGCGGAAGATGCCGGTCGCGAAGCTGCGGCCGCCACCGTCCTCCTCGTCGTCGCTCTCGTCGTTGTTCTTCTTGGCGCCGCCGCTGCGCAGCTGCACCTCGTACACGCCGAGCTTGGCCGCGGCCGGAATGGCGAAGCTGTTCTCGGCGCTCAGGCCGCCGGTGGCGGTCTTGCGCCAGGCCAGCGGCTGGGTGAACTGCTGGCCGCTGCCCTGGTGCGTGATGACCAGCGTGTCGGGCGTGCCGTCGGGCAGGCCGAAACCCTTGCGGGTCTGGGTGCGGATCAGGCTCTTCATCGACACCGTCTCGCCGGCGCGCAGCAGCGTGCGGTCGAAGATGGTGTGGGCGATGCGGTCGGGCTCGGGCTGCAGGCTGGTGGGCACGTTGAAGCGCCAGGGCTCGATGCCGCGCTGCCAGTCGCTCTGCGTGAAGGCGAGGTCTTCCACGCCCTTCTCGTCCTTGGCGCGCGCGCTGACGAACCAGAAGCCCTCGCCGTATTCGTCCTCGCCGTTGCAGTTCGGCGCCTTCGAGGGCACGCCCTCGAGCATCACGGTGCCGTCGGCGCCGGTGGTGCCCGAGGCCACGGCCTTGCCGCGGCAGTCGGACACGCGCACCTGCGCGCCCGCCACCACCTTGCCCTTGTCGAGCGTGGTGACCCAGGCCATCGAGTTCTCGCGGCCCAGCTTGAAGTGCACCGCGAGGTTGGTGGCCAGCGCGCTGGTGCGCACGTACATCGTGCGGTTGGCGCCCAGGCGCTCGTCGAGCAGCGCGTCGCCGAGCTTCTGCGAGGCGATCTCCAGCACGTGGAAGCCCGGCGTCAGCGGGATGCCGATGACCTCGAAGGGGCGCGGGTCGCCGCTCTCGGCCTTGGGCATGTCGAGCGACTTCACGCCCGGCTGGCCCGAGAGCAGCGACAGCGTGCGGGTCTGCACGTAGCTCTTGTCGCTGCTGTCGAGCACCGGCGGCAGCGGCGTGCGCAGGTCCTTGCGGGCCTCGGTGCGCGCGATGGTGTAGCTGTCGTAGCGGCGCACCTTGCGCAGCCACTCGATGATCTCGGCGTCGGTCTTCGGGTTGATGTCGCTGACCTTGCCGGGCGTGAGCGCCTGCACCATCAGCTGCGGCTCCACGCGGCGCACCGTCACCGGCATCATGGCCGGGGTGTCGGGCTCGGCCAGGCGCTCGATCACGCCGAAGGGCGAGGCCGCGAACTTGGCCAGCGGCGGCATGGCACCGGTCGCTACTTTCAGCGGGAAGCTGTCGGGCGAGGCCAGCGGCCGGCCCGAGGCGTCCTCGAACTTCGAGGGCAGCTCGATGCTGAAGGAGGTGCTCTCGGCCAGCGGCGGCGCGAACTCGATCGAGCTCACCACGTCGTCGGCGTTCTGGGCCGAGCCCTCGTCGTCGAACTTGGGCGAAAGCGTCTTGCCGCCGCCCTTGAGCTGGATCGCCGCGGCCACCTTGCGCGTGACCGGCGCGTTGAACTGCAGCGTCATCGGGCGCAGCGGCAGGCAGGCGGCCTGCGCGTTCTCGCGCTCGCAGGTGAAGGAGACCGCGAAGGGTTCGCGCACCGTGAAGCTCAGCCGGCGCTCGACGCTGTTGGCGATGCCCGAGGGCGTGGCCACGCCCTTGCCGTAGACGATCTGCAGCTTGCTGCCGGGCGTCAGCGTGCGGTTGCACTGCAGGGTGACGAAGCGCAGCGGCGTCTTGGCGGCGGCCTTGTCGCGGCCATGGGCCTTGAGCAGCTCGTTGCGCTGGGCGCCTTCGATCAGCTTCACGGGCACGCGCTCGCCGACGCCGTCGGCCGCGCACCAGACGTTCTCGCGCACGCTGTCGAGCGTGGCCGGGCCGTTGAGCTCGAGCATGAACATCTGCTGCTCGTCGATCTTGGCGTAGCTGCCAGGCTCGAAGTCGCGGATGAAGGGACCGCCGGTGGAGAACTGGTAGCGCTCGGGGCCGGTCAGCTCGCCGCTGGCGGGCTTGAACGAGGCGATGCGGCTGATCGTGCAGCGCACGCCGGGCGGCAGGTCGTTCTCGAAGTCGTAGACCCACTGCTTGGCGTCGGTCCAGCGGCCCTGGCCCTTGCCGGCCTGCGCGTCGGTGCAGCTCACGGACAGCGGGGCCGGTGCCTTCGGATCGCCGAAGTTGACCGCGGCCTGGTCGAACTTGGCGACCACCTGCCGCACGCGCGAGACCTCGCCCTGGGGCGTGAGGCTGGTGATCTGCAGCGCGAACGCGGGGGCGGCCAGTGCCGCCGCGCCGATGGCCAGCCAGAGGGATCGCGCACTCATCGAACTGTTCACAACTAACTCCTCCTGAGGACAGCGCACGAGGGTAGCCGATTTGCATGGCGCCACGGCAGTGCCGTCCGTCATAGGCCGGGGGGCCGGAGCCTGCGAAGTCGCCCCTTCTTCTTACAATCGCTCACCCCGGGCGAGCGTCGCGCGGACGAAGTCAGGAAACCGCCGCCAACCGATGAAACGCTACTGGGAAATCGACGCCTTGCGCGGGCTGATGCTCGTGCTGATGACCGTCACCCACCTGCCGACACGGCTGACGGACCCGCTGGGCCAGCCCTTCGGCTTCGTCTCGGCGGCCGAGGGCTTCGTGCTGCTGTCGGCCTTCGTCGCGGGCCTGGTCTACAGCCGCATCGGCCATGTGCGCGGGGTCGAGTCGATGCGCAGCGCGTTCTGGCGCCGCGTGGTCAAGGTCTACCTCTGCCATGCGGCCACCCTGCTGTTCCTGTTCACCGTGATCACCGGCGTGGGCCTGCACATCGACCAGCCGGCGGTGAAGAACCTGGTCTCCTACTACCTGGCGGCGCCGCGCGACGGCTTCCTCTACGGGCTGCTGCTGGTGTACGAGCCGGCGCTGCTCGACATCCTGCCGATGTACATCTTTTTCATGCTCATGAGCCCCTGGGTGCTGGCCTTCGCGATGCGCCATGGCTGGCTGCCGGTGATGGCGGTGAGCGCGGCGCTGTGGGCGGCGGCGCAGTTCGGCTTCAGCGAATGGGTCTACGGGCTGGCGGTGCGCCACCTGGGCCTGCCGGTGCCGTACCACGAGATGGGCGCCTTCAACACCTACGCCTGGCAGTTCCTCTGGTTCTCGGGGCTGGCCATCGGCGCCAGCCGCAATGCGCCGGGCATGCGGCCGCTGCGCTTTCCGGCCTGGCTGCTGGTGCTGGCGGCGGGCGTGGCGCTGTACTGCTTCTACTGGCGCCACACCGGCATCAACGGCCAGGCGCCGTTCGGTGGCGACGTGGAACGCAACCTGCTGTTCGACAAGTGGCTGCTCGGGCCGCTGCGGCTGGTCAACCTCGTGGCGCTGGGCATCCTCGCGGTGCGCTTCGGTCCCTGGCTGATGCGCAAGCTGCCGCGCCTGGGCTGGCTCGAGGCCATGGGCTCGGCCTCGCTGCCGGTGTTCTGCGCCCACCTGGTGGCCGTGCTGCTGGTGCTGGCCTTCTATGGCGACAGCCAGACCGCGCGGCCCTGGTGGGGCGACGCGCTGCTGCTGGCGGCGGTGTTCACGGGCATGTACCTGGTGGCGCGCGTCTCGCGCGGCGCCGACGTGCCGCCGCCGGCGGACGAGGTGCCGACCCAGCCGGCGCGAGCCTAGTACCCGGCCAGCGGTTCGTGGCGGGCCGACCGGCTTGCCGCGGCGAGCAGGGCGTCGGGGTCCACCGCGTGCAGCGCCATGTGGGCGACGCCCCCGCGCTTGGGCACCCAGCAGCGCCAGGTCAGGAACACCTGCGCGAGGCCGCCGCGCAGGTCGACATGCACGCCGTCGAGCATCAGCGGCACAGTCTCGGAGGTCTGGTCCTCGCGCTGCACGGTCGTGCTCAGCCGAACGCCGGGCAGCCAGACCTGCACATGCGCATGGTCGGGATGCATGTGCAGCAGCTGCAGCTCCTCGTCGCCCGCGAGCGGCGCCTCGTGCACCAGGCCCGGCGCGGCGTACTGGTAGAAGCGGTAGTCGAAGTCGTCGGGCAGCAGCGGATGCTTGCGCGCGAGCCAGTCGTCGTCGTAGCGGCCCGCATGCCGCTGGCGCGGGCGCCACACCGGCGGCAGCGGCGCGAAGCCCTGCGGCACGTGGTCGTGGCGGCGCCAGTCGGCGATGGGGTCGGAGGGATCCTCGATCGCGGGCGCTGGCCACTCGGCCGCGGCGTCGCAATGCGCGGCATCGACGATGCCGCGGCCCAGCGGATTGGCGCGGTGCACGTCCGGGGGCGAACTGCCGGGGACCGGGCCGCCAAAGGCCTCGCGCCAGGCCAGCGGCACGGCGCGCGCGGGCTGCGGTGCCGACAGCGTCCAGCCGGCGTCGCGCTTCTCGCCGTCCTCGGGCGGATCGCGCCGAACGGGACACCAGCGCCTCGGGCCATGCACGCGCACCAGCTTCTCGAGCCGCCCCAGCCGCGCGCCCACGAGCCACGACGCGGCCGCCTCGCCGCGCGGCGCCCAGCCCGAGCCGAGGATCGTGAGATCGGCGGCCGGCTTGTGCGGCACGAGGTCGCAGCAGCGCACCAGCAGGCCGTCGGCCGGGTCGCCGTCGTAGCGGTCGGCCAGTTCCAGCGCGGCCTGGCGCGGCGCCAGCGCGAGCGGCTGGCCCGGCACCAGGTGGAAGCTGCCGCGCACCGCGAGCACGGCCATGTCGGTGCCGTCGCGGTGGAACTGGGAGAAGGCGAGCGCGGAAAAGGGCGTGTGGTTGTCGAGGTCGGGCGCCATGCTCAGCGTCGCAGCAGCGTGTAGATGCGGCAGGCGCCGTCGCGCTGGCTGCCCAGCAACTGGACCGGCAGCGCGGGCAGCGCGTCGGCCAGACTCTCGAAGGCCACGGGATCGTCGACCGCGAGCACCAGCAGCTGGCCCGGCGCGCTGCGCGCGATCGCCTTGCGCAGCCGCAGCATGGGCTGCGGGCAATGCATGCCGCGGGTGTCGATGCGCAGGGCCGGGCCGTGGCTGTCGTCGATGCCGTCCGCGGTGGGCGCGGGCCGGGCCGGCAGGAAGGCGGCGTGCGGATCGCTCATGGCGTGGCGCCCGGCGTCGCCAGCGTGCGGAAGTCCGGCATGGCCCCGAGGCGCTGCAGGTGCAGCCCCTCGATGCCGACCATCGCCGGCTTGAAGATCACGCCCACCACGCGGCCGTCGGGCAGGTAGTGGACGATGCGGTGGTTGCCGTCGCGCAGGTCGATCGGGCGGCCGAAGGCGGTGTCGGCCGAGAGCTTGCGGCGCGCGCCCTGCGGCGTTTCGCCGCGCGCGTCGAGGCCGAAGGGCAGCGGCAGCGCGGCGGCATCGAGCTGCAGGTCGTAGAGCACCCAGGCCTGCGGGTCGGCCTGGGCGACGCGATCGGCGAAGGGATGGACCAGCGCCACCCGCAGGCCGTTCGACGCGCTCGCGTAGTCGGCCCGGGCCGCGAGCTCGGCCGGCGGGCATCCGGTGGGCGCGAGCTGCGCCCAGGCCGCGAAGTCGGCCAGCCACTCGGCGATGCCGCAGCAGCCGATGCGCTGCGCGGCCTCGTCCATCCAGTCGATCTCGCGCTTCCACAAGGCCATGGCCATGGCGCCTCAGCGGATCGGCGGATTGCCGGGGAAGGGGATGCGCTCCCAGGCCGTGCCGTCGAAGCGCGCGATGTCGGCGTAGCCGATCGACCAGAGCACGCCGTCGACCACGCGCAGCAGGTGGCCATCCTCGTACTCGGGGTCGAGCCGGGTGCGGATGCGGTGCGTCGCGCCGTTGGCATGCAGGTAGAGGCCGGTCTCGGTGGCCAGGAAGATCTGGCCGTCGTAGCTTGTCACGTCGACATAGGCGCGCGTGTCGTCGAGCGCCGAGACGTCCTGGAAGCCGTCGACATGGTTGCCGTGCAGCAGCGTGCCGCCGCGGCCGCAGGCCCAGACCGAGTCCTCGCGCTCGACATGGATGCGCGAGATGGCCGGCATGCCGCTGGCGACGGCTTTCCACGGCCGTCGGCCGTCGCCGCAGTACAGCACGCCGTCGTTCACGTTCTGGAACCAGCCGCCCGCGTAGACCTCCTGCTCGTTCGCGCCGGCGATCGCCTTGAAGCTGATGCTCTTCTTCTCGCCCTTCTCGCGCAGCAGCCCGGTGTCCATGTGTTCCCAGGCCCCCGGCTTCGTCCGGCGATAGATCTGGCCGCCGCCGCCGCAGGCATGGAGCCGCCCGCCGATCTGGGCCAGCGCGATCATGCTGCCCCAGCCTTCGGAGTCGTCGCTCCAGAGGCCGGCGCCTTCGATGCGCTCGGTCATGGCCTCGCCGCCGGGCGGCAGCTGCATCACGTCGCCTTCCTCGGTGAGGAAGACGAAGGCCGCGGCCGCGCCGGGGTCGCCGGGCGGGGGCGAGAAGAAGAGGCCGTCGACGACCGTGGCCGGCAGGTCGGTGGAGCGCCAGAGCGGATCGTGGCCCGCGCGGTACTGGCACAGGCGCGCGAAGCCCTCGAAGCGCGCGTCGGCGTTCGAGCAGGCGAGGAAGAGATCGTCGCGTCCGCGCGGCGCCGCGGCCTCGATCTGCAGCCGTATCCGGTCGGGTTGGGTCAGGGGCGTCATCGTCGTGCTCGGTGCTTTCTCGTCGTCATTCCACGCGCCACGCGTTCTGCAGCAGTTCGCGCAGTTCGGCGGAGGTCTTCGTCAGGCCCCGTCCGAGCATTTCGTCGGGGATGGTCTTGAAGGCGTCCCGGATCGGCTGCTCGAACTGCCGCTTGCAATCGGGCTTGACCTCGTCCAGCGCGTCGATCGAGATGTCCAGGACATCCTTCAGCGTGACCGTGCCGTTGCTGCCTATTTTCGCGCGCATGCCTTCGGAGATCTTCCGATGGACTTCGGCATGGTCGTCCTTGTTCAGGCAGATCGACGGCCCCTTGTCGAGCGAGGGCGCGCCGGGCATGCGCACGCCCGGGTCGAGGCGGGTGCCCACGCGCAGGATGAAGTCGGGCACGACGTGGTGCGCGGCCTCGCCGTCGCCGCACTTGTTCTCGTCGTAGGGCTCGGGCTCGCAGTCGTCCTTGTCGCCGGTGATGCGGGTGCCGTCCTTGCCGCCGCCGCCGCTGGTGTCGGTGGCCGGCGCGGGGGCGGTGGTGGTCTCCTTGGCCCGGGCGCGCTCCTCGGCGATCTGCTGCTCGAGCGAATCGCGCACCTTGGCGTCGTAGGCATGGAAGCCCTTCGATTCCCAGGGCAGCAGCGACTCGAGGAAGTTGCTGCTGGCGTAGTCCTGCTTGTAGGCGGCGAGCTGGTCCACCGCCTGGTCGTAGAGCGACTGTTCGCGCGGGGTCTGCGGCGTGATGCCGGTCAGCGCCTTTTTCGCCTCGTAAATGGCCGCGTAGTGGTCGCCGATCGGCATCACCACCAGCACGATGACCGCGATCAGGTTGCCCTTGCCGCCGCCCGTGGGCTTGGGCAGCCGGGGGCGCGGCATGGTCGCCGGCGGGCGCCACTTGGGCATGTCGGTGACGGTCGGCGTCTTGCCGGTGTCGAGGAAGGCCAGCTGCACCGGCTGCTCGCCCAGCGAGGCGCGCAGCAGCGAGCTGTAGCCCGACAGGTTGGCGGCGCTGGCGATCTTCGCCTTGCCGGTCTTCTCGTCGTCGCTGCCGTAGTAGGCGATCTCGGCGCCATCGGCCTGCGCCTTGGCCAGCAGGGCCTCGGCTTCGCTGTCGTCGATCGCCGGCCGGTCCTCGGGCGGCCAGCGCTTGCCGCGGTCCTTCTTGTAGATCAGCTCGCCGCCGGTGTTGCGCTTGTTCATCCAGAAGCTGTCGCCGTCGCGCACCAGCCACTGGCCGTTGACCCGCACCACCGTCGAGGCGGTCTTGGGCTCGGCGATGTCGCCCACCGTGCCCGAACTGATGCCCTTGGCCGCGCCCGGCTCGTCGCCCGTGACGTGCGTGACCTGGCTGTCGAACTTGAAGGCCTTGAGCGAGGTCAGGAAGACGTTGCGCGAGGCGTTGGCATCGTCGCCGAGCCGGCCGGTGATCTGGTAGGGGATGGGCGGGGTGGACGAGCCGATCGGCGTCTTGCAGACGTCGGGCGAGGTGCACACCACCAGCGCCTGGCCGACGTCGCGGCCCGCCTCGGGCGGCGGATCGCTGGCCGGCGTCTGCGGCCGGGGCTTGCCCACGATCACCGCGACGCGCGCGATGCGTCCCGTCGCGCCCGAGGGCAGCGCCGTGCCGAGGCCATCGAGCCCGGCGGGCTTGGCAAGCGAGGCACCGGCCTTGGGGTCGAGCGCCATGCTCAGCAGAGGTCGATGACGTGGCCGTTGATGCGCACCGGCCCCGCGGCGCGGAAGTCGAAGCGCGTGCCGGTCAGGGTCACCTGGCCGTCCTTGGTCATCTCGAGCCGGCTCTTGCCGACGGTGATCACCAGCGTCTCGCCCACGTCGAGCGAGAAGTCCTCGCCGATGGTCTCGGTCTTGCTCTTGCCGACCGCCACCGTCTGCGTCAGGCCGACCAGCGAGGTCTTGGCGATGCCGACCTCCTCGGAGGAGGTCAGTGCGACGAAGCGGTTCATGTTCTGCAGCACCGTCAGCAGCTCGTTGGCCTTGATCGTCTCGACGCGGTTGTTGCCGATGGTGATGGTCTCGTCGTGGCCGACGTTCTCGGTGCGGTCGTGGCCCACCTGCACCGTCTCGTCGTGGTCGATGGTCTTGGCGCGGTCGTGGCCGACCCAGTGCGTCTCGTCGTGCTCGACCTCGATGTCCTGGTTGCGCTCGGCATGCAGCCACACCTGCTCGGCGCCCTTCTTGTCCTCGAAGCGGAAGGCGTTGGCATTGGCATCGGTCGCGCCTTCCGAGCTGCGCGACAGCAGGCCGCTCTGCGTGGCGTTGGCCGGCAGGTCCCACGGCGGCATGTTGTCGGCGTTGTAGACGCGACCGGTGACGATCGGCCGGTCGGGATCGCCGTTCTCGAAGTCGACGATCACCTCCTGGCCGATGCGCGGGATCTGGATGCCGCCGAAGTTGGTGCCGGCCCAGGGCGAGGAGACGCGGACCCAGCACGAGCTGTTCTCGTCCTTCGGGCAGTAGCGGTTCCAGTGGAAGCTCAGCTTCACGCGGCCGTACTGGTCGGTCCAGAGCTCGCGCCCGGCCGGGCCGGTGACGATGGCGGTCTGCGGGCCCGTGGTGCGCGGGCGCGGGACAGTGGGCACGTCGGCGCGGTAGACCTTGCTGGTGGGGATCACCTCGAAGTCGACGCGGCACTCGAACTGTTCCTGCCCCGAGGCCTCGCCCGGCTCCTGCAGGCGCAGCCGCGCGGCGGTGACGAGGTAGGCGCGGTTGGCCTCGTTCTGCGGATGGCGCTCGAGCGTGAAGGTGCAGCCCGGCACCACGGCGCGCAGATTGCCCGAGCCGCTCGCGCGTTCGCCACGGCTGCCGGTTTCTTCCATGCGCCGGCGCACCAGCTGCTCGCCCTCGGACTCGGCCGTGTAGTCGCCGGGCCAGGCATAGCGCTCGCGTTCGTTCTGCGCGGTCTTGCGCGGCATCGCGCTGACCTGCTGCAGCCGCGCCTTGGGCCGCTCGAAGTCGAAGTCGTCGGTCACCCAGCGCCCGCTCTGCAGCGCCTCGAAGGCGCAGAAGCTGTCGCAGTGCTCCTCGCGCACCGTGTCCTCGGCGGCGTGGAACGGGATCTTCTCGTAGGCCGCGTTCGCGAACGGCTGGTGCGCGCCCATCTCGTCGACGATCACCAGCGTGTGCTTGTCCTGCGCATGCTCGAACCAGAAGTACAGGCCCCACTCGTGCAGCAGCCGCGCGACGAAGTCGAAGTCGGTCTCGCCGTACTGCACCTGGAAGTCGCGCGGCGGATAGCTCTGCGAACTGCGGATGTCGAGCGGCAGGCCGTAGGGCGAGAGCACCTCGCGCACGATGTCGAGCACGGTCTTGTGCTGGAAGATGCGGTAGTCGCTGCTGCGCGTGGCGAGCGTGAGCCAGGGCTCGATCACCGCCTCGTAGAGCGCGCGGCGGTTCTCCAGCCGCAGGAAGCGCACGCGCGTGACCAGGCCCGCGATGTGACGCTCGCCGCCGCCCGCGCCGGGCCGGCCGTCGAGCAGGATGTGCACCGCGAGCGGCTCGCCCACGAGCTGCTTGATCGCGACGTTGGCGGCCTGGCGTTCGTTGAAGCCCGGCTGCTCGGGCGTGGTCAGCGTGACCGTGTAGGCGTAGAGCTGGCTCAGTCCCTCGCTGCCCTCGATGGCCACCGGCTCGAGCGCCGGCGCGTTGCCCCATTGCGGCATGGCGCTCGAGGTGACTCGCAGGACGCGCGTGGCTCGCGATGCGCTCGGCATGGATTCGATCTCCCTGAAGTCGTCGCCGCCGCCATGGCCGCGCACCGGCGCGGCAGGCGTGGAACAGGCCCCCTTTCTACCGAGCCGTCATGAAACTTCGAAGACCGTTTCCCTCAGTCGCGCTGTAGGACAAGGCCGTGCCGAGGCAGGGAAGGGTGAGAAATGGAGTCGAAAGAATTCGAAATGGCCCGGCCGGGCTTCGGCGGCTTCAATGCGCCGGCACGAGGTGCGAGGCGATCACCGACTGCCACAGCCGGTAGCCCTCGTCGGTCATGTGCAGCCGGTCGCCGCGGAACAGCTCGGGCCGCGGCTTGCCGTCGGCCCCGAGCATCGGCGTGAAGATATCGATGTACTCGCTGTTGGGCAGCCGGTTGAGGTAGGCCGAGACCATGTGGTTGGTCTCGCGGATCAGCGGCATCAGGTGCTCGCGCGAGGGGCTGGGCTTGACCGAGACGAAGCTGATGCGCGCATCGGGCAGCTCGTTGCGCACCACGTTGGCGAAGCGCACGAAGGCATCGAGCACCTGCAGCGGCGTGCGGCCCTCGGCGAGGTCGTTGTCGCCCGCGTAGACGATCACCTGGCGCGGCCGGTAGCGCACCACCAGGTCGTGCGCGAACAGGCTGCAGTCGGCCAGGGTGGAGCCGCCGAAGCCG
This sequence comes from Variovorax sp. GW821-FHT09B05, assembly GCF_059418265.1. Classification (NCBI taxonomy): domain Bacteria; kingdom Pseudomonadati; phylum Pseudomonadota; class Betaproteobacteria; order Burkholderiales; family Comamonadaceae; genus Variovorax; species Variovorax sp. GW821-FHT09B05. Next base: position 29,478 of record NZ_JBWKPN010000013.1, read on the forward strand.
CGGTTGACGATGCCGGGCACGCCGGCGAAGTCCTGCGAGAGGCGGGTCCACATGCGCACCGTGGAACTGCCCACGAACACCACGCCGCCGGGCGGCGGCAGGCCGTCCTGATCGGCGCGCGCGAAGGCCTCGAGCTCGCGGTGCCAGCGCACGCGCGCGGCGAGGTAGTCGGCCGAGGAGACGACCGGGTCGAAGCTGGCGGCGGGTGCCGGGGCGGTGACGGGTGCCTGGGCCTGGGCGGCGAACGAGGCCGCCAGCAGGGCCAGCGCGGCGAGCGCGGTCTTCATCGAGAACATGGAGCGGGAAGGAAAAGCGGGCAGGCGGACCATCGGAAAAGCCGAAGCTGGGCAGGGAACGGGCGCCGCGCGCGGCGCCCGCCAGGCCTCAGATTGTCTTCTCGATCAGCGCGCCCTTGAAGAGCACCGGGCCGGTCGGCCCGCCTTCGCTCGGCACGCCGCCCTTGGGCTCGAGGCTGATCGCGAGCGTGGGCACGGCGCGCACGTCGGCTTCGCTGGCCGGCAGCCGCAGGCCCGGCGCGCGGTCGAGCACGCCCAGCGAGCGCGGCGCGCCGCCCGGCGGCAGGGCCCACAGCTGCAGCGACTTGTCGGCGCCTTCGTTGAAGCCGCCCACGCGCTGCAGCACCAGCTGGCGCTTCTTCGGATCGAAGGTCACGAGCATCGAGGCCGCGTCCTTGTCGTCGGACAGCACCGCCACGTACTGCACCGCCGGTGCATTCAGCAGCTGGTCGCGCAGGTTCAGGCCGACCGTGACCGCAAGCACCGTGGCCAGCGCGCCGGCCGCGGTCGCGCCGCGCCACAGCGCGAGGCTGCCGAGCCAGCCGCCCGCGGGTTTGCGCTGCTGGGCGGCGCTGGCCGCTTCGCGCTGGCGGGCCAGCGCGAGCTGGGCCTGCTCGGCGTCGATCATGTTGCGGATGCGGGTCCAGACGGCCGGATCGGGCACGACCGGGCTCTGCAGCTCGGTCATGCTGGCCAGGCGGCCCTGCCAGACCAGCGCGGCGGCGCGCACCGGCGCCTGTTCGCGCGCGAGGGTCTCGAAGCGGCGGCGCGCGCCGCCGCGCAGGGTGCCGAGCGCGTGGCTCGCGGCCAGCAGCTCCAGCAGTTCGGGATGGGCGGTGAGTTTCATGGCGGGGCTACTTTCTCTGCGCCTACGCGAAGCGTCCCATGCAGACGCGCAGTTTCTCCAGGCCGCGCCGGATCCAGGTCTTGACCGTGCCCAGCGGCAGCTTGAGCTGGTCGGCCAGTTCGCCATGGCTGAGCTCGCGCAGGTAGGCCAGGCTGACCACCTCGCGCTGCCGGCCCTCGAGCTGGCTCAGGCACTGGTGCAGCGCCCAGGCCTGCTCGCTGGCATCGGCCGTGTCGGCCGGGTTCGGTGCATCGGATTCGAGGGTGTCGGCCAACAGCTCGTCGAATTCCTGCGTGAGCTGGGCCCGGTCGGCGGTGCGGCGGCGCAGCAGGTCGAGCGCGCGGCTGCGCACGATCAGCCCGAGCCAGGCCAGCGGCGGGCTCAGGCTGGCGCGGTAGTCGCCGGCCACGCGCCAGACGGTGAGAAAGCTCTCCTGCAGCACGTCCTCGGCCCATTCGCGCTGGCGCACCACGCGCATCGCGAGGCCCATGAGCTTGGGGGCGGTCCGGTCGTACAGGATGCGCAGGGCGGCTTCGTCGCGATGGCCGATCCGGTCGATCAGCGCCATCAGCTCGGCGTCGGGGCTGGGTGCGGTCATGCGCGGATTGTGGGGCATCGCTTTCCATCCCTGGAATACGCCCGCGCCGCGGCGCCGGATTCAACCGGTTTTTGGCGCCGGCTGAATCCATCGGCCCACCGCGCGCGTACAGGCGCAAGAGGCCGTCGAAACTCACGACAACAACGGACCGCTTCTTCTTTCACCTCTCCCGAAGCCGATCTGAAAAAGGAAACGATCATGCACATCCGCACCCTGAACGCCCTGGCCGCCGCGCTGGCCGTGGTTGGGCTCGCCGCCTGCTCCGGCATGGGCGCCAAGTCCGCCGCGACGTTCTCGCAGGCCTCCCTGCCCGACGCGGTGAAGGTGCCGGCCGGCCACTCGGTGGCCATGGAAACCGTGGGCACCGGCGACATCACCTACGAATGCCGCGTCAAGGCCAACGCCGCCGGCCAGTACGAGTGGTTCTTCGTCGGCCCCGATGCGAAGCTGTGGGACCGCGCCGGCAAGCAGGTCGGCAAGTACTACGGCCCGCCCGCCACCTGGGAAAGCGCCGACGGCTCGAAGGTCACGGCCACGCAGGTCGCCGTCGCTCCGAACGGCACCGGCAACATCCCGCACCAGCTCGTGAAGGCCAACCCCGCCACGGGCGCCGGTGCCATGCAGAACGTGAGCTACATCCAGCGCGTGGCGACCCAGGGCGGCGTGGCACCGGGCGCGGCCTGCGGTGCCTCGAACATGGGCCAGAAGCAGGTCGTGAAGTACCAGGCCGACTACATCTTCTACCGCGCGGGCTGAGCCCTCGCGCGCCTTGAAGACCGGGGCCGCGACCCCGGTTTTCCGTTGCCTCATGCCCCCGCGCGGCCCCCCTTTTGGGTGGGTCGTTTGAAACATTTGTGAACGTATACTGCCCCGCACATAACAGGAGCGGGGCGCTGCGGCGCGCGGGGCGGAGCATGAGGAACATCGCGATCGTGATCGCGCTCTGCGTGGGCGCGTGGTATTACTTCATCGGCGGTCGCAAGCTCGATGAACCGCTGGTCCGCCAGTACTACGAGCAGGAGGCGCACGCCATCCTCTCGCGCAATCCCGAGCGGCTGTGCAAGCAGCTCAGCAGCCGGGCCGTGGTGCAGGACCGCACCACCGTGCTCGGCCAGTCGCAGGACAGCACGCTGAACCGCGCCCAGGCCTGCGATGCCGCGCGCGAGAGCTTCAAGACCTTCGAGGTGATCGGCGAGGCCATGGGCGGCATCCTGACCATCGAGTACGACTACCACCTCGATTCGGTCGAGCTCGCCTCGGACCGCAAGAGCGCCATCGTCAAGGGCACCAGCCGGCTCAAGATGGGCGAGCAGGCGATGCAGTTCGCCTCCAGCTTCGAGCAGCGCATCGAGCGCGAGCTCGGCCAGGTGCGGCTGGTGCGTTCCGACCAGAGCACGCTGGTGCGCCTGCAGGGCGCCGGCGCGATGCGGCAGAGCGATTTCTTCAAGAAGTGAGGGCCGTGCCATGAGCACCCGTGACCGCATCCGCGAGGACGACGACCGGCCCGCGCCGCCGCCGTTCTGGCACCGCCTCAACAGCTTCTTCGCCTTCCCGTTCCAGATGCGCCCGCTGATGTACGGGCTGGCGCTCGCGCTGTGCAGCCTGCTGTTCGAGGCGGTGTTCTTCCTGCCCGACGTGCTGGCGATCCTGCTGATCGAGCTGGGCATCGTGCTGGCCGCGAGCCGCTACGGCTTCAAGGTGGTGGCGCTGGGCTCGCGCGGCATCTGGCGCTCGGCCGACTTCCCGCGCACGCTCGACGACGAGTGGGTCAACCTGCCGTGGAAGCTGTTCGCGATCTCGCTGGTGCAGGGCATCGCGATCGGCGCGCTGGCCAAGCTCGACCCGATGCTCGCCACGGTCGGCGTGTTCGTCATGTCCTTCACCTTCCCGGCCGCGGTGATCGTGCTGGTGCAGTCGTGCAGCTTCTTCCAGGCGATGAACCCCGGCTACGTGTGGGAGACGATGCGCATCATCGGCTGGCCCTATGCGCTGCTGTGCTTCTTCCTGTTCCTGCTGAGCACCGGCGCGCAGATCGCGATCGCCATGCTGCTGCCGGTGATGAACGGGCGCATCGCGCTGCCGATCATCAACTTCGCCTTCATCTATTTCGGCTGGGTGATGGCCAGCCTGCTGGGCTACGTGATGTACCAGCACCATGCGGCGCTGGGCATCGACCTGCTGCCCGGCGGCGGCGTGGACGACGGCGCGCCGGTGGACCGCCGCACGCCCGAGCAGATCGCGGCGCAGCGCCTCGACGCCGAGGTCGCGCAGTGCATCACCGACGGCGACCTCGCGGCCGCGCTCGGCCTCGCCTACGAGGCACAGCGCATCGCGCCTTCGGACGACCTCGCGGCGCAGCGCCGCTACCACCGCGTGCTGGCGCTCGTGCCCGACAAGAAGGACACGATGCTCGACCAGGCGCGCCGCTTCATCCCGCTGCTGATGCGGCGCGACCTCGCGTCCGAGGCGCTCAAGGTGTTCAAGACCTGCCGCGAGAAGGACAAGGCCTTCGCGCTCGAGGACCCCGCGATGGTGATCGCGATGGCGCGCGCCGAATGGCGCGGCGGCGATGCCCACGGTACCTTGGCGCTGCTGTCGGGCTTCGACCGGCGCTTCCGCGGCCATGCCGCGATCCCGCAGGCCTACGAGCTGGCCGCGCGCGTGCTGGTGCAGGGGCTGGGCCGCTCGGACATGGCGCAGCCGATCCTGACCACGCTCGAGAACCGCTACCCGGACAGCGAGCAGACGAAGGAAGTGCGCTGGCTGCTGCGGCCGGCGCCGGGCGTGGCGGCTTCGGCCTGAACCGCCTCAGCTCTCCTTCCAGCCCCCGCCCAGCACCTTGTAGATCGTGAGCCGGTTGGTCTGCTCGGTGAGCTGCAGGCCGATCAGCGTCTGCTGCGCGGCGTAGTAGGCGCGCTGCGCATCGAGCACGTCGAGGTAGCTGCTGGCGCCGCTGCGGAACAGCGACTGCGACAGCGAGAAGCTGCGCGAGGTGGCGTCGAGCAGCGAGCGCTGCGCGTCCAGCCGCTCGGCCAGCGTGCGGCGCTCGGCCAGCGCATCGGCCACTTCGCGGAACGCGGTCTGCACCGTCTTCTCGTAGCTCGCGAGCTGGATCTTCTGCTGCGCCTCGGCCACGCGCAGGTTGGCGCGGTTGGCGCCGCCATCGAAGATCGGCACGCTGATCGAGGGCGCGAAGCTCCAGGCGCTGCTGCCGCTGGCGAACAGGCCCGACAGCGTGCTGCTGGCCGTGCCCGCCGAGGCGGTGAGCGCGATGCGCGGGAAGAAGGCGGCGCGCGCGGCGCCGATGTCGGCGTTGCTCGCGCGCAGCGCATGCTCGGCCGCGAGCACGTCGGGCCGCTGCTGCAGCACGCTCGAGGGCAGGCCGGCCGGCGGCACCAGCAGCCGCGCGGCGGGCGCGGGTTCGGCGGTGGCGGCCGTGGCGGTGCCCGGGTCGGTCGCGGCCGGCGTGGGCAGCAGCTCGGCCGGCGGCGTGGCGCCGACCAGCAGCGCGAGCGCGTTGCGGTCCTGCTCGACCTGGCTGTCGAAGGCGGCCGCGTCGGCGCGCGCCGCATCGACCGTGCTCTGGGCCTGCGCGAGCGCGAGGCCGGACTGCGCGCCCAGCCCATGGCCGCGCTGGATCAGGTCGAAGGAACGGCGCTGGCTCTCGAGCGTGTGGCGCGCGAGCTGCAGCCGCTGCTCGTCGGCCGCGAGCTGCAGCCAGGCGGTGGCGACCGAGGCCACCAGGCTGATCTGCGTGCCGCGCTGCGTGGCCTCGGTCTGGAAGAAGCTCTGCAGCGCCGCCTCGCTGAGGTTGCGCACGCGGCCGAACAGGTCGATCTCGTAGCTCGTGAGGCCGAGGTCGGCGCTGTATTGCGTGGCGTAGCGCGGCTCGCCGCCGGTCGAGAGGCTGCCCGGCGTGCGCGAGCGGCTGCCGCCGGCGCCGGCGTCGATGGTGGGAAAGAGCCCGGCGCGCGCGATGCCGTACTGGGCACGCGCGCGCTCGATGTTGAGCGCGGCCACGCGCAGGTCGCGGTTGTTGGCGAGCGCGAGCTCGATGGTGCCGCGCAGCTTCGGCTCGACGAAGAAATCGCGCCAGCCCGCATCGAGCGGCGTGCTGGCTTCGACGTTGGCCGAGGGCAGGGTCTGCGGCACCGGCAGCGCGGGCGCCTGGTAGTCGGGCGCGAGGTTGACGCAGCCCGCGAGCACGGCCGCGGCGACGAGCGTCAGCGAACGCAAGGGGAGGGCGCGTTGCATCAGTGGCCTCCTTGCTCGGCGGTCTGCGCGGGCGCGAGGGGCTCGTCTTTCGGCGCGGCCTTGCGCCGCCCCGCGAGCCAGCCGCGGATCAGCGCGAAGAACAGCGGCACGAAGAAGATGCCGAGCGCGGTACCCACCACCATGCCGCCGAGCACCGCGGTGCCGATCGACTGGCGGCCACCCGCGCCGGCGCCGGTGCCGATGGCCAGCGGCAGCACGCCGAAGCCGAAGGCCAGCGAGGTCATCAGGATCGGGCGCAGCCGCAGGCGCACCGCCTGCAGCGTGGCGTCGAGCACGCTCTTGCCCTGTTCCTGCAGCTGCTTGGCGAACTCCACGATCAAAATCGCGTTCTTCGACGACAGCCCCACGGTGGTCAGCAGGCCGACCTGGAAGTACACGTCGTTGCTCAGGCCGCGCAGGCTGGTGAACAGCAGCGCGCCCACGATGCCCAGCGGCACCACCAGGATCACCGAGAACGGCACCGACCAGCTCTCGTAGAGCGCGGCGAGGCACAGGAACACGAACAGGATCGAGATCGCGTAGAGCAGCGGCGCCTGCGCGCCCGACAGCCGTTCCTGGAACGAGGCGCCGGTCCATTCGTAGCCGATGCCCGGCGGCATCTGCTTCATCACCTCCTCGACCGCGGCCATCGCGTCGCCCGAGCTCACGCCCGGCGCGGCATCGCCCACGAACTCGTAGCTCGGGCTGCCGTTGTAGCGCTGCAGCTGCGGCGAGCCGTAGCTCCAGCGCGAGCTCGAGAAGGCGGGGAACGAGACCATCTGGCCCAGGCCGTTGCGCACGCTCCAGCGGTCGATGTCCGAGGGCAGCATGCGGAAGTCGGTGTCGCCCTGCATGTAGACGCGCTTCACGCGGCCCTTGTCGAGGAAGTCGTTGATGTAGGTGCCGCCCATGGCGCTCGACAGCGTGCTGTCGATGTCGGCGGTGGCCAGGCTCAGCGCGCCGGCGCGCGCGTCGTCGATGTCGACCGCGAACTCGGGCGTGTCGTCGAGGTTGTTGCTGCGCACGTTCATCACTTCGGGCCGGCGGCTCAGCAGGTCGATGGCCTGGTCGCGCGCCTTCACCAGCGCGTCGTGGCCCAGGCCGTTGATGTCCTTCAGGTGGAAGTTGAAGCCGGCATTGGCGCCCAGGCCGCGCACGGCCGGCGGCAGCAGCACGAAGACGCGCGCGTCGCGCACCGTCGACAGGTCCTTGTTGGCGCGCCGCGCGAGCTCGGCGGCCGACTGGCCCTTTCCGGTGCGCTCGGCCCAGTCCTTGAGCTTGACGAAGGCGCGCGCCGAGCTCTGGTCGCCGTTCTGGCCGGTGAGGATGTTCACGCTCAGCACCTCGGGCTGCTTGGCGAAGTACTGCTGCACCTGCTCGGTCACCGGTTGCAGCCGCGCGTTCGAGGCGCCCGGCGGCAGCGTCACCTGCACCTGCAGGAAGGCCTGGTCCTCGTCGGGCAGGAAGGAGGTCGGCAGCCGCATGAAGAGCAGCGCCATCACGCCCGCGATCAGCAGGTAGACCACGATGCTGCGCTTGCCGCGCCGCACGATGCCGCCAACCACGCCCTCGTAGCGCGCGGCATTGCGGTCGAAGCCGCGGTTGAAGGCCGCGAAGAAGCGGTCGACCCGGCCCAGCAGGCCGGCGCGCGGTGCCGCATGGCCGCCCTTGGCGACCGGCTTGAGCAGCGTGGCGCACAGCGCGGGCGTGAGCGTGAGCGCCACGAACACCGACAGTGCCATCGCCGAGACGATGGTGATCGAGAACTGGCGGTAGATCACGCCGGTGGAGCCGCCGAAGAAGGCCATCGGCACGAACACCGCCGACAGCACCAGCGCGATGCCCACCAGCGCGGGCGTGATCTCGGCCATCGACTTGCGCGTGGCCTCCTTGGGCGAGAGGCCTTCCTCGTGCATCACACGCTCGACGTTCTCGACCACCACGATGGCGTCGTCCACCAGCAGGCCGATCGCCAGCACCATGCCGAACATGGTGAGCGTGTTGATCGAGTAGCCGGCCATCGACAGCACGCCGAAGGTGCCCAGCAGCACCACCGGCACGGCGATCGCGGGGATCAGCGTGGCGCGGAAGTTCTGCAGGAACACATACATCACCAGCACCACCAGCAGCATGGCCTCGAGCAGCGCCTTCACCACCTCGTCGATCGAGGCGCTGACGAAGGGCGTGGTGTCGTAGCTCACGAAGGTCTGCAACTGGTTCGGGAACAGCGGCTTGAGCTCCTCGACCTTGGCATTCACCGCCTCGGCCACCTGCACCGCGTTGGCGCCGTCGGCCAGCACCACGCCGAGGCCGGCACCGGGCCGCCCGTCGAGCTGCGAGCGCACCGTGAGATTCTCGGCGCCGAGCTCGACGCGCGCCACGTCCTTCAGCCGCACCACCGCGCCGTCGGGCGTCACGCGCAGCACCACGTTCTCGAACTGCTCCGCGGTCTGCAGCTTGCTGCGCGCGGTGATGGTGGCGTTGAGCTGCTGCTGCGCGGCCGCCGGCAGCGCGCCGAGCTGGCCGGCCGACACCTGCGCGTTCTGCGCCGTGATGGCGGCGTTCACGTCAGACGGCATCAGCGCGTACTTGCGCAGCTTGTCGGGGTCGAGCCACAGCCGCATGGCGTAGCCGGTGCCCAGGGTCTGGACCTCGCCCACGCCGTCGATGCGGCTGATCACGTCGACCAGGTTGCTGCTGATGTAGTCGCCGACGTCCACGGCCGAGGCGCTGCCGTCGGCCGAGAACATCGAGACGATCATCAGGAAGTCGTTGCCGCCCTTGGTGACGGTGACGCCGCGGCTCTGCACCTGCTGCGGCAGCCGCGACATGGCCTGCTGCAGCTTGTTCTGCACCTGCATCTGCGCCACGTCGATGCTGGTGCCGGGATTGAAGGTCAGCGACAGCCGGGCCACGCCCGAGGAGTTGCTGGTCGACTGCATGTAGAGCAGGTTGTCCAGCCCCTTGAGCTGCTGCTCGATCACCTGCGTGACCGAGTCCTCGACCGTCTTGGCCGAGGCGCCGGTGTAGGTGGCGTTGATCGACACGCGCGGCGGCGCGATGTCGGGGTACTGCTCGAGCGGCAGCGTGCGGATCGCCATCAGGCCCGCGAGCATGACGACGATGGAGAGCACCCACGCGAAGATGGGTCGGTCGATGAAGAACTGCGCCATGGCCCGACCTCAGCGCGCCACGGGATCGGTGGCGGCATCGGCCGCGTCGGGCGCGACGGCGGCCACCGGGCCGGCCGCGGCGCGCGCGCCGAGGTCGACCACCTTGACCTTGTCGCCGACCTTCACGCGCTGCGAGCCCTCGGTCATCACGCGATCGCCCGGGGCGAGGCCGTCGAGCACCTGCCAGCGCGTGCCGATCGCGCGGCCGACCTGGATCGGGCGCTTCGCGACCTTGTTCTCGGCATCGATCACCAGCGCCGAGGCGCTGCCGTCGGGCGCGCGCGTCACGGCCTGCTGCGGCACCAGCAGCGCGGCGGCGTTCACGCCCTCCTGCAGCACCGCGCGCACGTACATGCCGGGCATCAGCAGCCGGTCGGGGTTGGGCACCACCGCGCGCAGCGTCACGCTGCCGGTGCCGGCATCGACGGTGACGCCGCTGAAGGTCAGGCGCCCGGGGTGCGGGTACTTGCTGCCGTCCTCGAGCACCAGCTGGATGCGGGCCTCGGCATCGCTGGCGCGCTGCAGCCGGCCGCTGGCGAGCTCGCGCTTGAGCCGCAGCAGCTCGCTGCTCGACTGCGTGACGTGCACGTGGATCGGGTCGAGCTGCTGCACCGTGGTCATCGCGGTGGCCTGGTTGGCCGTGACCAGCGCGCCCGGCGTGACGCTCGAGAGCTCGGCCCAGCCGCTGATCGGCGAGGTGATGCGGGTGTAGCCGAGCTGGATGCGCGCGGTCTGCTCGGCCGCGCGCGCCACGCCGAGGTCGGCCTCGGCCTGCTGCTCGGCGGCCTGCGTCTCGTCGAACACCTGGCGGCTGATGGCGTCGATCTTCACCAGCTCGGCATTGCGGCGCGCCACGGTGCGCGCGGTGGCGAGCGCCGACTCGGCCTTGCGCACGCTGGCCTGCGCGCTGGCATGGGCCGCCTGCAGCGAGGCCGGGTCGAGCTGGTAGAGCACCTGGCCGGCCTTGACCTGCGAGCCTTCGGTGAACAGCCGCTCCTTGAGGATGCCGCCGACCTGCGGCCGGATCTCGGCGATGACCGGGGCCGCGGTGCGGCCCGGCAGCTCGGTGCTCAGCGCCAGCGTCTCGTGCTTGAGCGTGACGGTGCCGACTTCCCGTTCCGGCGCGGCGGCCCCTGCCTTGGGCGTGGCGGCCTCGTTGCGCGAGCAGCCGGCGAGCGTGATGGCGGCGGCCAGCGCGAGGGCGGTCATGAGCAGCGGGAAGGGACGGCGTGTGTGAGCGGGCATGGGCAGGGGGAAGTGACGAGGGCCCCAAATGGAGCGAACGGGCGCTCCCGAGTTCAATGCAGGAGGAGACCCGGAGCGAGCTTTACAGAGAGAAAGCCCTGCAAGTGCGATGCCAACCATGACAAAGTCGTGTGACAGCCGCTTGGCTGGAATGCAAAGTTAAGTATCGCTAGCGTTTGCCGAGCAAGTCCTTGCGAACTGTGTGGGTCTCCGACCGGCGGCCGGAAACCGCGAAACGGCTCAGGCGCGCTGCAGCGCGCGCGTGACCATGTCGTCGGGCGCGAGCCGCAGCAGGTGCGGCAGCAGGCCCACCGCCTTGTCGCGCTCGCCCGCATGCAGCAGGCCGTTGGCGCACACCGAGAGCGTGTCGGCCAGCTCGGGATGGTCGGGCGCGGTCTTCAGCAGGATGGTGCAGAGCCGGCGCGCGTCCTCGAACTGGCGGATGCGCACGAAGCGGCGCGCCAGCCGCGCCATGTCGTCGGGCTTGAGGCGCACGCCGGGCTTCGCCTGGTCGAGGTAGGTGGTGAAGCTCGCATGCTGCAGCGCCAGCGTGTCGGGGTCGGTGGCGCTCAGGCGGAAGATGCGCCGCGCCGCGGCATGGAAGTCGTCGCCGGCCGGTTGCAGCCGCGCGGTGTTGAACCAGGCGCGCAGGGTGTCGGCGTCGTTCGGGCGCAGCGCCGCGGCGGCGCGCCATTCGCTGCTGGCCGACTCGAACTTCATCGCCGCGCCCAGCCGGCGCGCGTTGGCGACGCGGCGCTGGAATTCGCCATCGCCGCCGTCGTGGTCGCGCGCGCTCGCGCGCTCGGCCGCCAGCGTCTCGGGCGTTTTCACGCGCCCGAGCGCCAGCGCGAGCGTCATCAGCGCCGCACCGCTCAACAGCCCGCCCAGATGCGCCATGTAGGCGATGCCCTGGCCGCCCACCAGGTGCTGCAGCAGTTCGTTGGCGATCCAGGCCGGCAGCAGCAGCAGGGCCGGTGCCGTGACGTAGTTGAAGTAGAAGAACAGCTGGTAGAAGAAGCGGATGCGCCGCAGCCGGTACATCACGGCATACATGCCCATCAGCGCCGACACCGCGCCCGAGGCGCCGAGCCCGTAACTGCCCTTGCCCGCATAGGCCCAGTCGGCCAGCGCCGAGGCACCGACGGCGCCCAGGAGGTAGAAGCTCAGGAAGGTGGTGCGCCCGAGCGCCAGTTCGACCGAGAAGCCGAACAGGAACAAAAACAGCATGTTGCCCAGCAGGTGGCCGGTGCTGCCGTGCAGGAAGGCAGCCGTGATCCAGGTCCAGGGCTTGAACTCGGCGTCCTTCGCGTAGTCCTGCGCCCAGCGCTCGGTGAAGGGCGCGGGCCACTGGGCATCGAACTCCCGGCGCTCGCGCTTCCATTCGTCGAAGCGCGGATGCGCGGGCGTGATCACCTCGTCGGCGCGCAACTGGCGCAGGAACACGCGCTCGTGCTGCAGGCCCTCGAGCAGCTCGTCGGTGCGCTTGAGCTTGAGCAGCTGCCGCGCGGCCTCGGCGCGCGGCGACTGCGTGCGCTCGAGCCAGTCGACGAAGGCCGGCAGCTCGAGCGCCGGCAGCGCGCTCTTCGCGTAGTAGCGCGCGGCGCGTTCCTGCGCGTTCTCCTCGCTGCGCTGCGGGCCCCAGAACACCAGCATGTTCACGAGGATCAGCAGCACCGTCATCCACGGCGGGTTGCGCCAGCTCGGGCGGTTCTCGAGCGGGATGGCGTAGAACATGGCGGGCCCTGCGGGTCGCTGCGCTGCCGAGGGCCGGCGCGATCAGCCGAGGCGGGCGCGGTGGCGCGCGATCTGCGCCTTGACCTGCGCGGGCGCCGTGCCGCCGAGGATGTTGCGTGCGTTGAGCGAGCCGCGCAGGCTCAGCACGTCGTACACGTCCTTCTCGATCTTCGGGTTGAACTGCTGCAGCACCGCCAGCGGCAGCTCGGCCAGGTCGACCTTGTGCGAGGTCGCGGCCTTGACCGCGTGGGCCACGATCTCGTGCGCGTCGCGGAACGGCAGGCCCTTCTTCACCAGGTAGTCGGCCAGGTCGGTGGCGGTGGCGTAGCCGCGCAGCGCGGCCAGTTCCATCGCCTCGGGCTTGACCGTGATGCCGCCGATCATCTCGGCGAAGATGCGCAGCGTGTCCTTGAGCGTGTCAGCGGTGTCGAACAGCGGCTCCTTGTCTTCCTGGTTGTCCTTGTTGTAGGCCAGCGGCTGGCCCTTCATCAGCGTGATCAGCGCCATCAGGTGGCCGACCACGCGGCCGGTCTTGCCGCGCGCCAGCTCGGGCACGTCGGGGTTCTTCTTCTGCGGCATGATCGACGAGCCCGTGGTGAAGCGGTCGGCGATCTGGATGAAGGCGAAGTTCTGGCTCATCCAGAGGATCAGCTCCTCGCTCATGCGGCTGATGTGCACCATGCACAGGCTGGCGGCGGCGCTGAACTCGATCGCGAAGTCGCGGTCGCTCACGGCGTCCAGGCTGTTCTGGCACACGCCTTCCATGTTCAGCGTCCTGGCGACCAGCTCGCGGTCGAGCGGGTAGCTGGTGCCGGCCAGCGCGGCGGCGCCCAGCGGCAGGCGGTTGACGCGGCGACGCACGTCGGCCAGGCGCTCGGCGTCGCGGCTGAACATCTCGACGTAGGCCAGCATGTGGTGGCCGAAGCTCACGGGCTGCGCCACCTGCAGGTGGGTGAAGCCCGGCAGGATCACCTCGACGTTCTTCTCGGCGATGTCGACCAGCGACTTCTGCAGGGTGACCAGCAGCTCGGCGATCAGGTCGATCTCGCCGCGCAGCCACAGGCGCACGTCGGTCGCGACCTGGTCGTTGCGGCTGCGGCCGGTGTGCAGCCGCTTGCCGGCGTCGCCCACGAGCTGGGTCAGGCGGGCCTCGATGTTCAGGTGCACGTCTTCGAGGTCGAGCTTCCATTCGAAGGCGCCGGATTCGATCTCGGCGCGGATCTGCGCCATCCCACGCTCGATCTCGGCGTGGTCCTGCATGGTGATGATCCCCTGCGCGGCCAGCATGCCGGCATGGGCGAGCGAGCCTTCGATGTCGGCCTGCCACAGGCGCTTGTCGAAGAAGACGCTGGCGGTGTAGCGCTTCACGAGGTCGCTCATGGGTTCCGAGAACAGGGCGGACCAGGCTTCGGATTTCTTGTCGAGTTGGTTTTGGGTCATGGGAGCCGTTCGGGAGGCAATAATGGGCTGGTTACCCAATGTATCTGCGAATGCGCAAGCCGGCGATTTTATCGGCCACCCCACCCGCCGCGTCCTCCGACCGCGCCCGCCCGCCCGCGCGCGCGCAGGCCGTGCTGTTCGACGCCTGCCAGATCGGCGTGGTGCTGCGCACCGTGGTCTTCGTCGAGGCGGTGGTGGGCGTGGCCGCGATGTTCGTCTCGGGCTCGCCCGGCGAGTGGCTGGTGCAGGCCGCCACCGTCACGGGCGGCGCCTTGCCGGCCACCCTGCTGTGGCTGGTCGCGGCCTGCGGGCTCAAGAAGCCGTTGCGGCAGCTGCCGGTGCCGTGGCAGTACGCGGTGGGCGCGCTGCTGGGCGCCATCTCGGCGCTCTATGGCTGCGGGCTGCTGCGGCTCACGGGCGTGCTGGTCAGCGCGCCCTGGTTCGCGAGCGCCCTGGCCGGTGCCTTCTTCGCCGGCATGGTGATGGCGGCGATGGTGCTGCGCGCACGTGGCCAGACGCCGGCTGCCACCACCGCGCGGCTCGAGGAGCTGCAGTCGCGGATCCGGCCGCACTTCCTGTTCAACACGCTCAACAGCGCCATCGCGCTGGTGCGCGAGGAGCCCGCCAAGGCCGAGACCATGCTGGAGGACCTGAGCGAGCTGTTCCGCCAGGCGCTGGCCGATCCCGGCGAATCGGGCACCCTGGCCGACGAGATCGCGCTGGCCGAGCGCTACCTCGCGATCGAGCAGGTGCGCTTCGGCGAGCGGCTGCGCATCCGCTGGGACCTCGATGCCGCGGCCAGCGACGCGCGGCTGCCGCCGCTCTTGCTGCAGCCCTTGGTCGAGAATGCGATCAAGCACGGCGTGGAACCGAGCCCGGACGGTGCCAAGCTGCGCATCCGCACCGAGCGGCGCGGCTCGATGGTGGTGATCGAGGTGGTCAACAGCCTGCCGCCGCTGCGCTGGGCCGACGAACCGCTGCCGCGCGGCCACGGCATCGCGCTGGCGAACGTGAGGGACCGGCTGCGGCTGCTGCACGACATGCGCATGCAGTTCAGCGCCGGCATGGATCAGAAGAGCTACCGGGTGCGCATCGCGATACCCGCCGAATCATGAACGCATGCCATTGCGTTGGGGGGACATGAATGAGCCTGAGGACATTGATCGTCGACGATGAAGCGCTGGCCCGCTCGCGGCTGCGCACCCTGCTGCGCGACTGCAGCGCGCCCGCGGCCGAGGTGGTGGCCGAGGCCGCGCAGGGCGCCGAGGCGCAGGCGCAGCTGGCGTCGATGAAGCTCGACGTGGTGCTGCTCGACGTGCACATGCCCGGCATCGACGGCATCGAGGTGGCGCGCGCGCTGCGCGAGCGCGCCGACGCGCCGGCCGTGGTGTTCGTGACCGCCCATGCGGCGCATGCCGTCACCGCCTTCGAGCTCGACGCGGTCGACTACCTCACCAAGCCCGTGCGCGCCGAGCGGCTGCAGCAGGCGCTGCAGAAGGCCGAGCGCTATCTCAAGGAGCGTGCCAGCGACAAGGTGGCGCAGGAGAGCGTGCTGATCCAGGACCGCGGCCGCGCCGAACGCGTGCCGCTGGCGGAGATCGTCTACCTGAAGTCTGAGTACAAGTACCTCACGGTGCGCACGGCCGCGCGCAGCCACATCCTCGACGGCTCGCTCAACGATTTCGAGGAGCGCTATCCCCAGCGCTTCCTGCGCGTGCACCGCAATGCGCTGGTGGCGCGCAGCGCGATCCGCGCGCTCGAGCGCTACGATGATGGCGAGGACGCCGAGGGCTGGGCGCTGCGCCTGTCGACCGTGCCCGAGCTGGTCGCGGTATCGCGCCGGCAGCTGGCGGCGGTGCGCGAGGTCATCAAGGACGCACGATGAACGACAAGGCGAGCGACGACGACGCCCCGCGGCCGCCGCCCGCGCAGGAGGAGGTGCCCGCGCCCGAGCTGGCCCCGGTGCCCGAGGAGCCGGTGACGGCCGCCGCCGTTCCCGCGCCCGCGCTGCGCCCCGAGCCGCCGCCCGCGCCGAAGTCCGAGGCCGACGCGGAGCGCGACCTGCCGGTGCTGCGCGTGCCGGTCGACGTGCGCAGCTTCTCGCTGGTGGTGCTCGCGGTGCTGGCCAGCGTGTTCGCGCTGCAGTGGGCGCAGTCGGTGTTCATCCCGCTGATGCTGAGCCTGCTGCTGAGCTATGCGCTGTCGCCGCTGGTCGACCGGCTCGAGCGCTGGTGGCTGCCGCGCTGGATCGGTGCCGCCGTCATCCTGCTCGGCCTGTGCGGCGCCATCGGCTGGACCGGCTATTCGCTCTCGGGCAGCGCCTCGTCCCTGCTCGATTCACTGCCGGCCGCGGCGCAGAAGCTGCGCCAGGCCACGCGCACCGACAAGAGCACCGGCGGCACGCTCGACAGCGTGCAGCAGGCGGCCTCGCAGCTCGAGCGCGCGGCCGAAGAGAACTCGCGCGCGCTGGCACGCCGCGGCGTTGCGCGCGTGGTGATCGAGCGGCCGCCGTTCAACGTGCGCGACTACCTCTGGACCGGCACCGTCGGCCTGCTCGGCGCGGCCGGACAGCTCACGCTGGTGGCCTTCCTCACCTACTTCGCGCTCTGTTCGGGCTCCACCTTCCGGCGCAAGCTGATCAAGATCTCGGGCTCCAGCCTCGAGAAGAAGAAGATCACCGTGCACGTGCTCGACGACATCACGCGCAACATCGAGCGCTACCTGCTGGTGCAGATCTTCACCAGCGTGCTCGTGGGCGTCGCCACCGGCCTGGCCTTCTGGGCCCTCGGGCTGCAGAACGCGGCCGTGTGGGGCATCGTGGCCGGGGTCACCAACCTCATCCCCTACATCGGCTCGGTGATCGTGCTCTCGGCCGCGGGCCTGGTGGCCTTCCTGCAGTTCAATACCCTCGAGATGGGCATCCTGGTGGCCGGCACCTCGCTGCTGATCCACACCCTGGTCGGCAACCTGCTGATGCCCTGGCTCACCAGCCGCACCAGCCGCATGAACCCGGTCGCGGTGTTCGTCGGCGTGATCTTCTGGGGCTGGCTCTGGGGCGTCTGGGGGTTGCTGCTCGGCATCCCGATCACCATGGTGATCAAGGCCATCTGCGACCGGGTCGAGGACCTGCAGCCGATCGGCGAATTGCTGGGCGAGTAGGGCGGCTCAGCCCGCCGACTTGAAGGCCGGCCGGCCGCCCGGCGCCGGCTTCTCGGGCAGCTTCTTCACGAAGGTCGCCGCCGGCGCCAGCGGCTTCCCGTCGTGCGTGCGTAGATCGATGCGCTTCACCGGCTTGCCGCTCTCGCGCTCGACCAGCACCGAGTGCGGCTCGCCCTTGGCATAGAGATGCTGCTCGCCCCAGTGGCGCAGCCCCACCACCACCGGAAAAAGCCCCTCGCCCCTGGGCGTCAGCAGGTACTCCTGGTAGAGCGAGCCGTCGGAGGCCGGCGCCTGGCTCAGCACGCCTTCGTTCACCAGGTTCTTGAGGCGGTCCGCGAGGATGTTCTTCGCCACGCCCAGGCTCTGCTGGAACTCGCCGAAGCGCTTCATGCCGTCGAAGGCGTCGCGCACGATCAGCAGCGACCAGCGGTCGCCCAGGATGTCGAGCGTGCGCGCCATGGGACAGGCGTCTTCCTTGAGGCTTTTGCGGCGGGCCATGGCGATGCGTTGCGGGTGGATGTGGTTGCAGGATTAAACCATCTCGGCGATGGCCGTATGGGCGCTGTCGCAAGACCTTGCGGCGCGGCGGGGCTGTCCGGTCTATCAGGTTGCAAATAAAAACTGATCTGCCTACGATCAATCAGGTTTCAAATAAAAACCAGATAACCGATTCGATCACTCCCTTTGCCAGCGCGCAGAAAGCCATCCATGACCGCTTCATCCGATACGCAACCGTCCCCCGCCGCCGACATCGTCCGCGGCGCCGATGCCGTTCCCGGCCTGCGCGCCAGTCCCGTGCGCGTGGCCGTGGTCCAGTTCGACCCGCAGGTCGGCGTGGAGAACCTCGCGCGCAACAGCGCGGCGATCTACCAGCGGCTCGATGCCGCGGTCGCCAACGGCGCGCAGCTGGTGGTGCTGCCCGAGCTCGCGACCACCGGCTACTGCTTCAGTGGCCGCGCCGAGGCCTATGCCCATGCCGAGCCCGTGCCCGGCGGTGCCGCGGTGCAGGGCTGGGTGTCGTATGCGGCGCAGCACGGCATCTACATCGTCGGCTGCCTGGTCGAGCAGGACGGGTTGCAGCTGTTCGACACCGCGGTGCTGGTCGGGCCCGAGGGCTACATCGGTCGCTATCGCAAGACCCACCTGTGGAACAACGAGAAGCTGTGGTTCACGCCCGGCGACGAGGGTTATCCGGTGTTCGAGACGAAGATCGGCCGCATCGGCCTGCTGGTGTGCTGGGACATCTGGTTTCCCGAGGTGCCGCGCATCCTCGCGCAGCTGGGCGCCGACATCGTCTGCGCGCCCACCAACTGGGTCTGGACGCCGCCGCCGCTGTATGACGCCAGCGGCACCTGCATGGCGGCCTACCTCACGATGACGGCGGCCCATGCCAACGGCATCTTCATCGCGACGGCCGACCGCATCGGCACCGAGCGCGGCGCGGGCTTCATGGGCAACTCGCTGATCGCGGGCACCAACGGCTGGCCGATCGGCCGCATCGCGGGGCCCGACGAGGACACCATCCTCCATGCCGACGTCGACATCGGCGCGGCGCGCTCGGCACCGATCTGGACGCCGCTCAACGACCTGCACCGCGACCGCCGCACCGACCTCTACGACCCGCTGCTCGGCTACGTCGGTGCACGGGCGCTGCCGCGATGAGCGAGACCTTCGGCTTCTTCGCGCGGCAGACGATCGCCGCGCTCGCGAACGACCTGCGCGCGGGCCGCCGCACCTCGGCGCAGTTGATCGAGGCCTCGCTGGCCGAGATCGAGTCTCGGAACCCGCGCCTCAATGCCTTCGTGCGCGTGGATGCGCAGGGCGCGCGCGCCGCCGCGCTGCGTGCCGACGACGAGCTGCGGCAAGGCATCGACCGCGGCCCGCTGCACGGCATGCCGGTGGCGATCAAGGACCTGATCGACATCGCGGGCCAGCCCACCACGCAGGGCTCGGCGCTGTACCTCGAGCACGTGGCGCGCGACGACGCGGCCTGCGTGCGGCAGTTGCGCGCGGCCGGCGCGGTGCCGGTCGGCAAGACCACGCTGCACGAGTTCGCCTACGGCGCCACCGGCGACCGCTCGGTGCAGGGCGCGGCGCGCAATCCGCATGCGCCCGCGCGCATGTCGGGCGGCAGCAGCGGCGGCAGCGCGGTCGCGGTGGCCGCGGGCATGGTGCCGCTGGCGCTCGGCACCGACACCGCGGGGTCGGTGCGCGTGCCGGCGGCGCTGTGCGGCGTGGCGGGCTTCAAGCCGGCCTGGGGCGCGATCTCGTGCGAGGGCGTGCGGCCGCTGGCCGCGTCGCTCGACCACGTGGGGCTGTTCGCGCGCAACGCCGAGGACGTGGCGCTGGCCTATGGCTGCCTGGCGCCACTCGATGCGGCCGTGGCGCCCGCGGCGCGCATCGGCTGGATCGTTCCTTCGCTGCTCGCGCGCACCGATCCGCGCATCGCGCGCGCCGTGCGCGAGCGCCTCGGTGTCGCCGGCCTGCCGGTCGACGAGGTGGACCTGCCCGCGCAGTTGCCGCAGGCGCACGAACTGTTCGAGATCTTCTCCACGCTGCAGGCCAGCGAGGCCTTCGCGGTGCATGCGGAGGACGTGGCGCGCGGCGCCGGGGCCATCGATGCCGAGGTGCTGCAGCGCCTGCGCCGCGGCGAGGCGATCCCGGCCTGGCGCTATGTGCGCGCGCTCGCGCAGCGCGAGGCCGTGGCGCGCACCGTGGCCGACCTGCTGCGGCGGCACGAGGTGCTGGCGCTGCCGACCGTGCCGATGCTGGCGCCCACCATCGGCGAAAGAATGCCCCGCATTGACGGCGCGGCCGTCGAGGTGCGCGCCGCGCTGCTGTCGCTCACGAGCCCGTGGAACCTGGTCGGGCTGCCCGCGATCAGCGTGCCCGTGGGTCGCATCGACGGCCTGCCGATCGCGCTGCAACTGGTGGCCGCGGCCGGCAGGGAGGCCGCGCTGCTCCGCCTCGCCTCCACCCTCGAAGGAGTCGCCTGAAATGCCCTATCTGCAACTCGACGTGAACGGCCGCCATGCGGCCACCGACAAGCAGCGGCTCGCGCAGCGCCTCTGCGAGACCTATGCCGCGATGATGAGCGTGGACATCCGGCGCATCAGCGTCGCGGTGCGCGAGGCGGGCGAGGGCGGCGTGTGGCGCATGGTCGATGGCGAGCCGGTGGAAGTGTCGGTGCTGATGTGCGACATCCGGCGCGGCCGTTCGGCCGAGCTGCGGCTCGCGGTCGCGAAGGCGCTGTGCCGCGACTGCGCGGAGATCCTGGGGCTGCGCGAGGACCGGCTCAACGTCGAGTTCACCCAGCATGCGGGCGACGAGATGTACCACCCGACACTGGGCGGCTACAGCCCGGAGTGGGCGCAGGGCGAGGGCGACTGAGGGCGCTCAGCGCGGTGGCCTGGCCAGCCGCGCGAAGCGCGCGATCATCAGCGGCCCGAGCAGTGCGCCGAGCCCGACCGTGGTCCATGCGGCGACCCAGCTGTGGGTGCTGCCCACGCCGAAGCGTGCCTGGCCCCAGTCGAGCGCGAGGCCGAACACCCAGGGGCTGATCGCGCCCGCACCGAAGCCCATCACCGAGCGCACCGAATAGGCCACGCCCAGGCGATGCGGCGCCACCACGTCGGCCAGCGCGGTCGAGTAGACCGAGGAGTCGGCGATGGCGAACAGGTTGTAGAGCGCGGCGGCCGCCGCCAGCAGCCACAGCGGCCAGCTCCACATCCAGCCGAAGGCGAAGGACATGCACAGGCTCGCGAGGGTGGCGACCATCATCACGTGCGCGCGGCCCCAGCGGTCGGAAGCGGCACCGCCCGCGATGCTGCCGAACACGCTGACCAGGTGCGCCAGCGCCGCGAGCGCGATGCCCGCGCCCTTCCACGCCGCCGGCACATCGCCCGACGCGGCCACGAGGTAGGCGGGCAGCCAGGCCCACAGCGCCATCAGCTCCCAGCAGTGGAAGGCATAGGCCCAGTTGCCGGCCATCGCGGGCTTGTCGCGCACGGTCTCGGCCAGTGCGCGCAGCGTGCTTTCGCGCGCGGCTTGCGGCGGTGCCGTGGGCAGTCGCATGCGGCGCAGTGCCGGCACGGTGAGCAGCGCGCCCACCGCGGTGCACAGCGCGGCCGCGATCAGGCCATGGCGCCAGTGCGCGAGGCTTGCGAGCGCGGCCACCACCGCGAGCGAGAGCGCATAGCCGAGCGACGAGGCGCCGAGGAACAGCCCCATCGCGCGGCCGCGCACGGCGGGTTCGGCATTGCGCGCGAGCAGCTGCAGCCCCGGCGTGTACGAGGCACCGGCGCACAGCCCCGCGAGCCCGTACAGCAGCAGCGCCGAGCGATGGCCGCTCGCGAACAGCGCGAAGCCCAGCGCCGCGACCGCGCTGACCGCGCTGCCGAGCAGGAACACGCGGTGCGCGCCGAAGCGGTCCGCGAGCAGGCCCACGGCGAACAGCGAACTCATGTAGCCCACGTGCCAGGCGCTCTGGATCGAGCCGGCCTGCGCGGCGCTCATCTGCCAGTCGACCATGGTGAAGGGCAGCACGCCGGCATAGGCCGTGACGATCATGGCCTGCAGCAGCCGGCTCGCGCAGAGCATCGCGAGCCAGCCCGGCGCGGGCGTGGAGACCGGGCCCGCCATCAGGCCAGAGCGCGTTGCATCAGCACGGTGTCGACCCAGCGGCCGAACTTGAAGCCCACGTCGCGCAGCACGCCGACCCGTTCGAAGCCCAGGCTCTCGTGCAGCCGCGTCGAGCCCGCGTTGCCGCTGTGGCCGACCACCGCGACCATCTGGCGCAGGCCCTGCGCGGCGCAGCGCTCGATCAGCGCCGCGAGCAGCGCCTTGCCGATGCCGCGGCCGTGTTCGCCCTGCGCGACGTAGATCGAATCCTCGACCGTGTGGCGGTAGGCGGAGCGCGCGCGGTAGGCGCCGGCATAGGCATAGCCGACCACGCGGCCCTCGCGCAGCGCGACCAGGTAGGGCAGGCCGAGGCGCAGCACCTCGAGGCGGCGCGACAGCATCTGCGCCACGGTCGGCACCTGCTCCTCGAAGGAGCAGAGGTCGTGCAGCACGTAGTGGCTGTAGATGGCCTGGATCTGGTCCAGGTGCTGGGGCTCGGCGTCGGCGATCTCGAACGCGGCGGAAGAGGGAGAAGGGTCGGAAGAAGGCATGGCGCGATCTTGACGCGCGGTGTTCGATAAATGAAGCTTCGATCACCTATGCAAGCCATGAGAAAAACTTTGGACAAGCCGCTGCAGCGCTCGCTCAACCTCGACCAGCTGCGCGCCTTCGGCCTGGTGGTCGAGACCGGAAGCTTCTCGGCCGCGGCCGAGCGCCTGGGCCTGAGCCAGCCCGCGGTGAGCCTGCAGGTGCGCCAGCTCGAGCGCCGCCTCGCGGTGCGGCTGGTGGAGCGCGTGGGCCGGCGCGCGCGGGCCACGGCTGCCGGCAGCGAGCTGCTGCGCCATGCGCAGCACATCGATGCGGCGGTCGAGAACGCGATCGAGGCGCTGGCCGACCATGCGAGCGCGGTCGCGGGCCGCGTGCGGCTGGGCACCGGCGCCACCGCCTGCCTGCACCTGCTGCCGCCGCTGCTGCGCGCGCTGCGCGAGCAGTACCCGGCGCTCAGCGTGGTGGTGAGCACCGGCAACACCGACGACTGCGTGCGCAAGGTGGAGGAGAACAGCATCGACCTCGCGCTCGTCACCTTGCCGGCCGCGGGGCGTTCGCTCGAGGTGACGCCGGTGCTCGACGACGACTTCGTGGCCATCGGCCGCGCCGACCTCGCGCCGCTGAAGGCGCGCGTGGGGCCGGCCGACCTGGCGCCGCTGCCGCTGGTGCTGTTCGAACCCGCGGCCAACACGCGCCGGCTGGTCGACCGCTGGTTCGCGGCCGAGGGGCTGCAGCCGCAGCCGGTGATGGAGCTCGGCAGCGTCGAGGCGATGAAGGAGATGGTGGCGGCGGGGCTGGGCTACGCCATCGTGCCGGGCATGGCGATGCGCGGGCGCGGTGCCCATCCCGAGCTGAAGATCAGCCGGCTGGTGCCGCCCATGTCGCGCACTTTGGCGATCGTGCTGCGGCGCGACAAGCCGGTGGGCAAGGGCCTGCGCGTGGTGCTCGATGCGATCGCGCGGGCGGGGGCCGAAGGCAAACGGCCGGGAGCGCCACGCAGGCGTCCCGGCCGTTGAAGGGAAGGCTGCCGCTCAGGCCGCCACGGCGGCGCTGCGCGCGCGGCCCAGCGTGACCACGATCAGCGCCGCGACCAGCACCAGCCCGCCGCTCATCACCATGGTGCTCGAGATGCCCCAGCCGTCGACCACGCGGCCGCCGAGCAGCGCGCCCGAGGCGATCGCCACCTGGAAGCCGCTGACCAGCAGCGCCTGGCCGGCCTCGGGCGCGTCGGGCACGGCCTCGAGCATCCAGCCGGTGAGCGCCACCGGGATCAGGCCGAAGGCCACGCCCCAGATCACGACCACCACCGCGCCGGCCACCATGCCGGTGCCGAGCAGCGTCGACAGGATCAGCGCCGTGGCCAGCAGCAGCGCAGCCAGCAGGGTGGTGCCGCGGACGCTGCGCGCCACCATGCTGCCGCCGAGGAAGGTACCGAAGAAGCCCACGGCGCCGTAGACCAGCAGCAGCGTGGTCACGCCGTTGGGGTCGAGGCCGAAGACCTGCTGCAGCAGCGGCTTGAGGTAGGTGTAGGCGGCGAAGTGGCCGGCGATGAAGAACAGCACCGCGAGCAGGCCGACCTGGGCCATGCGGCGCGTCAGCGGGATCAGCAGGTCGCGCGCGCCGATGGCGCGTGCCGAGGGCAGCGGCGGCAGCAGCCACAGCTGCACCAGCAGCACGGCCCCGGCCAGCGCGCCGGTGGCGGCGAAGGAGGCGCGCCAGCCGAAGGTGGTGCCGAGGAAGGCACCGGCCGGCACGCCGAGCACGGTGGCGGCCGACACGCCGGCCAGCACCAGCGACATCGCGCGCGCCTGCTGGGCCGGTGGCACCAGTTGCGTGGCGGCCGGCGGCGCGAAGGTCCAGAAGCCGCCCACGCACAGGCCGAGGATCAGCCGCGCGATCAGCATGGTGGCGAAGTTGGGCGCGAAGGCCGCGAGCAGGTTCGAGGCGATCAGCGCCACGGTGAGGCCGATCAGCAGGGTGCGGCGATCGAGCCGGCCCGAGGCCACGATCAGGCCCGGTCCCGCGAAGGCCGCGAGGATGCCGGGCATGGTGATCATCAGGCCCGCGGTGCCGTTCGAGACGTTGAGGGTGCTGGCGATGTCGGTGAGCAGGCCGATCGGCATGAACTCGGTCGAGACCATGGCGAAGGAACCGACCGAGAGCGAGCCGACCGCGAGCCAGGTCGAGCGCGAGGTCTTCGCGGAATCGGGCGGCAGCGCGTCGATGCAGGGGGCGCCGCTGGGTGCGTTCATCATGGGAAGGAAGTCCGGTGGGCATCGGCCGGCACGGCGGTCGATGCTTGTTGCAAAGGGCTTCGCAGTGTGGTCGCCGGGGCGCCCGCGACAAAGGGGGCGCGCGGCAGTTGTCAGTTTCCCCAGGGCGAACAATCGAGGGGTTTGCGTGCTTTCGGCTGCACGCAGGCGCCCGGGAGCGGCGCCTTGCCGTCCATCGACGGCAAGGGCGCGCTCAGGGCTTGGGCGGCGCGGCCTCGGCGAACGAGGGAATGTCCTCGCCGCAGGCCATCCACGGCACGTCGTGCGAGCGCCAGATGTGCTGGCTGGGCCGCACGCCCGGATCGTCGTCGAGCGAGCCCACGCGCAGGATCACCTGCGGCTGGGCCACCCACTCGGCCACGAGGTGGCTGCCGCAGCGGCGGCAGAAGTGGCGCAGCTTGCCGGGCGTCGACTCGAAGGCCGCGAGCGCGTCGTCCTGGCCGCGCAGCCAGCGGAAGTCGGCGCGGTCCACGCGGGCCGTGCTCGCGAAGGCGGCCGCATGCGCCTTGCGGCAGGTCCGGCAGTGGCAGTGGCCGATCGGGCCCGCAAGCTTCGTGGCCTCGTAGGCCACGGCGCCGCAGAGACAGGAGCCTTGCATGCGCGCCTCCTCAGCCGGTGTTGCGCAGGCCGGCGGCCACGCCGTTGATCGAGATGTGGATGCCGCGCTGCAGCCGCTCGCCGCCGTCGCCCGCGCGGTAGCGCCGCATCAGCTCCACCTGCAGGTGGTGCAGCGGGTCGATGTAGGGGAAGCGGTGGCGCACCGAGCGCTGCATCTCGGCATTGCCCTCGAGCCGCTGCTTGGCGCCGGTGATCAGCGTGAGCGCGTCCGAGGTGCGGTGCCATTCGGCATCGATCATCGAGAACACCTTCTGGCGCAGCTTGCGGTCGCTCACCAGTTCGGCATAGCGCGAGGCCAGCGCGAGGTCGCTCTTGGCGAGCACCATGTCCATGTTCGACAGCAGCGTGCGGAAGAAGGGCCACTGCGCGTACATGCGCTGCAGCAGCGCCTGGCGTTCCTTGCGGCCCGCGGCATTGCCGGCGGCCGCGAGGAACTGCTCCACGCCCGCGCCGAAGCCGAACCAGCCCGGGATGGTGAGGCGGCACTGGCCCCAGCTGAAGCTCCAGGGCACGGCGCGCAGGTCGTCGATCTTGTGGCTGGGGTTGCGCGAGGCGGGGCGCGAGCCGATGTTGAGCTCGGCGATCTCGCGGATCGGCGTGGCGCTGAAGAAGTACTCGCCGAAGCCCGGGGTCTCGTAGACCAGCTTGCGGTAGGCGGCCATGCTCGCGCTCGAGAGTTCGCCGGCCGCCGACAGGAAGGTGGCGGGCGCCGACTTGCCCTGCGGCAGCAGCGTGGCCTCGAGCGTGGCGGCCACCAGGGTCTCGAGGTTGCGCCGGCCGATCTCGCGGTTGGCGTACTTCGAGCCGATGACCTCGCCCTGCTCGGTCAGGCGGATCTGGCCGCGCACCGTGCCCGGGGGCTGCGCGAGGATCGCCTGGTAGCTCGGGCCGCCGCCGCGTCCCACCGTGCCGCCACGGCCATGGAACATGCGCAGGCGGATGGGGTTGGCCTTCTTCTTGTTGAGTTCGTCGAACAGCGCCACCAGCGCGATGCCGGCGCGGTAGAGCTCCCAATTGCTCGTGAAGATGCCGCCGTCCTTGTTGCTGTCGCTGTAGCCGAGCATCACGTCCTGCTCGGCGCCCGAGCGCTCGATCAGCGCCTGGATGTTCGGCAGCGCATAGAAGGCGCGCACGATCGGCGCGGCATTGCGCAGGTCCTCGATGGTCTCGAACAGCGGCACCACGATCAGGTCGCAGGTGGCGTCCTTGTCCATCGCGCCGCGCAGCAGGCCCACTTCCTTCTGCAGCAGCAGCGCCTCGAGCAGGTCGCTCACGGTCTCGGTGTGGCTGATGATGTAGTGGCGGATCGCCGCGTTGCCGTAGCGCGCGCGGGCCACGCGCGCGGCCGCGAAGATCGCGAGCTCGCTGCGGGCGAGCGGCGAGTAGTCGGCATCGGGCACGCGCAGCGGGCGCGCGTCGTCGAGCAGCTTGAGCAGCAGCGTCTGCTTGGCCTCCTCGGCCAGCGAGGCATAGGCGGGTTCGATGCGCGCGGTGGCCAGCAGCTCGGCGATCACGGCCTCGTGCTTGTCGGAGCTCTGGCGCAGGTCGACCGTGGCGAGATGGAAGCCGAACACCTCGACCGCGCGGATCAGCGGCTTCAGGCGCGGCGCGGCCAGCAGGCTGCTGTGCTTCTCGCCGAGCGAGTCGTCGATGGTGCGCAGGTCGGCCAGGAACTCCTCGGCCGAGGCGTAGGGGTTCTGCGGCGCCACCGCGTGGCGCGCGGCCTCGCCGCCCGTGAGCTCGCGCAGCGTGGCCGCGAGCCGCGAGTACACGCCGGTCAGCGCGCGGCGGTAGGGCTCGTCCTTGCGGTGCTCGCTGGTGTCGGGCGAACGCTCGGCCAGCGCCTGCATCTCGACCGACACGTCGATCAGGGTGGCCGACAGCGAGAGCTCGCCGCCCAGGTAGTGCACCTCGGTGAGGTAGTGGCGCAGTGCCAGTTCGGCCTGGCGGCGCAGCGCGTACTCGAGGGTCTCGGCCGTCACGTTGGGATTGCCGTCGCGGTCGCCGCCGATCCACTGGCCCATGCGCAGGAAGGTCGCGACCGAGGGCGTCTGGCCGCCCTGCGCCAGCGCCTTCTCGAGGTCGGCATAGACGCGCGGGATCTCGCGCAGGAAGGTGGCCTCGTAGTAGCTCAGCGCGTTCTCGATCTCGTCGGCCACGGTGAGCTTGGAGAAGCGCAGCAGGCGCGTCTGCCACAGCTGCGTGACGCGGATGCGGATCTGCGCCTCGTTGTCGGCGAATTCGAGCGGCGACAGCGCGTCGGTGCCGCCGGCATAGGCCTGCTGGCGCAGGCGGATCTCGTCGCGCGTGGTCAGCAGCTGCGCGATGGCGCGCTCGGCGTCGAGGATGCTCTTGCGCTGCACCTCGGTCGGGTGCGCGGTGAGCACCGGCGACAGGTAGCTGTGGGCCAGCGTGGCCACGATCTCGTCGGGCTTCACGCCGGCCTTGCGGATGCGCGCCAGCGCGGTCTGCAGGTCGCCGTCGGCGCTCTCGCCGGCGCGTTCGGCCTCGGTGCGGCGGCGGATCAGGTGGCGGTCTTCGGCCAGGTTGGCCAGGTGGCTGAAGTAGCTGAAGGCGCGGATCACGCGCACCGTCTCGGCCGCGGTCAGGCTCTTGAGCAGGTTCTTCAGCGCGCGGTCGGCGGCCTGATCGGCATCGCGGCGGAAGGCCACCGACAGCGTGCGGATCTTCTCCACCAGTTCATAGCTCTCCTTGCCCTCCTGCTCCCGGATCACGTCGCCGAGGATGCGGCCCAGCAGGCGGATGTCGTCGATCAGCGGCTGGTCTTCGGCTTGCCTGCGCTTCGGTGGGGCGGCAGGGGTCTTGCTGGCTTTCATTCGATGGTGTTCCTGGAGACTTGGAGTGCTGTTGGAATGGAGCGTCGCCGCCGTTGCTGCGGCGCAACATGCTAGCATCCCGCCGGTTTCTGTTCATGTACTTTTCGGGGGCGGTTTTGAGCAATATCGTGATTGCCACGCGCGAAAGCCGGCTGGCCTTGTGGCAAGCCGAGCACGTGCAAACGCTGTTGCAAGAAAAAGGCCATTCGGTCCGCCTGCTGGGCATGACCACGCGCGGCGACCAGATCCTCGACCGCACCCTGAGCAAGGTCGGCGGCAAGGGCCTGTTCGTGAAGGAGCTCGAGCTCGCGCTCGAGGAAGGGCGCGCCGACATCGCGGTCCATTCGCTCAAGGACGTGCCGATGGAGCTGCCCGAGGGCTTCGTGCTGGCCTGCGTGCTCGAGCGCGATGACCCGCGCGACGCGCTGGTGTCGCCGCGCTACGCCTCGCTCGACGAACTGCCGCAGGGCGCCGTGGTCGGCACCTCGAGCCTGCGCCGCGTGATGCTGCTGCGCGCGCGCCGGCCCGACCTGCGCATCGAACCGCTGCGCGGCAACCTCGACACCCGGCTGCGCAAGCTCGACGAGGGCCAGTACGACGCCATCGTGCTCGCCGCCGCGGGCCTCAAGCGCCTGGGTCTCGAGGACCGCATCCGCATCGCCTTCGAGCCCGAGACCATGCTGCCGGCCGCGGGCCAGGGCGCGCTGGGCATCGAGGTGCGCGCCGACCGCGCCGACTTGATCGCATTGCTGGCACCGCTGTCGCACCGCGGCGACTGGCTCGCCACCGCCGCCGAGCGCGCCGTGAGCCGCGCGATGGGCGGCAGCTGCTCGATGCCGCTGGCCGCGCATGCGCGCTGGCAACCCGACGGCAGCCTGCGCATCGACGCCGCCTGGGGCGACCCCGAGGGCGCCGAGCCGATGCTGCAGGTGAGCGCGCGCGCCGAGGCCGGCGATCACGCGCAGGCCGATGCGCTCGGGTTGCACGCGGCCTCGCTGCTGCGCGACGCGGGCGCCCACTGAAACGCGTGGGGACCGTGGCGACGACCGCAGCGCCGACCGTCCTCGTGACGCGACCGGCGCGCGAGGCGCCGCCTTGGATCGATGCACTGCGTGACGCGGGCTTCGACGCACGCGCGCTGCCCTTGATCGAGATCGCGCCGGTGGCCGATGCCGCGCCGCTGCGCGCGGCCTGGAACGAGCGCCATGCGGCGCGGATGTTCGTGAGCGCCGCGGCGGTCGATCACTTCTTCGAAGCCAACACCGGCACCGCACTGCAGGCCGGCTGCCGCTTCTGGGCCACCGGCCCCGGCACCGCGCGCGCGCTGCAACGAAACGGTGTTCCGCCCGAGGCCATCGACACACCCGCGGCCGACGAAGGCCGCTTCGATTCCGAAGCCCTGTGGGCGATCGTGGGGCCACGGGTCGTGCCCGGCACGCGCGTGCTGATCGTGCGCGGCGGCGATGCGCAGGGCCGGCCCGCGGGCCGCGACTGGCTCGCGCAGGCGCTCGACGCTGCGGGCGCGCGGCGCGACACGGTGGTCGCCTACCGCCGGCTCGCGCCCGTGCTCGACGGCGCGCAGCGCCGGCTGGCCGAACAGGGCGCCGCGGGCCGCGCGCTCTGGCTCTTCAGCAGCTCGGAGGCGATCGCCAACCTGCGCACCGCGCTGCCGGCCATCGATTGGCGGGCCGCGCGTGCCATCGCCACCCACCCGCGCATCGCGCAAGCCGCGCGTGGCGCGGGTTTCGGCACGGTGCGCGAGAGCGCGCCGCTGCTGGAAGCGCTGGTCGCGTCGATAGAATCCCTCGCATGAGCGCCGTGCCTCCGTCCGACGAGTCTTCTTCCGCCTCCGCCGCACCCCAGGCACCCGTGCCGGCTCCGCTGACGACTTCTTCCCAATCTCCCGCCGCCCTCGCCGCGGCCGCCACCACCCTGACGCGCATCGGCCTCGGCCTGCTGGCCCTGGTCTCGCTGGGCGCGCTGCTGACGTCGATCGCGCTGTGGCAGAAGGTCGGCAACATGAAGGAGCAGCTCGCGCGCCAGAGCAGCGAGGCGCTGATGCAGTCGCTCGAGGCGCGCACGCTGGCACGCGAGGCCAAGGACACGGTGCGCGACACCGCCGCGCGCGTGGCGCTCACCGAGACCCGCGTCGCCGAGGTCGCGCTGCAGCGCTCGCAGCTCGAGGAACTGATGCAGAGCCTCTCGCGTTCGCGCGACGAGAACCTGGTGGTCGACATCGAATCCACGCTGCGGCTCGCGCTGCAGCAGGCGCAGGTCACGGGCAGCGTCGAGCCGCTGCTGGCCGCGCTGAAGGCCGGCGACCTGCGCATCGCGCGCGCCGCCCAGCCGCGGCTGGCGCCGCTGCAGCGCGCCATGCAGCGCGATGCCGACCGGCTGCGCAGCACCGCCAGCGCCGACGGTGGCGAGGCCCTGCAGAAGCTCGACGAACTGATGCGTGGCGTGGACGACCTGCCGCCGCTCAACGCGGTCGCGATGCGCGGCACCGGCCTCAATGCCTGGCAGTCCGACCCGGTGCCGGCCGACGCGCCCTGGTGGGAGCGCGCGCTGCTCACGGTGCGCAATGAGGCGCGCTCGCTGGTGCGCGTGGGCCGCATCGAGCGGCCCGAGGCGATCCTGCTGGCGCCCGACCAGACCTACTTCCTGCGCGAGAACCTCAAGCTCAAGCTGCTCAACGCGCGCCTGTCGCTGCTGTCGCGCCAGGTCGACGTCACGCGCACCGAGCTCGCCAACGTGGCGGCCTCGCTCAACCGCTATTTCGATCCCGCGTCGCGCCGCACGCAGACGGCCGCAACGCAGTTGCAGCAGCTGCAGGCGCTGGTGAAGACCACCGAGCCGCCGCGCATCGACGACACGCTCGCCGCCCTGGCCACCGCCGCGGCCGGCCGCTGAGAAGGCAGGGCTTTCCATGCGCGCCGCACTCTGGCTCCTCGCGCTGTTCGCCGTCGCCGCGGCGGTCGCGCTGTTCGCCGGCAACAACCAGGGCACGATCACCGTGTTCTGGCCGCCCTGGCGGGTCGACCTCTCGCTCAACCTCGTGCTGGTGATCCTGCTGACGCTGTTCGTGCTGCTGCACGCGGCGCTGCGCGCACTGGCCGCGCTGTTCTCGCTGCCGACCCAGGCGCGCCAGTGGCGCATGCAGCAGAAGGAACGCATGCTGCATTCGGCGCTGCTCGATGCGATGGTGCAGCTGATCTCGGGCCGCTTCTCGCGCGCACGCAAGGCCGCGCAGGCCGCGCTCACGCAGGAGAAGACCCTGGCCGCGCTCGGCGCCAGCCTGCCGCAGGCGCAGCAGGTGCGCGTGCTGTCGCACCTGCTCGCGGCCGAGAGTGCGCAGGCGCTGCAGGACCGCCCGGCGCGCGACGCCCATCTGCAGCAGGCGCTCAACGAGAGCGCCGACCGCAACCTGCTGGCCAGTCCCGAGACCCGCGAGGGCGTGCAGTTGCGCGCCGCGCGCTGGGCGCTCGAAGACCGCGATCCGGCCGCCGCGCTCGCGCGCCTGGAGGAACTGCCGCAGGGCGCGCAGCGGCGCACGCTGGCGCTGCGGCTGCGGCTGAAGGCCGCGCGCCAGGACCGCCGCACGCTCGAGGCGCTCGAGACCGCGCGGCTGCTGGCCAAGCACCGCGCCTTCTCGGAGGCCGCCGCGCAGAGCATCGTGCGCGGGCTCGCGACCGAGCTGCTGTCGGGCGCGCACGATCCGGCGCAGCTGCTGCGCGCCTGGTCCGAACTCGAGACGGTCGAGCGCGAGATGCCCGAGGTGGCCATCCACGCCGCGCAGCGCATGGTGCTGCTCAAGGGCGACCTGCCGGTGGCGCGCAACTGGCTGCTGCCGGCCTGGGAGCGCATGGTGTCGCTGCCGCGCGGCCTCGGCGACGCGCTGCGCGTCAAGCTCGCGCTGGCGCTCGAGGCGGGGCTCGACTCGGTCGATGCCGACTGGCTCGCGCGCATCGAGAGCGCGCAGCGCAACAACCCGCGCGATGCCAATCTGCAGTACCTCGCGGGCATGGCCTGCATGAAGCGCCAGCTCTGGGGCAAGGCGCAGCAGCTGCTGTCGCAGGCCGGCATGGGGCTGCAGGACCCCGAGCTCTACCGCCGCGCCTGGCTCGCGCTCGCGCAACTGGCCGAGGACCGCGGCGATGCCGAGCAGGCCGCGCTGGCCTGGCGCAACGCGGCGCAGATCGAGAACCACCCGGTCTCGCTGCGCTAGCTCAGGGGCGCGAGGCGCAGGCGACCGTGGGCCGCCTGCTGCCGCCGTGGAAGGCCAGCGCGCTCAGCGCCGCGAGCACCCACACGCCGAGCGCACCGTAGAGCATCACCCCGCCGAAACCCTGCAGCAACGCGCCGTGGGCGATCGCACCCGAAGGGTCGAGCGCGGCGAGCGCCGGAAACTCCGGGTGCAGCGTCGCGAGATGGCCGGCCGCGATCCGTTCGGCGAGCGCGGGCAGCGACGGCGCCAGTTCCGGCAGCGCGCGGCGCAGCGCGGCCCCGATGCCCGCGAGCAGCAGGAAGCCCATCAGCGCGATGTTGATCGCCAGCGTGATGAGCCGCGCGCTCATGTCGATGCCCGAGGCCATGCCGGCGCGGCTCGCGGGCACCGAGCCGGTGGTGGTGTTGGTCACCGGCGTGTTGATCACGCCGAGGCCGAGGCCCGCCAGCAGGCAGCCCGGCAGCAGCGTGAGCCAGCTCGCCTCGGCGACGCCGCTGCCCCAGCGCATCAGCAGGAAGCCCGCGCCGATGGCGAACAGGCCGGCCGGGATCACGACGCCGGCGCGAAAGCGCGCCGCGAGCCGCTCGCCCAGCGGCGGCGCGACCAGGGTCGGCAGCGTGTAGGCCAGCAGCGCCGTGCCGGCCTGCACCGCGTCATAGCCCAGGCCGGCCTGGAAGTAGATCGGCAGGTAGATCATGAAGGGCCAGAAGCTGAAGTTCATGCCGACCGAGCCGAGGATCGCGCCCGAGAACGCGCGGATGCGGAACACCGAGAAGTCGAACATCGGATGGGCGCGGCTTCGCTCGACCGCGACGAAGGCGGCGAAGCTCGCGGCCGAGGCGCCGAGCAGGGCCAGGCCCGCCGCGCTCGCGAAGCCGAGCCCGGGCCCCTGCGTGATGTAGCCCGTGAGACCGAGCACCGCGAGCGACAGCGTGACGATGCCCGCGAGGTCGAGCCGCTTCGCCTCGGGGTCGCGCGACTCGCCGATGCTGACGGCCGCCAGCAGCCAGGCGATGGCGGCCAGCGGCGCATGGACCAGGAACACCCATTCCCAGTGCCACAGCGCGGCGATCGCGCCGCCGACGATCGGCCCGAAGCCCAGGCCGACGCCGAACACCACGCCCCAGATCGCGAAGGCCCGGCTGCGTTCGCGGCCCTCCTGGAATTGATGCGAGAGGATGGCGATCTGGCAGATCAGCATGGTGCCGCCGCTCAGGCCCTGCAGGAAGCGCGCGCCGATCAGCAGCGGCGCGCTCTGCGCCAGGCCGCAGGCCAGCGAGGTGAGGCCGAACAGCAGCAGGCTGATCGCCAGCACGCGCTTGCGGCCATAGCGGTCGGCCAGCGTGCCGGCCGCCATCAGCACCGTGGTGCAGGCGATGGTGTAGGCATTCATGATCCATTGCATGGCCTCGAAGTCGGCGTGCAGCGTCTTCTCGAGCGTGGGCAGGATCACGGGAATGCTGGAGATCTCGAGGCCGAACATCGCGGCGACGAGGCAGAGGGCGACCAGCGCGAGGCGGTTGCGTGCGGTGGGTGAGAGGGTCATGGGGCGTCCGGTTGGCGCGGCGCGGCGAGGAGGCCGGCCGTGAGGAGCGCGATTCTGGGCAAAGGGTCTTCATGAGGGAAATGATTTAATTTCGTGAGATTCATTAATCTCTGTCACTACTCAAACGACTTCCCGCCTCCCGCCATGGACTTCGATCCCACCCTGCTGCGCGCCTTCGTGGCCGTGAAGGAGACCGGCAGCTTCACGCGCGCCGCGCAGCGCCTGCACCTGACGCAGTCGGCCATCAGCCACCAGATCCGCCGGCTCGAGGAGCAGGTGGGCCGCGCGCTGCTGCACCGCACGACGCGCCGCCTCACGGTGACGGAGGACGGCGAGGATTTCCTGCGCTATGCCGAGCAGATCCTGACGACGCTCGATGCCATGACGCAGCGCTTCCAGCCCTCGCCGATCTCGGGCGTGGTGCGCTTCGGCGCGCCCGACAACTTCCTGGGCGAGCGCCTGGCACCGCTGCTGTCGCAGTTCGCGCGCGCCTTTCCGTCGGTGCGCATGGAGGTCTGCGTGAGCATGCACGTCGACCTGCGCGCGGCGATCAAGGCCGGCGAGCTCGACCTCGCGGTCGTGATGTCGCCGCCCGAGGTGGAGGAGGGCACGCGGCTGCGGCGCACGCAGCTGGTCTGGGCCGCGGCCGAGACCTTCGAGCCGCCCAAGGGAGGCTCGCTGCCGCTGGCCTTCTTTCCGAAGCCCTGCGTCTACCGGCAGGTGGCCGGCGCGGCGCTCGACCTCGCGCCGATCGACTGGCACGTGGTGTTCACCTCGGCCAGCCCGCAGGGCATTCGCGCGGCGGTGCTCGCGGGGCTCGCGGCGACGGTGATCACGCGCGAGGACGTGGAGCCGGGCATGAAGATCGTCGACGGCCGCTATGGGCTGCGGCCCTTGCCGAGCGTAGACTTCTCGCTGATCTGGAGCGAGAACGGCCACACGCCCTGTGCCTGCCGCTTCGGGCAGCTGATCCTCGAGATGCCGGGGCTGGTGGCGCCGGCCCCATGAAAAACGGCGCCCGAGGGCGCCGTCTTCATTGCAGTCGAGCAGGTGCTCAGAGCGTGCGCTGCTCCGGCTGCGCTTCGCCAGCCGGTTGCTCGAACGGCAGCGTCATCGCGGCCAGTTCGCGGCGGGTTTCGACCAGCACCAGCGGGCCTTCGTCGAGCACGATCACCGGCGGGCGCTCGCGCGGCACGTGGACCGGCTTCGGCTCGGCGGCGATCGCGGCGCGCGCCTGCGCGATGCGTTCGGCGTCGGAGTTGACCCACTGCAGGCCCGAGCTTTGCGCGATCTGCGCGAGCTCGTCGAGCGGCAGCTCGAAGGACTGGACCTTCGGCAGCGCACGGCCGTTGGCGGCCGGCTGCGGCGCGCTCGCGCGTTCGACCACGATGGGTGCCGCGGGCACTGCGGGTTGCTGCGGCTGCTCGAAGCGCGCTTGCGGCGCGGGCTCGCGCACCTGCGGTGCGGCGGCCGGGGCTTCGGCGACGATCGCGACGCTGTCGGCAGTCTCGGCGACCTGGGCCACCGCTTGCTCAGCGAACGGCTGCGGCTGGCGCGCGACGGGTGCGTCCTGCAGGTTCTGCGCCTCGGCGGGCGCGCCGTCGAAGGCGGCCACGGGTTGCGCTTCGCCTTCTTCGCGCGGTGCGCGTTCGCGGCGGTCACGGCCGTAGCGGTCGCGCGAACGGCCGCGGCGCTCTTCGCCGTCGCGGCGCGGTGCCTGCTCGGCGCCGTCCTGCGGTGCGGCTTCGCGGCCGGCTTCGGCGTCGGCCGATGCGATGGTGGCGGCTTCGCCTTCCTCGTTGAAGCGCGGCTGGCCGTCGTTGCGGCGCTCGCGGCGGCCGTCGTTGCGTTCGCCACGCGGGCCACGCTCTTCGCGGCCGTTGCGCGGTGCACGCTCGGTGCGTTCGCCCTGCGCGGCGTTGCCGTCCTCGCCGGCGGCGGCTTCGCCGCGCGGCGCATCGCCGTTCAGGTTGCGCTCGCCGCGTTCGGCGTTGCGTTCGCCACGTTCACCGCGCTCGCCGCGTTCACGACGGGCGCGCGGTGCGCGTTCGCCGCCAGCCGTGCCTTCCTCGCCCGGCACCGCGTTCGGTGCGAGCTGCTGGGCTTCGAGGCTGACGCCTTCGAGCGCTTCGGCCGGCACGTTGCGGCCTTCGCCCTCGCGGCGTTCACCACGACCGCGGCGCTGATCGCCCTCGCGCGGCGGACGGCCTTCGCGGTTGTTCTCGCGCGGCTGGCCATCGGCGCGCAGCTCGGCGCTGCGGTTGTCGCGGCCTTCACGACCTTCACGGCCCTCGCGACCGCCTTCGCGGCGCTCGCCATTGCGACCACCGCCACGGCGTTCGCCGTCGCGGTTGCCCGAACGGGCACCGTTCTCGCCACGGCCTTCGGCATTGCGGCCTTCGCCGCCGCGGCCGCCACGGCGCTGTTCGCCGTCGCGTGCGCCGCGCGATTCGCCATCGCGGCCCGGACGGCCGTCACGGCCTTCGCGGCGCGTCGGCTTCGGTGGCTCGACCGGAATCGCCGAGGGCGCGGGTGCCGGCGCGGCCGCCGGCGTGCCGCCGCCGAACCAGCTCTTGATGCGGGCGAAGAAGCCCAGCTCGGCCGGCGCGGGCGCCACCGCCACGGGCGGCGCGACCGGTGCGGGTGCGGCGACGGGCGCGCGCACCGGCTCGGGCTTGACTGGCACCACGGGTGCCGGCGCGTCGGGCAGCACGCCCTTGATGACCGGCGTCTGCTTGTTGGTGGGCTCCTGCGAGCGGCGCGTGACCGAGGTCGGATCCTCGATCTCGTCGGCCATCTTGTAGCTGGCCTCGATGTGGTCGAGGCGCGGGTCGTCGTGCTTCAGGCGTTCGAGCTTGTAGTTGGGCGTCTCGAGCGTCTTGTTCGGCACCATCAGCACGCTCACGCGCTGCTTGAGCTCGATCTTGGCGATCTCGGTGCGCTTCTCGTTGAGCAGGAACGAAGCGACTTCCACCGGCACCTGCACGTGCACGGCGGCGGTGTTGTCCTTCATCGACTCTTCCTGAATGATGCGCAGGATCTGCAGCGCGCTCGATTCGGTGTCGCGGATGTGGCCCGAGCCGCCGCAACGGGGGCAGGGGATCGACGAGCCTTCGGACAGCGCGGGCTTCAGGCGCTGGCGGCTCATTTCCATCAGGCCGAACTTGCTGATCGAGCCGAACTGCACGCGCGCGCGGTCCTGGCGCAGCGCGTCGCGCAGGCGGCTTTCGACCTCGCGGCGGTTCTTCGACTCGTCCATGTCGATGAAGTCGATGACGATCAGGCCGCCGAGGTCGCGCAGGCGCATCTGGCGCGCCACTTCGTCGGCGGCTTCGAGGTTGGTGCGGGTGGCGGTCTCTTCGATGTCGCCGCCCTTGATGGCGCGGGCCGAGTTCACGTCGACCGAGACCAGCGCCTCGGTGTGGTCGATCACGATGGCGCCGCCCGAGGGCAGCTGCACGGTGCGGGCGTAGGCCGATTCGATCTGGTGCTCGATCTGGAAGCGGCTGAACAGGGCGGCGTCGTCGCGGTAGCGCTTCACGCGGGCGGCATGCTCGGGCATGACGTGCGCCATGAACTGCTGCGCCTGGTCGTAGATGTCGTCGGTGTCGATCAGGATGTCGCCGATGTCGTGATTGAAGTAATCACGGATCGCGCGGATCACGAGCGAGGATTCCTGGTAGATCAGGAAGGCGCCCTTGCCGCCCTTGGCCGCGCCGTCGATGGCGGTCCAGAGCTTGAGCAGGTAGTTCAGGTCCCACTGGAGTTCGGGCGCCGAGCGGCCGATGCCGGCGGTGCGCGCGATGATGCTCATGCCCTTCGGGTACTCGAGCTGGTCCATCGCCTCCTTGAGCTCGGCGCGGTCGTCGCCCTCGATGCGGCGCGAAACGCCACCGCCACGCGGGTTGTTCGGCATCAGCACGACGTAGCGGCCGGCCAGCGAGATGAAGGTGGTGAGCGCCGCGCCCTTGTTGCCGCGCTCTTCCTTCTCGACCTGGACGACCAGTTCCTGGCCTTCCTTGATCACGTCCTGGATCCGGGCCTGGCTGGCCGAGACGCCTTCGGCGAAGTATTGCTTGGAGATTTCCTTGAACGGCAGGAAGCCGTGGCGGTCCTCGCCATAGTCGACGAAACAGGCTTCGAGGCTGGGCTCGACGCGGGTCACGACGGCCTTGTAGATGTTGCCCTTGCGCTGTTCGCGTCCCTCGATCTCGATTTCGTAGTCGAGGAGCTTCTGCCCGTCGACGATGGCCAGGCGGCGTTCTTCGGCCTGCGTGGCATTGATCAGCATCCGCTTCATGATGCGTTGTCCTTATATGTATCGTTCTACCGGCCCTGGAGGGCCAACGATGCACGGACGACGCCCGCGAAACTTGGGGAATTGCCGCTTGGCTCCGGATGCTGGGTGCCGCGGCGCGCGAGCGCGAGCGGCCGTCTCGAGCGTCAGCTCGGTGACGACAGCCGGAGTGGGGGCGCGTGGATGGGGGCGAGCCCTTCGTGGTGCTGAGAGGCTGTCTTTTTGACAGCCCGTTGCGCAAGGGTGGCGCGCGGTTCTGGCGATTCGATGCCTGAGGCCGCTGGTCGGGACCAGGTCAGCCAGCGCAGGCATATTTGAATCAGCAGCATCAGCACAAAGGGACTCGCTTCGATCCGCCGGCAGCTGGAGGCTGCAGGCTGGTATTCCGTATCGGTGTTTCGTGGGTGTCGGCTTGACTTGGGCGTCTGGCCTGCCACTTTGCGCAGTTGCGCGGGGTTTGCAGGCTCGTCGCCAAAGCGGCATCGACCTCGCAGCGCCGCCGGGGTGTTTGACAGCAGTGCTCTAAACTTCTGTCTAATCAAGCACTTACACGACCGCGCTGGTGAAAAACATTATAGGTGCGAAGCAAGCCCCCGCGGCTAAGGAGTTTGCCGGAGAGCCGGCGGCCATCCGCTTCCTCACGATCGACGCCGAGTCGGCCGGGCAGCGCCTCGACAACTTCCTCTTCCGCCATCTGAAAGGCGTGCCGAAGACCCACGTCTACCGGATCATCCGGTCGGGCGAGGTGCGCATCAACAAGGGGCGGGCGCAGGCCGAGACCCGCGTCGAGACCGGCGACGTGGTGCGGCTGCCGCCGATCCGTGTGGCCGAACGCGCCGAGGAGGCCGCGAGCGCGGCGCCGGCGCGCGAATTCCCGCTGCTGCTCGAGGACGAGGCCGTGCTGGCCGTCGACAAGCCCGCCGGCGTGGCGGTGCATGGCGGCAGCGGCGTGAGCTTCGGCGTGATCGAGCAGCTGCGCACGGCGCGCCCGGGCGCGAAATTCCTCGAGCTGGTGCACCGGCTCGACCGCGAGACCTCGGGCATCCTGCTGGTCGCCAAGAAGCGCAGCGCGCTGGTGGCGCTGCAGGAGCAGTTCCGCGAGCGCGAGACCGGCAAGACCTACCTGGCGCTGGTCGAGGGCGCCTGGCCCGCCAACAAGAAGGTGCTCGACGCGCCGCTCGCCAAGTACCTGCTGCCCGACGGTGGCGCCGGTGCCGGCGAACGCCGCGTGCGCGTGGTGGCCAAGGACCATCCCGACGCGATGCGCGCCGTGACGCTGGTGCGAGCGCTGGCCACGCTGTCGCTGCCCGGCGATGCCACGCCGATGTCATTGCTCGCGGTCACCATCAAGACCGGCCGCACGCACCAGATCCGCGTTCACCTGGCGTCGGCCGGCCATCCGATCGCCGGCGACGACAAGTACGGCGAATCCGAGCGCCGGCGCGCGCTGCAGAAGCTGGGCCTCAAGCGCATGTTCCTCCACGCCTGGCGATTGCAGTTCAACCATCCCGCCACCGGCGAGCGCGTCGCGCTGCAGGCCGAGCTGCCGCCCGAGCTGCGCTCGCTGATGCCGCCCGCCGCGCTCGACGCGATGACACGACACCCCACGCCCACGACCCATGACTGACTCTGCAGACAACGCCCGTCCCCCGCGCTTCGACCTGATCGCCTTCGACTGGGACGGCACCCTCTACGACTCCACGCGGCTGATCGTGCGCTGCATCCAGGCGGCGGTGGTCGACGTCGGCGGCGCCAAGCCCAGCGAGGACGATGCCGCCTGGGTCATCGGCCTGGGGCTGGCCGAGGCGCTGGCGCGCGCCGCGCCCGACGTGCCGAAGGAGAAGTACCCCGAGCTCGGTGCCCGCTACCGCTAC
The DNA here is from genome assembly GCF_059418265.1 of Variovorax sp. GW821-FHT09B05. Taxonomy (NCBI): domain Bacteria; kingdom Pseudomonadati; phylum Pseudomonadota; class Betaproteobacteria; order Burkholderiales; family Comamonadaceae; genus Variovorax; species Variovorax sp. GW821-FHT09B05. The sequence continues at coordinate 69,063 of NZ_JBWKPN010000013.1, forward strand.
CACTACCTGCAGCACCAGGACGACATCGTGCTGTTCGGCGGCGTGCTGCCGATGCTCGACGCGCTGCGCGCGCGCGGCCACAAGCTGGCCGTGGCCACCGGCAAGTCGCGCCGCGGCCTCAACGAGGCGCTCAAGACGGTGGCGCTGCGCGACCGCTTCGACGCCTCGCGCACCGCCGACGAGACCTTCGGCAAGCCGCATCCGCGCATGCTGCTCGAGCTGATGGAGGAGCTCGAGGTGGCCCCCGAGCGCACGCTGATGATCGGCGACACCACGCACGACCTGCAGCTGGCGGTGAACGCGGGCTGCGCCAGCGTCGGCGTGAGCTACGGCGCGCACGAGCCCGACAGCTTCGCCGAGTTCAAGCCGCTGCACATCGCGCACTCGATCGCCGACCTCGAAGCCTGGCTGCTGGGCAACGCCTGACACGACAATCGCCTGCCATGAGCGAAGACAGCATTCCCCTGTGCAATGGCGCCGACCTGGTGGAGGGCAGCCAGGCCGTGCCTTTCGACGTGGTCTACGGCGGCGAGACCTGCCGCGCCTTCGCGGTGCGCTTCGAGGGCCAGCCGCACGCCTACCTCAACCGCTGCAGCCACGTGGCGATGGAAATGGACTTCCAGCCCGACCGCTTCTTTGACGACACCGGCCAGTGGCTGCTGTGCGCCACCCATGGCGCCGTGTACCGGCCCGACACCGGCGAATGCGCGGGCGGGCCGTGCCGCGGCGGCCTCGTGAAGATCGCGCTGAGCGAGCGCGACGGCGTGGTGCACTGGCATACTGCCTGGAACCTTCAACCCCTCAACTTCTAGCAAGCGCCGCGCTTTGCGACTGCCTGTTCGCCTGCCGCTTCCATGAACGACCAGAACCGCACCGATCCCCACGGTTTCGAGCCTTTCGAGCCGGCCCCGCCTTCTCTTTCGTCTTCGCCCGATCCCCAACGCACCATGTCCAACGATCCCACTCAGCGTCCCGGCTGGGAGCGCGCCACGCTCGAGAAACTGGCTTTCGCGGCCCTCAACGAGCAGAAGTCCACGCGGCGCTGGAAGACCTTCACGCGGCTGGCCTGGCTGGCCTTCTTCATCTTCCTGGCCTGGTTCGCGCTGTCGCGCGGCGCGCCGAGCACCGCCAAGACCACGGCTCACACGGCGGTGGTCGAGATCAAGGGCGAGATCGCCAACGGCGGCGACGCCAGCGCCGAGTTCGTCGTGGCGGCGATGAAGTCCGCCTTCGAGGACGACGGCGCCAAGGGCGTGGTGCTGCTGATCAACTCGCCGGGCGGCAGCCCGGTGCAGGCCGGCATCATCAACGACGAGATCAAGCGCCTGAAGGCCAAGCACAAGAAGCCGGTCTATGCCGTGGTCGAGGAAACCTGCGCCTCGGCGGCCTACTACATCGCGGCCGGCGCCGACAAGATCTACGTCGACAAGGCCAGCATCGTGGGCAGCATCGGCGTGCTGATGGACGGCTTCGGCTTCACCGGCGCGATGGAGAAGGTCGGCGTCGAGCGCCGCCTGCTGACCTCGGGCGAGAACAAGGGCTTCCTCGATCCCTTCAGCCCGATGAACGACGCGCAGCGCGAACACGCGCAGAAGATGCTCGACCAGATCCACGAGCAGTTCATCAACGTGGTGAAGACCGGCCGCGGCGACCGCCTCAAGCTCGACACCCCGGGCCTGTTCAGCGGCCTGTTCTGGAGCGGCGAGCAGGCCGTGAGCTACGGCTTGGCCGACCAGCTCGGCAACGTCGACTACGTGGCGCGAGAGGTGATCAAGGCCGAGGAAGTCATCGACTACACCCGCCGCGACAACGTGGCCGAGAAGCTGGCCAAGAAGTTCGGCGCCGCCATGGGCGACGCCACGATCCGTTCGCTGAAGTCGGTGCCCGCGCTGCGCTGAGGCGCGGTCAGTCGCCGCGCATGCCGGCCGCGGCGTAACGCGCCGAGGCCGCCAGCGCGACCGCGAACACCACCACCACGTAGAGCGCCGCCGTCAGCGAGGTGGCGCGCGCGATCAGCCCGATGACCGCCGGGCCCGCCATGAACCCCAGGTAGGCGATCGCCGAGACGGCCGCGATGCCGCGCGCCGGCTCCACGCCCGGCACCTTGGCCGAGGCCGCGAACAGGATCGGCACCACATTGGCAAAGCCGATGCCCACGCCTGCGAAACCCACCAGCGCGAGCCAGGGCCAGTCGGTGAGCAGCACCAGCGCCATCGCCGCCGCCGCCAGCAGGCCGCTGCCGCGCAGCAGCACCGCGGGCGCGAAACGAGCGCGCAGCGCATCGCCGCCGAAACGCGCCGCCGCCATGGCGGCCGAGAAGCTCGCGTAGGCGAGGGCGGCCTGCTGCTGCGGACTGCCCAGTTCCTGCTGCAGATAGAGCACGCTCCAGTCGTAGATGGCGCCTTCGGCGATCAGCCCCAGCGCCGCAAGCACGCCCAGCACCGCCAGCGCGCCGCGCGGCAGGCGGAAGCCGTGATCGGCCTCGGTGGCGCCGGCGGCCGCGGGCGGCTTCGGCAGCATGCGCGTGGCCGACAGCGCGACCAGCGCCACCATCGCCGCCGACACCAGCAGCAGGTGCGCCTGCGGGGCGAGCCCGGCCGCGAGCGCCGCGCTGCCGCTGGCCGCGCCAGCCATGCCGCCGAGGCTGAACATGCCGTGCATGCCGCTCATCAGCGGCTTGCCGCCATGCAGCTCGAGCTGCGCGGCCTCGGTGTTGATCGCCACGTCGAACACGCTGGTGACGAGGCCGAACACCGCCAGCAGGCCCAGCAGGGCGGCGTAGCCGGGCATCGCGATCAGGCCGCAGAGCAGCAGCGCGTAGACGCAGCCGCACAGCGCGGCCATGCGCCGCGGCCCGTGGCGGCCGATCCAGCGGCCGGCGCTTGTCAGCCCGTACATCGCGCCGGCGCCGGCCGCGAGCATGGCGAGGCCGAGCTGGGCCTCGTCGATGCCGTAGTGCCCCTTGACCGTGGGCACGTGCACGCCCCAGGTCGCGAAGATGAAGCCCGAGGCGAAGAATTGTGCGCGCGAGGCCCAGCGCGTGGCCGCAGTCACGGCCATCGTCAGCGCCCGATCGCGAACACGGCGGGCAGGCGTTCGTCGACGCCGGCCGGCGGCTTGTTGGCGCGCCAGCCCTTGATCGTCTCGCTGCGCAGGTTCGCCTCGGCCAGCGTGAGGCCGCGAGCGACCGCCAGCCGCGTGTTGTGCTGCAGCGTCTGCACCAGCGCCTGCAGCAGGGCGGCGTTGCGGTAGGGCGTTTCGATGAACAACTGGGTCTGCCCCGTCTTGAGGGCCAGCGCCTCGAGTTCGCGGATGCGGCGCTGGCGCTCGTCGGCGTCCTGCGGCAGGTAGCCGACGAAGGCGAAGTTCTGGCCGTTGAGGCCGCTGGCGGCCAGCGCCAGCAGCAGCGAGACCGGGCCGATCAGCGGCACCACCGTGATGCCCAGGTCGTGCGCCGCGCGGGCCACCGACGAGCCCGGATCGGCCACGGCCGGCATGCCGGCTTCGCTGAGCAGGCCGATGTCGTGGCCTTCGAGCGCCGCGGCCAGCAGCGGGCGGGCGTCGAACTGGCCGGCGTGGTCGCCTTTCTTGTGCACCTCGCGCGGCAGTTCCTGGATCGCCTGCGCCTGCAGCGGCGCGGCCAGCGGTGCCACGGCGTCGATGCGCTTGAGGTAGGCGCGCGCGGACTTGGCGTTCTCGCAGATCCAGTGCGTGATGCTGGCGGCGGTCTGCAGCGTGCCGAGCGGCAGCGCGTCCTGCAGCGGTGCCTGGGTGTCGCAGCCGAAATCGAGCGGCGCCGGCACGAGGTAGAGCTTGCCGCGGTTCACAGCAGGTCGATCCCGGCGGCGCGCAGCATGCGGGCGGTGCGGATCAGCGGCAGGCCCACCAGGGCGCTGGGATCGTCGCTGTCGATGGCCTCGAGCAGCGCGATGCCCATGCCTTCGCTCTTGGCGCTGCCCGCGCAGTCGTAGGGCTGCTCGGCCAGCAGGTACTGCTCGATCGCGGCGTCGCTGAGTTCGCGGAACACCACGCGCACGGGCGCCAAGTCGCGCTGGACGAAGCCCGTTGCCTGGCAGACGACCGCCACCGCGGTCTGGAAGACCAGCGTCTGGCCGCGCATGTGCCGCAACTGGGCGGTGGCGCGCGCATGGTCGCCGGGCTTGCCGAGCGCTTCGCCGGCCAGGTCGGCCACCTGGTCGGAGCCGATCACCACGGCGTCGGGGAAGCGGGCGGCCACGGCGTTGGCTTTCTCGAGCGCGAGCCGGTGGGCCAGGGCCTGCGGGGTTTCGCCGGGCAGCGGCGTTTCATCGACTTCGGGCGCATGCACCTCGAAGGGCAGGCGCAGGCGGGTGAGCAGCTCGCGGCGGTAGCGCGAGGTGGAGGCGAGGATCACGGTGCGTTGCATGCGGCGATTGTGAGGGAGGCCCAACAACCCCTTCGGGGTCGGCCCGACAGGAAAGCCGGCGTCGGCGCGCTAGACTGGGGCGGATGAAGAGAGAATTTGCCCCCGGCCGGCTCGATGTCGCCGGTTTTGCCGCCGCGGCGGCCACCCTGTCCGCCGACGATCCGGTGCGCAACTACACCCGGCTGGTCGACGAGATGGCGGCCGAGGCTCCTTCCGATGCCGTGGTGCATTGGGAGGCCGATGGCGAGCAGCGCGTCGGCGCGGACGGCCGCGAAGAGCCCTGGCTGCACCTGACGGCCGAGGCCACCGTGCCGCTGGTCTGCCAGCGCTGCCTGTCGCCGGTCGACACGCCGGTGCAGGTCGACCGCTGGTTCCGCTTCGTGGCCGATGAAGAGACCGCGGCGGTTCAGGACGAAGAGTCCGAGGAGGACCTGCTGGTCGCGAGCCGCGATTTCGACCTGCACGCGCTCATCGAGGACGAACTGCTGATGGAAATCCCGGTCATGCCGGTGCATGACGTGTGCCCGGCGCCGGTCCAGCTCTCGGCCGTCGATCCGGATTTCGAGTCGCCCGACAAGGAGCGCGAGAACCCCTTCGCCGTGCTGGGTGCGTTGCGTTCGAGCAAGCCCGGACAGGGCGACTAGCCCCATCCGGGCAGTCTGGGCTATAATCATGGGCTTCGCGCGCGCCGCCGTACGCAGCAGTGCAGATTTCGGAGAAGACTTTCGGGGCTTTCGGAATCTGGGCATGTCCTTCATGCCGCCTCACTGCTACAGCCTGAGCCCGCATCCTCTCACCCACCTTACCGTCCAGGAGCCATCATGGCCGTCCAGCAAAACAAGAAGTCGCCTTCCAAGCGCGGCATGCACCGTTCCCACAATGCCCTGGGCGTGCCCGGCATCGCCGTCGAGCCGACCACCGGCGAAACGCACCTGCGTCACCACATCAGCCCCAACGGTTTCTACCGCGGCCGTCAGGTGCTCAAGAACAAGTCCGAAGCCTGATTTCGCACTCCAAGGCCAAGGCCCGAAGCTACTTTTTTTGTAGCATCGGGCCTTTGTTTTGATGGCTACGCCTTCTTCTTCCCCGGCTTCCACTGCTGCGCCTTCGGCAATCACGCTCGCCGTCGATTGCATGGGGGGCGACCATGGCCCGCGCGTCACGCTCGCGGCCTGCCGTGCTTTTCTCGAGCGCCATCCCGAGGCCTCGCTGTTGCTGGTCGGCGCGCCCGATGCGCTGGCTGGCTTTGCCGCGCATCCTCGCGCCCGGATCGTTCCGGCCAGCGAAGTGGTCGGCATGGACGATCCGATCGAGATCGCGCTGCGCAAGAAGAAAGACTCGTCGATGCGGGTCGCGATCCAGCAGGTGAAGGATGGCGCGGCGCAGGCCGCGATTTCCGCCGGCAACACGGGCGCGCTGATGGCCATCGCGCGCTACCTGCTCAAGACGCTCGACGGCATCGACCGGCCCGCCATCGCGCCCCAGTTGCCGAACGCGAAGGGTGGCGCCACGACGGTGCTTGACCTTGGCGCCAACGTGGATTGCGATGCCGAGGACCTGCTTCAGTTTGCCGTGCTCGGCTCGGCGCTGGTGTCGGCGCTGACCGGCAACGAGTCGCCTTCGGTCGGCTTGCTCAACGTGGGCGAGGAAGCGATCAAGGGCAGCGAAACGATCAAAAAAGCCAGCCAACTGCTGCGTACGGCTGCCAATTCCAAGGATTTGAACTTCTACGGCAACGTGGAAGGCAACGACATCTTCAAGGGCACGACCGACATCGTGGTCTGCGACGGTTTCGTCGGCAACGTGGCGTTGAAGGCCAGCGAGGGTGTGGCTTCGATGATCGGCGAGTTCATTCGCGTCGAGTTCTCGCGAAGCATCTTCACGAAGCTTGCTGCCATCGTGGCTTATCCGGTCTTAAAAGCGTTCAAAAACAGGTTGGATCATCGTCGCTACAACGGCGCGGCACTGCTGGGCCTGCGTGGACTGGTTTTCAAGAGCCACGGTTCGGCCGATGAGACGGCTTTCGGCCATGCGCTGGATCGCGCTTATGATGCCGCTCGCAACAACCTGCTCGATCGCGTTCGGGCCCGTATCGCCCACGCCGCGCCTTTGCTTGCGCGGCAGGAATCGGCGGCGACGGCCGACGCGGTCTAGTTTCACGTTTTGATGAGCCCATATTCACGCATCACCGGCACCGGCAGCTATCTGCCGCCGCGCCGGGTGACCAACGACGATCTCGCCAAGGAACTGGCGGCGCGCGGCATCGAGACCTCCGATCAGTGGATCGTCGAGCGCACCGGCATCCATGCGCGCCATTTCGCAGCGCCCGACGTGGGCAGCAGCGACCTGGGCCTGCATGCCGCCCGCCACGCCCTCGAGGCGGCGGGACGCAAGGCAACGGATGTCGACCTGATCATCGTGGCCACCTCGACCCCCGACATGGTGTTCCCCTCGTCGGCGGCCATCCTCCAGAACAAGCTCGGCATCGCCGGCTGCCCGGCTTTCGACGTGCAGGCCGTGTGCAGCGGCTTCGTCTATGCGCTGACCGTGGCCGACGCCATGATCCGCACCGGCAGCGCACGCTGCGCGCTGGTGATCGGCGCCGAGGTGTTCTCGCGCATCCTCGATTTCAACGACCGCACCACCTGCGTGCTGTTCGGCGACGGCGCCGGCGCGGTGGTGCTGGAAGCCAGCGACGAGCCCGGCATCCTGGCGACCGACCTGCATGCGGACGGCAAGCATGTCGGCATTCTTTGCGTGCCCGGCCACGTGTCGGGCGGCAACGTGCTCGGCACGCCGCTGCTGCACATGGACGGCCAGGCGGTCTTCAAGCTCGCGGTGCGCGTGCTCGAGGAAGCCGCGCGCGCCACGCTGGCCAAGGCCGGCAAGACCGAGGCCGACATCGACTGGCTGATTCCGCACCAGGCCAACATCCGCATCATGGAAGGCACGGCCAAGAAGCTGAAGCTGCCGCGGGAGCGGCTGGTCGTCACCGTCAACGAGCACGGCAACACGTCCGCGGCCTCGATTCCGCTGGCGCTCGACGAAGCGGTGCGTTCCGGCAAGGTGAAGAAGGGTGAAACCCTCATGCTCGAAGGCGTGGGTGGCGGTTTCACCTGGGGCGCGGTGCTGCTGAATCTGTAGTAATTAGTGGGCGAGACAGCCGGTCCTGCCTAGGCGGGCCGCGTGACGTGACGCATACAACAATGAAATCCTTTGCTTTTGTCTTTCCGGGTCAGGGTTCGCAGGCGGTCGGCATGCTCGATGCCTGGGGCGATCACCCGGCCGTGGCCGAAACGCTGCGCGAAGCTTCCGAAGCGCTCGGCGAAGATCTCGGCGCGCTGATCAAGAGCGGCCCGAAGGAAGCGCTGGCGCTCACCACCAACACCCAGCCCGTGATGCTGGTGGCCGGTGTGGCCGCCTGGCGCGCCTGGCTGGCCGAAGGCGGCGCCACGCCGTCGGTGGTGGCCGGCCATTCGCTCGGCGAATATTCGGCACTGGTGGCATCGGGCGTGCTGACGCTCGCGCAGGCGGCGCCGCTGGTGCGCTTCCGTGCCCAGGCGATGCAACAGGCCGTGCCGGTCGGCACCGGCGCCATGGCCGCCATCCTCGGGATGGAGGCTGCCAAGGTCATCGCCAACTGCCAGGAAGTCACTGCCTCGTTCGGCGCCGGCAGCGCCGAAGTGGTGGAAGCCGTGAATTTCAACGACCCGATGCAGACCGTGATCGCGGGCAGCAAGGCGGCGGTCGAGAAGGCCTGCGAGACGCTGAAGGCCAACGGCGCCAAGCGCGCGCTGCCGCTGCCGGTGTCGGCCCCGTTCCATTCGAGCCTGATGAAGCCCGCGGCCGAAGCGCTGCGCGAGAAGCTGGCTTCGGTGACGCTGGCCGCGCCGCAGATCCCGGTGCTCAACAACATCGACGTGGCGGTCGAGACCGACGCCGACCGTATCCGCGACGCACTCGTGCGCCAGGCCGCCGGCCCGGTTCGCTGGGTCGAAAGCGTGCAGGCCTTGAAACTGCGCGGTGTAGCCGCCATCATCGAGTGCGGTCCGGGCAAGGTGCTGGCCGGCATGGCCAAGCGCATCGCCCCCGAGCTCGAAGCCGCGTCGGTGTACGACCCGGCCACGCTCGCCGACGTTCGACAATCGCTCGCCGGCTGACCGGTGCCAGGCCCAGAGATCTCTTTCTTCTTATGAGCATTCCCAAATTCGAAGGGCAAGTCGCCCTGGTCACCGGCGCATCGCGCGGCATCGGCGCGGCCATCGCCCTGGAGCTCGCGCAGCGCGGCCTCAAGGTGGTCGGCACCGGCACCACGGAAGAGGGCGCGTCCAAGATCACCGCCATGCTCAGCGCCTACGACGGCCGCGGTCGTGCGCTGAACGTGAACGACGGCGCGGCCGTCGAGGCGCTGATCGACGAGATCGTGAAGGCCTACGGCGCGATCCATGTGCTGGTCAACAACGCCGGCATCACGCGCGACACGCTCGCGATGCGCATGAAGGACGACGACTGGGATGCGGTGCTCGACACCAACCTGAAGGCCGTCTTCGGCCTGTCGCGCGCCGTGATCCGCCCGATGATGAAGCAGCGCTACGGCCGCATCATCAGCATCACCAGCGTGGTCGGCGCCTCCGGCAATGCCGGCCAGGCCAACTACGCGGCCGCCAAGGCCGGCGTGGCCGGCATGACGCGCGCACTGGCGCGCGAGCTCGGCAGCCGCAACATCACGGTCAACTGCGTCGCCCCCGGTTTCATCGAGACCGACATGACGGCCAGCCTGCCCGAAGCGCAGCAGCAGGCGCTGCTGCAACAAATCCCGCTGGGCCATCTGGGCAAGCCCGCCGACATCGCGCATGCGGTGGCGTACCTCGCATCTCCCCAGGCCGCCTACGTGACGGGGCAGGAACTGCACGTCAACGGCGGCATGCACATGTAGCCGCAAGGCGCAAGCTTTTCGTCGTGCCGGGCCTGCGGGGAAGCTCGCAATCCGCCCGGCTAAAATCCACCGGTTACCTACAACCCTCAGAGGGAATCAAATGAGCGATATCGAAGCACGTGTCAAGAAAATCATCGCCGAGCAGCTCGGCGTGGAAGAGTCCCAAGTGACGAACGAAAAGGCTTTCGTGGCCGACCTCGGCGCTGACTCGCTCGACACGGTCGAACTCGTGATGGCACTCGAAGACGAATTCGGCATCGAGATCCCCGACGAAGACGCCGAAAAGATCACCACGGTGCAAAACGCCGTCGACTACGCCACCAAGAATCAAAAGGCCTGATCGGCCCCAACTGACGACACTGCGGCGGCCGGCGGCTTTCTTTCGGAACCGCATGCGCCGAGCGGCCGTCGTCCAGCGCTTCCAGAAAGGTTTGCCGGCATGACCAAACGCCGCGTCGTCGTGACCGGACTCGGTTGCATCGCTCCCGTCGGAAACACGGTGGCCGATTCCTGGGCCAACCTGTTGGCGGGAAATTCGGGCATCGCGAACATCACCGCGTTCGATGCGAGCGCCTTCGCCTGCAAATTCGCGGGCGAGGTGAAGGGTTTCGACATTGCCCAATACATCTCCGAGAAGGAAGCGCGCCACATGGACCGCTTTATCCATCTCGGGATGGCCGCCGCGATCCAGGCGGTGCAGGACAGCGGGCTCAAGACCGGCGAAGAACTCCCGTACGAGGAAGCGGTCCGCATCGGCTGCAACATCGGTTCGGGCATCGGCGGCCTGCCGATGATCGAGGCCACGCACGGCGAGCTGGTGAACCGCGGTCCGCGCCGCGTGTCGCCGTTCTTCGTGCCGGCGTCGATCATCAACATGATCTCGGGCCACGTGTCGATCAAGTACGGCTTCAAGGGCCCGAACATCGCCGTGGTCACCGCCTGCACCACCGGCCTGCATGCCATCGGCACCTCGGCGCGCATGATCGAGTACGGCGACGCCGACGTGATGATCGCGGGCGGCGCCGAGTCGACCATCTCCCCGCTCGGCATCGGTGGCTTCACCGCGCCGCGCGCGCTCAGCACGCGCAACGACGATCCCGCTACGGCCTCGCGTCCGTGGGACAAGGATCGCGACGGCTTCGTGCTCGGCGAGGGTGCGGGCGTGGTCGTGCTCGAGGAGTACGAACATGCCAAGGCACGCGGCGCCAAGATCTACGCCGAAGTCGCGGGCTTCGGCCTGACGGGCGATGCGTACCACATGACGGCGCCCGACGTCGACGGCCCGCGCCGCTCGATGGTCATGGCGCTCGCCAATGCGGGGGTCAACCCCGACCAGGTGCAGTACCTCAATGCGCACGGCACCTCGACGCAGCTCGGCGACCTCAACGAGACGAATGCGATCAAGAACGCCTTCGGCGACCATGCGAAGAAGCTGGTCGTGAATTCGACCAAGTCCATGACCGGCCACCTGCTGGGCGGCGCGGGCGGCATCGAATCGGTGTTCACGGTGCTGGCCCTGCATCACCAGAAGAGCCCGCCGACGATCAATATCTTCAACCAGGATCCGGAGTGCGATCTCGACTACTGCGCCAACGAGGCGCGCGATCTGAAGATCGATGTCGCGGTCAAGAACAACTTCGGCTTCGGCGGCACCAACGGCACGCTGGTGTTCAAGCGCGCTTGAGTCTTCATCTCCCATGCACGGCGCACCGTCGGTGACCTACCCGGTGGGGCGCTCGCGTGGCGCAGCCCGCCTCCTGACCGTGGTCTGGGCACTCGGCGCGCTCTGCGCGGGTGCGTCCTGCTACTTTTTCGATAGCGTTGGCTGGCGCCATGCGCTGCTGCTGCTCAGCGTGCTGTTCGCAGGGGCGGCCGCTGGCATCGGCCTGCGCCGCGACGGCGCGGGTCTTCTTCATTTCGACGGCCAGTTCTGGTCGCTGGCACCCGCGGCTTCCGATGCCGCGGATCCGGCGCGCTCGGTCCTGGCCGCGCGCGCCGTCGTCGCGCTCGACCTGCAATCGCTGCTGCTGCTGCGCCTGAGCGAACCGGGCCGGCCGCATCGCTGGCTCTGGGTCGAGCGGCAGACGATGCCCGAGCGCTGGCGCGATCTGCGCCGTGCGGTATATTCGCGCCCCCCCGCAGCCGACACCGGCGGCGATGTCTGGCGCGCGACCGCACCCGCCGACGCACCCTGAAATCCCCCTCTCGATGACCACGTCCCCGCCGCCCGTGCCGCCGGATTCCGGCTTGACCGACGCCGCTGCGGCGCCGCGTCCGGGCGAGATCGACTTCCAGCTCGTGCAGCGCACGGTGGCGGGCGACCAGAAGGCCTTCGAGCTGCTGGTCATCAAGTACCAGCGCCGCATCGAGCGCCTGATCGGGCGCATGGTGCGCGATGTCGACCTGGTCGAGGACATCGCGCAGGAAACTTTCATCCGCGCCTATCGTGCACTGCACCAATTCCGCGGCGAGGCGCAGTTCTACACCTGGCTCTACCGGATCGCGGTGAACACCGCGAAGAAGGCGCTGGTCGACATGAAGCGCGACCCGACCATCTCGGAAAGCGCCCTGCGGCCTTCTTCCGAGGACGACGATGAAACTTACCGTCCGGGAAACGAACCAACCACCGACGAAACCCCCGAATCGGTCATGGCGGCCAACGAAATCGCGGCCGCGGTCGAGTCCGCCATGGAAGCGCTCCCCGCGGAGTTGCGCCAGGCAGTCACGCTGCGCGAGATCGAGGGCATGAGTTACGAAGAGATTGCCGAAGTCATGGATTGCCCTATCGGCACCGTGCGTTCGCGGATCTTCCGTGCGCGCGAGGCCATTTCGGCCAGGGTCAAACCGCTGCTCGACAACCAGTCAGGCAAGCGTTGGTAAGCAAAATCAGGTGAACGAAATGAATCAGACGATGACGGTTCGAGAACAGGTGTCGGCGCTCGCGGATGGTCATTTGCAGGGCGACGAGTTCGCGCAGGCCATCGACAAGGTCTGCGGCGACGAGGAATACCGCGCGGCGTGGCAGGCCTACCATGTGGTGGGCGACGTGCTGCGTTCGAGCACCAACGTGGCGTGCAGCGACAGCAGCGCTTTCCTGGCCCGTTTCCAGCAGCGGCTGGCGGCCGAGCCGGTGTCGATCCGGCCCGTGGCGGCCGTTCCCGAGGCCCAGGTGGTGCCGCTGCAGCGTCGCGCCGACGCGGCCAACGAGCCGGTCTTCCGCTGGAAGCTGGTGGCCGGTGCCGCTTCGCTGGTGGCCGTGGCCGCCATCAGCTGGAGCTGGGTCGGCAGCGGTGTCGTCAACGGCCGGGCCGGTGCCCAACTGGCGCAGCAACAACCCGTGTCGGGCCCGGTGCTCGCATCGGCCGCCACCAACGGCGCGCAGGGTTCGACGCTCACGCCCACGCGCGTGATCGTGGGCAACGGCAAGCCGCAGGTGATGCTGCGCGATCCGCGCCTGGACCAGTTGCTCGAGGCACACCAGCAGGCGGGCGGCGCCTCGCAAATGCCTTCCGGTTTCCTGCGCAACGCGACCTTCGAAGGACCCACGCGCTGAGCGTGCGCCTCTGCCTCCTTCCCTGCCAATGACTGTTCAGATGCCGATCTCCGCACGCGCGTTCGTGCTCGTGCTTGCCGCTTTTTGCATCGCGCAGATCGCTTCCGCGCAGACCCGTTCCAGTGCGGCGAACACCCGGGGCGCGGCATCGGCCCAGGCGGCGGGCGAGCCGCCCGCCATGAGCGTCACCGAGTGGCTGCAGCGCATGCACGCGGGTGCGCGCCAGCGCAATTACGTCGGCACCTTCGTGGTGTCCGCGCCCGGCGGCGATCTGTCGAGTGCGCGCATCTGGCATGTGCGCGACGGCGAGCAGCAGATCGAGCGCATCGAGGCATTGAGCGGCCCGCAGCGTTCGACCTTCCGCCGCAACCAGAGCGTCATGACCTTCCTGCCCGAAGCCAAGGTGGTGAAGGTCGAGAAGCGCGAGAACCTCGATCTCTTCCCCAATCTGCCCGACAAGCAGGATTCGTCGATCGGCGAGTTCTACGACGTGCGGCCCATCGGCAAGGACCGCGTGGCCGGCTTCGACGCCGACGTGGTGCAACTGACGCCGCACGACGGCCTGCGCTTCGGCTACCGCATCTGGAGCGAGCGCCGCACCGGGCTGGTCGTCAAGCTGCAGACGCTCGACGATCAGTCGCGCGTGGTCGAGCAGTCGGCCTTCTCCGAGCTGCAGCTCGACGTGCCCGTGAAGGCCCAGGCCTTGGCGCAGATGATGGCCAACACCGCCGGCTATCGCATCGAGAAGCTCGAGCTCGAGCGCACCAGCGCGCAGGACGAGGGCTGGACCCTGAGCGCGCCGGTGGCCGGCTTCAAGCCACGCAGCTTCTTCCGGCGGCCGGCCGCGGGCGGCGACAAGAACGCCGCGACGCAGGACCGCACCGTGCAATGGATCTTCTCCGATGGGCTCGCCTCGGTGTCGCTCTTCATCGAGCGCTACGACGCCAAGCGCGCGCCGCGCGACGGCGTGCTGACCATCGGCGCGACCAATGCGATCCGCAGGCGCCTGCCCGAGCCGGCCAACGACTGGTGGCTCACGGCGGTAGGCGAAGTGCCGCAGCAAACCCTGGACGCCTTCGCGCAGAGCCTCGCACGCACGCGTTGAAAAGAACATGTCCGACACCTTTCTCGCCCGATCCGGCGAGAAGCGGAAACTCTCAGTACCTGTTTCGAGTCGCAGCCGTTCTCTTTGAAAGACAACCGATGATGTTCAAGATCGAGGGACACAAGCTCCGTTCCGGCGTGTTCGCGTCCATGCTGGCGCTCACGGCCGGGTTGGCGTTCATGCCGGCCGAGCCGGTGCAGGCGCAGACCGCCACCCGCACGCTGCCCGACTTCACCGACCTGGTCGACCAGGTCGGCCCGTCGGTGGTCAACATCCGCACCGTCGAGAAGGTGGCGCAGCGCAGCGGCAATGGCGGCGAGATGGATGAGGAGATGCAGGAGTTCTTCCGCCGCTTCTTCGGCCAGCCGATTCCCGGCGCTCCGCGCCAGGGGCCGCGCCCCAACCGCCCGCAGCCGCAGGAAGAAGAACGCCCGCGCGGCGTGGGCTCGGGTTTCATCCTGACGGCCGACGGCTACGTCATGACCAATGCGCACGTGGTCGAGGACGCCTCGGAGGTAATGGTCACGCTGCCCGACAAGCGCGAGTTCAAGGCCCGCATCGTCGGCGCCGACAAGCGCACCGACGTGGCGGTGGTGAAGATCGAGGCCACCGGCCTGCCGGCCGTGAAGGTCGGCGACATCTCCAAGCTGCGCGTGGGCGAATGGGTGATGGCCATCGGTTCGCCTTTCGGCCTCGAGAACACCGTCACCGCGGGCATCGTGAGCGCCAAGCAGCGCGACACCGGCGAGTACCTGCCGTTCATCCAGACCGACGTGGCGATCAATCCCGGCAACTCGGGCGGTCCGCTGATCAACATGCGCGGCGAGGTCGTCGGCATCAACAGCCAGATCTATTCGCGCTCGGGCGGCTTCATGGGCATCTCGTTCTCGATCCCGATCGACGAAGCGATCCGCGTGAGCGAACAGCTGCGCACCTCGGGCCGCGTCTCGCGCGGACGCATCGGCGTGCAGATCGATCAGGTCACCAAGGACGTCGCCGAATCGATCGGCCTGGGCAAGGCGCAGGGCGCGCTGGTGCGCAGCGTCGAGGCCGGTTCGCCGGGCGAGAAGGCCGGCGTGGAGCCGGGCGACATCATCACCAAGTTCGACGGCAAGGCGATCGAGAAGCCGAGCGATCTGCCGCGCCTGGTGGGCAACACCAAGCCCGGCACCAAGAGCACGCTGACGGTGTTCCGCCGCGGCAGCTCGCGCGACCTGAGCGTGACCATCGCCGAGATCGAGCCCGACAAGCCGGCCAAGCGCGCCGCCGACCGCGAGGAGCCGGCGCCCAAGCCGCAGGCTTCCGCCGCCGCCAAGTCGCTGGGCCTCGCGGTCAGCGACCTGAGCGATGCGCAGAAGAAGGAGCTCAAGCTCAAGGGCGGCGTGAAGGTCGACGCCTCGAACGAGGCCGCGGCGCGTGCCGGCCTGCGCGAGGGCGACATCATCCTGGCCGTGGGCAACATCGAGGTCTTGAATGCCCGCGAATTCGAGTCGGCCGTGGGCAAGGCCGACAAGAGCAAGCCGCTCAGCGTGCTGTTCCGCCGTGGCGAATGGGCGCAGTACGCGCTCATCCGGCCCGCACGCTGATCCCGGCGGTGCCGTCAAGTGGCCCCACCCGTCAGTCGGGTTTGGGGCCATTTTTTTGAGCTGTTTGCGACGCTTCGGCGCGCCGCTCTAAAAAAATCTGCATCGGCCTCAAGCCGGCGATTTGTTAGTGTTTGCTGACTTAAGGAAGGGCTAAGGACCGTTTTCGGTAGAATAGCGGCCTCTCGGCGGCGAGTCGGCGCATAAGCCGAGCGGTCTCCTTCACGATGCGAGATGTTAGGTGACAGTCCACCGACGCTCCACAGATCGCCCACAAGTTGTTCAGAGAGTGCTCCACCAAGCCTGTTGATAAGTTGTTTATAAGTTGCTTGTTGTTGACCCGCAACGACCTGTTTGGACCCTGTTCCCGGATGTACGTGCTTCCCTTTTTGCCTACAATGAAGTTCCAACTACTGCAGTTGCCATTGCTTGTTGGTTCAGGGCGCGTCTCCAGGAGACGCGCCCTTTTTTCTTGCCTGTTGCCCTCTGTGCACGAGCCAATTCAAGTACTTAAGCGTTCCCGTTGATGAATCACATCAGAAATTTTTCGATCATTGCGCACATCGATCATGGCAAGTCGACGCTCGCAGACCGTTTGATCCAGCGCTGCGGCGGCCTCGCGGAACGCGAGATGGAAGCGCAGGTGCTCGACTCGATGGACATCGAGAAAGAGCGTGGGATAACCATCAAGGCACAGACCGCGGCACTGCACTACAAGGCACGCGATGGACAGGTCTACAACCTCAATCTGATCGACACGCCGGGCCACGTCGACTTCTCTTATGAAGTGAGTCGCTCGCTGTCGGCATGCGAAGGCGCGCTGCTCGTCGTCGATGCATCGCAAGGCGTGGAAGCGCAGACGGTGGCCAACTGCTACACCGCGCTCGACCTCGG
The DNA here is from genome assembly GCF_059418265.1 of Variovorax sp. GW821-FHT09B05. Lineage (NCBI taxonomy): Bacteria > Pseudomonadati > Pseudomonadota > Betaproteobacteria > Burkholderiales > Comamonadaceae > Variovorax > Variovorax sp. GW821-FHT09B05. The sequence continues at coordinate 85,539 of NZ_JBWKPN010000013.1, forward strand.
TGTCGAAGTGGTGCCCGTGCTCAACAAGATGGATCTGCCGAACGCCGATCCCGACAACGCACGCACCGAGATCGAAGACGTGATCGGCATCGACGCGACCGATGCGATTCCCTGTTCGGCGAAGACCGGCCTGGGCATCGACGACATCCTCGAAGCGATCGTGCACAAGATGCCGGCGCCGCGCGGCAATCCCGACGCCGCGCTGCGCGCGATGATCGTCGACAGCTGGTTCGATCCGTACGTCGGCGTCGTGATGCTGGTGCGCGTGGTCGACGGCCGGCTCGCAAAGGGTGACCGCATCAAGATGATGGCCTCGGGCGCCAGCTACAACGCCGACAACGTCGGTGTCTTCACGCCGGCCAACGAGCCGCGCGCTTCGCTCGAGGCGGGCGAGGTGGGCTACATCATCGCGGGCATCAAGGAGCTGCAGGCCGCGAAGGTCGGCGACACCGTCACGCTGATCAAGCCGGGCACGGGCGGTGCGGCCGCCACCGCGACCGAGGCGCTGCCGGGCTTCAAGGAAATCCAGCCGCAGGTGTTCGCCGGTCTCTATCCGACCGAGGCCAGCGAGTACGACTCGCTGCGCGACGCGCTCGAGAAGCTCAAGCTCAACGACTCGTCGCTGCGCTACGAGCCCGAGGTGAGCCAGGCGCTGGGCTTCGGCTTCCGCTGCGGCTTCCTCGGCCTGCTGCACATGGAGATCGTGCAGGAGCGCCTGGAACGCGAGTTCGACCAGGACCTGATCACGACCGCGCCGAGCGTGGTCTACCAGGTGGTGCGCAGCGACGGCGAGGTCATCATGGTCGAGAACCCGTCCAAGATGCCCGAGGTCGGCAAGATGAGCGAGATCCGCGAGCCGATCGTGACCGTGCATCTGTACATGCCGCAGGAATACGTCGGCGCCGTCATGACGCTCGCCAACCAGAAGCGCGGCGTGCAGATGAACATGGCCTACCACGGCCGCCAGGTCATGCTGACCTACGAGATGCCGCTCGGCGAGATCGTGCTCGACTTCTTCGACAAGCTGAAGTCGGTCAGCCGCGGCTATGCCTCCATGGACTACGAGTTCAAGGAGTACCGCGCCTCCGACGTGGTCAAGGTCGACATCCTGCTCAACGGCGAGAAGGTCGACGCGCTCTCGATCATCGTGCACCGCACCCAGTCGCAGTACCGCGGCCGCGCGGTGGTGTCGAAGATGCGCGAGATCATCTCGCGCCAGATGTTCGACGTGGCCATCCAGGCCGCCATCGGGGTCAACATCATTGCGCGTGAGACAATCAAGGCGCTGCGCAAGAACGTGCTGGCCAAGTGCTACGGCGGCGACATCACCCGCAAGAAGAAGCTGCTCGAGAAGCAGAAGGCGGGCAAGAAAAGAATGAAGCAGATCGGCTCGGTCGAGGTCCCGCAAGAGGCCTTCCTCGCGATCCTGCAAGTCGAAGACTGATCAACATGGCATTCATCACCTCCCTCATCCTCGCGGCATTCGCCGGCTACATCGGCGCCTGGTACTTCGGAGCGATCGAGGGCAACTTCGCCTTGCTGTTGTTCCTGGCCACGGTGGTCACCGGCCTTTACTGGCTGGCCGAGCGCTTCTACTTCCTGCCGCGGCGCGAGCGCGCGGCTGCCGCGCTCGAGAGCTCGCTGGCCGAGCGCAACGCACGGCTGGCCGGGCAGGGCATCAAGCAGGTCGACACCGCCGACGCCAAGGCCAGCGAACGGCTGCTGATGCAGCCCTGGTGGCTCGACTGGACCGCCGGGCTGTTCCCCGTGATCCTGGTCGTGTTCCTGCTGCGCTCCTTCCTCTACGAGCCGTTCAAGATTCCCTCGGGCTCGATGATGCCCACGCTGCTCACCGGCGACCTGATCCTGGTCAACAAGTTCACCTACGGCCTGCGGCTGCCGGTGATCAACACCAAGATCACCGACGGCACGCCGCTCGCGCGCGGCGACGTGGTGGTGTTCCGCTACCCGCCCAAGCCGAGCCAGGACTACATCAAGCGCGTGGTCGGCATTCCCGGCGACGAAGTGGCCTACCTGAACAAGAAGCTGACCATCAACGGCCAGCCGGTCTCGAAGGAGGCCGCGCCCGACTACCTCGACGGCGAGTCGATGCGCCTGCTCAAGCAGTTCGACGAGAACCTCGCGGGCAAGCAGCACAAGATCCTCAACGACGACGCCGGCCCCGCCTTCGTGCCCGGCGCCAGCGACTTCCCCTTCCGCGAGAACTGCCGCTACTCGGTCGAAGGCGTCACCTGCAAGGTGCCGGCCGGCAACTACTTCATGATGGGCGACAACCGCGATAATTCGGCCGACTCCCGTTTCTGGGGCTTCGTGCCGGACAAGAACATCGTGGGCAGGGCCTTCTTCGTCTGGATGAACTTCGGCGATCTGGGACGCATCGGTCCGTTTCAATAAGCATCAAGCAATTCGTTCGAGGGGTATGAGGGTATGAGAACTGTTCGGTCCAGCCGGAACAGTGCGGCGCGTCAGCGCGGCATCTCGTTCATCGGGCTCGTGTTCGTGGCCGTCGTGCTGGCCTGCGTGGGCGTCGTCGTCGCCCAGGTCATCCCGACGCTGATCGAGTACCAGGCGATCTACAAGGCCGCCAACAAGGCCAAGGAAGGCAGCACCGTGCCCGAGATCCGCGCCATCTTCGACCGCGCCCAGGCCATCGACGACTTCCAGTCGGTCACCGGCAAGGACCTCGACATCAAGAAGGTCAACGACAAGGTCGTGGTGGCCTTCTCCTACGAGCGCGAGATCCCGCTGTTCGGCCCCGCCTACCTCGTGCTCAAGTACAAGGGCGAGACCAACTGAACGCCCAGGGAAGCAAGGTGGATGGCGGCCTCACGGCGCTCCAGTCGCGCCTGAAGTACACGTTCGCCGACCCGCGGCTGCTGCAGCTCGCGCTCACGCACCGCAGTTTCTCCGCCGACCACAACGAGCGCCTCGAGTTCCTCGGCGACTCGGTGCTGAACCTGGCGGTCTCGCACCTGCTCTACACCCGCCTCGCGGCCCTGCCCGAAGGCGACCTGTCGCGCGTGCGCGCCAACCTCGTGAAGCAAGACACCCTGCACCGGCTGGCCGTGGGCCTCGCGCTCTCGCCGCTGCTGCGGCTGGGCGAGGGCGAAGCCCGCTCGGGCGGTCCGAACCGGCCCTCGATCCTGGCCGACGCGCTCGAGGCGCTGATCGGCGCGGTCTACCTCGATGCCGGCTTCTCGGCCGCGCAGGCGCTGGTGCACCGGCTCTACGAAGCGGTCGAGATCAATCCGCGCATGGAAGCGGTGGGCAAGGACCCGAAGACCGAATTGCAGGAATGGCTGCAGGGTCACAAAATGAAGCTGCCCGTCTACCGCGTCGCGGGGACACTGGGGGCAGCGCACAAGCAGACCTTCGACGTCGAGTGCGAAGTGCCCGAGCTGGGCCTTCGCGAACGCGGCATCGGCGGTTCGCGCCGCGCCGGCGAGCAGGCGGCAGCCGCCGCCATGTTGATCCGCCTCAAGGCACGCGGCGGCGCGTGAAAACGAAATGAACGACGCTATCAAATCAGCAGCACAGCCCCAGGACCCGACGGGCGAATCCAAACCATCGGAAGCCACGGGCCCGCAGCACTGCGGTCTGGTCGCCATCGTCGGCAAGCCCAACGTGGGCAAGTCCACGCTGCTCAACGCGCTGGTCGGCCAGAAGATCAGCATCACCTCGCGCAAGGCGCAGACCACGCGCCACCGCATCACCGGCATGCGCACGCTCGGCGCCACGCAGTTCGTGTTCGTCGACACGCCGGGTTTCCAGACCCTGCATGCCAACGCGCTGAACAAGTCGCTCAACAAGACCGTGCAGGGCGCGGTCGGCGACGTCGACCTGATCCTGTTCGTGGTCGAGGCCGGCAGCTTCACGCCGGCCGACGAGCGCGTGCTCAAGCTGCTCGGCAAGGGCATCCCGACGATCCTGCTGGCCAACAAGCTCGACAACGTCGGGCGCCGCGGCGACATCGCGCCCTGGCTGCAGCAGATGCAGACCAAGCACGAGTTCGCCGAGTTCGTGCCGATGTCGGCCAAGAACGCGAAGGACGTCGAGCGCCTGTTCGGCATCTGCGAGAAGTACCTGCCCGAGCAGCCCTGGTTCTACGACGAGGACGAGCTCACCGACCGCAGCGAGAAGTTCCTCGCCAGCGAGCTGGTGCGCGAGAAGCTGTTCCGCCTCACCGGCGACGAGCTGCCCTACACCTCGACTGTCGTCATCGACAAGTTCGACGAGGAAGCGCCGCAGAAGAAGGGCCACAAGCGCCTGCTGCGCATCGCCGCCACCATCGTGGTGGAGCGCGACAGCCACAAGGCGATGGTGATCGGCGACAAGGGCGAGCGCATCAAGCGCATCGGCATGGAAACCCGCGTCGAGCTCGAAAAGCTGGCCGATGCCAAGGTGTTCCTCGAACTCTGGGTCAAGGTGCGTTCGGGCTGGGCCGACGACGAGGCCCGCGTGCGCTCGTTCGGCTACGAATGAAGTGGCCGCCGCCCACCGCGTTTCGCACGAACCGGCCTATGTGCTCCATCGCTACGACTGGAGCGAGTCGAGCCTGATCCTCGAGGTCTTCACCCGCCACCACGGGCGCATCGCGCTCGTGGCCAAGGGGGCGAAGCGGCCGAGCTCCAACTTCCGCCCGGTGCTGCTGCCGCTGCAGCCGCTGGAGATCAACTACGGCGGCGATGCCGAGATCCGCACCCTCAAGGGCGCGGAATGGATGGGCGGCCACGTCATGCCCACCGGCGATGCGCTGCTGTCGGGCTACTACCTCAACGAGCTGCTGCTGCGCCTGCTGGCGCGCGACGACGCGCACGAGGCCCTGTTCGACGCCTATGGCGGCGTGGTGCAGGTGCTGGCCGGCGATCATGGCGGCGCCCAGGCCGCCACCCAGGCGGCCGCGCTGCGCGCCTTCGAGCTGCTGCTGCTGCGCGGGGTCGGCCTGCTGCCGCAGCTCGATGTGCAGACCCTGACGCTGGAGTCGCTCGAAGCCGGCACCCGCTACGCCCTGGTCGCCGAGGCCGGCCTGCGCGCGGCGGCCGACGACGAGGCCGCGCTGGCCGGTGCCGACTGGCAACGGTTGCAGGCCGCACTCGACGACCGCGCGCCGTTCACCGCCACGCTGCGGCTGGTCGCGACCCTGAGCAACGGCAGCAACAGCGCGCTGCGCAATCAGCTGCGCGCGCTGCTCAACTACCATTGCGGCGTGTCCACGCTGCGTACGCGGCAGTTGATGAGAGATATCCAAGCACTATGAGCACTTCCTCTGCCTCGGCCGGCACCACCGCGCTGTCGGTCAATCTCAACAAGGTCGCGCTGGTGCGCAATACGCGCCACCTGGGCATTCCGAGCGTGGTGAAGGCCGCCACCCTGTGTCTGCAGGCCGGCGCCCAGGGCATCACCGTGCATCCGCGGCCCGACGCGCGCCATATCCGCACGCACGACGTGCACGACCTGTCGGCGCTGCTGGCGAAAGACTGGCCCGGCATCGAGTTCAACATCGAGGGCAACCCGTTCCAGAACCTGATGGACTTCGTGCGCGAGCTGCGCCCCCACCAGGCCACCTTCGTGCCCGACAGCGAGACCCAGTCCACCAGCGACCATGGCTGGACCTTCCCCGACGACGCCGAGCGCCTGCGCCCGCTGATCGCGGAAGCCCGGGCGCTGGGTGTGCGCGTCAGCCTGTTCATGGACCCGATTCCCGAGATGATGGCCGCGGCCAAGGCCGTCGGTGCCGACCGCGTCGAGCTCTACACCGAATCCTTCGCGGCCTCGCGCGGCACGCCCGACGAGCAGGCCGTGCTCGAGCGCTACGCGGCCACGGCGCGCGCCGCGCTCGCCGCCGGCCTGGGCCTGAACGCCGGCCACGACCTGAGCCGCGACAACCTCACGCCCTTCCTGAAGGCGGTGCCCGGCGTGCAGGAGGTCTCGATCGGCCATGCCTTCGTGGCCGATGCGCTCGAGCTGGGCTACGAGGCCGCCACGCGCGACTACCTGCGCTGCATCGCAGAGGCCCACGCCGCCGCATGATCTACGGCATCGGCACCGACATCTGCGACGTTCGCCGCATCGCCGCGACCTTCGAGCGCCAGGGCGAGCGCTTCGCGCGCCGGGTGCTCAGCGACGCCGAGTTCGCGGTCTGGAAGGCGCGCAGCGAGCGCTGGCCCAAGCGCGGCCTCAGCTATCTCGCCACCCGTTTCTCGGCCAAGGAGGCCTTCAGCAAGGCCATCGGCATGGGCATGCGCATGCCGATGAGCTGGCGGCTGTGCGAGATCGCCAACCTGCGCAGCGGCAAGCCGGTGATCGTGCTGCACGGCGAGCTCAAGACCTGGTTCGAGGCGCAGAACCTTACGGCCCACGTCACCGTCACCGACGAAACCGAATACGCCGCGAGCTTCGTGGTGGTCGAACGCAAGGATGGGCCCGCGCCATGAGTGCGAAGACCGAGGAACTGCTTCTGTCGCCGCTGGTGGTCGACGTGGCCGGCACGGCGCTGACCGATGCCGACCGCCGCCGGCTGGCGCATCCGCGCGTGGGCGGCGTGATCCACTTCGCGCGCAACTGGGAAAGCCGCGCGCAGATGACGGCGCTCAATGCCGAGATAAAGGCGATCCGGCCCGACCTGCTGATCTGCGTCGACCACGAGGGCGGGCGGGTGCAGCGCTTTCGCAGCGACGGCTTCACCCATCTGCCGACGATGCAGTCGCTGGGCGAGCTCTGGATGCGCGACGCGATGCAGGCCACCCAGGTCGCGACCGCGGCGGGCCAGGTGCTGGCCGGCGAACTGCGCGCCTGCGGCGTCGACTTCAGCTTCGCGCCGGTGCTCGACCTCGACCATGGCCGCAGCACCGTGATCGGCACGCGCAGTTTCCACCGCGATCCGCGCGTGGTCGCGCTGCTGGCCAAGAGCCTGATGCACGGCATGCTGCTCGCGGGCATGCGCAACTGCGGCAAGCACTTTCCGGGGCACGGCTGGGTCAATGCCGATTCGCATGTCGAGATCCCGGTCGACAAGCGCAGCCTCAAGGCCATCCTGGCCGACGACGCGCGGCCCTACGACTGGCTCGGCGGCACGCTGGCCGCGGTCATGCCGGCGCACGTGATCTATCCGAAGGTCGACAGCCGGCCCGCGGGCTTCTCGCCGCGCTGGCTGCGCGAGATCCTGCGCGGCCGCTTCGGCTTCGACGGCGCCATCTTCAGCGACGACCTCAGCATGGAGGCCGGCCGCTACATCGATGGCGAACTGCTGAGCTTCGCCGACGCGGCGCTGGCCGCGCTCGGCGCTGGCTGCGACCTCGCGCTGCTGTGCAACCAGAGCATCGGCGAGGGCCGGCCGCTCGACGAGTTTCTCGACGGCTTCGAAGCCGCCGAACGCGCCGGTCGCTGGCAGCCCGGTGCCGAGGCGCGCGCCAGCGAGGCACGGCGCCGCGGCCTGCTGCCGCAAGGCGAGCCCGTCGACTGGCAGGCGCTCACGCGTTCGCGCGGGTACCTCGATGCGCGCCGCTTGCTCGACATCTAGCGCGACGCCATCGTCGCCCGCGGCGGTCCGCTGCCTGGAGTGACCCATGCCCCTGTGCCTCAGCCTTCTTCAGCGCGCGGACGAGGCGGTGCTGCGCAACCATGCGCACTACTGCCGCCTGTTCGGCTATCCGCACCAGTGGGCCGACACCGAGCGCATCGCTCATCCGGCGCTGCGCGCGAGCGCCAAGTACAGCCAGATCCTGCGCCACCTGCGCACGCTGGCCGAGGGTGACTGGCTGCTGTTCCTCGACGGCGACTCGGTGGTGTTCCACCCGGTCGCGGTCGAGGCGCTGATGCAGGGGCGCGACCTGGTCGCGCTCGAGGGGCCATCGACCGGCGACCGCGCCGGTCCGGCCATGACCAACATGCTGGTGCTGCGCAACACGCCCGGCAACCGCGCGCTGCTGCATCAACTGATCATCGACGCCGGCCACGTGGTCGCGCTCGAATCGCCGCGCCTCGACGAGACCGCGCGACTGGCACCGGCGGGGCTCCTGCCCTGCAACAGCGTGCTGGCCGAAGCCTACGTCAACGTCTCGTGGCGCGTCTCGCAGTGGCACGACGCGCGGGTCTTCGTGGTGAACCTCGCCGCGCTGCCGGTGCCGCTGCCCGACGGTGGCTGGCGCGACGAGATCCTGCACGACCTGAACCTGCAGGCGCTGCTGGTGCGCGAGGTCAACAGCGCCCTGATGCAGGGCCGCCCGGTGCTGCAGCCGCCCGCCTATCCGGCGCTGTCCGAGGAGGCGTGCACCAGCATCAATCCGCAGGCGCGCATCGCCTTCCTCACGCTCTACACCCACCACATCGCCACCTACGCGCGGGTGTCGGAACACAACGTGCGCCGCTACTGCGAGCGCCATGGCCACGCGTACCACGTGTACCGGGCGCTGCCCGAGGCGATCGGGCCCGGCATCAACGGCTCGTGGGTGCGCACCTGGCTGCTGCAGCAGCACCTGGCGCAGCACGACTGGGTGATCTGGGTCGACGCCGACGTGGTCTTCCGCAACCAGGCGCGCCCTTTCGAGCCGCTGCTGCAGGGCCGCGACCTGCTGCTGGCCAAGGACGTCGGCGCCTGGCGCTTCAATTCGGGCGTCATGGGTTTTCGCAACACGCCGGCCAACCTCGCGCTGCTGGAACGCATCTGGGCGCGCATCGGCGAGGTGGCCGACAAGTCCCAGGTCTACAGCAGCCTGGGCGACCAGCACTACACCAACGAGGTGCTGAAGGAGGAGGGCCTGCTCGGCGAGCACAGCGTGCTGGACAACCTCAGCCTCAACACGCCGCCGCTGTTGGCCGACGAGGACACGCTGCTGGTCCATTTCGTGAGCCTGTCCGAGCCCTACCGGTCGGTGTACATGGCCGCCATGGACGCGGCCTCGCAGAAGAGCCGCTAGCCGCCGGCCGTGGGCGATCAAAGCCCGCGCAACCGTGCAGAACCTGACACCGCGGCGCCCGCCGCGCCAGGGCGCTCCTGTACAGTCGTACGCCCCAGAACAGCAGCGAGAGCAGAGGGATTCCCATGGCGCACATAGGCTATTCCTGGCCCACCTTCGACGTCCTGACGCAGGAGATCATCCGGGCGATCGACCCGCAGCGCATCCTCGACATCGGCGCCGGGGGCGGCAAGTACGGCGCGCTGCTCAAGGACATCGTTCCGCGCTGCGAGCTCACCGCGCTCGAATGCGACGAAGCGGCCTTTCCGGGCCTGCGCGAAACGGGCTACCACCACATCCTCCCGATCACCGCCGACGGGCTGTACAAGCAGAGCAGCGACCTCTACGACGTCGTCATCCTCGGCGACGTGATCGAGCACATGCTGCATTCGCAGGGCCGGGACCTGCTGGAGTTCCTCAACTACCGCTCGCGCTACATCCTCATCTCCACGCCCGAGTGCATGCCGATGAGCCGCCCCGTCTTCTTCGAGGGCCACAACTCGCTCTGGCGGCCCGATTCCTTCTCGTGGCACGACTACTGGGCGCACCAGCAGTGCGGCGTGATGCATTTCTACCTGCTGCGCGGCCACGACAACTGGGCCGGCCCCGGCCTGGCGGAAGTGGTCGAGAAGGTGAACGGCGCGGGCATCTTCAACCGCTACCAGGACGAGAAGACCCAGCCGGTGCAGCTCGAGATCCGGGACACCCGCTTCAAGCAGCCCGCGGGCGACGACAACTTCATCCTCTACCGGCCTTTCTGAGAGCCACAGCGCCATGGCCGAAGCGAACAAGACCTCCCTGCGGGACATCGACATCATCGTGTCGTACCGCGAGGCCAACGAGGAGCGGCGCGAGAACCTCTACACCGTGCTCGCGCACCTGGGGCGCACCTACACCGACTACCGGCTGTGGCTGCTCGAGGCCGCAGCCACGCCGAGCTTCGACTGGCGCCGGCTCGACGATCCGCACATCCGGCATGTCTTCGTGCCGCACGATGGTCCGTTTCCCAAGTCGATGCTTTACAACACCGGCGTGCGGCTCGCGCGCAGCCCGGTGATCTGCTTCCACGATGCCGACTCGATCGCCCAGCCGCAGTCGCTGCGGGCCTGCATCGACGCCCTGATGGAAGGGCAGGACAGCGATGCGCTGTGTCCCTACTGGTCGGTGATCAACGTCGCCGGCGCGCTCAAGCAGGGCTTCATGGCCGACCCGGACTATGGCCGCCTGGCTGCCATCGATCCGCAGCGATTGCCCGAGGATGCGATCGTGCTGTACCCCAATGCCAACGGCGGCATCGTGCTGTTCAAGCGCAGCGAGTACATCCGCGTGGGCGGCTACAACGCGCGGCTCGAGGGCTGGGGCGGCGAGGACGACGAACTGCTGCGCCGCGCTTCGCGGCTCGGTGTGCGCTGGCACTCGATGAACGTGCCGATGTTCCACCTGCACCATGACTCGGTCTCGCGCGGCGAGCACATCGAGCGGATTCGCGATACCGAGAATGCGCGTGCGCCGGAGGCGATTGCCGACATGTCGCAGGAAGAGGTCGAGGCGCTGGCCGTCGAGCTGTCGGCCTTCTTTCGCTGAACCGGGGCGCCGGCCTGCGCGCTCGCGGTCGGCTCAGCCGCCGGCTTGTTGCGAGCGCCACGCGAAGAAGCGCTCGATCGCGGGCTGGATGAACATCGCTTGCGACGTGGCCGTGAAGAGCCGGTGACCCAGCTCGGCGCGTTCCCGGCGTTCTTCCGGTGCCGACAGCAGCCGCTCGGCCGTGTCCGCGAGCCGCTCATAGGGCTCGCCGAAGACCCCCTCGCGCAGCTCGGTCCGCAGCTCGCTGTCGTCGTAGATCTCCGTCAGGATCGGCTTCTTCGCGACGAAACCGACTGCCAGCCGCGGAATCTCCACCGTGCGCGTGGCGTCGAGGAAGCTCACGTTGAGCAGCAGGCGGCTGCGTGCCAGCAGGGCGGCGCGCTCCGCCACCGGGATCGAATGGTGCGCCACGACGGTCATTCCGCGCGCGCGCAGCGCCTCCAGCAGGCGCATGCGCCGATCGTTGAGGCTGCCGAAGAAGAGGACGTCGATGTCTTCGGCCACGGGCGGGTCGGACGCCGGCGGCGGCAGGATGGCGCCGGCCTGGTAGCCGTAGGGCACCAGGTCCGCGCGGGCGATGCCGAGCTCCGCGTAGCGCCGGAAGTTCAGCGCGCTGTATTCCCACACGTAGCTGTTGCGCAGGATCTCCAGGTAGGCCGGCGTGAAGGCATTGCCGCCTTCGACCAGTTGCTCGATGTTGACGACGATGCAGTCGGGCCCGAGGTGCGCCAGCTGGTTCCAGGTCAGTCCGGCCGCGAACATGACGATGTTGACGCGGCGCGTGTCGACCTGCGCCTGCTGCCAGTTGACGTCGTAGCCGAGTTCGAGGAGCCCGAGCCTGAAGCCCTCGACGATCTCTCCGATGAACTGCGGATCGCCCGCCGATGTCAGGTGCAGTGGATGTTTCATGGACTCCCTCTTTCTCTTTGGGGGCGCGCCTCCCGAATCGCGCGCCATGCGAGGGCGATTGTGTGCACGGCCGCGGCCCCAGGCAAGCCGCCGCGCCCTGCTCAGGATGCGGCGGGCGGCGTGGCCGCCGATTCCCACAGGCGCATCCCGCCCGCCTCGATGTGCGTCAGGTACAGCCGCAGATCGAACTCCAGCTGGTGGTAGTCCGGCTCCATGTGCGTGCACAGCGCATAGAAGGCCTTGTCGTGGTCGCGCTCCTTCATGTGCGCGAGCTCGTGCACGACGATCATGCGCAGCCAGGGAGCAGGCACGGCCTTGAACAGGTTCGCGACGCGGATCTCCTGCTTGGTCTTGAGCTTGCTGCCTTGCACGCGCGACACGGTGGTGTGGGTGCCCAGCGCATGTCGGATCACGTGCAGCTTGCTGTCGAAGATCACCTTCGACAGCGGCCCGGCCTTGCGCATGAACTCGTTCTTGAGCCCGGTCGTGTAGAGGTAGAGCGCCTGGTCGGTCTGCACGGCATGCGCGCCCTCGGGGTAGCGCTCGCGCAGCCAGGTGCCCAGGCGCTCTTCGTCGAGCAGTCGGCGCACCTGCGCCTGCAGCGTCGTCGGATAGGCCGAGAGGTACTTCATGCGCGATGGCACGACCGATGACGCGGAGCCCGCGGCTCAGCGTGCCGCGAAGGCCAGCCCCGAGGCCACGCCGCCGAACAGGTCGCCCTCGACCAGCGGCACGCCCGCGAAGCTCTTGCGCAGGGCCTGCTGGAAGGGTCGCAGCGCCGAGGAGCCGCCGGTGAGGTAGATCGCATCGAGCTCGTTGCTGCGCAGGCCGGCGCGCTTGACGCAGGCATGGGCGCAGGCGATCACCGCTTCGAACTGCGCCGCGAGCTGCTGCGCCATGTCGGCCGGCGACAGGGTGCTCGTGAGGCCGGGCTCGGCGCAGTCGAGGTCGATGACGGCGGGTGCGTCGCTGACCGAGGCGTCGATCTTGGCCTGCTCCACCGCGCCGAGCACGCGATGGCCGTGGCGTTCGTCGAGCACCGCCATGAGCCGGTCGTGCAGCCGGGTGTCGGCATAGCTGGTACGCAGCTCGCGCGCCTGCCGCGTGGCTTTGGCGAGGTACAGCCAGTTGATCAGGTGCCACGACGACAGGTCGAAGAAGACCTTGCTCGGCACCTCGCGGCCCTGCGGCCCGTGATGGCCGAAGCCCAGCAGCGGCATCACGCGGTCGAGATTGAGCCGCTGGTCGTAGTCGGTGCCGCCGATGTGCACGCCGGTGGTGGCCAGCACGTCGTCGCCACGCTCCTCGCGCGCGGCGCGCTCGGGGCCCAGGCGCACCACGGTGAAGTCGGAGGTACCGCCGCCGATGTCGACGATCAGCACCAGCGATTCCTTGCGCACGCGCTGCTCGTAGTCGAAGGCGGCCGCGATCGGCTCGAGCTGGAAGGCGATGTCGCGGAAGCCCGCGGCGCGCGCGGCGGCGCGCAGGCTCTGCTCGGCGCGCTCGTCGCGCTTGCTGTCGTCGTCGACGAAGTGCACCGGCCGGCCGATCACCACGCGCTCGGGCAGGCGGCCCATCTCGCGCGCGGCACGCTCGGCCATCTCGCGCAGGAAGCGCGCGATGATGTCCTCGAAGCTCACGAGGCCGTCGAAGATCGCGGTCTTCTCCTGCATCAGCGGGCTGCCCAGCAGGCTCTTGAGCGAGCGCATCAGCCGGCCTTCGACGCCGGCCAGGTAGAGCGCGATCGCGTCGCGGCCGAAGTGCGTGCTGCGGTCCTCGGCGTTGTAGAAGATCGCGGTGGGCAGGGTGGTGGCCGCGCCTTCGATCGGCAGCAGCCGGGTGGCGCCCGCGATGCGGCAGGCGACGGCCGAATTCGAGGTTCCGAAGTCGATGCCGATCGCGGTGGCGTTCGCGGCCGCGGTGCTCAAGATTCCCTGCGCAGCGCGGGGAACAGGATCACGTCGCGGATGCTCGGCGAGTCGGTCAGCAGCATCATCAGCCGGTCGATGCCGATGCCGCAGCCACCGGTGGGCGGCATGCCGTACTCGAGCGCGCGCACGAAATCGTGGTCGTAGTACATGGCCTCGTCGTCGCCGCCGTCCTTGGCCGCCACCTGCGCGTTGAAGCGCGCAGCCTGGTCCTCGGCGTCGTTGAGCTCGCTGAAGCCGTTGCCGAACTCGCGCCCGGTGATGTAGAGCTCGAAGCGCTCGGTGACCTCGGGGCGCTCGTCGTTGGCGCGCGCCAGCGGCGAGATCTCGGTCGGGTGCTCCATGATGAAGGTCGGCTGCCAGAGCTTCTCTTCGACGGTCTCCTCGAAGTACATCACCTGCAGGCTGGCCAGGCTGCGCTGCGAGAGCTTGTCCTTCTCCTCGCTCAGGCCCAGCTTGCGCAGGGCGTTGACGAGCCAGGCGCTGTCGTCGACCCCGTCGCCCGCATCGGTGTGCTTGAGGATCGCCTCGCGGATCGTCAGGCGCTCGAAGGGCTGCGTCAGGTCGACCGGCTTGCCCTGGTAGGTGAGCTGCTGCGTGCCCACGGCCTTGTCGGCGATGGTGCGGATCAGCGTCTCGGTGAAGTCCATCAGGTCGCGGTAGTTCCAGTAGGCCGCGTAGAACTCCATCATCGTGAACTCGGGGTTGTGCCGCACCGAGATGCCCTCGTTGCGGTAGCTCCGGTTGATCTCGAACACGCGCTCGAAGCCGCCGACGATCAGGCGCTTGAGGTAGAGCTCGGGCGCGATGCGCAGGAACATCTCCTGGTCGAGCGCGTTGTGGTGCGTCTTGAAGGGCTTGGCGTTGGCGCCGCCCGGGATCGGATGCAGCATCGGCGTCTCGACCTCGAGGAAGTCGTTGGCCACCATGAATTCGCGCAGCGCGCTCACGGCCTTGCTGCGCGCGGTGAAGCGCACGCGCGCCGACTCGTCGGTGATCAGGTCGACGTAGCGCTGGCGGTACTTCTGCTCCTGGTCGGCCATGCCGTAGAAGTCGCCCGGCAGGGGACGCAGGCTCTTGGTCAGCAGGCGCAGCGCGGTGACCTTGATCGACAGCTCGCCGGTCTTGGTCTTCATCAGCGTGCCTTCGGCGCCGAGGATGTCGCCGAGGTCCCAGCGCTTGAACTCGGCATAGACCTCTTCGCCGACCGCGTCGCGCGTGACGTAGAGCTGGATGCGGCCGGTGGCGTCCTGCAGGGTCGCGAAGCTGGCCTTGCCCATCACGCGCTTGAGCATCATGCGGCCGGCCACGCTCACGGCGACGTTCTGCGCCTCGAGCGCTTCGGCTTCGACGGCGCCATGCGCCTCGGCGAGCGCGGCGGCGCGGTGGCCCGGCTTGAAGTCGTTGGGGAATGCGACGCCCTTGCCTTCGGTCTGCGCGGTGCGCAGCAGCTTGAGCTTCTCGCGGCGTTCGGCGATGAGCTTGTTGTCGTCGACGGCGGGCGTGGTCGCGGCCGGAGCAGGGGTGGGCGGCTGTTGTTCGGACATGGGGAGGCGGTAGGGGAGGCGCGCGCAGGGAAATTCGGCGCGAAAGGCGGGATTTTAGCCCAGGCGATGGCGCGCGAATTCCGGCGAACCCGTCGCCGGCCTTGCGCCATCAGCTATCAAATTCGAAGCGCGAAACGAAGCGGGGCGGGCCCTTCGGCCCTGTCGCCCGAGCGCTCAGGCGATGCCGGTGCGCGCCAGCAGATCGCCGACCAGCTCGAGCCGCATCAGCGGGCTCTCGAGCTCCATCAGCCGCTGCCGCAGCTCGAGCTGCATCGGCACCAGCTCGCACCAGCGGTTGGCGACCCAGCCGCAGTCGTCGTAGCGGTAGGGCGCGCCGATCGGCAGGCGCACCGGCGGCGAGCCGGTGGCGTCCTGCGCGCGCTTGCGCTCCTCGAGCGTGTCGACCAGGCGCCGCAGCGCGGTGGCGGTGTGCTGCAGGTCCTCGGGGATCTCGAGCGCGACGTCGTCGGGGAGGATCGCGACGTCGGCGATCCACAGGCCGTGCTTCTGCAGTTCGCTGTGGCGCACGCGAAAGCGCTGCGTGCCCACGCACTCGATCTGCAGCAGGCCGCTTTGCGGCGATTCGAATTCGCGGATCACGGCCAGCGTGCCGACCTCGGCGAAGCGCTCGGCCTGCGCGCCGGCCTTGCGCACCTCGGTGCCGCTCGTGAGGTTCACCACGCCGAAGGGCACGCCGCCCTTGCGGCACTTGCCGATCATGTCGAGGTAGCGCACCTCGAAGATGCGCAGCGGCAGCAGGCCGCCGGGGAAGAGGACCGTGCCGAGCGGGAACAAAGGCAGGGAGTTCAGAAGGGGTTGTGTCGTCATCGAAGAGCCTTGCGTGGCTATCATCGCACTCCGCTTCACCTCGCGCGCCATGCTCTATCAGATCCCATCGTTCCTCCTCGACGTGATCGTCGGCCTGCTCGGCGGCGCCTGCCTGCTGCGGCTCTACATGCAGTACCACCGCGTGCCCTTCGGCAATCCGCTGGGCCGCTTCATCTTCGCCATCACCGACTGGATCGTGCTGCCGCTGCGGCGCCTGCTGCCGGCCGTCAAGAAGTGGGACCTCGCGAGCGCCGTGGCTGCCTGGCTGCTGGTGATCGCCAAGTTCCTCGTGCTGTGGCTGCTGATCGGCAACCTCGGGCGTATCGGCGCGCTGCCGCTGGTGTCGTTCATCGGCCTGCTGCAGCTCGCCGTGTCGGGACTGACCGCGCTGCTGGTGGTGTACGCGGTGCTCTCGTGGGTGCCGGGGGCCTCGCCGATGCTGCTCGACCTGATCTCGCGCCTGGCCGAGCCGCTGGTGCGGCCGTTCCGCCGCGTCATTCCGCTGCTCGGCGGCGTCGACCTGTCGCCGCTGGCCGCGATCGTCGTGCTGCAGGTGATCGCTATCGTGCTGAACAACCTGCTGGTGCTGGCCTACCGGCTCTGACCGTTTGCAGGCCCCATGAAAAAAGCGCCCGGAACCGCGAGGTTCCGGGCGCTTCGTCTTTCGAGAGGCTCTGAATCAGCTCACCGCATCCGCCGGTTGGCGCAGCAGCATCGCGAGCGTGCTGGCGATGGTCTTGCGCAGTTCGCGGCGGTCGCTGATGAAGTCGATCGCGCCCTTGGTCTGCAGGAACTCGGCGCGCTGGAAGCCTTCGGGCAGGGTCACGCGCACGGTCGATTCGATCACGCGCGGGCCGGCGAAGCCGATCAGCGCCTTGGGCTCGGCGATCACCACGTCGCCCATGAAGGCGAAGCCGGCCGACACGCCGCCCATGGTCGGGTCGGTCAGCACGCTGATGTAGGGTAGGCCCTTCTTCGCGAGGCGCGTGAGCGCGGCGTTGGTCTTGGCCATCTGCATCAGCGACAGCAGGCCTTCCTGCATGCGCGCGCCACCGGTGGCGGTGAAGCAGATGAACGGCACCTTCTGCTCGATCGCGGTCTCGACGCCGCGCACGAAGCGTTCGCCGACCACGCTGCCCATGCTGCCGCCCATGAATTCGAACTCGAAGCAGGCGACCACCACGCTGATGCTGTGGACCGAGCCGCCCATCACGACCAGCGCGTCGGTCTCGCCGGTGTTCTCCAGGGCTTCCTTGAGGCGCTCGGGGTACTTGCGGCTGTCCTTGAACTTGAGCGCGTCGACCGGCAGCACTTCCTGGCCGATCTCGTAGCGGCCCTCGGCATCGAGGAAGGCGTCGAGGCGCGGACGCGCGCCGATGCGATGGTGATGGCTGCAGCTCGGGCAGACGTTCTGGTTGTGCTCGAGGTCGGTCTTGTAGAGCACCGTCTCGCAGGCCGGGCACTTGATCCACAGGCCCTCGGGCACCTGGCGGCGCTCGGCGGGGTCGGTCTGGGCGATCTTGGCGGGTAGCAGTTTTTCAAGCCAGCTCATGGGCATTCCTAGGTTCGCGCGAAGGCGGGAGAGCCTTCGGGGCCGTCAGTGCCCCTTTCGTGCTTTTTCGCATGACGAAAGGGGCCTGACGAGGGCAGCGGCGATTATCGGCCAGCCGCATTCTTCGCGGTAGCCGCCGGCAAGGCATCGAGCGCCTCGCGGATGCCCGCGAGGAATTCATGCACCGCGGGCACCACCTTCTCGCGCGGCTGGCCGTCGATCAACTGGATGATCTTGGTGCCGATCACGACCGCGTCGGCCGCCGAGCCCACCGCCTGCGCGGTGCTGGCGTCGCGGATGCCGAAGCCCACGCCGACCGGGATGCCCACGTGCTGGCGGATGCGCGGGAGCATGCGGCCGACCGCCTCGGTGTCGAGGTGGCCGGCGCCGGTCACGCCCTTGAGCGACACGTAGTAGACGTAGCCGCTCGCGATGCGCGCGACCTGCGCCATGCGCTCGTCGGTGCTGGTGGGCGCCAGCAGGAAGATCAGGTCGATGCCGGCTTCGCGCAGATCGGCGGCGAACTGTTCGCACTCCTCGGGCGGGTAGTCGACCACCAGCAGGCCGTCGACGCCGGCCGCGGCCGCGTCGCGGATGAAGGCGTGCTTGCCGTGCACGAGGTCGTAGCGCTCGACCGGGTTGGCATAGCCCATCAGCACCACGGGCGTGCCCGTGTCCTTCGCGCGGAAGGCCGCGACCATCGCCAGCACCTGCTTCATGCCGATGCCCAGCGCGAGCGCGGCTTCGCCGGCCTGCTGGATCACCGGGCCGTCGGCCATCGGGTCGGAGAAGGGCACGCCGAGTTCGATCACGTCGGCACCGGCCGCGACCATGCCGTGCATGAGCTCGGGCGTGATGTCGGCAAAGGGGAAGCCGGCGGTGACGTAGGGGATGAGCGCGCGGCGCCCGTCCTTCTTCAGCGCCTCGAAGGTGGCTGCAATGCGGCTCATCACTTGCCTCCCTTCACGCTCAGGCCGCGCATCGAGGGCCGGTCGTAGAAGTCGACGCCCGCGAGGTCTGCGACGGTGCCGATGTCCTTGTCGCCACGACCCGAGAGGTTGACCAGGATCGACTGGTCGGGGCGCATGGTCTTCGCGAGCTTCAACGCGTGGGCCACGGCGTGGCTGGATTCGAGCGCGGGAATGATGCCCTCCGTGCGGCACAGGTAGTGGAAGGCCTCGAGGGCCTCGAGGTCGGTGACGCCGACGTACTCGGCGCGGCCGATGTCGGCCAGGTACGCATGCTCGGGGCCCACGCCGGGGTAGTCGAGGCCGGCGCTGACGCTGTGCGTCTCGGTGATCTGGCCGTCCTCGTTCTGCAGCAGGTAGGTGCGGTTGCCGTGCAGCACGCCCGGGCTGCCGCGCAGGATCGAGGCGGCGTGCTTGCCGCTGTCCAGGCCTTCGCCCGCGGCCTCGACGCCGATCAGCCGCGTGCCGGCGAACGGGATGTAGGGGTGGAAGATGCCGATCGCATTGCTGCCGCCGCCCACGCAGGCGACCACCGCGTCGGGCTGCTTGCCCTCGGCCTCGCCGGTGATGCCGTCGGCCGCCAGCATCGCGGGCATCTGCTCGATGCACTCGGTGCCGATCACGCTCTGGAAGTCGCGCACCATCATCGGGTAGGGGTGCGGGCCGGCGACCGTGCCGATGATGTAGAAGGTGTTCTCCACGTTCGTGACCCAGTCGCGCATCGCCTCGTTGAGCGCGTCCTTCAGCGTCTTGCTGCCCGATTCCACCGGCACCACCGTGGCGCCGAGCAGGTTCATGCGGTAGACGTTGGGGCTCTGGCGCTTCACGTCCTGGCTGCCCATGTAGACCACGCATTCGAGGCCGTAGCGCGCGCAGATGGTGGCCGTGGCCACGCCGTGCTGGCCGGCGCCGGTCTCGGCGATCACGCGCGGCTTGCCCATGCGACGCGCGAGCATCGCCTGGCCGATCACGTTGTTGATCTTGTGGGCGCCGGTGTGGTTGAGGTCCTCGCGCTTGAGATAGATCTGCGCGCCGCCCATCTCGCGGCTGGTGCGCGCGGCGTGGTAGATCGGCGAGGGCCGGCCGACGAAGTGCTTGAGCTCGTAGTGGAATTCGGCCAGGAAGGCCGGGTCTTCCTTGTACTTCGCGTACGCGTCGCGCAGCTCGTTGATCGCGTGGGTGAGCGTCTCGCTCGCGAAGGTGCCGCCGTAGTTGCCGAAATGGCCGGTGGCGTCGGGTTGCTGGTAGGTGCTTTGCATGGTTCTCGATCGTTGGGCCGCAGCCCGGTCGACAACCGGGTGCGGCGGCTAACTGGAGAAGGACGAGGCGTCGGCCGCTCTCACCGCGGCGACGAATTGCCGGATCTTGCCGGCGTCCTTCAGGCCCTTGTTCCCGGGACCGTCGATCTCGACGCCCGAGCTCACATCAACGGACAGCGTCTTGCAGCGTGTCCGCAGCGTGCGAATGCCATCGCCCACGTTTGCAGGTGTGAGTCCACCACTCAAGACGAGGTGAGCGTCGACGGCGGGTGGAAGAAGTGACCAATCGAATGCCTTGCCGCCACCGCCATAACCGTCGACATGGGCGTCGAGCAGGATGGCCTGGGCGTTTGAGAAATCGGATGCGTATTTTACGAGGTCGAAGCGGGCGCCGGCCTCGCCGAGGGGAATGCGGGCCGCGCGCATGAAGCGGAAGCGGCCGTTTCCGCTCGCCGCGAGGCAGTCGGCGGGCGTTTCATCGCCATGGAACTGGGCGATGGCACCCGGCACGCGGGCCAGCGCGGCGATGGCCTCGGCGGGTTGCGCATCGACGAACAGCAGCACCGGCGTGACGAACGGCGGCAGGCGCGCCGCCAGCACGGCCGCGCGTTCGGGCGCGATGGCGCGCGGGCTCTTGGGGTAGAGCACGAAGCCGACCGCATCGGCGCCGGCTTCCACGGCGGCATCGAGGTCGGCCTCGCGCGTGAGGCCGCAGATCTTGATGCGGGTGCGCGGCGGGAGAGGGCTCATGGCGGGCCATCATAGGCCGCGCGGGCGGCCTGGAAGGTGGCCTCGGCCGGCAGACCCCACTTGGCGTCGTACAACGGGCCGAGGAAGTACAGCCCGTCGGGCGAGAAGGTCGGCGCCGCCGCGTCGCGGCTGCGCGCGGCGAGCACCTCGCTGATCCACTCGGGCGACTCGGCGCCCCGGCCCACGCGCACCAGGCAGCCCATCAGGTTGCGGATCATGTGGTGCAGGAAGGCATCGGCCTCGAACTCGAACTGCCAGCGGCAGCGCTCGCCCTCGCCGTGGCGCGTGATCTCGATGCGCCGCAGGTTCTTGACCGGCGAGCGGGCCTGGCAGGCCGAGGCGCGGAACGAGCTGAAATCGTGTTCGCCGATCAGCAGCGCGGCCGCGGCGCGCATCGCGTCGCCGTCGAGCAGGTTCATCGACCAGCCGACCCGCCCCGCGTCGAGGCTGGGGCGCACCGGCGACTGCGAGAGCACGTAGACGTAGCGCCGCGCGAGGGCGCTGGCGCGGCAATGGAATTCGGCCGGCACCGGGTGCGCCCACTGCACCGCGATGTCGTCGGGCAGGTAGCGGTTGGTGCCGCGCATCCAGGAGAAGGGTTCGCGCTGCACCTCGGTGTCGAAGTGCACCACCTGCATCAGCCCGTGCACGCCGGCGTCGGTGCGGCCGGCGCACAGCGTGGAGATGCGTTGCGCGGCGAACTGGGACAGGGCCTTCTCGAGCTTGTCCTGCACCGTGCGGCCCGAGGACTGGCTCTGCCAGCCGTCGTAGGCCTGGCCGTTGTAGCGGATGCCGAGCGCCAGCCTCACGAAACCAGGAACAAGGAGGCCGGCGCCGCGCGCTCAGCGCAGCTCGGCGAGCAACTGCCGCGCCTGCGACTTGAGTTCGCCGGCGCTTTCGGCTTCGACTTCCTCGACCAGCGAGCGCGCGCCCTCGACGTCGCCGATGGCCTGCAGCTCGCGCGCCAGCGACAGCTTGACGGCATGCGGGCTCTCGTCGTCCTCATGGGCCGACGCCGACGGCGCGGGATGGTCGGCGCCGTTGCCCGAGCGGGCGGGCAGGCCGGCCAGGGCGCTCATGTCGAACTCGATGAAGCCCGAATCGGCCGGCAGGCCGGCACCGCCGCGCAGCACGGCCGGGCGGGTGTTGTCGGCGTCGTTGAGCGAGCCGGGCAGGGTGTCGAGCGGCAGCGCGCCGGGGGCGGTATCGAAATCGTTCTCGAGGTCGACCGTCGGCTGCGCAGCCAGGCTGGCGGACGGAGGCGTCGTCGGGCGCGCGGCCGGGGCGGGCGCATAGGCCGACTTCGGCAGGCTGGCGCCGACCGGTGCCAGCGGCGGCGGTGCGGGCGGCTGGCTCAGGTCGAGGTCGAAGTCGAGCGGTGCCACCGAGGGCACGAAGGCCGGAGCGGCTGCCACCGGGGCCGGGGCGGGCGCGGGCTTGGCGGCAACCGGCGGGCGGGCCGAGGCGGCCGCCAGCGCGGTCGCGAGGGCGGCGCTCTCGGCGGGCGTGGCGCTGCGCGGCGTACCCGATTCGTACAGCGGGTTCCCCGGATCGAGTTCCTTGCCCATGTCGACCACGCGGGTCCAGTCGGCGCCGCTGCCGCCGGTGAGCTTGTGCACTTCGGTGGCCAGGCCTTCGTAGGCGCGCAGGTCGCGGCGCTTGGCGTGGATCTCGAGCAGCTTCAGGTGGATCGCCGTGCGGTCGGGATTCACGCGCAGCGCTTCGCGCAGGATTTCCTCGGCCTGCAAGTCGCGGCCGTAGGCCAGGTAGACGTCGGCCTCGGCCACCGGGTCGACGTCGCCAGCATCGAGCTGGCTCGGCGAGTACGACAGCGAGGAGACGGTGGAATCGCCGCGGTTCTTGGTGTCGACCGATTCGCCGCCGCTGGCGCCGAAGAAGGAGTCCTTCGGGATGCGGCTCTCGAGGAAAACGCTCTCGCTCATTTCCTCGCGCCGGCGCCCCAGCACGCGGTAGAGCAGGAAGCCGATCAGCAGCGCGATCAGCGCGATGCCGCCCAGCATCAGCGGGTTGTCGAGCAGTTCGTCGAGGAAGCTGCGTTCGGGCGGCGGAGGCGGCGGCGCCACGACCTTCTTGGGCGCGGGCTTGGGTGCGGGTGCCGCGGCACTGGCCGCGGGGCTCGGAGCGGGGGCGCCGGTGGCTGCAGCGCCTTCGGTGGGGGTGGCGGCCGCGGCGGCTGCTGCCGCTGGCGCAGCTTCGACGGCGGGCGTCGCTGCGGCCGGGGCCGGCGTGGCTGCAGCAGCGGGTGCCGGTGCCGGTGCCGGTGCCGGCGCGGCAGCGGGGCTCGGTGCGGTGGCGGCGGGGCCGGCGACCGGCACCGGGATGCCCGGCGTCGTGGCGGGCGCGGCGGCTGGGGCGGCCGCAGCGGCGGGCGTGGGCGCGGCCGAAGGCGCCGCGGCGGTCGAGCCACCCGCGGCCTTGAGCTTGTTGAGCTCCTCGATGTTCTTCGACAGTTCGGCGGCGCGGGCGCTGCGATCCTGCGCCTGGCGGGTCTGCGCGACCTTTTCCTCGGCCGCACGCGCGGTGGCGCTGCCTTGCGAGATGGTGAGCTTGTCGGGCGCGGCGGCGGCTGCGTTGCGGTCCTCGACATTGGCCTGCACCCGGCCGCCGGCGCGGCGGCTGGCGCCGGCCACGTTCGAGGTCGGGGCGTTCTCGGCCAGTCGCTGGCGGTAGGCGCCGAAGTCGCGGCTCTGGGCCGTGACCGTGCGGCGGGCTTCCGCGGCCGGCACCGCGCCGGCTTCGGCGGCGCTCGGCAGGTCGAGCACGGCGCCGGCCTTGATGCGGTTGACGTTGCCGCCGATGAAGGCATCGGGGTTGGCCATCAGCAGCGCGACCAGCATCTGGTCGAGCGAGATGTCGGCCGGCTTGTTGGCCGCCGCGATCTTGCCGGCGGTGTCGCCGCGCTGCACCGTGAGCTGTTCGCCACTGCCCGCCGGACGGGGCGCAGGGGTGACGGGTGCGGCGGAGGAGGCCGCGGACGGTGCCGGTGCCACGGTGACCGGCGCGGGCGCCTCGGCCGGTGCGCGGCGCGTGCGCGCGACGACCGGGCCCGGGCGCTCGACAGGTGCCGCGACCTGCGGCGAGACGGGGGCGATCGGCGTGCCGGCATCGGCCGCGGGGCGCGCGGCCGGCGGATCGAGCAGCACGGTGTAGTCGCGCACGATGCGGCCGGTGCTGCCGTTGGCTTCGAGCAGCAGGTCGATGAAGGGGTCGTTGAGCGGACGACTGCCGTTGAGGCGCACCACGTACTGGCCGCCGGCGCGGCGCTGCAGCGTTGCGCGCACGTCGCTGAGGGCCGGGTTGTAGGGCACGCCGGCCGCCTTGAAGGCGTCGGCGGTGGCCACGTTGATCTTGAGGCTGTCGGCTTCGGCGGTCGTGATCTCGGTCACGTCGATCTCGGCCCGCAGCGGTTCGCCCAGCGCCGACTGCACCTTCAGCGGACCCAGTGCCAACGCGCTCGCATCGGTGCTGGCCAGACCCATCGCCACGGCCACCGCCGCACTCAGGACGGACAGGCGAACGCCGTTCAGGGGAAGGGAGGAGCGAGCGGCCGATGGGCAGGCCGCGGGCAACAGATGTCTTGTCATGCTGATAGGGGGGCGGCTCAGGCCCAGAAATTGTAAGAGGACGTTAGCATCATCACCCCCTACTGACAAGGCAGTGCGCCCGTTCTACCCAGTGCGCGCATACTTACGAACACATCTTCTGTCGCCTTTCGACAACAAGGGGGTAGGCAACGGGCGCGAACTGCCCCCATCAGGCTTCCAGCAGGATGCGCAGCATGCGGCGCAGCGGTTCGGCGGCGCCCCAGAGGAGCTGGTCGCCGATGGTGAAGGCGCCGACGTACTCCGGGCCCATCGCCAGCTTGCGGATGCGGCCGACCGGGATGCCCATGGTGCCGGTCACGGCCACGGGCGTCAGGTCCTGCAGGGTGGCTTCGCGGGTGTTCGGCACCACCTTCACCCAGGCGTTGTCGGCGGCGATCATGGCTTCGATGTCGGCCACGGGCACGTCCTTCTTGAGCTTGAAGGTCAGCGCCTGGCTGTGGCAGCGCATGGCGCCGATGCGCACGCAGAAGCCGTCGACCGGCGTGGCCGCGGTGCCGAAGCCCGCGCCCTGGCCGAGGATCTTGTTGGTCTCGGCGCCGCCCTTCCACTCTTCCTTCGACATGCCGTCGCCCAGGTCCTTGTCGATCCAGGGGATCAGCGAGCCGCCGAGCGGGGCGCCGAAGTTGGCGGTCTCGGCCGCGCTCAGGTTCTGCTGCTTGTGCAGCACCTTGCGGTCGATCTCGAGGATGGCGGACTTGGGGTCGTCGAGCAGCGAGCGGACTTCGGCGTTGAGCGTGCCGAACTGCGTCAGCAGCTCGCGCATGTGCTGCGCGCCGCCGCCCGAGGCGGCCTGGTAGGTCATGCTGGTCATCCACTCGACCAGGCCGGCCTTGTAGAGCGCGCCCACGCCCATCAGCATGCAGCTCACGGTGCAGTTGCCGCCGATCCAGTTCTTGCCGCCGTTGGTCAGCGCGTTCTGGATCACGGGCAGATTGACCGGATCGAGCACGATGATCGCGTCGTCCTTCATGCGCAGCGTGGAGGCGGCGTCGATCCAGTGGCCGTTCCAGCCGGCGGCACGCAGCTTGGGGAACACCTCGGTCGTGTAGTCGCCCCCCTGGCAGGTGATGACGATGTCGCACTTCTTCAGAGCCTCGATGTCGTGCGCGTCCTTGAGGGCGGTCTCGTTCTTGGCCATCGCCGGGGCCTTGCCGCCGGCGTTGGAGGTCGAGAAGAAGACCGGCTCGATGAGGCCGAAGTCGTTTTCGGCCTGCATGCGGTCCATCAGGACCGAGCCGACCATGCCGCGCCAGCCCACGAGGCCGACCAGAGGTTGAGATGCGTTCGCCATTTGAGTGTGCCCTTTAAGAAAAAAGAAAGTCGCTGGTTTCTCTTTGCGCCCGACTCGTCAGGAGCCGGGTGGGCGTGACGAAGCGGGCTGCGGTTAGCCGGTAATCGTCTTTTTGGTGATCGAGGCCGAGAGTGCCGCCACCACGGCGTCGCCCATCTCGATGGTGCCGACCTTGCGGGTGCCCTCCGACCAGATGTCCCCCGTGCGCAGGCCAGAGGCCAGCACATGCTTGACCGCCGACTCGATCCGGTCGGCAGCTTCGGCTTGGTTGAGGGAGAAACGGAGCATCATGGCAGCGGACAGTATTGTAGCCAGGGGATTGGCGACCCCTTTGCCGGCAATGTCGGGCGCGCTGCCGTGGCTGGGCTCGTACAGGCCCTGGTTGCTGGCATTGAGCGAGGCCGAGGGCAGCATGCCGATCGAGCCCGTGAGCATCGCGGCCTCGTCCGAGAGGATGTCGCCGAACATGTTGCCGGTGACCACCACGTCGAACTTCTTGGGCGCCTTCACGAGCTGCATGGCGGCGTTGTCGACGTACATGTGGTCGAGCTCGACGTCGGGATAGTCCTTGCCGACCTCGGTCACGACGTCCTTCCAGAACTGGAAGGTCTCGAGCACGTTGGCCTTGTCGACGCTGGTCACGCGCTTGCTGCGCTTGCGGGCGGCCTCGAAGGCCACGCGCGCGATGCGTTCGATCTCGGGGCGCGAGTAGCGCATCGTGTCGAAGGCTTCCTCGGCGCCCGGGAAGTGGCCGTCGACCGCGGTGCGGCGGCCGCGCGGCTGGCCGAAGTAGATGTCGCCGGTCAGCTCGCGGATGATGAGGATGTCCAGGCCCGCGATCAGCTCGGGCTTGAGGCTCGAGGCGCCCACCAGCTGCTCGTAGCAGATGGCCGGGCGGAAGTTGGCGAACAGGCCGAGGTTCTTGCGCAGGCCCAGGATGGCCTGCTCGGGGCGCAGCGGCCGGTCGAGCTTGTCGTACTTCCAGTCGCCCACCGCGCCGAACAGCACCGCGTCGGCCTCCTTGGCGAGCTTGAGCGTCGAATCGGGCAGCGGGTGGCCATGGGCCTCGTAGGCGGCGCCGCCAACCAGGGCGGTCTCCAGCTCGAACTTCAGGTCGAGCACCTGAAGCACCTTGACGGCTTCCGCCACGATTTCGGTGCCGATGCCGTCACCAGGGAGAACTGCGATTTTCATTGGGTGGTTGTCGAAGGAAGTGAAACGGGAACGCTCAGGCGTTGGCGAGCATCGTGTGCGCGAGCCAGGGCTTCTGCGCCAGCCGCTCGGCCTCGAAGGCCTTGATCTTGTCCTTGTGGCGCAGCGTGAGTCCGATGTCGTCCAGGCCGTTGATCAGGCAGTACTTGCGGAAGGCCTGCACGTCGAAGGCGAACTCCTGGCCGTCGGGCTTCACCACTACCTGGCGCTCGAGGTCGATGGTCAGCGAATAGCCCGGGAAGGCGAAGGTCTCGTCGAACAGCTGGGCCACCTGCGTCTCGGACAGCACGATCGGCAGCAGGCCGTTCTTGAAGCTGTTGTTGAAGAAGATGTCGGCGTAGCTCGGCGCGATGATGGCGCGGAAGCCGTACTGGTCGAGCGCCCATGGCGCATGCTCGCGCGACGAGCCGCAGCCGAAGTTCTTGCGCGCCAGCAGCACCGAGGCGCCCGCGTAGCGCGGCTGGTTCAGCACGAAGTCGGGGTTCGGCTTGCGGCTGGCCGGGTCCTGGCCGGGCTCGCCCGGATCGAGGTAGCGCCATTCGTCGAACAGGTTCACGCCGAAGCCGGTGCGCTTGATCGACTTGAGGAACTGCTTCGGAATGATCGCGTCGGTGTCGACGTTCTCGCGGTCCATCGGGGCCACGAGGCCCTTGTGCACGGTGAATTTCTGCATGGGGTGTCTCCTGGTCAGGCGAAGGTGCGCACGTCGACGAAATGGCCGTGCACGGCGGCCGCGGCGGCCATGGCCGGGCTCACGAGGTGGGTGCGGCCGCCCGCGCCCTGGCGGCCTTCGAAGTTGCGGTTGCTGGTCGAGGCGCAGCGCTCGCCGGGCTCGAGGCGGTCGGCGTTCATCGCCAGGCACATCGAGCAGCCGGGCTCGCGCCATTCGAAGCCCGCGGCCTTGAAGATCTGGTCGAGCCCTTCGCGCTCGGCCTGTTCCTTCACCACGCCCGAGCCGGGCACCACGAGTGCCAGCTTCACGTTCTTCGCGACCTTCTGGCCGAGCTTCTTCACCACGGCCGCGGCCTCGCGCATGTCCTCGATGCGGCTGTTGGTGCACGAGCCGATGAACACCTTGTCGATGAAGATGTCGTTCATCTGCTTGTTCGGCTCCAGGCCCATGTAGACCAGCGCGCGCTCGATGGCGCCGCGCTTGCTGCTGTCCTTTTCCTTGTCGGGATCGGGCACGCGGCCGTCGATCGCCACCACCATCTCGGGCGAGGTGCCCCAGGTGACCTGCGGCTTGACCTGGGTCGCGTCGAGCTCGACCACAGTGTCGAACTTCGCGCCGGGGTCGGACTGCAGCGTGCGCCAGTAGGCCGCGGCCTGGTCCCATTCGACGCCGGTGGGCGCCAGCGGGCGGCCCTTGATGTAGGCGACGGTCTTCTCGTCGACCGCCACCAGGCCCGCGCGCGCGCCGGCCTCGATCGCCATGTTGCACACCGTCATGCGGCCTTCCATGCTGAGGTCGCGAATGGCCGAGCCGGCGAACTCGATCGTGTAGCCGGTGCCGCCGGCGGTGCCGATCTTGCCGATGATGGCCAGCACGATGTCCTTGGCCGTGCAGCCCAGGGGCAGCTTGCCCTCGACCTTCACGAGCATGTTCTTGGCCTTCTTGCCCAGCAGCGTCTGCGTGGCCATCACGTGCTCGACCTCGCTGGTGCCGATGCCGTGCGCGAGCGCGCCGAAGGCGCCGTGCGTGGAGGTGTGCGAGTCGCCGCAGACCACCGTCATGCCCGGCAGCGTGGCGCCGGTCTCGGGGCCGATCACGTGCACGATGCCCTGGCGCTTGCTCAGGAACGGGAAGAACGCGGCGGCGCCGAACTCGGCGATGTTGTGGTCGAGCGTGGTGACCTGTTCCTTGCTGGTCGGGTCGGCGATGCCTTCGTAGCCGCGCTCCCAGCCGGTGGTCGGCGTGTTGTGGTCGGCGGTGGCCACCACCGAGCTGATGCGCCACAGCTTGCGGCCGGCTTCGCGCAGCCCTTCGAAGGCCTGCGGGCTGGTGACTTCGTGCACCAGGTGGCGGTCGATGTAGAGGATCGCGGTGCCGTCTTCCTCGGTGTGGACGACGTGTTCGTCCCAGATCTTGTCGTAGAGCGTGCGTGCCATGTCGGTCTCTTCTCTTTCGTGGGGAAATGGATTGTCTTGTGTTTCAGGCCGCGAGCCGGTCGGCGCCGGGTTCGGCTTCGGCCTCGGTGGAGGAGGCCGCGTGCAGGTGGTTCACCAGCGTGCGGGCCGCCACCGGCAGCGTGGAGAAATCGCGCGCCACCAGCCGGATCTCGCGCGCGGCCCAGGCGTCGGACAGCGCCACGCTGACCAGCCCGCGGCCGATGCCGTCCTGCATCAGCTCGAAGGCGCGCTGCGGCATCACGCCGATGCCCAGGCCGTTCTGGATCATCCGGCACATCGCATCGAGGCCGGTGACGTGGATGCGCAGCTTGACGCTGCGGCCCGCGAGCAGCGCGGCCTCGTGCATCGCCACGTAGATCGAGCTGTTGGTGTGCAGGCCGACGTGGTCGTAGTCGAGCGCGGCGATGAACTCGATCGCGCCCTGGTCAGCCAGCGCGTGGCCCGCGGGCACGATCAGCGCGAGGCGGTCGTGCCGGTAGGGCAGGCTCTGCAACTCGCCCGCGCCGCCGGCCACGTGGCACACGCCGAGGTCGGCCGCGCCTTCCTGCACCGCGCGGATCACCTCGGTGCTCAGGTGCTCCTCGAGGTCGATCTTGATCGCTTCGTGGGCGCGCGTGAACACGCCCAGGTCTTCCGGCAGGAACTGCACGATGGCCGAGATGTTGGCGTGCACCCGCACGTGGCCGCGCACGCCGTCGGCGTACTCGCTGAGCTCGCCCTGCATCTTCTCGAGGCTGTAGAGCACCGAGCGGGCGTGGTGCAGCAGGCTCTCGCCGGCCGGCGTCAGGTCGACGCCGCGCGCATGGCGGTAGAGCAGCGTGGTGCCGAGCGTGGCCTCGAGGTCCGACAGCCGCTTGCTGATGGCCGAGGCGGCGATGAATTCGCGCTCTGCGGCGCGGCCGATGCTGCCCAGCTCGCACACGGCCACGAACAGCTGCAGCGACGTGAGGTCGATGCGGCGGGCAAAGTTGCGTTCGGACGTGCTCATGGGGGCTTGGGCATCGCATCTGGCGATGAGTCGGCTATTTTCTTCCTGTTTTCATGCGGCTGCCATCGTGATATGAGATGGCCTTGCTGCCCGGGCGCGAGGAGGGCCATGCCGAACGGGCAATAAAAAAGCTGCCCGGAGGCAGCTTTTGCAGGGAGCGGTCGAAAGAACCGATCAGCGGGCCGAGATCGGCTTCACGTCGCGCTTGGGCGAGCCTTCGAACAGCTGGCGCGGGCGGCCGATCTTGTACTCGGGGTCGCCGATCATTTCGTTGAGCTGGGCGATCCAGCCGACGGTGCGGGCCAGCGCGAAGATCGCGGTGAACAGCGGGACCGGGATGCCGATGGCGCGCTGCACGATGCCCGAGTAGAAGTCGACGTTCGGGTAGAGCTTGCGCGACACGAAGTACTCGTCTTCGAGCGCGATCTTTTCCAGTTCCTTCGCGAGCTTGAACAGCGGGTCGTTTTCCAGGCCCAGCTCGGTCAGCACTTCGTTGCAGGTTTCCTGCATCAGCTTGGCGCGCGGGTCGTAGTTCTTGTACACGCGGTGGCCGAAGCCCATCAGCTTGACGTTCGAGTTCTTGTCCTTGACCTTCTTGATGAACTCGCCGATCTTCTCCACGCCACCTTCCTTCTGGATGTCGTAGAGCATGTTGAGCGCCGCTTCGTTGGCGCCGCCGTGGGCCGGGCCCCAAAGGCAGGCCACGCCGGCCGCGATGGCCGCGAAGGGGTTGGTGCCCGACGAGCCGCACAGGCGCACGGTCGAGGTCGAGGCGTTCTGCTCGTGGTCGGCGTGCAGGATGAAGATGCGGTCGAGCGCGCGCTCGAGCACCGGGTTCACCTTGTACTCCTCGCAGGGCGTGGCGAACATCATGTGCAGGAAGTTGCCCGCATAGCTGAGTTCGTTCTTCGGGTACATGTACGGCTGGCCGATCGTGTACTTGTAGGCCATGGCCACGAGCGTGGGCATCTTCGCGATCAGGCGGATCGCGGCGATCTCGCGGTGCTCGGGATTGTTGATGTCCGTGCTGTCGTGATAGAAGGCCGACAGCGCGCCCACCAGGCCGGTCATGATGGCCATCGGATGCGCGTCGCGGCGGAAGCCGCGCAGGAAGAACTGCATCTGCTCGTTGACCATCGTGTGGTTGGTCACGAGCTTGGTGAAGTTGGCCTTCTTGGCCGTATCCGGCAGTTCACCGTACAGCAGCAGGTGGCAGGTCTCGAGGAAGTCGCAGTTGGTCGCGAGCTGCTCGATGGGATAGCCGCGATACAGCAGCTCGCCCTTGTCGCCGTCGATGTAGGTGATGGCCGATTGGCAGGCCGCGGTGGACATGAAACCCGGGTCGTAGGTGAACATGCCGGTCTGCGCGTACAGCTTGCGGATGTCGATCACGTCGGGACCGACGGTGCCCTTGTAGATCGGCAGTTCGACCTTGTCGGCGCCGTTGCTGAACGATAGCGTGGCCTTGGTATCGGAGGCTTTCATTTCGGGTTTCTTTCAGAGGATTGTTCGAGAGGGCGAGGAGGGAGAGGTCGTGGAGGTTGCAGGCCGCTGCGCACCGTCGGCGCGCATCAGCTGCAGAAGCTCGACCACCTCGGCCCCGGCCCATGCGGGCTCGGGCTCCTTTCTACGAAGGAGAAGATCGAGCAAATCGTTGTCCGAGAGGTCCATCAGAACTTCCATCGCGCCGGCCTGGCCGACGGTGATGCGAGATTCGTGCCGCTCGAAGAAGCGGGCGATGAACAGATCGTTTTCGAGCAGGCCGCGCCGGCAGCGCCACTTGAGCTTGCTGAGCGCTCGTTCTCCGAGCGGCTCGGCCGCCGCGCTTCCCGCAGGAGGCGCCGAGGGCGATGGGGTGCCGGGCAAAGCAGCCATGTCGGGTCAGATGGCGCGACGCACCATCAGTTCCTTGATCTTGCCGATGGCCATGGTCGGGTTCAGGCTCTTCGGGCACACGTCGACGCAGTTCATGATCGTGTGGCAGCGGAACAGGCGGTACGGGTCCTCGAGGTTGTCGAGGCGCTCGGCGGTGGCTTCGTCGCGGCTGTCGGCGATGAAGCGGTAGGCCTGCAGCAGGCCGGCCGGGCCCACGAACTTGTCGGGGTTCCACCAGAAGCTCGGGCAGCTCGTCGAGCAGCTCGCGCACAGGATGCACTCGTACAGGCCGTTGAGCTCCTCGCGCTCTTCCGGCGACTGCAGGCGTTCCTTCTCGGGCGGCACGGTGTCGTTCTGCAGGTACGGCTTGATCGAGTTGTACTGCTTGAAGAACTGGGTCATGTCGACGATCAGGTCGCGGATCACCGGCAGGCCGGGCAGCGGCTTGAGCACCACGGTGCCCTTGAGCGTGTTCATGTTGGTCAGGCAGGCCAGACCGTTCTTGCCGTTGATGTTCATCGCATCGGAACCGCAGACGCCTTCGCGGCACGAGCGGCGGAACGACAGCGTGGGATCCTGCGCCTTGAGCTTCATCAGGGCGTCGAGCAGCATGCGCTCGTGGCCGTCGAGTTCGATCTCGACGGTCTGCATGTAGGGCTTCGCGTCCTTGTCCGGGTCGTAGCGGTAGATCTGGAATGTGCGCTTCATCGTTGTGACCTTGTGAATGCTTTTACGTGGCTGACCATTAGCTGGCGCTTAGAAGGTGCGAACCTTCGGCGGCACCGAGGCGACCGTGAGCGGCTGCAGCTTGACGGGCTTGTAGGAGAGGCGGTTGTCGGCGCTGTACCAGAGCGTGTGCTTCATCCAGTTGGCATCGTCGCGGCCCAGCGGCGCGACCGGATCGTCGGCCGGGCGCTCGTAGTCCTCGACGGTGTGGGCACCGCGGCATTCCTTGCGGGCCGCGGCCGAGACCATGGTGGCCTGCGCCACTTCGATCAGGTTGTCGACTTCCAGCGCCTCGATGCGCGCGGTGTTGAACACCTTGGACTTGTCCTTCAGGCCGATGGCCTTCACGCGCTCGCGCACTTCGGCGATCTTGACCACGCCTTCGTCCATCGAGGCCTGCTTGCGGAACACAGCGGCGTGCTGCTGCATGGTGACGCGGATCTGGTTGGCCACGTCCTGCGCGTACTCGCCGCCGGTGGAGTTCTGCAGTTCGTTGAGGCGCTCGAGCGTGCGGTCGGCGGCATTGGCCGGCAGCGGCTTGTGTTCCTTGAGCTTGTCGTTGAACTCGACGATGTGGTTGCCGGCCGCGCGGCCGAACACCAAGAGGTCGAGCAGCGAGTTGGTGCCCAGGCGGTTGGCGCCGTGCACGCTCACGCACGAGCATTCGCCCACGGCGTAGAGGCCGTTGACGACGGCGCTGTTGTCCTCGCCCTTCTGGATCACGACCTGGCCGTTGATGTTGGTCGGGATGCCGCCCATCTGGTAGTGGATGGTGGGCACCACGGGGATCGGTTCCTTGGTGATGTCGACGTTGGCGAAGTTGATGCCGATCTCGTACACCGAAGGCAGGCGCTTGTGGATGGTCTCGGCACCGAGGTGGTCGAGCTTCAGCAGCACGTAGTCCTTGTTGGGACCGCAGCCGCGGCCTTCCTTGATTTCCTGGTCCATCGAACGCGAGACGAAGTCGCGCGGCGCCAGGTCCTTCAGCGTGGGCGCATAGCGCTCCATGAAGCGTTCGCCGTTGCTGTTGAGCAGGATCGCGCCTTCGCCGCGGCAGCCTTCGGTCAGCAGCACGCCCGCGCCGGCCACGCCGGTCGGATGGAACTGCCAGAACTCCATGTCCTGCAGCGGGATGCCCGAGCGCGCGGCCATGCCGAGGCCGTCGCCGGTGTTGATGAAGGCATTGGTCGAGGCCTGGAAGATGCGGCCCGCGCCGCCGGTGGCCAGCAGCACCGTCTTGGCCTGCAGGATGTGCAGGTCGCCGGTTTCCATCTCGAGCGCGGTCACGCCGACCACGTCGCCTTCGTCGTCGCGGATCAGGTCGAGTGCCATCCATTCGACGAAGAACTGGGTGCGCGCTTCCACGTTCTTCTGGTAGAGCGTGTGCAGCATCGCGTGGCCGGTACGGTCGGCCGCGGCGCAGGCGCGCTGCACGGGCTTCTCGCCGTAGTTGGCCGTGTGGCCGCCGAACGGGCGCTGGTAGATCGTGCCGTCGGGGTTGCGGTCGAAGGGCATGCCGAAGTGCTCGAGCTCGTACACGACCTTCGGTGCTTCGCGGCACATGAACTCGATCGCGTCCTGGTCGCCGAGCCAGTCGGAACCCTTGATCGTGTCGTAGAAGTGGTAGTGCCAGTTGTCCTCGCTCATGTTGCCGAGCGACGCGCCCACGCCGCCTTGCGCGGCGACCGTGTGCGAGCGGGTGGGGAACACCTTGGAGAGCACGGCCACGTTGAGGCCCGCACGCGCCAGTTGCAGCGAGGCGCGCATGCCGGAACCGCCGGCACCGACGATCACGACGTCGAACTTGCGCTTGGTGATTTGTTCTTTTGTGTAGGTCATGGTGGGGATGGGGTCGTCAGATTTTCCAAAGCACTTGAATGGCCCAACCCGCACAACCGACCAGCCAGACGATGGTGAAGATCTGGAGCACGAGGCGGATCGCGACGGGCTGGACGTAGTCCATCCAGATGTCGCGCATGCCGACCCACACGTGATAGAGCAGGGACACGATGACGCAGAAGGTCAGGACCTTCATCCACTGCGCGGCGAAGATGCCGGCCCACAGGTCGTAGCCGATCGGGCCGCGCGTGAAGATCAGCTGCGCCAGCAGGATGATCGTGAAGAGCGCCATCAGGGCGCCCGTGACGCGCTGGCTGAGCCAGTCGCGCATGCCGTAATGCGCGCCGACGACGATGCGCTTGGAGCCGTAGTTCACAGACATTTGAGGCTCCTTCTCAGTACAGGCCGAACAGCTTGGCGCCGAGCACGATGGTCAGCAGGACGCTCGCGGCCAGCGTGAAGATGGCCGAGCTCTTGCCGAACTCCTTGGTCACGGCCTTGTGGCTCACGTCCATCCAGAGGTGGCGCACGCCGGCGATGAAGTGGTGCAGGTAGGCCCAGATCAGCGCGAGCACGACGAGCTTGAAAAACCAGCCCGGAACGAAACCAAGGCCGCTGTTGAAGGCGGCCTTGAACTTGGCGAACGAATAGTCGGACGAGAGCGAGGTGTCGAACATCCAGATGATGAACGGCAGCAGCAGGAACATCAGCGCGCCGCTGACGCGGTGCAGGATCGACACGATGCCCGCGGGAGGCAGGCGGTAGGTCGTGAGATCGGTGAAGGCGTTGATGTTGCGGAATTCGCGACGCCGTGGTGTGGAGGAGGATGCAAGCTCTGTCATGGAGGGGCTTTCGTGGCTTGTTGATTGACTTGTTCTGAGAGCGAACGCTTTTGTTTTCTCTTCGGGAAATGCAAACAACGCAAAATTCTATTGCAATGCACCATCGCGCATCGGTCGCGCTCGCGTCGACGCACCGCGGCAGTCGGATGCTCTTGACTTCATAGCGTCTTGCGCGCGCCGCGCGGCGGCTTGAAGCGTATTCGTTACGTGGTCCATCGTGAGGCGCATTCAGCCGAGCTGGTTGCGATAGTGGTGCGTGTCGGTGCGATAGAGGCCGCGACGCAGTTCCATCGGCATGTCGTGGTAGGTGTGGGCCACGCGTTCGACGCTCAGCAGCGGCATCTGCGGCGTGACGTCGAGCAGTTGGGCCTGCTCGGGGTCGGGCAGCACCGCGCGGATCTTCTCCTCGGCGCGCACCATGCGCACGCCGAACTCGGTTTCGAACAGCGCATACATCGGGCCCGGCCAGGCGCGCAGCCGCTCGGCCGTGAGGCCCTTGAACGGCGTGCCGGGCAGCCACAGGTCCTCGAGGATGGTCGGCACGCCGCCATAGGCGAGCACGCGCCGCACCTGCAGCACGGCGTCGCCGGTGCGCAGGCCCAGCGCGCGCGCCACGTCGGCCGAGGCGCGCAGGCGCTTGCAGTCGACGATGGTGCGCTCGGCCGGGCCTTCGGCGCTCGGCAGGCCGCCGTCGGGCACCAGCTTCAGGAAACGGTATTGCACATGCTGCTCGGCATGCGTCGCGACGAAGGTGCCCTTGCCCTGGCGCCGCACCACGAGGTTCTCGGCCGCGAGCTCGTCGATCGCCTTGCGCACCGTGCCCTGGCTGACGCGAAAGCGCACGGCCAGGTCCATCTCGCTGGGGATCGGCTCGCCCGGCTTCCACTCGCCCGCCTGCAGGCTCTGCAGGATCAGGGTCTTGATCTGCTGGTAGAGCGGGCTGAACGAGGGCGTCGTGGGCTCGTCGAGGGTGGTGGTGGGGCTGTTCATGGCAGGGCGTGGGTAAGCGCCGTGGCGGAACCCGGAGGATATCTTATATAAGACATAAGACGGGCCTCATCGAATCGGCTTAAAATGCCGGCCGTTCCCGCGCCGCGGCCGTCCGGCCCTTTTCGGACCTCCCGACCGCCCCGCGAGACTTCCGCCGCCGCGTTTCGCGCGTGCGCCGACACCGTCACATCACTTCTGGAGTCTTCCCATGAGCAAAAAGCCCGTCCGCGTTGCCGTCACCGGTGCCGCCGGTCAAATCGGTTATGCCCTGTTGTTCCGTATCGCGTCCGGCGAAATGCTCGGCAAGGACCAGCCGGTCATCCTGCAATTGCTCGAAATCCCCGACGAGAAGGCCCAGAAGGCGCTCAAGGGCGTGATGATGGAACTCGACGACTGCGCGTTCCCGCTGCTGGCCGGCATGGAAGCCCACGGCGACCCGATGACCGCCTTCAAGGACGCTGACTACGCACTGCTGGTCGGCTCGCGTCCCCGCGGCCCGGGCATGGAACGTGCCGAGCTGCTGGCCGTCAACGGCGCCATCTTCACGGCGCAAGGCAAGGCACTGAACGCCGTCGCCAGCCGCAACGTCAAGGTGCTGGTGGTCGGTAACCCCGCCAACACCAATGCCTACATCGCCATGAAGAGCGCACCGGACCTGCCGCGCAAGAACTTCACCGCCATGCTGCGCCTGGACCACAACCGCGCTGCCAGCCAGATCGCCGCCAAGACCGGCAAGGCCGTGGCCGACATCGAAAAGCTCACCGTCTGGGGCAACCACTCGCCCACGATGTACGCCGACTACCGCTTCGCCACCATCAACGGCGAAAGCGTCGCCAAGATGATCAACGACCAGGAATGGAACGCCAACACCTTCCTGCCGACCGTCGGCAAGCGCGGCGCCGCGATCATCGAAGCGCGCGGCCTGTCGTCGGCTGCCTCGGCCGCCAACGCCGCCATCGACCACATGCGCGATTGGGCCCTGGGCACCAACGGCA
This sequence comes from Variovorax sp. GW821-FHT09B05, assembly GCF_059418265.1. Classification (NCBI taxonomy): domain Bacteria; kingdom Pseudomonadati; phylum Pseudomonadota; class Betaproteobacteria; order Burkholderiales; family Comamonadaceae; genus Variovorax; species Variovorax sp. GW821-FHT09B05. Next base: position 122,353 of record NZ_JBWKPN010000013.1, read on the forward strand.
AGTGGGTCACGATGGGCATCCCGTCGGACGGCCAGTACGGCATTCCGAAGGACACGATGTTCGGCTTCCCGGTCACCTGCGAAAACGGTGAGTACAAGCTGGTCGAAGGCCTCGAGATCGACGCATTCAGCCAGGAACGCATCAACAAGACCCTGGAAGAGCTGCAAGGCGAACAAGCCGGCGTTGCTCACCTGATCTAAGCAAGGCCTGCCGGCATGCTCGACTGGAACCCCGCGCTCTATCGTCGCTACGAGGACGAGCGCACCCGCCCCGCACAGGAACTCCTGGCGCGGGTGCCTCTGGCGGAGGCGGCCCGCGTGGTCGACCTCGGCTGCGGTCCGGGCAACTCCACCGAGCTGCTGGTCCACCGGTTCCCGAAGGCCGAGGCCCTCGGGACCGACAACTCCGAAGCCATGCTGGTCAGCGCGCGCGAGCGCCTGCCCGGCGCGCGCTTCGAGCTGAGCGACATCGCGACCTGGGCGCCTTCTACGGAAGCGGCGCCCGACCTCATCTATGCGAACGCGTCGCTGCAATGGGTGCCCGATCACGAAACGCTGATCCCGCGCCTGTTCGACGCGCTCGCCCCCGGCGGCGTGCTGGCCATCCAGATGCCCGACAACCGCCAGGAACCCACGCACCGCCTGATGCGCGCGCTCGCGGCCGAAGCGCCCTGGGCCGAGCCCATCGGCGATGCCGACCGGCTGCGCACCAAGCTGCTGCCGCTGGGCGGCTACTACGACCTGCTGGCGCCGCGCGCGGCCAACGTCGATGTCTGGCACACGATCTACCAGCACCGCATGGCCGATGCCGCCTCCATCGTCGAATGGGTGCGCGGCACGGGCCTGAAGCCCTTCGTCGACCGGTTGCCGCCCGACCTGCAGGCCAGCTACCTGGCCGAATACGAGCGCCGCGTGAACGAGGCCTACCCGGCACGCACCGACGGCAAGCGGCTGCTGGCCTTCCCGCGCATGTTCATCGTGGCGCAGAAGAAGGCGTGACGACCGTGAGCGAACGCGCCCCCGCCCATCCCGCTGCCGTGCTGCTCGGCGCGCAGGCCGGCGCCGTCAGCCTGCCGGTGTGCGACCACTACAGCGGCGTCGAGGCGCGCATGAAGAAGAGCCTCGCGCTCCAGGCCGAGATGGCCGAGGAGTTCGGCGCCTGCGTGTTCGACGTCACCCTCGACTGCGAGGACGGCGCCCCGGTGGGCGGCGAGGCCGAGCATGCGGCGCTGGTCACCGAGCTGGCGCTGGCCGCCAGGCCCGGCATGCGTGTCGGCGTGCGCGTGCACCCGGTCGACCACCCGGCCTTCGCGGGCGACGTGGTCACCATCGCGGGCCGCGCCGGCCAGCGGCTCAGTCACCTGATGGTGCCGAAGGTCGAATCGGTGGCCGACGTCGAGCAAGCCGTAGCCGCGCTCGACGCCGCCGATGCCGAAACGCTGCCGCTGCACGTGCTGATCGAATCGCCTTTTGCCGTGCACAACGCCTTCGACATCGCGGCCCATCCGCGCGTGCAGTCGCTGAGCTTCGGCCTGATGGACTTCGTCTCGGCCCATGCCGGCGCCATCCCCGCCGAGGGCATGGGCGCCGCGGGCCAGTTCACGCATCCGCTGGTGGTGCGCGCCAAGCTGGCGATGGCCTCGGCCGCGCATGCGCACGGCAAGGTGCCCTCGCACTGCGTGGTGACCGAGTTCAACGACATGGACGCCATGCGCACCGCGGCCCGCAAGGCGGCCCGCGAATTCGGCTACACGCGCATGTGGAGCATCCATCCGAACCAGATCCGACCGATCCTCGAGGCCTTCGCGCCCGACGAGGCGCAGATTCAAATTGCCACAAATATCCTGCTCAAGGCAGCGGCCGCGGATTGGGCGCCGACACAAATTGATGGCACATTGCACGACCGCGCGAGCTACCGCCATTTCTGGCAGGTGCTGACGCGTGCCCACGCAACAGGGCGCGCGTTGCCGCCAGAGGCCAAGGCCTGGCTGACGCCCGCGGTCTCCTGAAACCTCCGAACCAGCCTCAAGGAAACCCTCACATGAAGAAAATCGCCCTGATCGCCGCAGTGGCCCTGGCTCTGCCGTTCGGTGCCCTGGCGCAGAGCAGCACGCCGGCCAAGCCGGCCGCTGCCAAGCCCGCCGCCAAGTCCACCGAAGCCAAGAAGGCCCCACCCAAGCGCCAGGTCACCCGCAAGGCCGCCAAGGCCGTCGAGGAAGTCACGCCGATCAGCGACGACACCAACGTCGTGCTCACCGAGTCCGACCTCGAGGTCGCCAAGCGCGTGTCGACCGGCAAGGCCCAGTGCGAACTCGGCGCCGACGTGACCGTGACCGAGGACGAGAAGAAGCCCGGCTTCTTCACCGTGACCACCAAGGGCCTGCGCTATCGCATGCACCCGGTCGAAAGCCGCACCGGCGCCATCCGCCTCGAAGACCCCCGCGCTGGCGCCATGTGGCTGCAGCTGGGCAACAAGTCGATGCTGATGAACCAGAAGGCTGGCCTGCGCATCGCCGACGAATGCCAGACGCCGGCCCAGGTGGCCTTTGCCGAAGAAATGAAGAAGAACCCGCCCAAGAGCCTTTTCGAAGGCGCTGACGGCGACAAGAAGTAAGTCGACCCCACGAGGGGCGGCGCGGCTCTTGCTTGCCGACCGGCGAAAGCCGGACGGCGGGTCGAACACCGCGCCGCATGCCCTCCAGCCCCAAGTTTCCGGAGAAAAGAAGATGTTGCAAGCCTACGTTGACCATGTCGCCGAACGCGCCGCGCTCGGTATCCCGCCGCTGCCCCTGAGCGCGAAGCAGACCTCTGAAGCGATCGAGCTCCTCAAGAGCGCGAACGACAAGGACGGTGCCTTCCTGCTCGACCTGCTGACCCACCGCGTGCCCGCGGGCGTGGACGACGCCGCCAAGGTCAAGGCCAGCTATCTCGCGGCCGTGGCGCATGGCACCGAGAAGAGCGCGTTCATCACGCGCGCCCGTGCCACCGAACTGCTCGGCACGATGCTCGGCGGCTACAACATCAGCCCCATGATCGACCTGCTGGACGACGCCGAAGTCGGCGCCGTCGCGGCCGAGGGCCTCAAGAAGACGCTGCTGATGTTCGACCAGTTCCACGACGTCAAGGAAAAGGCCGACAAGGGCAATGCCAACGCCAAGGGCGTGCTGCAGAGCTGGGCCGATGCCGAGTGGTTCACCAGCCGTCCCGAAGTGCCGCAGAGCATCACCGTCAGCATCTTCAAGGTGGCTGGCGAAATCAACACCGACGACCTGTCGCCCGCACCCGATGCGACCACGCGTCCCGACATCCCGATGCACGCCCTGGCGATGCACAAGAACGCGCGCCCCGGCATCGTTCCCGAGGAAGACGGCAAGCGCGGCCCGGTGAAGTTCATCGAGGACCTGCGCGCGCGCGGCCACCTCGTGGCCTATGCCGGCGACGTGGTCGGCACGGGCTCGTCGCGCAAGAGCGCCACCAACTCGGTGCTGTGGTTCACCGGCGAGGACATCCCGTTCGTGCCCAACAAGCGCTTCGGCGGCGTCTGCCTCGGCGGCAAGATCGCGCCGATCTTCTACAACACGATGGAAGACTCGGGCGCGCTGCCGATCGAGCTCGACGTGACGCAGATGAACATGGGCGACGTGGTCGAGCTGCGTCCCTACGAAGGCAAGGCCCTGAAGGACGGCCAGGTCATCGCCGAATTCACCGTGAAGAGCGACGTGCTGTTCGACGAAGTGCGCGCCGGCGGCCGCATTCCGCTGATCATCGGCCGCGGCCTCACGGCCAAGGCGCGCGAAGCGCTGGGCCTGCCGGTCTCCACGCTGTTCCGCCTGCCGCAAAGCCCGGTCGACACCAAGAAGGGCTTCTCGCTGGCGCAGAAGATGGTCGGCCGCGCCTGCGGCCTGCCCGAAGGCCAGGGCGTGCGCCCGGGCACGTACTGCGAACCCAAGATGACCTCGGTCGGCTCGCAGGACACCACCGGCCCGATGACGCGCGACGAGCTCAAGGACCTGGCCTGCCTGGGCTTCTCGGCCGACCTCGTGATGCAGTCGTTCTGCCACACGGCGGCCTACCCGAAGAAGGTCGACGTCAAGATGCACCATGAACTCCCCGAGTTCATGGCCAACCGCGGCGGCGTTTCGCTGCGCCCGGGCGACGGCGTGATCCACAGCTGGCTCAACCGCCTGCTGACCCCCGACACCGTGGGCACCGGCGGCGACAGCCACACCCGCTTCCCGATCGGCATCAGCTTCCCCGCGGGCTCGGGCCTCGTGGCCTTCGCGGCCGCCACCGGCGTGATGCCGCTGGACATGCCCGAGTCGGTGCTGGTGCGCTTCAAGGGCAAGATGCAGCCCGGCGTCACGCTGCGCGACCTGGTCAACGCGATCCCGCTGTACGCCATCAAGAGCGGCCTGCTGACGGTCGAGAAGAAGGGCAAGAAGAACATCTTCTCGGGCCGCATCCTCGAGATCGAGGGCCTGCCCGACCTCAAGGTCGAACAAGCCTTCGAACTGAGCGACGCCTCGGCCGAACGCTCGGCGGCCGGCTGCACGGTGCACCTGAACAAGGAACCGATCATCGAATACATCAACAGCAACATCACGCTGATGAAGTGGATGATCGCCGAGGGCTATGCCGACGCGCGCACGCTGCAGCGCCGCATCGCCGCGCAGGAAGCCTGGCTCAAGGACCCGCAACTGCTCAAGGGCGACGACGACGCCGACTACGCGGCCGTGATCGAGATCGACTTGGCCGAGATCCACGAGCCCATCGTGGCCTGCCCGAACGACCCCGACGACGTGAAGACGCTGAGCGACGTGGCGGGTGCCGTGATCGATGAAGTGTTCATCGGCTCGTGCATGACCAACATCGGCCACTTCCGCGCCGCGTCGAAGCTGCTCGAAGGCAAGCGCGACATCCCGGTCAAGCTGTGGATCGCGCCGCCGACCAAGATGGACGCGCAGCAGCTGACCGAGGAAGGCCACTACGGCGTGTTCGGCAATGCCGGTGCCCGCACCGAGATGCCGGGCTGCTCGCTGTGCATGGGCAACCAGGCGCAGGTGCGCGAAGGCGCCACGGTCATGTCGACCAGCACGCGCAACTTCCCGAACCGCCTGGGCAAGAACACCAACGTGTACCTGGGCTCGGCCGAACTGGCCGCCATCTGCTCGCGCCTCGGTCGCATCCCGACCCGGGAAGAGTACATGGCCAGCACCGGCGTGCTCGATGCGTCCAGCGCGCAGATCTACCAGTACCTGAACTTCGACAAGATCGAGGACTACAAGAACGTGGCCGATTCGGTCACGGCCTGAGCCTGAAGACAGACCGGACGGTCCCCGCGGCCGGCCCGGCCCGCGTCGACGAAGCCCCGCATCCGCGGGGCTTTTTTCATGGCGCTGGCGCCGGCGTTCAGAGCGTCGGCGGGTGGTTCGGATGCAGGTACTGCGTGCCCGTCAGTTCCATGGACACCCCCGCGGGGCCGCCCACCGCATGCGGCAGCGAGGTCAGCAGCGAGGTCGCGAAGTCGCCGCGGTAGAGCTTGGCGCCCTGGTGCGTGAGGTTGGAGTTGGCATCGATGTGGATCGATTCGCCCAGGCCCGACCAGAGGCGGCAGAAGCCGTAGTCCTCCGAGAGATAGCGGCGCGTCACGGGGTCGACCATCACGTCGAAGAAACGGTAGTGCAGGCCGCGGTCGGCCTCGCCGATGCTGTCGGGCACATAGTTGAGCTCGGGGTAGCTCGCCATCAGCCGCTCAAACACGCCGCGCTTGATCGCCATGAAGCCGGTGGGCGCCTCGGTCATCTTCATGAAGCCGTCGGGCTGTACCTCGAGCTCGACCTTGCCGCTGGCTTCCGAGGCGCTCGCATTGACCGTGTAGCGCGTGAAGGTGGCATCGAACTGCGCGCGCGTGGTGCCGGCCGCGACGCCTTCCTCGGGCCAGTCCTCGCGCTTGAGCGGGTAGACGCCAGCGGCGATCTCGTAGTCCGAGAGCAGCAGCCGGAACGCCGCCTGCGGCGAGAAGCCGATGTCGGCGTCGATCCAGAACAGGTGCGTCCATTCGGGGTTGGCGAGGAACTGGGCCACGCAGTTGTTGCGCGCCCGGGTCACGAGGCTTTCGCCCTGGTGGAACAGCACCTGCATCCGCATGCCGGCGCGCTCGGCCTCGATGGCGAAGTTCATCATCGACATCACGTAGTTCTGGAAGAACTTGCCGTCGTGGCTCGGCGTGACGACCACGGGGAAGAAGCGTTGAAGGGCAGAGGGTTCGAGCATGGCGGCTCCGGTTATCGGGCGGGGCGCTGCATCAGGCCGAGCAGCAGCGTGTTGTACACCTCGGTGGCGGCCGCGTTGCCGGGCAGGTAGCGGTCGATGAGGCCGCGCTGGCGCTCGCGGTAGGCGAGCGACTGCGCATCGTGCGCGTCGATCGCCTCGAGCACGCGCGTGCTGCCCGCGGCCACGTCGTTGGCTTCGTAGTAGTAGCCGAGGTCCGCGCAGAGGTGGGCGTTGTGCACCAGCGGATAGCCCTGCCAGCAGGTCTCGAGGTAGAAGTAGTTGAGCGGGTTCTCCCACTGGTGCGAGATCACGATGTCGGTGTTCTGCGCCAGGAAGGTCGGCGTGTCGTGCCGGCCCAGGAACACGGCCTTGTGCTCGCGCACCAGGTCGAGCTGGTTCATCAGGGTGATGAATTCCATGTTCTCGCGCGCCATCTTCTCGGCGTTGGCCACCTGCAGCAGCGCGATCGCCTCGCGCCGTGCGCGGTAGGCCAGTTCGGCGACCAGGATCGGGTAGAGGCAGAACTTCACCACGTTGATGTTCGGCTCCATCACGCTGAGGCGCCGCGGGCCGACGCGCGGCTGGTAGACGCCGTTCTCGGGCAGCCCGCGCGTGCGCTCCTCGAGGAACACCGGACTCCAGACGAAAGGCACGGCGCGCGCCTCGATCCGGCGCAGCACCTCGAAGTAGGGCTGGCTGATGTGCGCCACCTGCGGAACCATCCAGATGTCGTCGTAGCGCTGGTTGACGAACAGGTTCCGGCCCCACAGCGGCTTGTTGAACAGCATCGACTCCATCGCATGCACGTACTCGAAGCCGCAGCAGTACGACACCAGCCGGGCGCCGCGCTGCTTGAGGTAGTCGGTCTGCAGGTGGTCGATCTGGCCGCCCAGCTCGATCAGCACGTCGACCTCGTCCTTGGCGCCCTCGAAGTTCGTCGTGGGCCAGCGCGCCTGGTCCCAGGGCAGGGCCGGCGTGATCGGCGTGGCCGTGGTGTTGACCAGCACCACCGACGCCACGCCGGGGCAGTGCTTGAGCGCCTCGGCCAGGAACACGGCGTTCTGCTTGATGCCGTTGTTCCAGAGTGTTTCGGCTTCATGGTGAAGACCGATGGTGATGCCGATGCGGAGGGAGTTGTTTGAATTCACTTTTGTTGCCCAATTGTTAATTGGCGTCATCTGCGCTTTATGGCGAGAAATAAATCACGGATGAATAAATGGATCCGTGAACAAGTTCCAGATTGGAGCGCATCGAGTGTGCTTTTTTACTCACCTGACAAAGTTGGCGTTTGCAAGCTTCAATGTGAATTAATTCCGCGTGGTTAGAGAAAAAGTCCTTATGAAACAAGGGCTTGCATCGAGTCTTCTGCCCCGTTTCCAACGGTGAGGGGATTCTATGTTTTCGCGGCGCTTTCACCTTCAGGAGACAATTGTTAATCAATGTGAATGCTAATTTGTGTCCTTTTTTGTGAACTAAATCATCGAAGCTTTTTGAGCGATTTGGTCTTTTGCGTTCTGAATGTAAACAAGTATGTACATTCCACCGCTCTTGTGAACAGCGCGGTGATTGGGATCTCGGACGACGAGCGCCAAGCACGACCCTTCACATTTTTCCTGGGACCTACCGCGCGGGTCCTGAGATTCCACACGCAGTTGGCAGTCAATGAACAAGTCATATAGAAGTATCTGGAATGAGTCGCTCGGTGCATGGGTGGCCGCTTCGGAAATCACTTCCGCCCGAGGCAAGCGCAGCAGTTCGGCTGCGGTGATCGCGGGTGCCGCGCTGAGCGTCGCGCTGGCGTCCTTCGGCTTGATGGAGAGCGCGAACGCCTACATCGTCGGACCGCCGAACGGCGCCTGCAACACGGGTGCGAACACCGGTCCCGACGGCAAGGCCTACCCGGCGACGGTCGATCCGGTCGACGGTTCCGGCGTGTACTCGACCGTGGTCGGCGGGTGCTCGGCCAATGGCGGCGGCTTCCTGGGCGTCACGATGTTCGGGTCGTTCACGACGGCGCGCGGCAAGGGCTCCAGCATGTTCGGCATGGGATCGACCGCCGGGCAGTACGCCTCGGCCTTCGGCCTCCAGGCCAATGCCTTCGGCATCGCCAGCATCGCGATGGGCCAGAACGCCCTCGCTGCGAGCAACAACAACATCGCCATCGGCGCGGGCGCGAACGCGGCGGCGGTCAGCGCGGGCACCGCCATCGCGATCGGTGCGAACTCCGTCGCTTCGTCCAACACCACGAGCGGCGATTCGCTGGCCTTCGGCACCGGCGCCAAGGCCACGGCGCAGGACGCGGTGGCGATCGGCGGCCAGGCCAACGCGAGCGGCACCAATGCCCTGGCCATCGGCGGCAACGAAGGTGGCGCCACCGGCACCAATGCGTCGGCCATCGGCGTGGGCGCCAACGCAACCGCCAACTACGCGACGGCGGTGGGCGCCGGCGCGACCGCGAGCGGCACCGGCGCAACGGCCATCGGTGCCAGCGGCACCGCGGCGGCCCGTGCCCTGGGCGCCAATTCGGTCGCGATCGGCGGCCAGGCCGTCGTCGGCAGCGCGGCCGATTCGGGCATCGCCATCGGCCTCAATGCCAATGCGCAGTCGCTCGCCACCATCGCCCTGGGAAGCGGTGCCAGCGTCGGAAGCGGCGCGGATTCGGGCATCGCCATCGGCGCGAATGCGGTGGCGTCGAGCAACATGAAGAACCTGGCGATCGGCGCCGGCGCCAGGGCGAACGGTGGCAGCGCGACGGCCGTCGGCGCCGGCGCCAACGCCGCCTTCGGCAACGACATGGCCTTCGGCACGAATGCGACGGCACGCGGCGACGCTGTGGGTGCAGGCAATGCGCCTTCGACGGCCTTCGGCAACAACGCCAATGCCTGGGGCGGCAGTTCCACGGCCTTCGGCGTGTTTGCGCAGGCCTGGGGCAAGAACTCCGTGGCGTTCGGCTATTCCTCGAATGCCGCCGCCGAGAATGCCCTGGCGGTCGGCACGGTGGCGAACGCCTACGGCAATCGCAGCACCGCCATCGGTGCCGGGGCCACGGCCACGGGCGATTTCTCCTCGGCCCTGGGCCGCACGGCGAGCGCTACCGCCGCCGGTGCCCTGGCACTCGGAACGAATTCCGTGGGCGGCGCATCCGCCGCCGCGGCCGATTCGATCGCCATCGGCGGCCAGTCCAGCGTCGTGGCCGCGGCAACCTCCGGCATCGCGCTCGGCCGCGGTGCCATCGTCAACGGCGCCTTCGGCATTGCCCAGGGCGACGGCGTCGTCAGTGGCGCCACGGGGCAGAACGTCGCCATCGGTTCGTCGGGCACGACCGCGAACTCCAGCACCGCCGCGGGTGGCGCGGTGGCCATCGGCCGCGGCCAGAAGGCCACGGGCGACGGCGCGGTCGCCATCGGCGATCCCAACGTCTCGAACGGCACCGGTGCCGTGACGATGGGTGCCAACAACACCGCCGCCGGCAGCCTGGACGGCACGACCGCGGCGAGTGGCGTGGTGGCCATCGGCAATTCCAACAATGCGATCGGGCAGGGCTCGGTCGCGCTGGGCAACAAGTCCAACGCCACCGCGGCCGGCACGCTCGCCTTCGGCGACGCGGCCAGCGCATCGGCCGCCAATGCCATCGGCTTCGGCACCGGCGCGAACGCCGCGGCCGCGGCCGCCGTCGCCATCGGACAAAGCACCCTGGCCTCGGGCAACGCCAGCGTCGCGCTGGGTTCCGGCGCACGCTCGATCGCGGATGGGGCCATCGCCATCGGCAAGAACGCCACCATCGGCTCGAACACCGACGTCAACACCATCGCGATCGGGACCAACGCGAACAGCTGGGGCGGCAGCATCGCGCTGGGCACCGGCGCATCCGCCGACCAGATCGGCGTGGCACCCCAGAACGCCTCGATCGCGATCGGCGGCAATGCCACGACCGACGACCGGACCACCCGCAGCATCGCGATCGGCAATGGCGCCGTCGTCAAGTCGGCCGACCTGTCGGTCACCGATGCCGCGATCGCCTTCGGCGCCAACGCCGTGTCGCTGGGCTCGAACGCGGTCTCGATGGGCACCGGCGCCAACGCCGCCTATGCCAACAGCGTCGCGCTCGGCGCGGGCAGCGTGACGGGTGCCAAGGGACCGACCGGCAACGGCTTCCTCACCGGTACCAACGCACCCGCCTCCGAAGTCTCGGTGGGCTCGTCGTCCGCCCTGCGACGCATCACCAACGTGGCCGATGGCGCGGCGTTGCAGGACGCCGTGACGGTGGCGCAGCTGAGCACGGGCATGAGCACGACCGCGAGCAGCATCAGCAGCCTCTCGACGTCGACCTCGACCGGCCTGAGCACCGCGACCAGCAGCATCGGCAGCCTGTCGTCGGGCCTCAGCACGACGAACAGCCGGGTGTCGAGCCTGTCGACGTCGACCTCGACGGGGTTGAGCACGGCGACCAGTTCCATCAGCAGCCTTTCGACTTCTACGTCGACTGGCCTGAGCACGGCCACGAGCAGCATCGGTAGTCTGTCGTCGGGCTTGAGCACGACGAACAGCAGCGTTTCGAGCTTGTCGACTTCGACGTCGACGGGGTTGAGCACCGCGACGAGCTCCATCGGCAGCCTCTCGACCTCGACGTCGACTGGCTTGAGCACGGCAACGAGCAGCATCGGCAGTCTGTCGTCGGGGCTGAGCACGACGAACAGCAGCGTGTCGAGCTTGTCGACTTCGACGTCGACGGGTCTCAGCACGGCGACCAGTTCCATCGGCAGCCTGTCGACCTCGACGTCGACGGGTTTGAGTACTGCCACGAGCAGCATCGGTAGCCTGTCGTCGGGTTTGAGCACGACGAACAGCAGCGTTTCGAGCTTGTCGACTTCGACGTCGACGGGGTTGAGCACCGCGACGAGCTCCAT
>NZ_JBWKPN010000013.1:133630-138383 GCF_059418265.1 Variovorax sp. GW821-FHT09B05
GAGCTTGTCGTCGGGTCTGAGCACGACAAACAGCAGTGTGTCGAGCCTGTCGACTTCGACGTCGACCGGGCTGAGCACGGCGACCAGTTCCATCGGTAGCCTGTCGACCTCGACGTCGACGGGCCTGAGCACCGCGACCAGCAGCATCGGGAGCTTGTCGTCGGGTCTGAGCACGACAAACAGCAGTGTGTCGAGCCTGTCGACTTCGACGTCGACCGGGCTGAGCACAGCGACCAGTTCCATCGGTAGCCTGTCGACTTCGACCTCGACGGGCTTGAGTACGGCCACGAGCAGCATCCGCAGCTTGTCGTCGTCCACCTCGACAGGTCTGAGTACCGCCACCAGTTCGATCGGTAGCCTCTCGACGTCGACTTCCACGGGGCTGAGCACGGCCACCAGCAGCATCGGCAGCCTGTCGTCGGGGCTGAGCACGACGAACAGCAGCGTGTCGAGTTTGTCGACGTCGACCTCCACAGGGTTGAGCACGGCGACGAGCTCTATCGGCAGCCTGTCGACGTCCACCTCGACGGGGCTGAGCACCGCCACCAGCTCGATCGGCAGCCTCTCGACCTCGACTTCCACGGGATTGAGCACGGCCACCAGCAGCATCGGCAGCTTGTCGTCGGGTTTGAGTACGACGAACAGCAGCGTGTCGAGCCTGTCCACGTCGACGTCGACGGGATTGAGCACGGCGACCAGCTCCATCGGCAGCCTCTCGACTTCGACGTCGACTGGCTTGAGCACCGCCACGAGCAGCATCGGTAGTCTGTCGACTTCGACCTCCACTGGCTTGAGCACGGCAAACAGCCGCATCGATGGCCTGTCGACCGGACTGAGCACCACGACCAGCAGCATCGGCAGCCTGTCGTCGGGCTTGAGCACGACCAACAGCAGCGTGTCGAGCTTGTCGACTTCCAGTTCCACGGGGCTGAGCACGGCCACGAGCTCGATCGGCAGCCTCTCGACTTCGACCTCCACGGGGCTGAGCACCGCCACGAGTTCGATCGGCAGCTTGTCGACTTCGACTTCCACGGGTCTGAGCACCGCGACGAGTTCTATCGGCAGCCTGTCGACCTCCACGTCCACGGGCTTGAGCACGGCCACGAGCAGCATCGGTAGCTTGTCCACGTCGACCTCGACAGGTCTGAGCACTGCGACCAGCTCGATCGGTAGCCTCTCGACTTCGACTTCCACGGGGCTGAGTACCGCGACGAGCTCCATCGGCAGCTTGTCGACCTCCACGTCCACTGGCTTGAGCACGGCGACGAGCAGTATCGGTAGCTTGTCCACGTCGACCTCGACAGGCCTGAGCACTGCGACCAGCTCGATCGGCAGTCTGTCGACCTCGACGTCCACGGGTCTCAGCACCGCAACGAGTTCCATCGGCAGCTTGTCGACCTCCACCTCGACGGGGCTGAGCACCGCAACCAGCTCGATTGGCAGCTTGTCTTCGGGTCTGAGCACGACGAACAGCAGCGTGTCGAGCCTGTCGACGTCGACCTCCACGGGTCTGAGCACGGCTACGAGCAGCATCGGCAGCCTGTCCACGTCGACTTCCACGGGTTTGAGCACTGCGACCAGTTCGATCGGCAGTCTGTCGACCTCGACGTCCACTGGCCTGAGCACTGCAACGAGTTCTATCGGCAGCCTGTCCACATCTACGTCGACCGGCTTGAGCACGGCGACCAGCAGCATCGGCAGCCTCTCGACTTCGACGTCGACTGGCCTGAGCACTGCAACGAGTTCGATCGGCAGCTTGTCGACCTCGACCTCCACAGGTCTGAGCACGGCGAACAGCCGTATCGATGGCCTGTCGACCGGACTGAGTACCACAACCAGCAGCATCGGCAGTCTGTCGTCAGGCCTGAGCACGACGAACAGCAGCGTGTCGAGCTTGTCGACTTCCAGCTCCACCGGCTTGAGCACGGCAACGAGCTCCATCGGTAGCCTCTCGACGTCGACGTCCACGGGCTTGAGCACGGCGACCAGCAGCATCGGCAGCCTGTCGACCTCCACCTCGACGGGTCTGAGCACGGCTACGAGCAGCATCGGCAGCCTCTCGACCTCGACATCGACCGGTTTGAGCACGGCCACGAGCTCCATCGGCAGCTTGTCGACTTCGACCTCTACGGGTCTGAGCACCGCGACCAGCAGCATCGGCAGCCTCTCGACGTCGGCCTCGACAGGTCTGAGCACCGCAACGAGCTCCATCGGTAGCTTGTCGACCTCGACATCCACTGGCCTCAGCACTGCAACGAGCTCCATTGGCAGCCTGTCCACGTCGACCTCGACGGGTCTGAGCACCGCGACGAGCAGCATCGACAGCCTGTCGACCTCGACGTCGACTGGCCTGAGCACGGCAACGAGCTCGATCGGCAGCCTGTCTACCTCGACATCGACCGGCTTGAGCACTGCGACGAGTTCCATCGGCAGTCTCTCGACTTCGACGTCGAGTGGGCTCAGCACGGCAACAAGCTCCATCGACAGCCTTTCGACCTCGACGTCGACCGGTCTGAGCACGGCGACGAGTTCCATCGGTAGCCTGTCCACCTCGACCTCCACGGGGCTGAGTACCGCGACGAGCAGCATCGACAGCCTGTCGACCTCGACGTCGACCGGTTTGAGCACAGCCACTAGCTCCATCGGTAGCTTGTCGACTTCGACCTCCACGGGTCTGAGCACCGCGACCAGCAGCATCGGCAGCCTCTCGACTTCTACGTCGACCGGCTTGAGCACTGCGACGAGTTCCATCGGCAGTCTCTCCACCTCGACGTCTACTGGCTTGAGCACGGCCACGAGTTCGATCGGTAGCTTGTCCACCTCGACCTCCACGGGCCTGAGCACCGCGACCAGCAGCATCGACAGCCTTTCGACCTCGACGTCGACGGGCCTCAGCACGGCAACGAGTTCGATCGGCAGCTTGTCGACCTCGACCTCGACGGGCTTAAGCACGGCCACGAGTTCCATCGGTAGCCTGTCCACCTCGACATCTACGGGCCTGAGTACCGCGACCAGCAGTATCGGCAGCCTGTCGACCTCGACGTCGACTGGCCTGAGCACGGCGACGAGCTCCATCGGCAGCTTGTCGACCTCTACGTCGACGGGGCTGAGTACCGCGACGAGCAGCATCGATAGCTTGTCGACATCGACTTCGACTGGCCTCAGCACGGCAACGAGCTCGATCAGTAGCCTGTCCACGTCGACGTCGACCGGTCTGAGCACTGCGACAAGCTCCATCGGTAGCCTGTCGACCTCCACCTCCACGGGCCTGAGCACCGCGACCAGCAGTATTGACAGTCTGTCGACCTCGACGTCGACCGGCCTCAGCACGGCAACGAGCTCCATCGGCAGCCTCTCGACGTCGACATCGACCGGGCTGAGCACCGCGACGAGCAGCATCGATAGCCTCTCGACTTCGACGTCGACTGGCCTCAGCACGGTAACGAGTTCCATCGGCAGCCTGTCCACGTCGACCTCCACGGGTCTGAGCACTGCGACGAGCAGCATCGATAGCTTGTCGACCTCGACGTCGACTGGCCTCAGCACGGCAACCAGCTCGATCGGTAGCCTGTCCACGTCGACCTCGACTGGTCTGAGCACGGCAACAAGCTCCATCGGCAGCCTGTCGACTTCCACGTCGACGGGTCTGAGCACGGCAACGAGTTCCATCGACAGCCTTTCGACCTCGACGTCGACCGGTTTGAGCACGGCCACGAGCTCCATCGGCAGCTTGTCGACTTCGACCTCCACGGGCTTGAGCACCGCGACCAGCAGCATCGGCAGCCTGTCGACTTCGACATCGACTGGCTTGAGCACGGCCACGAGTTCCATCGGTAGTTTGTCCACCTCGACCTCCACGGGCCTGAGCACCGCGACCAGCAGCATCGACAGCCTTTCGACCTCGACGTCGACCGGGCTGAGCACCGCGACGAGTTCGATTGGCAGCCTGTCTACGTCGACTTCGACCGGCTTGAGCACGGCGACCAGCAGCATCGACAGTCTCTCGACTTCGACATCGACTGGTCTGAGCACGGCGACGAGTTCGATCGGTAGCTTGTCGACATCGACCTCGACCGGCCTGAGCACGGCCACCAGCTCGATCGATAGCCTTTCGACATCCACTTCGACGGGCCTGAGCACGGCTACGAGCAGCATCGGCAGCTTGTCGACCTCGACCTCCACGGGTTTGAGCACTGCCACCAGCAGCATTGGCAGCCTTTCGACCTCGACGTCCACTGGCTTGAGCACAGCAACGAGCTCTATTGACAGTCTGTCGACTTCCACCTCGACCGGGTTGAGCACGGCGACAAGCTCGATCGGCAGCTTGTCGACGTCGACCTCGACGGGCCTGAGCACGGCAACGAGCTCGATCGGTAGCCTGTCCACGTCGACCTCGACCGGTCTCAGCACCGCCACGAGCAGCATTGACAGCCTCTCGACTTCGACGTCGACTGGGCTCAGCACCGCGACGAGTTCGATCGGTAGCCTGTCGACGTCTACGTCGACCGGTCTGAGCACGGCGACCAGCAGCATCGGTAGCCTGTCGACCTCGACCTCCACTGGCTTGAGCACCGCGACGAGTTCGATCGGCAGCCTCTCGACCTCCACGTCGACCGGTCTGAGCACGGCAACGAGCTCTATCGACAGCCTGTCGACTTCGACCTCCACGGGTTTGAGCACCGCGACGAGTTCGATCGGTAGCCTGTCGACGTCTACGTCGACCGGTCTGAGCACGGCGACCAGCAGCATCGGG
>NZ_JBWKPN010000013.1:138482-138788 GCF_059418265.1 Variovorax sp. GW821-FHT09B05
TAGCTTGTCGACCTCGACATCGACTGGCTTGAGCACGGCAACGAGCTCTATTGACAGCCTGTCGACCTCCACGTCGACCGGGTTGAGCACGGCGACAAGCTCCATCGGCAGCTTGTCGACGTCGACCTCGACGGGCTTGAGCACGGCCACGAGTTCCATCGGTAGCCTGTCCACCTCGACCTCCACGGGTCTGAGCACCGCGACCAGCAGTATCGACAGCTTGTCGACCTCGACGTCGACCGGCTTGAGCACGGCAACGAGTTCGATCGGCAGCCTGTCCACGTCGACTTCGACGGGTCTGAGCAC
>NZ_JBWKPN010000013.1:138884-247140 GCF_059418265.1 Variovorax sp. GW821-FHT09B05
ACGAGTTCGATCGGCAGCCTGTCCACGTCGACTTCGACGGGTCTGAGCACCGCGACGAGCAGCATCGATAGCCTGTCGACTTCGACGTCGACTGGCCTGAGCACGGCAACGAGTTCGATCGGTAGCCTGTCCACCTCGACCTCTACGGGCCTGAGCACCGCGACGAGCAGCATCGATAGCCTCTCGACTTCGACGTCGACGGGTCTGAGCACGGCAACGAGCTCGATCGGCAGCCTGTCCACATCGACGTCGACCGGCTTGAGCACGGCGACCAGCAGCATCG
The DNA here is from genome assembly GCF_059418265.1 of Variovorax sp. GW821-FHT09B05. Taxonomy (NCBI): domain Bacteria; kingdom Pseudomonadati; phylum Pseudomonadota; class Betaproteobacteria; order Burkholderiales; family Comamonadaceae; genus Variovorax; species Variovorax sp. GW821-FHT09B05. The sequence continues at coordinate 139,168 of NZ_JBWKPN010000013.1, forward strand.
ACAGCTTGTCGACCTCGACGTCGACCGGTTTGAGCACGGCCACGAGCAGCATCGGCAGTCTGTCGACCTCCACGTCGACGGGCCTGAGCACGGCAACGAGCTCGATCGGTAGCCTGTCCACGTCGACTTCGACCGGTCTCAGCACCGCCACGAGTAGCATCGATAGCCTGTCGACTTCGACGTCTACTGGCCTCAGCACGGCGACGAGTTCGATCGGTAGCCTGTCCACCTCGACCTCTACGGGCCTGAGTACCGCGACGAGCAGCATCGATAGCCTCTCGACTTCGACGTCGACTGGGCTGAGCACGGCCACGAGCAGCATTGGCAGCCTCTCGACCTCGACGTCCACTGGCCTGAGCACGGCAACGAGCTCTATTGACAGTTTGTCGACTTCGACCTCTACGGGCTTGAGCACAGCGACAAGCTCCATCGGTAGCTTGTCCACCTCAACCTCCACGGGCCTGAGCACTGCGACGAGCAGCATCGACAGTCTCTCGACCTCGACGTCTACTGGCCTCAGCACGGCAACAAGCTCCATCGACAGCCTGTCCACGTCGACCTCGACGGGTCTGAGCACCGCCACGAGCAGCATTGGCAGCCTGTCGACGTCCACGTCGACCGGTTTGAGCACAGCAACGAGTTCGATCGGCAGCCTGTCCACGTCGACCTCGACGGGCCTGAGCACCGCAACCAGCAGCATCGATAGCCTGTCGACGTCCACGTCGACCGGTTTGAGCACGGCAACGAGCTCGATCGGCAGCCTGTCCACTTCGACGTCAACTGGCCTCAGCACGGCGACGAGCTCCATCGACAGCTTGTCCACCTCGACCTCGACCGGTCTGAGCACTGCCACGAGCAGCATTGGCAGCCTGTCGACCTCTACGTCGACGGGGTTGAGCACGGCAACGAGCTCCATCGGCAGCTTGTCCACATCGACCTCTACGGGTCTGAGCACGGCGACCAGCAGCATCGATAGCTTGTCGACATCGACTTCGACCGGCCTGAGCACTGCAACGAGCTCGATCGGTAGCCTGTCCACGTCGACCTCTACCGGCCTGAGCACCGCGACCAGCAGCATCGACAGCCTGTCGACTTCGACCTCGACTGGCTTGAGCACGGCCACCAGCGGCATCGACAGCCTGTCGACCTCGACATCCACCGGCTTGAGCACTGCGACGAGTTCCATTGGTAGCTTGTCGACCTCGACATCGACGGGCCTGAGCACCGCCACGAGCTCGATTGGCAGCCTGTCCACATCGACATCGACCGGCTTGAGCACGGCGACCAGCAGCATCGACAGCCTCTCGACTTCGACGTCGACTGGCCTGAGCACGGCAACGAGCTCGATCGGTAGCCTGTCCACATCGACCTCGACCGGTCTGAGCACGGTCACGAGCAGCATTGGCAGCCTGTCGACATCGACGTCCACTGGCCTCAGCACGGCAACGAGCTCCATCGACAGCTTGTCCACGTCGACTTCGACGGGCCTGAGCACGGCCACGAGCGGCATCGACAGTCTCTCGACTTCGACGTCGACTGGTTTGAGCACCGCAACGAGTTCGATCGGTAGCTTGTCCACATCGACTTCGACGGGGCTGAGCACGGCAACGAGTTCGATCGGTAGCTTGTCCACCTCGACCTCGACGGGCCTGAGCACCGCCACGAGCAGCATCGATAGCCTGTCGACTTCCACGTCGACCGGCCTGAGCACCGCGACGAGCTCCATCGGCAGTTTGTCCACGTCGACCTCGACGGGGCTGAGCACGGCCACCAGCTCTATCGGCAGCCTGTCGACGTCCACGTCGACCGGTTTGAGCACAGCGACGAGCTCGATCGGTAGCCTGTCCACGTCCACTTCGACGGGCCTGAGCACAGCGACCAGCAGCATCGGCAGCCTCTCGACCTCGACGTCTACCGGCCTCAGCACGGCGACGAGTTCGATCGGTAGCTTGTCCACGTCGACGTCGACGGGTCTAAGCACTGCGACGAGTTCGATCGGTAGCTTGTCCACGTCAACCTCGACGGGTCTGAGCACCGCCACGAGTAGCATCGACAGCCTCTCGACCTCGACGTCTACCGGCCTCAGCACGGCGACGAGTTCGATCGGCAGCTTGTCCACGTCTACCTCGACGGGCCTGAGCACCGCCACGAGCAGCATCGGCAGCCTTTCGACTTCCACGTCGACTGGCTTGAGCACGGCAACGAGCTCCATCGGCAGCTTGTCGACGTCGACCTCCACGGGCCTGAGCACTGCGACCAGCAGCATCGGCAGCCTGTCGACCGGCCTGAGCACGGCGACGAGCTCCATCGACAGCCTGTCCACTTCGACCTCGACCGGTCTGAGCACTGCCACCAGCGCTATCGGTAGCCTGTCGACTTCGACGTCCACGGGTCTGAGCACGGCGACGAGTTCCATCGGCAGCCTGTCCACGTCCACGTCGACCGGTTTGAGCACGGCAACGAGCTCCATCGGCAGCTTGTCCACGTCGACCTCCACGGGCCTGAGCACTGCGACCAGCAGCATCGGCAGCCTGTCGACCGGCCTGAGTACCGCGACGAGCTCCATCGGCAGCCTGTCCACGTCCATGTCGACCGGCCTCAGCACCGCCACGAGCAGCATCGACAGCCTGTCCACCGGCCTGAGCACCGCCACCAGCGGCGTCAGCAGCCTCTCGACCTCGACGTCGACTGGCCTCAGCACGGCGACGAGCTCGATCGGCAGCCTTTCGACCTCCACGTCGACCGGCCTCAGCACCGCCACGAGCAGCATCGACAGCCTGTCGACCTCGACCTCCACGGGTCTCAGCACCGCCACGAGCAACATCGACAGCCTCTCGACCTCGACCTCGACCGGCCTGAGCACGGCGACCAGCTCCATCGGCAGCCTGTCGGTGGGCCTGAGCACCGTGAGCAGCGGCATCGGCAGCCTGTCGATCGGCCTGAGCACGACGAACAGCACCGTGAGCAGCCTGTCGACGTCCACGTCGAGCGGGCTGAGCACGGCGACGAGCAGCATCGGCAGCCTGTCGACGTCCACCTCGAGCGGCCTGAGCACGGCAACGAGCAGCATCAACAGCCTGTCGACATCCACCTCGAGCGGCCTGAGCACGGCGACGAGCAGCATCAACAGCCTGTCGACGTCCACGTCGAGCGGGCTGAGCACGGCGACCAGCAGCATCAACAGCCTGTCGACGTCCACCTCGACCGGTCTGAGCACGGCCACGAGCAGCATCAGCAGCCTGTCGACCGGCCTGAGCACCGCGACCAGCAACATCGGCAGCCTGTCGTCGGGCCTGAGCACGACGAACAGCAACGTCTCCAGCCTGTCGACCTCGACCTCGACCGGCCTGAGCACCGTCACCAGCGGCATCGGCAGCCTGTCGAGCGGGCTGAGCACGACGAACAGCAACCTCAGCAGCCTGTCGACGAGCATCAGCGGGTCGGTCAGCGGCATCGGCAGCCTGTCGACGGGGTTGAGCACCACCAACAGCACCGTCACCAACATCTACAACAACGGCACGAAGTACTTCCACGCCAACTCGACGGCAGGCGACTCGCAGGCCATCGGCCAGGAGTCGGTGGCGATCGGACCGCAATCGGTGGCCAGCGGCGCGAACTCCTTCGCCGCGGGCAACGGCGCGAAGGCGACGGCCGACGGCGCGGTGGCGGTGGGCTTCGGGGCGCAGGCCACGGGCACCAACGCGATCGCGATCGGTACCGGGGCACTGGCCACCGGTTCGCAGGCGATCGGTGCGGGCGCCAGCGCGGGCGGCAAGGGCGTCGCGATCGGCGACGGCGCGGATGCGGGCGGCACCTCGAGGAGCGCGGCGTCCAACGTCTCGAACGGCACGGCCGTCGGCTTCAACGCGGTGGTCCAGCAGACCGGCGGCGTGGCCCTGGGCTCGGGCTCGGTGGCTTCCAGGGGCGCGGGCGTGGCCGGCTACGTGCCAGGCAGCGCCACCGCGGCGCAGGAGGCGGCGATCAAGGCCACCACCAGCACGCAGGGCGCGGTGTCGGTCGGCGATGCGGCCAACGGCCAGTTCCGCCAGATCACCGGCGTGGCCGCGGGCTCGGCCGACAGCGACGCCACCAACGTGGCGCAGCTGAAGGCGGCCTCGGCGGCTTCGAAGGCCAGCAGCGTGCAGTACGAGACCAACCCCGACGGGTCGGTCAACTACAACCAGATCACGCTGGGCGCCGGCCAGGCGGCGGGCGGCACGCGCATCAGCAACGTGGCACCGGGCATCCTGCCGGGCGACGCGGTCAACGTGCAGCAGCTGACCGACGTGCGCAACCAGATCGGCGACGTGGCGCGCGTCGCCTACTCGGGCACGGCGATGGCGTTCGCGATGTCGGGCACCTACCTGCCGACGCTCTACCCCGGCGAGAAGACCGTGGGCGTGGGCTTCGGCAGCTACAAGGGCTACAGCGCGGTGGCGCTGACCTTCAAGGCCCTGTCGGACGACGGCAAGATGTCCTGGGGCGCGGGCCTCTCGACCACGGGCAAGGAGTGGGGCATCAACGCCGGCATCGGCTGGAAGTGGAAGTAAGTCACAGGGAGAGAAAAGCCCCCTCGAAGGCTCCCGCGCCCCAGGCGCGGGGGCCTTCCTTTTTTGAGGGACACTCGCTGCCCATGCGCATCGGTATTTCAGTCCTCACCCACGCCGGCCAGAACATCTGGGAGAACGGCATGGGGCAGAACGTGCTGTTCCTGGCCCGGCTGCTGCAGCAGATCCCGTTCGTGGAGTCGGTCACGCTGATCGACGCGGGCGACCAGTCGGCGATGCCGCCGCAGGTCGACCTCGCGGCGCGCGGGCTCGCCATCGGCCGGGCGCGCGAACTCACCGATGCGCTCGACGTGGTGTTCGAGATGGCGGGCGCGCTCGAGGTCTCGTGGCTGTCGTATTTCCGGGCCCGCGGCGGGCGCGTGGTGTTCCACTGCGTGGGCCAGCCCTTCGTGTCGCTGGCCGAGCCGATCCTCTTCTCCGACAAGGGCCACTTCAGCCGGCCCGACCGCTGCGACGAGGTCTGGCTGCTGCCCAAGGACCAGGCCTTCGCACCGATGATGCGCGTGTACAACCGCTGCCCGGTGCACGTGGTGCCCTATCTCTGGTCCCCCGAGTTCCTCGCGCAGCGCGTGACCGAGGTCGAGGCGGCGGGCTTCCGTTTCGGCTACGTGCCGCGCACGGCCGAGCAGCCGGGCTTCCGGGTGGCGATCTTCGAACCCAACATCTCGGTGGTGAAGGCAGGCACCTTGCCGATGCTGATCTGCGACGGCGCCTACCGCGCCGACCCGAAGGCGGTGAACTGGATGCATGCGCTCAACACGCTGCACATGAAGGACCACCCGACCATGCTCTACCTGGCGAACTCGCTCGACATCGTGCGCGAGCACAAGGCGATCTTCCATGGCCGGCACGACTTCGCGGGCTTCATGGTGCAGTACGCCGACGCGGTGGTGTCGCACCAGTGGCAGAACGACCAGAACTACAGCTACCTCGACGCGCTCTACGGCAACTACCCGCTGGTGCACAACTCGCCCTGGTTGCGTGACGCGGGCTATTACTACCCGGGCTTCGAGGTCGGCGCCGGCGTCGAGCAGTTGCTGAACGCGGCACGCCATCACGACGCGCAACTCGACGACTACAGGGCCCGCTCGCAGCGCGTGTTCGACGCGCTCGATCCGCTGGCGAGCGCCAACGTCGAGGGCTATGCGCAGCGGCTGCTGCAGCTGGTGGGCGGCGATGCGAGCTTCCGCGCCGGAGGTGCCGCGCGATGAACGCCGTGCCCGACAAGCTGCGCGTCGGCGTCTCGATCTTCATCCGCAAGGGCGAGCAGAGCCTGTGGGAGAACGGCGTCTACCAGAACTGCCTGTTTCTCGTGATGCTGCTGCTGCGCTCGCCGCGCGTGGCCAGCACGGTGCTCGTGGCCGGCGGCGGCGACGGCGCGCCGGCCGATGCGGCCGGCTTCCTGGCCGATTCGCCGGTGCCGATCATCGACATGGCGACCGCCGCGCAGGAACTCGACGTGATGATCGAGATGAGCGCGCAGCTCGGGCGCGACTGGGCCGTGGCCTTCCGCGAGCGCGGCGGCAAGATCGTGTCGATGCGCGTGGGCAACGACTACGTGATCGACATCGAGCGCATGATCTTCGACAAGCCGCACGGCCTGCTGCTGACGCTCGCGCCCTACAACGAGGTCTGGACGCTGCCCGAGTACGAGGCCACCTGCAAACCCTATTTCGAGGCCGCCTTCCGCACGCCGGTGCGCCTGATGCCGCACCTGTGGAGCCCTATGGTGCTCGAGCGCGCCCTGGCGCGCAGCGGCGGCGGCAAGCCCTTCGCCTACGAGCCCGGGCGTCGGCACTGGCGCGTGGCGATCTTCGAGCCCAACATCTGCATGGTGAAGACCAGCTTCATCCCGATGCTGGGCTGCGAGGCGGCGCATCGCGCGCAGCCCGACCTGATCGAGCGCTTGTGGGTCTACAACAGCTTCCACCTGCGCGAGAAGCCGCTGTTCGTCGGCTTCGCCCAGAGCCTGGACCTGGTGCAGCACGGGCTGGCCTCGTTCGAGGGGCGCTTCCCGGTCTACCAGGTGGTGCCGCCCAATGTCGACTGCGTGTTCGCGCACCACTGGGAGAACGGCCAGAACTACCTCTACTACGAGGCGCTGTACGGCGGCTATCCGCTGGTGCACAACTCGCACCTGATCGGCGACTGCGGCTACCGCTACCAGGGCTTCGACTGCGAGGACGGCGGCCGGGCGCTGCGGCGCGCCTTCGCCGAGCACGACGCCGACCTGCCCAACTACCGCGAGCGCGCGCGGGCGCTGCTCGAGCGGCTGGACCCCGAAGGCGAGGAGAACGTGCGCATCTACACCGCCGCGATCGAGGCGCTCTACGCCTGAACGCGAACTCCCGAAGAACGTATGGCCATGACCCCGACCTCGCTTCCGATCCGCCGCCTGCTGTTGTGCGCCGCGGCCTGCACCCTGACGGCCACCGCCTTCGCGCAGGGCGTGCTCGTGCCCCAGGCACCGCCCGCGCCGCCGCAGGACACCCTCACGCGCGCGGCCGCCAGCGTGGGCGTCAAGCGCTGCCTGCCGGCGATCACGCGGCTGTCGTCGCTGACCGTGCAGGGCAGCCGCAGCCACGACGTGCTGCTCGACTGGGACCGCAAGCGCCCCGACAGCGGCCCGGTGTTCTCGCTGATCGGCATCGAGTTCCCGAATGCCGGCGTGGCGGGCTCGATCACCGCGATCCCCGACGACGGCGGCAGCTGCACCGTGGCGGCCGAGCGCATCTCGGTGGCGCCGTTCACCTGCGCGAGCATCGCCCAGCAGGAGCTGCCGAACTACCGTGCGACCAAGCTGCTGCCGGTCTACACGGTCTACACCGACGACAAGGAGCCGACCTCGTCGGTGTCGCTGATCGATTCGCCGCCGGGCTGCCTGGTGATCCGGCGCTATGTCGAATACGGCTGGCGCGACCCGGCGGCTGCGGCGGCCGCGCCGCAAGCGGCGCCCGCACCGGCGGCACCGGCCGCGCAGCAGGCGCCGAAGCGGCGCTGAGCCGCGCGCTTGCCGCTCAGGCCGCGGCGCCGAGCAGCGGCGTCATTGCCTCGTGGATCCAGCGCCACTCGGTGCCCTGCGCGGCGGCCGTGCCGGCATCCTCGCCGCGCAGCACGGCCATCAGTTCCTGGTAGCGCGCCGAGCGCGCGTGGTGCTTGCGGTATTGCCCCAGATGCCAGGCGAGAAATTCCGCGTCGGGCGCGCGGCGCATGGCATTCGCCGAGGCCGCGAGCCAGTCCTGCGCGATGGCCCGGCCGGTTTCCGACGCGGGCTCGGTGCGCGCGGCGAGCGCGGCGCGCACGCGGGCCAGTGTGGCGTTGGCCGCTTGCGCATAGGCGGCGGGATCGAATTCGCCATTCCACATGCCGGCCGCCTCGGCGCGCATGCTCGCGATGAAGGCCTGGTCGCCGAGCATGGCGGCCAGTTCGGTCCAGGCGTCGATCTGCGCGGGCGTGGGTTCGGCCGGCAGCTCGGGCGTGGCGGCATCGACCATCTGGCGCTTCCAGTCGTCGCCCATGCGGGCGCCGGCGGCCACCTGGTCGTAGAAGTTCTCGATGGTCTGGCGAACGCGGGTGTTCGAAAGGGTGGTCACGGTCCAGAGTCTCCGTAGCGAGGTTTCGGTGGGCTGCTTCTCGTCGGCCAGCGTCGCGCGCAGCACGGCGGCGATGCGGCGGCGGGAAGCGATTTCCGCTTCCAGGGCCTGGAGGCGGATCGTCAGAACGTCGGTGAGCGACAGCCGATCCGACAGCGTCCGCCCGACGGTCTCGATCCCGATGCCCGCGTCGCGCAGCGAACGGATCAGGTCCAGCCGCGCCACGTCGTCGTGGGTGTAGCCGCGGTAGTTGGCCTCGCTGCGCGCCGCGGGCGGCAGCAGGCCCGCGTCCGAATAGAACCGGATGCGCCGCACCGACACGCCGCTGAGCTTGGCGATCTCGCCGATGGAAAGCAGTCGTTTGACGTTCATGGGCGGGTTGTAGCGTCTCCACCGGGTGGAGGGTCAAGCGTTGCGGAGCGCCTGGAATGCGAGCCCGTCTCCGACACGCGCGGTCGCCCTCGGCCGGCCGGGCCAGGGCCGCCCCGGTCGCACCATGGTCGAGCGCCGCGCGCCTGCCTCGCGGCGAAGGAGACACGCATGCCGCTGGCCTCGTTGATCGGCCGCTGGGCCATGAAGCCTTTCTCGAAGGCACTGCCGCCGCTGGGCGACACCGAACGCGCCGCGCTCGAAGCGGGCACCGTCGGCTTCGAAGGCCAACTGTTCGCCGGCCGCCCCGATTTCGACGCGCTCGCCGCCTTCGGGCCCAACCGCCTGACCGAGCGCGAACAGGCCTTCATCGACCGCGAGGTGCGCACGCTGTGCGCGATGCTCGACGACCATGCGATCGACGAGGCGAAGGACCTCTCGCCCGAGGTGTGGCGCTACCTGCGCGAGCAGCGCTTCTTCGGGATGATCATTCCCGAGGAATTCGGCGGCCTGGGCTTCGGCCACCATGCCCACGCGACGGTGGTGGCGCGCATCGCCACCGTCAACGTCGCGACGGCGGTCACGGTGATGGTGCCCAACTCGCTCGGTCCGGCCGAGCTGCTGCTGCGCTATGGCACCGACGGCCAGAAGCAGCACTACCTGCCGCGCCTGGCCGATGGCCGCGAGCTGCCGTGCTTCGGCCTGACCTCGCCCTACGCGGGGTCCGATGCCGCCTCGATCCCCGACCGCGGCGTGCTGGTGGAGCGCGAGTTCGAGGGCCGGCCAACGCGCGGCTTCCTGGTCGACTTCGACAAGCGCTACATCACGCTGGCGCCCGTGGCCACCGTGGTCGGCCTGGCCTTCCACGCGGTCGACGAGAGCCGGCCCGAGGGCCAGCGCGATCTCGGCATCACCTGCGCGCTGATCCCGGTGCCGCACGCGGGCATGGAGATCGGCCGGCGCCATCGCCCGATGGACAGCGCCTTCATGAACGGCCCGATCCACGGCCGCCAGGTCTTCGTGCCGATGGACTGGGTGATCGGCGGCGAGCCGCAGGTCGGCCAGGGCTGGCGCATGCTGATGGAGTGCCTGGCCGCGGGCCGCGCCATCTCGCTGCCCGCGCTAGGCTCGGCGATGCAGCAGACCGCGCTGTTCGTGAGCAACGGCTATGGTCGCATCCGCGAGCAGTTCGGCCTGCCGGTGGGCAAGTTCCACGCGGTGGCGGGGCTGGTGGCCCAGATGTCGGCCGAGCTCTATGCGAGCGATGCCGCGCGCCGCTTCACTGCCTGCGCGCTCGATGCCGGCGAGCGGCCCAGCGTGGCGAGCGCGATCCTCAAGGTGCAGCTGACCGAGGCCGGCCGGCGCGCGGTCAACCACGGCATGGACATCCTCGGCGGCAAGGGCATCATTTCAGGCCCCTCGAACCTGCTGGGCGTGGCCTACCGGCAGGCGCCGATCGCGATCACGGTGGAAGGCGCCAACATCCTCACGCGCGCGCTGATCGTATTCGGCCAGGGCGCGGTGCGCTGCCATCCGCATGTGCTCGACGAGATGGCCGCGGTGCAGGCGAACGACGAGACCGCGCTCGGCAAGGCGCTGATGGCGCATGGCGGGCACGTGGCGCGCAACCTCTGGCACAGCCTGTTCGGCGCGCCGGTGCTGGGCCGCCCGCCCGAGGCGCTGGCGCCCGAGGCCCGGCTGATCGCGCGCATGAGCGCCAAGTACGCGCTCACCGCCGACCTGGCCATGGGCATGCTCGGCGGCAAGCTCAAGCGCATGGAACTGCTGTCGGCGCGGCTGGGCGACGTGCTGGCCCACCTGTACCTGGCGAGCGCCTGCGTCTGGCGCTATGGCGTGGAGGCGGCGCCCGAGATGCTGCCCTTCGCGCAGGCCGCGATCCGCGTGCAGCTCGACCAGGCGGCGGCGATCCTGCACGACCTCTATGCCAACCTGCCCACGCCGGGCCGGCGCTTCATCGGCGCGCTGGTGCTGCGGCGCACCGCGCACCTGGCGCCGCTGCGCGACGTGCAGCTGCTGGCGCTGGCCGAGACGCTGCGCACCCGGCCCGACGTGGTCGCCCGGCTGGTACCCGATCTCAGCGAACCCGCGGCCGGCGGCCTGCGCGACCTGATGAGCGCGCTGGAACTCGGCGACCGGCTTGGCGAGGAAACCGCGGCGCTCAACAAGGTGCTGCGGCGCACGAACTCGCTCGAGGCCGCGGCCCGCACGGCGGCCGATCCGGCGCTCGCGCTGGCCTATCTGCGCGCGGCCGACAAGGTGATCCAGGTCGACGACGTGCCCGGGCCGAAGGCGCGCGACGAGGACGAGGCGGGGGAGGGCGCGCTCAGCCCGCCGCGCCAGCCAGCGCCTTCGCCTGCGCAACCAGGGCCGGCAGCGCCGCCGCCGTCTGCGCATCGGCCGGAAAGAACGACTCCACCGCGAGTTCCTGCAACGTGATGTCCACCGGCGTGCCGAAGATGGTGGTGGTGCTGATGAAGCTCAGCACGCCGTTCGGCGTCACGAGCTGGAACGGCACCACCACGCCCGACAGCTCGCCGCCCGCGGGCGGGGTGTCGTGGCCGACGTGGGGCACGGGGTAGGCCGCGAGTTCGTCGTGCAGCTCGACCAGCACGCGGTCGCCGGTGGCGGCGATCTGCTGCTGCAGCCGCTCGAGCAGGTGGGCGCGCCATTGCGCGAGATTGGCGATGCGCGAGGCCAGCCCGTCGGGCCGCAGGCTCAGGCGCAGCACGTTGACCGGCGGCGTCACCAGCTCGACCGACGCGCCTTCCATCAACAGCGGCACCAGCGCGTTGTAGGCCACCAGGTTCCAGTGGCGGTCCACCGCCAGCGCGGGAAAGGGTTCGTGCCCCTTGAGCACCAGGTCGACCGCGCGGCGCGCCGAGGCCATGGCCGGGTCGTCGAGCGAGCGCTGGCGGTACATGGGTGCGAAGCCCGCGGCCACCAGCAGCGCATTGCGCTCGCGCAGCGGCACGTCCAGCCGCTCGGCCAGCCGCAGCACCATCTCGCGGCTGGGGGCGGCGCGGCCGGTTTCCACGTAGCTCAGGTGCCGGGTCGAGACCTCGGCCTCCTGTGCCAGGTCGAGCTGGCTCAGGCGGCGGTGCGTGCGCCAGTGCCGCAGGTGCACGCCGAAGGGATCGCGCGCGCCCGGCTGGCCGGGCTTCGTGGGGTGGGGGCGGGGGGTGTTCATGGGGCCGCATTCTGGCGCGCGGGCCGCGCATCGCCATGACCTGGCAGGTCATGGACGCTGTGCGCCGGTCCCGGAATCATCGACCCCAACGCAGCAGGACAGTCCAGCGGCGTACCACCCGAACCGAAGGAGAAACCTCATGACCGCACGTTCCACGCTCTTCGCCTCGCCGCGTTTCCTGCCCCGCGTGATGTGGGCCGACGCCGCCTCCTGCGCCGGCACCGGCGCGCTGCAGGTCGCTTTCACCGACACCCTGGCCCGTCTCACCGGCCTGCCGGCCGCGCTGCTGCTGGGCACCGGCGTGTTCCTGCTGGCCTATGCCGCCGCGGCCGCCTTCATGGCCAGCCGCGCCACCCCGCCGCGCACGCTGATCGGCGTGGTCATGCTCGGCAACCTGGGCTGGGCCGTGGCCTGCGCCGCCCTGCTGGCCGGTGGCCTGTTCCCGGTGACCGCGCTGGGCGTGGCCTGGGTGCTGGCGCAGGCGGTGTGCGTGCTGGTGCTGGCCGAGCTGCAATGGAGCGGGCTGCGCGCGAGCCGGCCGATGGCGCGGATGGCGCTGGCCTGAACGCCTTCCGCCCGCAGACTGCCGAGGCGCCCCGCGAGGGCGCCTTTTTCGTGGCCACGCGGGAGGCCTTTTTGTCAATGGCCGCCATGGCCTTTTGCCCCCGCCGATGCGATGCCTGACTACAGCAATTGACATTCATCCCTGCTAACCTTTGAGGCGCTTCACGAACACATTCCCCAAGGAGTCCCACACATGGCCAAAGCACCGGCTCACGCCTTTGCGTCCACCCTCAAGACCTTCAAGACCGCATCGGGCAAGGCCGGCAAGTACTGGTCCCTCAAGGAGCTGGCCAAGCAGCACCCGAGCGTCGATCGGCTGCCGGTGTCGATCCGCATCGTGCTCGAGTCGGTGCTGCGCAATTGCGACGGCCAGAAGGTGTCGGCCAAGCATGTCGAGGAGCTGGCCCACTGGGCGCCGAACGCCGAGCGCACCGACGAGATCCCCTTCGTCGTGACCCGCGTGGTGCTGCAGGACTTCACCGGCGTGCCGCTGCTGGCCGACCTGGCCGCCATGCGCAGCGTGGCCGCCAAGCTCGGCAAGTCGCCCAAGACCATCGAGCCGCTGGTGCCGGTCGACCTGGTGGTCGACCACTCGGTGATGGTCGACTACTACGGCACGCCCAAGGCGCTCGACCTCAACATGAAGCTCGAGTTCCAGCGCAACAACGAGCGCTACCAGTTCATGAAGTGGGGCATGCAGGCCTTCGACACCTTCCGCGTCGTGCCGCCGGGCTTCGGCATCGTGCACCAGGTCAACCTCGAGTACTTCGCGCGCGGCGTCTATTCGAATCCGAACGACAAGGGCGACGTCCCGGTCTACTACCCCGACTCGCTGGTCGGCACCGACAGCCACACCACCATGATCAACGGCGTGGGCGTGGTCGGCTGGGGCGTGGGCGGCATCGAGGCCGAGGCCGCGATGCTGGGCCAGCCGGTCTACATGCTCACGCCCGACGTGGTGGGCTTCGAGCTCACCGGCAAGCTGCGCGAGGGCGTGACCGCCACCGACCTGGTGCTGTTCGTCACAGCGATCCTGCGCGCCGAGAAGGTGGTGGGCAAGTTCGTCGAGTTCTTCGGCCCGGGCGCCGCCTCGATCGCCGTGCCCGACCGCGCCACCATCGGCAACATGGCGCCCGAGTACGGCGCCACCATGGGCTTCTTCCCGGTCGACGAGATGACCGTCGCCTACTTCGAGGGCACGGGCCGCACCAAGGAGGAGGTCGAGCGCTTCGAGGCCTACTACAAGGCGCAGGGCCTGTTCGGCATGCCCAACCCCGGCGACATCGATTACACCAAGGTCGTGCGCCTCGACCTCGGCACCGTCTCGCCGAGCCTGGCCGGTCCGAAGCGGCCGCAGGACCGTATCGACCTGGGCCACCTGTCGACCAAGTTCTCCGAGCTCTACAGCAAGCCCAACGACGCCAACGGCTTCAACCAGCCGGCCGACAAGCTCAAGCTGCGCTACCCGCTCGCGCCGGCCGGCGCCGGCAACGACGAGGAGACCGCCGCGCCCGCGCCGGGCGCGCCGCGCGACCTGGTCGAGATGGTGGCCAACCGCACGACCAAGGCGGCCGCGCACGTGAGCGCCACTGCGCCGGCGGCGCCGTCCAAGTCCAAGGGCGAGGTGACCATCGGCAACGGCGACGTGCTGATCGCCGCCATCACCTCGTGCACCAACACCTCGAACCCGAGCGTGATGCTGGCCGCGGGCCTGTTGGCCAAGAAGGCGGTGGAAGCCGGCCTCTCGGTCAAGCCGCACGTCAAGACCTCGCTGGCGCCCGGCTCGCGCATCGTGACCGAGTACCTCGAGAAGGCCGGCCTGCTGCCCTACCTCGAGAAGCTGGGCTTCTACCTCGCGGGCTACGGCTGCACCACCTGCATCGGCAACGCGGGCGACCTCACGCCCGAGATCAACGAGATCATCACCAAGAACGACCTGATCGGCGCGGCCGTGCTCTCGGGCAACCGCAACTTCGAGGCGCGCATCCATCCGAACCTCAAGGCCAACTTCCTGGCCTCGCCGCCGCTGGTGGTGGCCTTCGCGATCGCGGGCAACGTGATGGTCGACCTGATGACCCAGCCGGTGGGCAAGGGCAAGGGCGGCAAGGACGTCTACCTCGGCGACATCTGGCCCACGCCGAAGGAGATCGACCAGAACCTGCGCTTCGCGATGAACGCCAAGTCGTTCCGCGCCAACTACGACAAGGTCAAGACCGATCCGGGCAAGTTCTGGAGCAGCATCAAGGGCACCACGGGCCAAGTCTACGACTGGCCCACCTCGACCTACATCGCCGAGCCGCCGTTCTTCGAGGGCTTCAAGATGAAGCCGCATGCCTCGGACGCGGGCTTCAAGGGCGCGCGCATCATGGCGCTGTTCGGCGACTCGATCACCACCGACCACATCTCGCCGGCCGGCTCGATCAAGGAAAGCTCGCCCGCGGGCATCTGGCTCAAGGCGCACGGCGTGCCCAAGGCCGACTTCAACAGCTACGGCTCGCGCCGCGGCAACCACGACGTGATGATGCGCGGCACCTTCGCCAACGTGCGCATCAAGAACCTGATGATTCCGCCGGACGCCAACGGCACGCAGGAGGAGGGCGGCGTCACGCTGTTCCAGCCCGGCAACGAGAAGATGTTCATCTACGACGCGGCCATGAAGTACATCGCCCAGGGCACGCCCACGGTGGTGTTCGGCGGCGAGGAGTACGGCACCGGCTCGTCGCGCGACTGGGCCGCCAAGGGCACGCAGCTGCTGGGCATCAAGGCCGTGGTGGCGCGCAGCTTCGAGCGCATCCACCGCGCCAACCTGGTCGGCATGGGCGTGCTGCCGCTGCAGTTCCGCGGCGCCGATTCCTGGCAGACCCTGGGCCTCACGGGCGACGAGCAGATCGACGTGGTGATCGGCGGCGAGCTCAAGCCGCAGATGGACGTGAAGCTGGTCGTGCACCGCCCCGACGGCACGCACCAGGAGGTGACGGTGCGCCTGCGCATCGACACGCCGATCGAGGTCGACTACTACAAGCACGGCGGCATCCTGCCGTTCGTGCTGCGGCAACTGCTGGCCGCCTGATCCGGTGACGCGGGTCGGACTGATCTCCGACACCCACGGCCTGCTGCGCCCGCAGGCCGTGGCCGCCTTGCAGGGCTGCGACTTCATCGTGCACGGCGGCGACATCGGCAGTCCCGCCATCCTCGAGGCCCTGCGCGCGATCGCGCCGCTGACCGTGGTGCGCGGCAACAACGACCGCGAGGCCTGGGCCGAGGGCATTGCCGAGACCGAGCGCGTGGCCTTCGGCGGCGTGCATCTCTATGCCATTCACGATCTCGCGCAACTGCCCATCGACCCGGCCGCGGCCGGCGTGCGCGTGGTGGTCTCGGGCCATTCGCACAAGCCCAGGATCGAGGAACGCGGCGGCGTGCTCTACGTGAACCCGGGCAGCGCGGGGCCGCGGCGCTTCAGCCTGCCGATCGCGGTCGCCGAGCTGCGGATCGAGGGTGGGGCGGTCGACGCGCGCATCGTCGAACTGGCGGTCTGACCCTGCCTGTCACAGGGCTTTCATTACCATTCGGTAAGAAAAGCCCATCAGATGAGAATGGTTCTTGTTTGATGGGTTATCCTCGTCCGCTCCTCCGGGGAGCCGACATGCAGCGCCGCTGATCGCGCCGGTTCCGGAGGGCTCCTCTCGCCCTGATTTCCGAAGCCGATGCTCATCCCCTTTCTCATCATGCTGCGCGAAGGCATCGAAGCCGCGCTGATCGTCGGCATCGTCGCCAGTTACCTCAAGCAGAGCGGGCGCGGCGCGCTGATGCCCGCGGTGTGGGTCGGCGTGCTGCTGGCCACCGCGCTGTCGCTGTTCGCGGGCGCCGGGCTGCAATTGCTCGCGGCCGAATTTCCGCAGAAGCAGCAGGAGCTGTTCGAGGGCGTGGTCGGGCTGATCGCGGTGGTGATGCTGACCTCGATGGTGTTCTGGATGCGCAAGGCCGCGCGCTCGATCAAGGGCGAGCTGCAGGCCTCGATCGACCAGGCGCTCGCCAAGGGCTCGGACGGCCAGGGCTGGGCGCTGATCGGCATGGTGTTCCTCGCGGTCGCGCGCGAGGGCCTGGAGTCGGTGTTCTTCCTGCTCGCGATCTTCCAGCAGAGCAGCGGCTGGGAAGCGCCCGTGGGCGCGCTCGCCGGCATCGCGGTGTCGGTGGTGGTCGGCTACGGCCTCTATTCGGGCGGCGTGCGGCTCGACCTGCGGCGCTTCTTCCGCTTCACCGGCCTGTTCATCCTGCTGGTGGCCGCGGGCCTGCTGGCCGGCGTGCTGCGCAAGCTGCACGAGGGCGGCGTCTGGAACCACCTGCAGACGGTGGTCTTCGACATGAGCGAGACCCTGCCGATGGACAGCCCGCTGGGCGCCGTGCTGTCGGGCCTGCTCGGCTACCAGGCCGCGCCCGTGGTGGGCGAGGTCGTCGTCTACCTGGCCTTCCTGGCCGTCGCCCTGTTCTTCTTCCTGCGTCCGGCCGTGCCGGCGCCGCGCGCGGCTGCGGCCGGCTGAAACCCCTCGATGTCCTCTTCCTCTCCCGAACCCAAGGCCGCTTCTTCCAACCTGATGCGCGCGGCGGTCGCCGCGTCGGCCCTGCTGGCGCTCGCCGGCCTCGCGGCCTTCTGGTATGCCTCCAACCATGCGCGCCAGGCGCCGCCGAAGGCCGCCGACAACGCGGTCACCGTCACGATCCGCGGCAATGTCTGCGAGCCCAACGAGATCACGGTGCCGGCCGGGCGCACCACCTTCACCATCGTCAACCAGTCGAACCGCGCGCTCGAGTGGGAGATCCTCGATGGCGTGATGGTGGTGGAGGAGCGCGAGAACATCGCGCCGGGCTTCTCGCAGACCATGACGGTGAAGCTGCAGCCCGGCGATTTCGCGATCACCTGCGGCCTGCTGAGCAACCCGCGCGGCAAGCTGCGCGTGACGCCCTCGGCCGCCTCCGAGGCCGAGGCGGCGCGGCCCTCGCTGGTCAACTACGTGGGCGCGCTGGCCGAGTACCAGACCTTCCTGCGCCTGGAGGCCGGCACGCTCGAGGACGCGGTGCGCGCGCTGGCCGACGCGGTCCAGGCCGGCGACCTGCGGCAGGCGAGGGCGCTCTACGCGCCCGCGCACCAGGCCTACAAGCGCATCGAGCCGATGGCCGAGCTGTTCGCCGACCTCGACACGCGCATCAACGCACGCGCCGACTACTTCGAGAAGCGCGAGGCCGATGCCGGCTTCACGGGCTTCCACCGCATCGAGTACGCGCTGTATGGCCAGAACGACCTGAAGCCGCTCGCGCCCGTGGTGGCGCAACTGATCGCCGACATCGGCGTGCTCAAGGAGCGGCTGCGCGGCCTGAACATGCCGCCCGAGCGGCTCGCGAGCTCGGCCTCGAAGCTGCTGCGCCGCGTGGCCGACAACCTGCCCGCGGGCGGCGAGGACCACTACGGCCATGCCGAACTCGCGAACCTGCAGGGCAGCTACGAAGGCACGAAGAAGATCGCCGACCTGCTGCAGCCGCTGCTGGTGAAGGCCGCGCCCGCGCTGCAGAAGAGCGTGGACGAACGCTTCGCCGCCCTCGACGCCGCGCTCGCGCCGTACCGCGAAGGCGACGGCTTCAAGCCCGCGCCGCTCGACGAGGCGCAGCGCAAGGCCCTGGCCGAACCCGTGCGCGCGCTGGCCGAGGAACTGGCCAAGGTGAATGCCGCGCTCGGCCTGGAATGAGGCTACCGCCGACCGACCTCTCATGACCACGAAGAACGAATCCCTCCCCACCGACGGGCCACCCGCCTCCCCCCACCGCCGCCGCATGCTCGGCGCGGCCGGTGCCGCCTTCGCCGGACTGGCCGCGGCCGTGCATGCCGCCGCGCCCTCGGGCCCGCCCAACGGGCCCGACGCTGGCGCCCAGGTCACCGACGCACCGCAGAGCACCCACACGCAGGACCGCGTGCCTTTCCGCGGCCGGCACCAGGCCGGCATCGTCACGCCGCGGCCGACGGCCGGCATGATCGCCTCCTTCTTCGTGCTGGCCGAGAACCGCGCCGACCTCGAGCGCCTGTTCCGCACGCTGACCGAGCGCATTGCCTTCCTCACGCAGGGCGGCCCACAGACCGATCCCGATCCCAAGCTGCCGCCCGCGGGCTCGGGCATCCTCGGGCCGGTGGTGCAGCCCGACGGGCTCACCGTCACCGTCTCGGTCGGCACCTCGCTGTTCGACGAGCGTTTCGGCCTCGCCGCGAAGAAGCCGAAGCGGCTGAACCAGATGCAGCGCCATCCGAACGACGCGCTCGATGCCGCGCTGTGCCATGGCGACCTGTCGATCCAGTTCTGCGCCAACACGCCCGACACCAACATCCACGCGCTGCGCGACATCATCAAGAACACGCCCGACCTGCTGGTGCTGCACTGGAAGCAGGAGGGCACGGTGCCGCCGATTCCGGCCGTGCCCGGCAAGCCGGCCGAGAGCGCGCGCAACTTCCTCGGTTTTCGCGACGGCTCGGCCAATCCCGATTCGGCCGACGACACGCTGATGGACCGCATCGTCTGGGTGCCGGCCGGCGGCGACGAGCCGGCCTGGGCCGTGGGCGGCAGCTACCAGGCGGTGCGCATCATCCGCAACTTCGTCGAGCGCTGGGACCGCACGCCGCTGCAGGAGCAGGAGGCAATCATGGGCCGGCTCAAGCCCACGGGCGCACCGATGGACGGCGGCAGGACCGAGCACGACGTGCCCGACTACGCGAAGGACCCCGAGGGCAAGACCACGCCGCTCGACGCGCACATCCGGCTGGCCAATCCGCGCACCAGGGCTTCGGACAAGAACCTCATGCTGCGGCGGCCCTTCAACTATTCGAACGGCGTCACCAAGTCGGGCCAGCTCGAGATGGGCCTCTTGTTCATCTGCTACCAGGCCAACCTCGAGGACGGCTTCATCGCGGTGCAGACGCGCCTCGACGGCGAGCCGCTCGAGGAATACATCCGGCCCATCGGCGGCGGCTTCTTCTTCACGCTGCCGGGCGTGCGCGACGAGGCCGACTGGCTCGGCCGCAGCCTGATGGCGGCCTGAGCGCGCCGCGCGCCACCAGTTTTTTCACCACCCTCAGAACCAAGGAGATCCATGACCGTGCAGTTCCGCCGTCGCTTCCTCGCCACCTTCCTCGCAGGCATCGCCGGCCTCTACGCCGCCGGCGCGCAGGCCGCCGTGTCGCCGCTCGAGCTGGTCGGCCCGATCTCCGACTACAAGATCTACGTCGCCGAGAACGTGCGCAAGCTGGCCGCGGACACCCGTGCCTTCACCGCCGCGGTGAAGGCCGGCGACATCGAGAAGGCGAAGAAGCTGTACGCGCCGACGCGCACGAGCTACGAGCGCATCGAGCCGGTGGCCGAACTGTTCAACGACCTCGACAAGTCCATCGACTCGCGCGCCGACGACCACGAGAAGGCCGAGAAGGACCCGGCCTTCGGCGGCTTCCACCGCATCGAGTACGGCCTGTGGGTGCAGAAGAGCACCAAGGAACTGAACCCCGTGGCCGACAAGCTGCTGGCCGACGTGCTCGAGCTGCAGAAGCGCCTGGGCGCGCTGACCTTCCCGCCCGAGAAGGTGGTGGGCGGCGCCGCCGTGCTGATGGAGGAGGTCGCGGCCACCAAGATCTCGGGCGAGGAGAACCGCTACAGCCACACCGACCTGTGGGACTTCCAGTCGAACTTCGAGGGCGCCTTCAAGATCGTCGAGCTGCTGCGTCCGCTGGTGGTGAAGGAGAACAAGGCCTTCTCGGACAAGACCGACGCCAACTTCAAGGTGGTGTTCGACACGCTCGCCAAGTACCGCACGCCCGACGGCGGCTTCGAGACCTATTCGAAGCTCAGCGAGCGCGACCGCAAGCTGCTGGCCGGCCGGGTCAACACGCTGGCCGAGGACCTGTCGAAGCTGCGCGGCATGCTCGGCCTGAACTGACCCTCGATCCCCGGTCCTGCCGGGGTCGAAACGCACCGGCGCGGGGCGCGATCGTCGGATTTGTGGGGTCTTGGTCAGGTTTACGCGATTGAGAATTGATAGCATCCTGGTTTTGCTAACTGGCGCTCCCGGGGTTCCGAGCGCACTCCCACCGTGCAAACCAACAACATCGCCGCCCAGGCGGCCACTGCGGCGGCCGCCGCGGGCCTGCGTCTCGACCAGCTTCCCGACCACCAGTGGGCCACCGTGCTCGACGTCGCCCGCCCCGAGGGCGCGGAGGACCGTGAGCTGGTGCTGCGCCTGACCGAGATCGGCTTCGTGCCGGGCGAGTCGGTGCGCATCGTCGCCAGCGGCATGCCGGGCCGCGAGCCGATCGCGGTGCGGCTGGGCCACACCACCTTCGCGCTGCGCCGCCACGAGGCCGCGCTGATCCACGTGGCGCCGGGCGCCGAGGTGGCCGGAGGTGCGCGCCATGGTTGAAGCCGTGATCCAGGGCCCGGGCGGTTTCGCCGCCACCGGCCAGCCCAACCGCATCGCGCTGCTGGGCAATCCCAACTGCGGCAAGACCGCGCTGTTCAACCTGCTGACCGGCAGCCGCCAGAAGGTCGCCAACTACGCGGGCGTGACCGTCGAGCGCAAGGAAGGCAGCTTGCGCACGCCCGCGGGCCGCCGCGTGTTCGTGCTCGACCTGCCCGGTGCCTACAGCCTCAACGCGCTGTCGGCCGACGAGGCCGTCACGCGCGACGTCGTCACCGGCCAGAGCCAGGAAGCGCTGCCCGACCTGCTGGTCTGCGTGACCGACGCCACCAACCTGCGCCTGAACCTGCGCCTGGTGCTCGACGCCAAGAAGCTCGGCCTGCCGATGGTGGTCGCGCTCAACATGACCGACATGGCGCGCAAGCAAGGCATCGCGGTCGACACGGCCGTGCTGTCGCGCGAACTCGGCCTGCCGGTGATCGAGACCGTCGGCGTGCAGTCCGGCGGCGCCAAGGAGCTGCTGGCCGTGCTCGACACCCCGGTGGCCGCGGCCACGCCGCAGCCCTGGCATGCGCCCGGCCTCGACGACGTGCTCGCGACCCAGCGCGAGGTGCGCCGCATCCTCGGCCTGGCGGTGAAGGAGCCCGCGAGCAGCCTGGTCACCAGCGACCGCATCGACCGCATCGTGATGCACCCGGTCTGGGGCATGCTGGTGCTCGCGGTCACCATGTTCCTGATGTTCCAGGCCGTGTTCAGCTGGGCCAACGTGCCGATGGACGCCATCAAGGCCGCCACCGAGGGCCTGGGCGAGCTGCTCAAGGCCCACATGCCCGAGGGCATGCTGCAGAGCCTGCTGGTCGACGGCGTGATCGCGGGCGTGGGCGGCGTGATCGTCTTCCTGCCGCAGATCCTGATCCTGTTCCTGTTCATCCTGGCGCTCGAGGATTCCGGCTACCTGCCGCGCGCGGCCTTCCTGCTCGACCGCGTGATGGGCACCGTGGGACTGTCGGGCCGCTCGTTCATCCCGCTGCTGTCGAGCTTCGCCTGCGCCATCCCGGGCGTGATGGCCACGCGCACCATCAGCAACTGGCGCGACCGCATCACCACCATCATGATCGCGCCGCTGATGACCTGTTCGGCGCGGCTGCCGGTCTATGCGCTGCTGATCGCGGCCTTCATTCCGGCGCGCACCGTGGCCGGCGTGTTCAACCTGCAGGGCGTGGTGCTGTTCGCGCTCTACGTCTTCGGCATCGTCTCGGCGATGCTGGTGGCCTGGGTCATGAAGCGCTTCCGCGACAACACGCAGCGCTCCTCGCTGATGATGGAACTGCCGGCCTACCGCTGGCCCAATCCGCGCAACCTGCTGCTGGGCCTGTACGAGCGCGCATGGATCTTCATCCAGCGCGTGGGCACGATCATCCTCACGCTGACCATCCTGCTGTGGTTCCTCTCGACCTTCCCGTCGCCGCCCGAGGGCGCGACCGGACCGGCGATCCAGTACAGCCTGGCCGGCATGATTGGCCGCGGCCTCGAGCACATCTTCGCGCCCATCGGCTTCAACTGGCAGATCTCGATCGCGCTGGTGCCGGGCATGGCCGCGCGCGAAGTCGCGGTGGGCGCGCTGGGCACGGTCTACGCGCTCTCGGCCACCGGCGACGACGTGGCCGGCGCGCTCGAGCCGCTGATCGCCGGCAGCTGGTCGCTGGCGACCGCGCTGTCGCTGCTGGTCTGGTACGTGTTCGCGCCGCAATGCATCTCGACCCTGGCCACGGTCAAGCGCGAGACCGGCCAGTGGAAGTACGTGTGGATCATGGCGGGCTACCTGTTCGCGCTGGCCTACATCGCGTGCTTCATCACCTACCACGTTGCGGTGGCTCTCGGGGCGGGGTAAAACCGTCCCTGAAAGGCTAGCTTCCATGGCACAAGAACTGATCGTCGGATTGATCGTCGCGAGCGCCGCGTTCTACGCGGTCTGGCGCTGGATGCCCGCGGGCTGGCGGCGCAGCGCCGCGCGCAAGGTCGCCACCGGCACGCAGCGCGCCGGCCTCGTCGATGCCGAGCGCGCCGAGCAACTGGCGGCCTCGCTCGCCAAGACCTCGGGCTGCGGCTCGTGCGACAGCTGCAACAGCTGCGGTCCCAAATCCCCCCAGAACCCGGCGACCCCGGCTTCCTCCTCCGCCTCTTCGTCCTCCGCGCGCTGAGGCCGATGCCCGCGCACATCCTCGTCGCCGGCGGCGGCATCGGGGGGCTGGCCACCGCATTGGCGCTGGCCGGTGGTGGCCATCGCGTCGACGTGTTCGAGCAGGCCGCCGCCTTCGGCGACATCGGCGCCGGCGTGCAGCTCGGCCCCAACGTCACGCGGCGGCTCGCACGGCTCGGCCTCGAAAACTCCCTCGCCGGGGTCGCCGCGCAGCCCGAAGCGCTGGTGGTGCGCAGCGCCGGCAGCGGTGCCGAGATCGGCCGGCTCGCGCTCGGTGCCGCCATGCGTGAACGCTACGGCGCCCCCTACCTCTGCATCCATCGCGCCGACCTGCACGGGCTGCTGCTCGAGGCCGTGCGCGCGCGCGGCACCGGCGCGCTCGTGACCGCCGCGCAGATCGAACGCGTGGAGCTCAGCGACGAGCTCGTGTGCGTGTCGAGCAGCGACGCGCGCGCCTGGGAGGGCGAGGCGGTGGTCGGTGCCGACGGCCTCTGGAGCGTGGTGCGGCGGCGCCTCGACGCGGCCACGGCCGACCGGCCGCCGCGCATCACCGGCCACACCGCGTGGCGCGCGCTCGCGCGGCAGGACGCGCTGCCGCCCGCGCTGCGCCGCAGCGGCGTCGATGTGTGGCTCGGGCCGCAACTGCATGCGGTGGCCTATCCGGTGCGTGCCGGCGAATGGCTCAACGTGGTGGTCATCGCGGAGTCGGCGCCGGCCGGCAATGCGCATGACTGGGACCAGGCCAGCGGCCTCGCGGCGCTGCAGGCCGCCACGGGCCGCACGGGCGCCTCGCTGCAGGCACTGCTCGAGGCCATGCCCGGCTGGCGCGCCTGGACCCTGAGCGATCGCCCGCCGCTGGCCTCGGCCGCCGAGATGGCGCACGAGCGGCTGGCGCTGGTGGGCGATGCCGCGCATCCGATGGTGCCGTACCTCGCGCAGGGCGCGGGCATGGCGATCGAGGATGCGGTGGCGCTGTCGGAGGCCTTGGGCGATGGCGGCAGCGATGCCGTGCCCGCGGCCTTCGCGCGCTACGCGGCCGCGCGCTGGCAGCGCAATGCGCAGGTGCAGGCGAAGGCGCGGCGCAACGGGCAGATCTTCCATGCCAGCGGGCCGGTGCGGCTGGGCCGCGACCTCGCGATGCGCGCGCTCGGCGAGCGGCTGCTCGACCAGCCCTGGCTGTACGGCGGCTAGATCTGCGGCGGCTAGAGCCTGAACGACTGCAGGTGTTCGATGCGCTCGGCCAGCCCCTCGGGCCCGAGGTAGTGCCCCATCGAGCCGCTGCGCACCTGGATCAGCGTGCCCTCGAGTTCGGCCAGCAGCGCGTCGCGGTCGACGATGAAGGCGGCCGGCACGTCGATGCCCGCGCGCGCGCAGGCCTCGGCGATCAGCCGCGCGCTCGCGGGCGCGCCGCAGGCCACGCAGGCGACCACGGCCGTCATGTTCGGCTCCGCGCCATTGGCCAGCAGCGCGGTCGTGAGTTCGGGCGAGATCTGCCCATCGATGTTCGCCAGCACCTCGGCCGAGACCGGCGCGCCCGCGCGCACCAGCGCGGCCGCGGCCGCATAGGCGCTGCGGCTCACCGCCATGTCGGTGGCCAGCGCGCTGCCCTGCAGCGGCCCTTCGAAGCGCACGCCCGCAGCCGCGAGATCGACCACCAGCGCCGCGTCGTCGACCGCGATCGCATGGCGCAGCGCGGTGCGCGCCACCGCGGGCTGGCGGCGCAGGCTGCCGTCGGCCAGCGGCGTGCGCCAGTCGACCACGGCGCGGCAGTAGAAGGTAACCAGCTTGTCCATCAGGTCGATGTCCAGCCCGTGCGTCTGGTGGCGATCGTCGATGTAGGCCAGCAGCGCGTGGCCCGAGTAGCAGTCGCCCGTGGGTGCGAGCGGATCCTCGTCGAGGTGCAGCGCGGCGAAGGCGCCGAACAGGTCGTTCGCGACCACGCTCAGGCCGTCCTCGTGCAGCGCATGGGTCCAGGCCGGCGGCAGGCCCTGCTTCCAGGCCACGACCTGCCCGTGCTCGGCGCCGGGCTCGACCACCGTGTAGATGCGGTCGCAGTATTCGAAGCCGCCGAAGGGCAGGTGCGTGAGCTTGCCGCGCCAGCGCAGGCCGTGGGTCTGGGCGCCTTCCTCGGCCAGTTCCTGCTCGTGCTCGATCCAGCCCTGCAGGTCGCGGTAGCCGTCGCTGCCGTCCCAGAACAGCTCCGACCAGCTGATGTTCTCGATGTTGCCGTTCATCTCGAGCGCGAGGTCGTAGTCGAGGCGCCCGCCCGCCGTGAGCCGCCACAGCGCGAGCAGCGGTTCGGGCAGCGGGCCCGCGCACATCGCCTGGATCGCCGAGATGCGGTGCGCCGGCATCGGCGGCTGCGCATCGAAGATCACCCGGTCCGCGAACAGCGCCACGCCGTGTTCGCGCAGGGTGTCGAGTTCATCGGCCGAAAACTGGATGTCGTTCATGGCGCCTCCGTTGTTCCCAAAATGTAGCGCGCTGGGCCGCGGGGGCAATGGGTGCCACCCTCGGTTCAGGCGGGCGCGGCGCCGGCCGGCCACTCGATGCGATCGAACAGGCGCCGCAGCCGGGCCTGGCGTGTCGGGCTGAACTGGCCGAACCAGGCGATGCGGCCCAGCAGGTGGCCGCGGAAATCGGCGAGCCCGGCGCCGTTCTGGCTCGCGGGGCCGTGCAGCGTGCATTGATGCAGCAGCGCGCGCAGGCGGTCGAAGTCGGCGCGCGGCGCGTTGGGACGGTCGTTGACGACCACGCCGGTCACGCGCTGCTGGCGGTGCCGCGGCATGCAGCGCAGCTTGCGCGGATGGAGCTCGAAGCCCTCGTCGGCCGCGATGCCGCCGACCCAGGCCCGCAGCGCATCGAAGCGCAGGTGCAGCGACTCGTCGCCCGAGAACACCAGGTCGTCGGCATAGCGCGTGTAGGTGGCGCCGAAGACCCAGGCCAGGCCCTCGAGCCGCAGGTCGAGCCGGAAGGCGCAGAGATTGGCCAGCGCGGGCGAGCAGGGCGAGCCCTGCGGCAGGTGCGCCTCGGCCAGCCGTTTGCCGCCCATGACATCGAGCCCGCCGTCGTCGCGCAGGCGCTCGATGACGGCGGCGTCGGTGCGGTGCGTGCACAGCGCGGTGAGCGTGCGCGCCACGCCGTCGGGTTAGCCCAGCGTGCGCCAGGTGGCATGCACGCGCGAGGCGCGCACGCCGGCGAAGAAGTCGCGCAGGTCGAAGCCGATCACCACCGCCTTGCCGGCATGCGCGGCGGCATGGCTCGCGACCGAGCGGCCCGGCACGAAGCCATGTGCCGCCTCGTGCACGGGCACGCGCGCGAGCAGCGCGTCGAGGATGCGGCGCTGCGCGCGCTTCAGCTCGGGCAGCGGGATCTCGAGCAGCCGCAGGCCGCCGAGGCGCTTGGGCTGCAGCTGGTAGCGGTAGTGGCGGGCGGGACCGGGGCTCGTGCCTTGCGGCGCGCGAAAGGCCTGCGCGGGCGACGCCAGCCATTCGAGGCGCTGCGGATCGAGGTCCAGCCAGCGCGCGAGCTCGGCCTGCGTCGGCAGCGCGGGCAGCGCGAGGTGGTCGAGCGCTAGCGGGCGCGGGAACATCTGCGCGGGCCGCAGGATGATGCGCCGCACGCGCGGCGGCTCGTCCTGCTCGAAGGCCGCGTTGAATTCGGGCAGGTCGTGGATCGCTTGCGCCAGCGCGGGCAGGTCGGTGCGCCGCCATGTGGCCGGCGAGCGTCGGGCCAGCGCTTCGACGAGCGGCGCGAGCCAGGGCGCATCGCTGCCCAGCGTGGCCGCGGCCCGCGCGCGCAGGGCGCCCGGCGCGGTGCCGCCGGGCCGTGTTGCGTCGGCGAGCAGCGCGCGTGCGAGGCTGCGTGCGATCCACTCCCTGTAACTCGGTTCAGCTCGGTTCACGCGTCATGGATGAGGGCCGCGAAGCCGTTGAAGAGGGTGGCCACGGCGCTTCAACCAGCCGGTGAAGCGCCAGCTGTCCTGCGCGTGAGCGCAGTTCCGCTTGCGCGCCGGAATGGGCAACCATCCATCCACCGCGGGGGTACCCCGCAGCACGAGGCAAGGCGACGGATCGCAGGGCCTCGTCGTGTCTTGAAGCGCCGGTGCCGCGCGGATTGTAGGAGGCGAATCTTGCGCGGCCGGGTGCGGCCGCGCGGGCACTCAGAGGTCGGTGCGCAGGCGCCAGATCTCGGGGAACAGCACCACGTCGAGCATCTTGCGCAGGTAGCTCACGCCGCCCGTGCCGCCGGTGCCGCGCTTGAAGCCGATCACGCGTTCGACGGTGGTGACGTGGCGGAAGCGCCAGAGGCGGAAGGCATCCTCGATGTCGGTGAGCTTCTCGCCGAGCTGGTAGAGGTCCCAGTGCCGGTGCGGCTCGCGGTAGACCTGCAGCCAGGCGGCCTCGACGCCGTCGCTGGCCTCGTAGGGCTGGGTCCAGTCGCGCTCGAGGCGGTCGGCGGGCACGTCCAGGCCGTGGCGTGCGAGCAGGCGCAGCGACTCGTCGTAGAGCGAGGGCGAGCGCCAGGCGGCTTCGACCTGGGCCAGCAGGTCGGGGCGGTGCGCATGCGGCTTGAGCATGGCGGGGTTCTTGTTGCCGAGCGCGAACTCGATGCAGCGGTACTGCGCGCTCTGGAAGCCGCTCGAGCTCGCGAGGTAGGGGCGCATCGCGGTGTATTCGGGCGGCGTCATGGTCGACAGCACGGTCCAGGCACCGACCAGCTGTTCCATGATGCGGCTCACGCGCGCCAGCATCTTGAAGGCATCGGGCAACTGCTCGCTCGCGATGCAGGCGGTGGCGGCGCGCAGCTCGTGCAGCATCAGCTTCATCCAGAGCTCGCTGGTCTGGTGCTGCACGATGAACAGCATCTCGTCGTGCGCGGGCGAGAGCGGATGCTGGGCGTTGAGGATCTCGTCGAGGTGCAGGTAGTCGCCGTAGCTCATCGACGCGCTGAAATCCAGCTGCGCCTTCTCTTCGTGGACGATCTCTTCGGGGCGCTTCTCGGTGCTCATGTCACTGCGTTCTTGCGGTTGAATTCGGGGCGCCGCCACTCGCCGGTCTCGAGCACCTGCACCAGCTGCTCGACGGAATTCCAGACGTCCTCGAAGCCGAGGTACAGCGGCGTGAAGCCGAAGCGCAGGATGTCGGGCATCTGCGCGTCGCCGGCGCGGAAGTCGCCGATCACGTTGCGCGCGATCAGCGCCTGCACGATCGCATAGGCACCTTCGTCGCGGCTGAGGCACACCTGCGAGCCGCGGCGCGCATGCTCGCGCGGCGTGACCAGCGACAGGCCGTGGCCCGCGCAGCGCTCCTCGACCAGCGCGATGAACAGGTCGGTGAGCGCGAGCGACTTGGCGCGCAGCGCGCCCATGCCGCCGCGCTCGCCGTCGAAGGGCTCGGCCGCGAGCACGGTGTCGAGGCCGCATTCGAGCGCCGACAGCGAGACGATCGGCTGCGTGCCGCAGAGGTAGCGCGCCACGCCCGGCGCGGGCCGGTAGTGCGGCGTGAACTCGAACGGCGCCGCATGGCCCCACCAGCCCGACAGCGGCTGCTCGAAGCGACCGGCATGGCGCGTGTGCACCCAGGCGAAGGCCGGCGCGCCGGGGCCGCCGTTGAGGTACTTGTAGCCGCAGCCGATGGCGTAGTCGGCCTCGGCCTCGTTAAGCGCCACCGGCACCGCGCCCGCGCTGTGGGCCAGGTCCCAGACCGCGAGCGCGCCGGCTTCGTGCGCGGCGGCGGTGATGGCCTTCATGTCGTGCATGGCGCCGGTTCGGTAGTTGACGTGCGTGAGCATCAGCACCGCGACCTCGTCGGTCAGCGCGCCGGGCAGTTCGTCGGCCTCGATCAGCTTGAGCGTGAAGCCGCGCTCGCGGCACAGCGACTCGGCGATGTAGAGGTCGGTCGGGAAGTTGCTGCGCTCGCTCACCACCAGCTTGCGGCCGCTGTCCTTCTGCTGCGAGAGCGCGGCGAACAGCACCTTGTAGAGGTTGACCGAGGTGCTGTCGGTGCACACCACCTCGCCGGGCGCGGCGCCGACCAGGCGCGCGACCTTGTCGCCCAGGCGCTGCGGCAGGTCGAACCAGCTCGCGGTGTTCCACGAGCGGATCAGGCCTTCGCCCCATTCCTTGGCCACCACTTCGGCGATGCGCGCGGGCGCGGCCTTGGGCAACACGCCGAGCGAGTTGCCGTCGAGGTAGATCACGCCTTCGGGCAGCGTGAACTGGTCGCGCAGGGCGCGCAGCGGGTCTTGCGCGTCGAGCGCGCGGCAGTCTTCGAGGGTGGTCGTCATGGGGTCTTGTGGATCAGAGTTCGCGCAGCACGGCGCGAACGGGGGAGGCATCGGCGCTCACCAGCCTGAGCGGCAGCGCGATGAGTTCGTAGTCGCCCTCGGGCACCTCGTCGAGCACGAGGTTCTCGAGCACGCGCAGGCCGCGGCGGCGGATCGCCTGGTGGCTGTCGAGCGTCTTGCTGTCGGCCGGGTCGATGCTCGCGGTGTCGATGCCGATGAGCTTCACGCCCATGGCCGCGAGGCGCTCGACCGTGGACGGCGCATAGGCGGCGAGCTGGCCGTCCCAGCGATCGACCGGCATGGCGGCATAGGTGCGCACCAGCACCCGCGGCGGCAACTGGCTCGTGACCGCGTGGGCGATGTGCGCCCATTCGACCAGCGGGCCGCGGCCGATGGCGTGGATCACGCGGCAGGGGCCGATGAAGGCGTCGAGCGAGACGTCGCCGATGGTGGCGCCCTCGGGGTCGTAGTGCAGCGGGGCGTCGGCGTGCGAGCCCACGTGCGGCGACATCGTGATCGCGCTCACGTTGACCGGGCAGCCGGGCCCGATGGTGGCGCACCACTGTTGCGTATAGGGCGTGTCGCCCGGAAACACCGGGCTGCCCGCGTGCACGGGGGCGGAGATGTCCCAGAGTCGGCGTGGTGCGGTCATGGTGGCGAAATCGGTGTCACGAAGCGGTGTCACGAAGGGTGGGGTTCGGGTGGCAACAATGCCGGTGGGCCGAGGCAGCCAGTGTGGGCCGGATGCCGGCTTGCCACAAGCCGTTGCGCGCAGCCGGATGCTATTCGCAAGAACTGCTTGAAGTCGAGAAGTTATCCATAGGTTCGAATGAAATTGGATAATCCATTCTCAAACGACCGATTCTGGAAAAAATCATGCAAGCCGACCTCGATCGCACCGACCTCCAGCTGCTGCGCGCGCTGCAGGACAACGCCCGCCTGACCTCGGGCGAGCTCGCGCAGATGGCGCACCTGTCGCAGTCGCCGTGCTGGCGGCGCGTGAAGAAGCTCGAGGACGATGGCGTGATCGGCGGCTATCACGCGGGCCTGAACCGGCGCGCGCTGGGCTTTGGCGTGATGGCCTTCGTGATGGTGGGCATCGACCACCAGACCGAGATCTCGTCGCGCGCCTTCGAGGACGCGGTCTGCGCCATTCCCGAGGTGGTGATGTTCCACGGCATCTCGGGGCCCGAGGACTTCATCCTGGTGGTGGTGGCGAAGGACCTCGACGCCTATTCGGAGCTGCTGCAGCGCAAGCTGCACCGCCTGCCGGGCGTGCGCCACGTGCAGACCTATTTCTCGCTGCAGGAATTCAAGGGCCGCGTGGGCGGCCTGCCGGTGCCGGCGGCCTGAGTCCCTAGTGCAGGGTGTCGGGCAGCGCGCCGAGCCCGTGCCGCAGCCGCGCGCGCTGGCAGGCGTCGCTGCCGGCCTGCAGCTCGTGGCAGGGATTGGGCCGCCACTCGTAGATGCCGCAAGCCACCGACTGGCCGATCTTGCCGGTGAGGGCCGCGCAGCGCGCGGGCGTGTGGTCGGTGCCGCGCATGCGGCACAGCGCGTCGTTGACCTCGACGGCCAGGCCCGAGGGCACCCGGCCGCCGTTGTCGTCGAGCTCGTGCACGCTGAAGTCGACGCGGTAGCTGGCGCAGCAGGCGCCGCATTGCTGGCAGGCGTTCATGGCGGGCCGGTGCTGCTGAAGCGGAAGAAGAGGGGGCTCAGAGCCTGCCGAGCAGCAGGAACTCCATCAGCGCCTTCTGCGCATGCAGGCGGTTCTCGGCCTCGTCCCAGACCACCGACTGCGGGCCGTCGATGACCTCGGCCTGCACTTCCTCGCCGCGGTGCGCGGGCAGGCAGTGCATGAACAGCGCGTCGGGCTGGGCCACGCGCATCATCTCCTCGTCCACGCACCAGTCGGCGAAGGCCTTGCGGCGCGCCTCGTTCTCGGCCTCGTAGCCCATGCTGGTCCAGACGTCGGTGGTCACCAGGTCGGCGCCGCGGCAGGCTTCCATCGGGTCCTTGTAGACCTTGTAGCTGTCGCCCGAGCGGATGCCGGCGATCGACTGGTCGACTTCGTAGCCGCTGGGCGTGCTCACGTGCACGGTGAAGCCGAGGATCTCGGCGGCCTGCAGCCAGGTGTTGGCCATGTTGTTGCCGTCGCCCACCCAGGCCACCGTCTTGCCCTGGATCGAGCCGCGGTGCTCGATGTAGGTGAAGATGTCCGCGAGGATCTGGCAGGGGTGGAACTCGTTGGTCAGGCCGTTGATGACCGGCACGCGCGAATGCGCGGCGAAGGCATCGATCTTGGTCTGCTCGTAGGTGCGGATCATCACCAGGTCGACCATGCGGCTGATGACCTTGGCGCTGTCCTCGATCGGCTCGGCGCGGCCGAGCTGGCTGTCGCCCGTGGTCAGGTGCACCACGCTGCCGCCGAGCTGGTACATGCCGGCCTCGAAGCTCACGCGGGTGCGCGTGCTGGCCTTCTCGAAGATCATGGCCAGCGTGCGGTCGGTCAGCGGCTGGTGCTTCTCGTAGGTCTTGAACTTCTTCTTGATGACCGCCATGCGGTCGAACAGGTAGGCGTACTCGTCGCCCGTGAAGTCCGAGAACTGCAGGTAGTGGCGGATGGCTGGCGTCGCGCTGGCACTCGTCATTTGGGGGCGGGCTCCGAGAGGAAGGTCTTCACGATCGGCGCGAGGATGGCGACGATCTCGTCCGCCTCGGCGATGCTCAGGATCAGCGGCGGCACCAGGCGGATCACGCTGTCGGCGGTCACGCTCAGCAGCAGGCCGGCGTCGCAGGCGCGGTTGAGGATTGCGCCGCAGGGACGGTCGAGCTCGATGCCCAGCATCAGGCCCTGGCCGCGCACTTCCTTCACGCCGGGCAGGCCGCCGAGTTCGCGCTCGAGCGCGGCCTTCAGGTGGGCGCCGACGT
The DNA here is from genome assembly GCF_059418265.1 of Variovorax sp. GW821-FHT09B05. Taxonomy (NCBI): domain Bacteria; kingdom Pseudomonadati; phylum Pseudomonadota; class Betaproteobacteria; order Burkholderiales; family Comamonadaceae; genus Variovorax; species Variovorax sp. GW821-FHT09B05. The sequence continues at coordinate 171,328 of NZ_JBWKPN010000013.1, forward strand.
TGGCGGCGTTCTCGAGCAGCTTCTGCTCTTCCATGATGCGGATGGTCTCGATGCCGGCGCGCATGGCGAGCGGGTTGCCGCCGAAGGTGGTGCCGTGGTTGCCGGGGCCGAAGATGTTGGCGGCCTTGGGGCCGGCCACCACGGCGCCGATCGGCACGCCCGAGCCCAGGCCCTTGGCCAGCGGCATGACGTCGGGCTTGATCCCGGCCCACTGGTGGGCGAACCACTTGCCAGTGCGGCCCATGCCGCACTGCACCTCGTCGATCATCATCAGCCAGTCGCGCTCGTCGCACAGGGCGCGCACCTGCTTCAGGTACTCGATGCGCATCGGGTGGATGCCGCCCTCGCCCTGGATGGTCTCGAAGAACACGGCGACCACGTTGGGGTTGCCCTCGGTGGCCTTCTTCAGGGCCTCGATGTCGTTGAGCGGCACGCGGATGAAGCCCTCGACCAGCGGGCCGAAGCCCTTCTGCACCTTGGGATTGCCGGTGGCCGACAGGGTGGCGATGCTGCGGCCGTGGAAGGCGGCTTCATAGACCACGATCTCGGGGCGCTCGATGCCCTTGTCGTGACCGAATTTGCGCGCCAGCTTCAGGGCGGCTTCGTTGGCTTCGAGGCCGGTGCAGCAGAAGAAGGCGTTGGTCAGGCCCGAGATCTCGGTCAGCTTGGTGGCGAGCTTCTCCTGGCCGGTCACGTGGTAGTAGTTGGAGCTGTGGATCAGCTTGCTGACCTGGTCCTGCAGCGCGGGCACCAGCTCGGGATGGTTGTGGCCCAGCGTGTTGACGGCGATGCCGCCGAGGCCGTCGAGGTAGGCGCGGCCGTTCGTGTCCCAGACTCGGCAACCCTGACCGTGCGACAGCGCGATCGGAAGGCGGCCGTAGGTGTTCATGACGTGGGGCGAGGTGGGCTCGACGGTAGCGCTCATTCGGTTCTCCAGTAAGGGAAGGCGGATTCTAGGCGGCGAGTTTGACGCTGGCGTTGAGGATTCCGCATCACAGCAATGCCCTGCGGCGGGTGGAAGGCGGGAGGGCGCGGATAGAATCCTTGTTGCACCGCAACAGCTCGCTACGGCGTGCGGTCGCCTCTTCCCAAACGATGATTTCCCCCACCGCCACCGAGATCTTCATCCAAGGCATCACGCACGACGGCCGCACCTTTCGCCCGAGCGACTGGGCCGAGCGGCTGGCCGGCGTGATGTGCTCCTTCCGGCCCGGCGGGGCCTATCCGGGCAGCCACCTGAGCTATTCGCCGTGGTGCGTGCCGACCACCATCAACGGTGTGAAGTGCGTGGTGGTGAACAGCGCGCTGCGCGAGGCCGAACCCATGGCCTGGGACTTCTGCGTGAACTTCGCGCGCGACAACGACTTGCAGGTGGCCGAGGCCTGCCTGGTGCCCGATCCGGACCACCAGCACAAGGACGGGCTCCAGCGGACCCCGCCTACGCCGGTCAAGAAGCCCTGAGCAGTCGACCGCTTTTCGTTTTTCGACAAACCGTTCGCCCATGAAAAAACCGCCCGAAGGCGGTTTTTCACTTTGCTGCAGCGCACCCCGATCAAACGGCGGACCGGCGCGAACCGGTCCGGGCTTGCCTGACAGGTGTCAGGCGGCGGCCTTTTCAGGCGCGAGGGCCAGGGCCTTGACCTTGGCCGACAGGCGGCTCTTGTCGCGAGCAGCCTTGTTCTTGTGGAAGATGCCCTTGTCGGCGACCGTGTCGACGATGCTCTGGGCCTTGGCGAACAGCTCGGTCGCCTTGGTCTTGTCGCCGGCCAGAACAGCCTTTTCGACGTTCTTGACGGCGGTACGGTACTTCGAGCGCAGCGAGGTGTTCGCTGCGTTCAGCTTGGTGTCCTGGCGGACGCGCTTGCGGCCCGACGCCAGGGGCGGGTTCTTCTTCTTGGGCTTGGTAGATGCCATGGTAGTGTTCTCTCAGTGTCTGAGGATGATGCAGCAAAGCCCTCCATTATAGGCCGGGCGGCGAAATCTGGCCAGAACCGCCATTTCATGCGCTTTGCGGGGCCTACACTCCCCCCGTGTCGCTGCTCAAATCCGCCTCCACCGTCTCCCTGCTGACCCTCGCCTCGCGCATCACCGGCCTCGTGCGCGACGTGCTGTTCGCATCGGTGTTCGGCGTCAGCGCACTGACCGACGCCTTCAACGTCGCCTTCCGCATTCCGAACCTGTTTCGCCGGGTTTTCGGCGAGGGCGCGTTCAGCCAGGCCTTCGTGCCGGTGCTGGCGGCCACGCGCACCGAGCGCGGCGATGCCGGCGCCAAGGAACTGGTCGACCATGTCGCCACGCTGCTGACCTGGATGCTGGTGCTGGTGTGCGTGGCCGGCGTGGTCGGCGCGCCGTGGCTGGTCTGGGCCATGGCCAGCGGCCTCGCGGGCTTCGATGCCGCGGTGGTCATGACGCGCTGGATGTTCCCCTACATCGGCTTCATGTCGCTGGTGGCGCTGGCGGGCGGCATCCTCAACACCTGGCGCAAGTTCGCGGTGCCGGCGGCCTCGCCGGTGCTGCTGAACATCGCGCTGATCCTGTCGATCCTGTTCGGCGCGCCGCTGTTCAGGCGCTGGGGCATCGAGCCGATCTATGCCCAGTGCGTGGGCGTGATGGTGGGCGGCGTGCTGCAGCTGGCGCTGCAACTGCCCGCGCTGCGCAAGCTCGGGCTGTTGCCGCGCATCGGCGCGAGCTTCAAGGCGCTGCGCACCGCCTGGGCCGACCCCGACACGCGCAAGATCGCGCGCCTCATGCTGCCCGCGCTGCTCGGCGTGAGCGTGGCGCAGATCTCGCTGCTGATCAACACGCAGATCGCCTCGCACCTGGCCACCGGCAGCGTGACCTGGGTCACCAATGCCGACCGGCTGATGGAGTTCCCGACCGCCATGCTCGGCGTGGCGCTGGGTGTGGTGCTGATGCCGCAGCTGGCGAGCGCGCGCGCGGCCAAGGACGACGCGCGCTATTCGTCGCTGCTCGACTGGGGCCTGCGCCTGGTGCTGCTGCTCGCGGCGCCGTGCGCGGTGGCGCTCCTGCTGTTCTCGCAGCCGCTGGTGGCGGTGCTGTTCCACAACGGCGCCTACGGTGGCGAGGACGTTCGCCGCACCACCGTCGCGCTGATGGGCTACGGCGTCGGCCTGGTCGGCATCGTGGCCATCAAGGTGCTCGCGCCCGGCTACTACGCCAAGCACGACACGCGCACGCCGATGCTGATCGCGGTCGGCGTGCTGATCCTGACCCAGGTGCTCAACCTGTTCCTGGTGCCGGTGCTGCAGCACGCGGCGCTGACCCTGACCATCGGCATCGGCGCGCTGGTCAACGCGAGCTGGCTGCTGGCGGGCCTGATCCGCCGCGGCAGCTACAAGCCCGAGCCCGGCTGGGGCCGCTTCGCGCTGCAGGTGCTCGCGGGCTCGCTGGTGCTGGCCGCGCTGCTGGCCTGGGCCTCGGGGCATTTCGACTGGATCGGCCTGCGCGAGCAGCGCTTCTGGCGCATTGGCCTGCTCGCGATGCTGGTGACCGGCGCCGCGCTGCTCTATTTCGCGGTGCTGGCCGCCGCCGGCGTACGGCTGCGCAGCTTCATGCGGCGCTGAGCCTCCGACGATCGGCACCGCCAGATGCCTTGGCAATCCGCATGTCCCCCGCCTTGACGCTGCCGGCCCCGCTCCTCTACAAAGCCACATGACGACGTTCAGCTTCCAGGTCCCCACCGCACTCGAGTATTTCGAGTCGCTCGTGCAGAGCGACGACCAGTTCCCGCTGCTCGAAGCCGCCGCCAGCATCGCGCAGGACGAATACCCCGACCTCGACGTCCAGCAGGTGCTCGGCGACGTCGACCAGCTGTTGGCCCGCCTCAAGCGCCGCCTGCCGTCCGACGCCGCGCCGCTCGCGCGGCTGCGCGCGCTGAACCAGTTCTTCTTCAACGACCTGAACTTCGGCGGCAACGTCAACGACTACTACGACCCCGACAACAGCTACCTCAACGCGGTGCTGCGCACGCGCCGCGGCATCCCGATCTCGCTCGCGGTGCTGTGGATGGAGCTGGCGCAGGGCCTGGGGCTGCAGGCGCGCGGCATCGGTTTCCCGGGGCACTTCATGCTCAAGGTGACGCTGCCCAAGGGGCAGGTGGTGATCGACCCGTTCACCGGCAAGTCGCTCTCGCGCGAGGAGCTCAGCGAGCGGCTCGAGCCCTACAAGCGCGGCAACGGCCTGGTCGGCGAATTCGACGTGCCGCTGGGCCTGTACCTGCAGCCCGCGAGCTCGCGCGAGATCATCGGCCGCATGCTGCGCAACCTCAAGGAAGTGCACCGCGCGCAGGAGGACTGGCAGCGCCTGATCGCCGTGCTCGACCGCATCATCGCGCTGCTGCCCGAGGCCTGGGGCGAGTACCGCGACCGCGGCATCGCCCATGCCGAGCAGGGCAGCACGGCCGCCGCGGTGCGCGACCTCGAGGCCTACCTGGCCCACGCCGAGGACGCGCTCGACATCGACGCCATCGCGGAGCGCGTGGCCGCGCTGCGGCGCGCGGCCAGCTGATGGCCACCCGGGCGGGCCCCACCGGCGCGCCCGCCCTCGGCGCCGTGCACGGCTTCCACGGTATGGAGCCGGTGCTGCCGGTGGCCGACGTTGGCCGCGCCGCGCGCTGGTTCTGCGAGGTGCTGGGCTTCGAGCTCGACTTCATCGCGGGCGAGCCGCCGAGCTACGGCCGCGTCAGGCAGTTGCCGGCCGGCGCCGGCCAGCCGATCTACCTGCGCCTGTGGCAGACCGGCGCGCGAGAGCCGCGTCCCTGGCGTGGCGAGTTCGTGATCCAGGTCGGCCACGACATCGACGGCCTGCATGCGGCCTACCTGAAGCGCGGCGTCACGGTCATCGAGGCGCCGGTGTCGCAGCCCTGGGGCACGCGCGAGTTCGCGATCCGCGAGCCCGACGGGCATGTGCTGCGCTTCTGCGGCCGCCCGTAGCGGCCGGCTCGCCGAAATTGAAACGCTTTTTTACAACTGGGCTGGCCGATTCCTGTCGATCCGGCCGGCCGTCGCTCGACGTGTCAACAGGAGCAGGCAGATTCGAGACTTCGACGCCGTTCCCGATTTCCACTTCCAACCCCCTCTAGGAGCAACGACATGCGATTCATGATTCTGGTCAAGGCCAATGCGGATTCCGAAGCCGGCGTGATGCCCAGCACCGAGATCCTCACCGCGATGGGCAAGTACAACGAGGAACTGGTGAAGGCCGGCGTGCTGCTGGCCGGCGAGGGTCTGCATCCCAGCTCGAAGGGCGTGCGCGTGCGCTGCGAGGGCCCGACCAAGCGCACCGTCATCGACGGTCCCTTCGCTGAAACCAAGGAGCTGCTGGCCGGCTTCTGGCTGTTCCAGGTCAAGTCGAAGGAAGAGGCCATCGAGTGGATCAAGCGCAGCCCGTTCCAGGAGGGCGAGATCGAGATCCGCCAGGTCTTCGAGGCCGCCGACTTCGGCGATTCGATGACGCCCGAGCTGCTCGCGCAGGAGGACCGCCTGCGCGCCGAGACCGAGACCCGCACCCAGGGCGGCCGCTGAGCGCCGCGCGCAAACCGCCAGGAGAACCGCCATGCGATTCATGCTGCTGATGATCCCCCACGGCTACGAGAACGCCGCGCCCGGCACCATCCCCGACGACGTCGACGCGGTGTCGGCCATGATGGCCTACAACGCATCGATGCAGGAGGCCGGCATCCTGATCAGTTGCGACGGCCTGCACCCGCCCTCGATGGGCGCGCGCGTGAGCTTCCCGGGCCGCAAGCCCACGGTGGTCGACGGCCCCTTCGCCGAGGCCAAGGAAGTGCTCGGCGGCTTCTGGATCATCGACGTGCCCTCGCGCGCCGCCGCCATCGAATGGGCCACGCGCTGCCCCGGCGGTGAGAACGAGGTCATCGAGGTGCGCCAGATCCAGGAGGTCGAGGACTATCCGGCCGAGGTGCAGGCGCTGACCGCCGAGGCCTTCCCCTCGATGCAGACCCTCAAGAAGCCCGCCAACTGAGCCGGTGAGCCAGAACCCGGGCATCGCCGCGATCCACCGCACCGTCGAGGCGGTGTGGCGCATGGAGTCGGCCAAGATCATCGCCACCGTCGCGCGCATGGTGCGCGACGTGGGCCTGGCCGAGGAGCTGGCCCAGGACGCGCTGGTCTCGGCGCTCGAGCAGTGGAGTGAATTCGGCGTGCCCGACAACCCCGCGGCCTGGCTCACCGCCGTGGCCAAGCGCCGCGCGCTCGACCGCCTGCGCCACCTGCAGCTGGCCGAGCACAAGGCCGGCGAGATCGGCCGCGAGCTCGATGCGCGGCACGAGATCGCGCAGGCCGATTTCGCCGAGGCGGTCGACACCGCGCTCGACGACGACATCGGCGACGACCTGCTGCGGCTGGTCTTCACCGCCTGCCACCCGGTGCTGTCGACCGAGGCGCGCGTGGCGCTCACGCTGCGCCTGCTCGGCGGCCTCGCCACCGACGAGATCGCGCGTGCCTTCCTGGTCACCGAGCCCACCGTCGCGCAGCGTATCGTGCGCGCCAAGCGCACCCTGGCCGAGGCGCGCGCGCCCTTCGAGGTGCCGCGCCGCGCCGAGTTCGAGCCGCGGCTGGCCTCGGTGCTCGAGGTGCTCTACCTGATCTTCAACGAGGGCTATGCGGCCACCGCGGGCGACGACTGGATGCGTCCCGCGCTGTGCGAGGAGGCGCTGCGCCTTGGCCGCATCGTGGCCGAGCTGATGCCCGCGGCGTCGGAGGTGCACGGGCTGGTCGCGCTGATGGAGATCCAGGCCTCGCGCACCGCCGCGCGCGTCGGTCCCTCGGGCGAGCCGGTGCTGCTGCTCGAGCAGAACCGCGCGCGCTGGGACCACGTGCTGATCCGCCGCGGCCTGGCCGCGCTGGCGCGTGCCGAGGCGCTCGGGGGCGCGCTCGGCCCCTATGCGCTGCAGGCCGCCATCGCCGCCTGCCATGCGCGGGCGCGCACGGCCGAGCAAACCGACTGGGGCCGCATCGCCGCGCTCTACGACGCGCTGGCCCAGCTCGCGCCTTCGCCGATCGTCGAGCTCAACCGCGCGGTCGCGCTGTCGATGGCCTTCGGCCCGGCCGCGGGGCTCGAGGTGGCCGATGCGCTGCTGGCCGAACCCGCGCTGCAGGGCTACCACCTGCTGCCGACGGTGCGCGGCGACCTGCTGTTCAAGCTGGGTCGGCTCGACGAGGCGCGGCGCGAGTTCGAGCGCGCGGCCGGCCTGACGCGCAACGGCCGCGAGAAGGCGCTGCTGGCCGCGCGCGCACGCGCCTGCCTCGGCTGACTCAGCCGCGCGCCAGCCCGCCCGCGTCCGACGGCGAGCCCGGCAGCCCGAACTGGTGCCATGCGCGGCGCAACTGGGTGTCGGAACCGAAGCCCGACAGCTCGGCCGCCCGCGTCACGCTGGCGCCCGAGGCCAGCGCCAGCTGCGCGGCCGCCAGCCGCAGCCGGCGCAGGTAGGCCAGCGGCGCCACGCCCGCATGCTCGACGAACAGCCGCGTGAGGTGGCGCGCCGAGGTGTGGGCCACCTCGGCCATGCGCGGCACGTTCCAGTCGGCCTGCGGCCGTTCGCTGACCGCGTCCTGCACGCGGTGCAGCGCGGCATGCAGGTGGTTGCGGTAGGCCAGGAAGGGCGAGAGCTCCGGGTCGTGCGGGCCGCGCCGCAGCGCCACCACCATGGTCTGCGCGACCTGCGCCGCCAGCGCCTCGCCGCAGGTGTCGGCGATGCGATGCAGCAGCAGGTCGATGCCGGTGGTGACGCCGGCGCTGCTGTAGACCGGCGGATCGAGCACGAACACCCGGTTGCCCACCACCTCGCAGCGCGGCTCCACGGCGCGCAGCTCGTCGAGGTGATGGTGGTGCGTGGTGGCGCGCCGCCCGGCCAGCGCGCCGGCATGCGCGGCCAGCAGGCTGCCGGCGCAGATGGTCAGCAGCTCGAGCCGGCCCGCCTCCAGCCGCAGGCCGCGCAGCCAGTGCAGCAGGTCCTGGGTCTCGGGCGTGTCGATCGGGATCGTGTCGCCCGGCATGCCGACCAGCACCACCCAGGCGGCGCTGTCGGCACCATCGGCGGCGGGCAGGTCCGGCAGCGGCGCCAGCCCGGTCAGCGCGATGCCGACCGAGCCGACCGTGTCGGGCCGCGGGCTCGCGAACTCGATCGCGAAGCGCGGCGGCGCACCGGTGGCGCGCAGCCGCTGGTTGGCGATGCGCAGCGCCTCGGCCGGCCCGGCCCAGTCGAGCACCAGGCTGCCGGGCAGCAGCACGAAGACGACGCGGATCAGGGTGGGTTGTGCGTCCATGCGTAGTCCATCTGGCGCGCGGTGCGCTCGGCCAGTTCGCGGCCGGCCAGGCGCTCGACCAGATGCAGGCTCATGTCGATGCCAGCACTGATGCCGGCCGAGCTCAGGATCCGGCCGCCGTCGACCCAGCGCACGCCTTCGCGCACCTCGAGCGCGGGGAAGCGTTCGCGCAGATCGGCCAAGTCCTCCCAGTGCGTGGTGACGGCCTGGTCGGTGATCACGCCGCTGGCCGCGAGCAGGAAGACGCCGGTGCAGACCGAGGCCACCAGCCGCGCACCCGCGGCCTGCCGCGCGATCCACTGCAGCGTGGCGGCGCTCGCGAGCGGCGCGTCGACCACGCCGCCGGGCACGAGCAGCAGGTCGGCCTGCGGCGCGTCGGCCAGGTCGTGCGCGGCCAGCAGCTGCAGCCCGGCGCGCGCCTGCACCGGCCGCGCGGGCGCGCCCTCGGCCACGGCCGCGACCTCGAAGGGCGCCGGTTCGTCCGGCCGCAGCTGCCGGTGGACGCGGCTCGCGGTGGTGAACACCTCGAACGGGCCCGCGAAGTCCAGGGCCTCGATGCCGTCGAAGGCCAGGATCAGCACGCGCAGCGCGGCGCCCGGTGAAGAACTCATGCCGCGCGTTCCAGTGCCTGCGCCACGTTGCAGATGGTCGCGAAGCGCCCCGCCAGCACGGTCGCGGTGCGGGCCTTGATGTCGGCGGCCGAGAGCGGCGTGCCGTCGGGCTGCACCATGTCGAAGGTCAGCGTGGCGTCGGTCACGTAGTCGACCTCCCAGCCCAGGTCCGAGGCGTGGCGCGTGGTGGTCTCGCAGCACTGCTCGGTGCGGATGCCGCTCACGATCAGCCGGCCGATGCCCTGCTGGGTGAGCCAGATGTCGAGCCCGCTGTTGACCAGCGCGCTGTGGCGGTGCTTGGTGAAGGTGGCGGCGGCCTCGAAGCCGGCCACGCCCTCGATCGGGCGCACGAAGCCCGATTCGACCGCGAAGGGGTTGGCGGCGGTGCTCGGGCCGTCGACGTGGTAGATGCGCACGATCGGCAGGCCGGCTTCGGCCGCGCCGGCGATCAGCGCGTTCTGCGCCGCGAAGTAGGGCGCCGCGACGCCGTCGTTCCAGTACGGGCGCTGGCGGAACGATTCCTGGGCGTCGATCACAATCAGACAGGTCTTCATGGCGGATTCCGATGGGGCAAAGTGAATGATGCCCCCGATTCTTCAGCGATCGAGCCGAGCCGGCCGCTCGGGAGCGGACCAGAATCGATCAGATCAGGACATCGCCCGGCGCGCAGGGCGCCGCCGCCTCAGACCAGGCCGCCGGCCTGCAGCTCTTTCTTGAGGTAGGCGTAGAACAGCGGCGCGGCCACCAGCCCGGCCGGGCCGAACACCGCCTCGGCCACGAACATCACCGCCAGCAGCTCCCACACGCTCATCTGCGTGCGGCTGCCCACCACTTTGGCGTTGATCACGTACTCGGCCTTGTGGATCAGGATCAGGAAGGCCAGGCAGGCCGCCGCGGTCACCGGCGACACCGACAGCGCCACCAGCGTGATCACCGCGTTGCACACCAGGTTGCCCACGATCGGCACCAGCCCGGCCACGAAGGTCAGCGTGATCAGCGCGGGCGTGTAGGGCAGGTGCGGGCCCCACAGCGGCATCAGCACCAGCAGGAAGATGGCGGTCAGCAGCGTGTTGAAGGCGGCGATCCAGAACTGCGCCGCGACGATCTGGCCGAAGGCCTGACCGAACATCGTGATGCGCTGGTGCAGTTCCTCCGACAGCGGCCGGCGCGGTCCGCGCGCATGCGCCACCGCGGCCAGCCCGCCGATGATCAGCCCCACGTAGGCGAACAGCAGCGCCCCGAGCCAGGCCCGGCCGGTGAGCGCCAGCATGCCGGCCTGGGCGCGCATGTAGTTCGCCACCATGCGCTGGATCTCGGCCGCACCCTCGGGCAGGTAGACCGCGATCTCGGGCGGCAGCTTCAGCCGCAGCTCGAGCACCGTGCGTGCCGTGTAGTCGAGCAGCTCGCGGTACTGGTCGGGCGCGTCGATGATGTATTCCCGCGCCTGCGAGAGCCCCAGCGTGATCAGCGCGATCGGTGCCAGCAGCACCAGCGTGACCGCCACCACGCGCGCGATGCCGTCGCCGCGTGCGCGCAGCGGCGCGACGCGCGCCAGGCCGCGCCCGATCAGCCGCGCGAAGAAGCGCGTGGCCAGGAAGCCGATGCAGGCGCACAGCAGGCCCGGCAGCAGGTGCTGCCACATCACGAGCATCAGGCCCGCGAGCATCAGCAGATAGCTGGCGATCACCACGTTGCGCGGGGCGCTGCGTGGCGGCACGGGAGCGATGGGGGCAGTGGGCAGGGGCTTGGTCATCCGGGAGGGCGCTCGCGCGTCGAAACCCGGTTCGTTCAGGCGACGACCACGGCCGCGCCCTCGCCGCGCTCGGCGATGACGCCGATCTCGTGCACCGTCTCGCCGGCGGCGCGCAGCGTGGCGGCGCAGGCGGCGGCCTCGGCCGCGTCGATCACCACCACCATGCCGATGCCGTTGTTGAAGGTGCGGTTCATCTCGATGTCGTCGATGCCGGCCACCTTCTGCAGCCAGGCGAACAGCTCGGTCTGCGGCCAGCTGCCCTTCTTCAGGTGGGCGGCCGTGCCTTCGGGCAGCACGCGCGGGATGTTCTCGAGCAGGCCGCCGCCGGTGATGTGGGCCAGCGCCTTGATCGGGTGCTTGCCGAGCGCCTCGAGCACCGGCTTCACGTAGAGGTGGGTGGGCTCCATCACGGCCTCGCGGAAGGGCTTGCCGTCGAGGGTGGCGGGCAGGTCTGCGCCGGCGCGCTCGATCACCTTGCGCACCAGGCTGAAACCGTTGGAATGCACGCCGGCCGAGGCCAGGCCCAGCACCACGTCGCCGGGCTTGACGCCCTGGCCGGTCAGGATCTTCGATTTCTCGACCGCGCCGACCGCGAAGCCCGCCAGGTCGTACTCGCCGGCCGGGTACATGCCGGGCATTTCGGCGGTTTCGCCGCCGATCAGCGCGCAGCCCGAGAGCTCGCAGCCGCGCGCGATGCCGCCCACCACCGCCGCGGCGGTGTCGACGTCGAGCTTGCCGCAGGCGAAGTAGTCGAGGAAGAACAGCGGCTCGGCGCCCTGCACCAGCACGTCGTTGACGCTCATGGCCACCAGGTCGATGCCGACCGTGTCGTGCATGTTCCATTCGAAGGCCAGCTTGAGCTTGGTGCCCACGCCGTCGGTGCCGCTCACCAGCACCGGCTCCTTGTAGCGCTTGGGCACCTCGAACAGTGCGCCGAAACCGCCGATGCCGGCCAGCACGCCTTCGCGCATGGTTTTCTTCGCGAGCGGCTTGATGCGGTCGACCAGCGCGTCGCCGGCATCGATGTCGACGCCTGCGTCCTTGTAGCTGAGCGGAGTGGGCAGAGGGGAGGTCATGGCTGGTTGGAGGCGAGAGGAATGGAAAGCGCACCGGCCGCGATGGCACCCCGGGGGGAGGGTCAAAGGGCGAAACGGCCGGGCCGATAGAATTCCGGACGATTTTACGGGCGTTGACCGCCCCCTCCATGAACCTTCCCGGGATGAAACAGCTCGCGCTCGATATCGGCATCGCGACGGGCCCCAGCTTCGACGCCTTCTTTGCCGGCCCGAACGAGGCGGCGCTGCGGCACCTGCAACTGTGGGTGGGCGGCGCCGGCAGTCCGGCGCTCCACTCGCCCGTGCCGACCTACCTGTGGGGCGAAAGCGGCAGCGGCAAGACCCATCTGCTCGAATCGGTGCGCGTGGCGCTGCGCGAGCAGGGCGCCAGCGTGGGCTGGCTGCACGCCGGCCTGCTGGAGCCGCCCGAGTTCGACGAGCGCTGGGTCGCCGTGCTGCTCGACGACGTGCACCTCTACACCGCCGTGCAGCAGCACGCGGCCTTCAACTGGTTCGTCAACGCGCAGAGCCTGCAGCGTGGCGTGGTGGCCGCGGGCGCGCTGCCGCCGGCCGACCTGCCGCTGCGCGAGGACCTGCGCACCCGCCTCGGCTGGGGCCACGTGTTCCACCTGCAGGTGCTCGGCGAGAGCGAACGACGCGCCGTGCTGCGCCAGGCCGCCGATGCGCGCGGCGTGATGCTGTCCGACGATGTCCTCGACTACATGCTGCACCGCTTCAGCCGCGACCTCGGCAGCCTGATGGAGCTGCTCACGCAGCTCGACGGCTATGCGCTGCAGACGCAACGCGCGATCACCATTCCGTTGATCCGCTCCATGCTCGAAAACGAATAAGAAGAACCCTTCTCAACCAATGATCAAGAAATTCATCGACAAGCTGCTCGGCAAATCCGCCGGCGGCGCACAGGGAAAGAGCCGCTTCGGCAAGCGCGAGGAAGTGCCGGCGGAGGTTCACCGGATCGATCCGGCCCTGGTCGACGAACGCGCGAAGAACGTGGTCACCACCCTGCAGCAGGCCGGCTTCGAGGCCTACGTGGTGGGCGGCGCGGTGCGCGACCTGCTGCTGGGCCTGCGGCCCAAGGACTTCGACGTGGCGACCAATGCCACGCCCGAGCAGGTCAAGGGGCTGTTCCGGCGCGCCTTCATCATCGGGCGGCGCTTTCGCATCGTGCACGTGGTGTACGGGCGCGGCCGCGAGCACGAGGTGATCGAGGTCTCGACCTTCCGCGCCTACATGGACGCGGCCGCGGCCGGCCAGGTCAGCGGCAACGAGCGCACCAGCAAGGGCGAGCTCGCGGGCATGACCCATGCCGTGGACGCCAGCGGCCGCGTGCTGCGCGACAACGTCTGGGGCCCGCAGGAGGAAGACGCCGCGCGCCGCGACTTCACCGTCAACGCGATGTACTACGACCCGGCGCGGCAGGTGGTGATCGACTACCACCACGGCATCCGCGATGCCCAGAAGCTGGTGCTGCGCATGATCGGCGACCCGGCCGTGCGCTACCGCGAGGACCCGGTGCGCATCATCCGCGCCATCCGCTTCTCGGCCAAGCTCGCGGCCCTGGGCTTCAAGCTCGAGCCCAAGACCGGCGCGCCGCTGGTCGAGTCGAGCAAGCTGCTGGCCGACGTGCCGCAGAGCCGCCTGTTCGACGAGATGCTCAAGCTGCTGCAGACCGGCCACGCGATCGCCACCGTCGAGCAGCTGCGCAAGCTGGGGCTCGCCAAGGGCATCTACCCGCTGCTCGACGTGGTGGTGGAGCGCGCCGACCTGCCGTTCGTGAAGGCCGCGCTGCAGGACACCGACCGCCGGGTCGGCGAGGGCAAGCCGGTGGCGCCGAGCTTCCTGCTGGCCTGCGTGCTGTGGGCCGACGTGCGCGACGGCTGGGCCCAGCGCCAGGAAGGCCGCAACGGCCAGCGCGCGCAGCCGCCGTTCCCGGCGCTGCAGGACGCGATCGATGACGTGTTCAACGCGCGCATCGGCGACGTCTCGGGCCGCGGCAAGCTGGCCGCCGACATGCGCGAGATCTGGATGATGCAGCCGCGCTTCGACAAGCGCACCGGCTCCACGCCCTACAGCCTGGTCGAGCAGGCGCGCTTTCGTGCCGCCTTCGACTTCATGCGCCTGCGCGCCGACGTCGGCGAGGTCAGCGAGGCCATCGCCGAGTGGTGGCAGGAGTTCAGCACCTCGGACGACACGCGGCGCCAGGACCTGCTGGACCAGGTGCGCGACGAACAGAAGACGCGCCAGCGCGTGCGGGTGCGCAACACCGCGCCTGTGGCGGCCGCGCCCGGGGGCGCAGCGCCCAGGAGCGCCGCTGCGCGCAATGACGAGCGCGAGGACGACGAGACGACCGAAGGCGAGGGCGGCGCCGTGCCGCCCGATGGCGAGCCGGCTGCGCCGCGCAAGCGCCGGCGCCGTCGCAAGCCGCGCACCGGCGGTGAGGGCGGCGCGCCAGCCGCATCCGAATGAGTACCGCCAAGCGCCCGCCGGGCGGCAAGGCTGCGCCGGGGCGCAAGCCCGCGGGGGGTGGCGAGGGCCGCCGCCAGGCACCGCGCGATGCCCGCGATGGCGATGCGAAGCCCGGCCGCGCGCCCGGCCGCGGCGCCAGTTCCGCCGGTCCGGCCCGCAAGGGCGCGGCGCCGGCGCGCAAGCCGGCCGGTCGCTCGGGCGGCTCCGGTCCGGCCCGGCCCCCGAGCCGGTCCCGCGACGAGTACCCCACGGTCCAGGCCTTCATCGCGATCGGCGCCAACCTCGGCGATGCCGCCGCGGCGGTGCGCGCCGCGATCCTCGCCATCGGCGCGATCGAGCGCACCACCGTGACGGCCAGTTCCTCGCTCTACCGCAGCGCGCCGGTCGATGCCACCGGTCCCGATTTCATCAACGCCGTGGTCGCGGTGCGCACCGGCCTCACGGCCGAGGCGCTGCTGGCCGACCTGCAACTGCTCGAGCTCGAAGCCGGGCGCGAGCGGCCGTTCCCGAACGCGCCGCGCACCCTCGATCTCGACCTGCTGACGCACGGCAACACGGTCAAGGACACGCCCGCGCTCACGCTGCCGCATCCGCGCATGCGCGAGCGTGCCTTCGTGCTCAAGCCGCTGGCCGAGATCGCGCCCGACAAGGTGCCGCGCGCCGCGCTGGCGCGGGTGTCGAAGCAGGTCATCGAGCGGCTGCGCGACACCGACGCCAAGGCCTGAGCGAAGGTTTCGGGGGAGGGCGGGCGCCGTGCTGCTGTACGTCCTCGATCTCGCCGGCGTCGCGGTGTTCGCCGTCAGCGGCGTGCTGGCCGCGGCCCATGCGGGGCTCGACTGGCTCGGCGTGGTCGTGATCGCCTCGGTCACCGCGGTCGGCGGCGGCACCCTGCGCGACCTGCTGCTCGACCGCCATCCCGTGTTCTGGATCCGCGACACCCGCTATGCCTGGGTGATCCTCGCCGTCTCGGCGCTGGCCATCGCCTGGCTGCACGCGTTGCCGGTGCCGCAGCACGCGCTCGCGGTGGCCGATGCGCTGGGCCTCGGGCTGTTCGCCGTCATGGGCGCGCAGGTGGCCGAGGAGCAGCGCCGCGGCGCGCTGATCGTGGTGCTGACCGGCACCATGACCGGCGCCGCCGGCGGCCTGCTGCGCGACGTGCTCACGGGCCACGTGCCGCTGCTGCTGAGCGGCGGCTTCTACGGCTCGGCCGCCATCGCGGGCATCGTCGCCTACCTGCTGCTGCAGGCGGCGGGCCTGCCGCGGCGCTGGGCCTTCCATGCCGGCATCGCGCTGGTCGTGGCGCTGCGGCTCGGCGGCATCTACGGCGGATGGCAGCTGCCCGTGCTGAAGCTCGCGGCCTGAGTTCTCTTTTTTTCGGGCCGGAGTGCGGCCGCGGCCGCCGTGCCTCGCGCATATACAACGAAAAGATCAACCCCCCAAGGTCCGGATCGCACGATCCGCCCGTTTAAACTTCGCGGGTTTTTTCATCAAGGCGTCATCAAACTGTGATTGACGTCCTCCAGGAGTCGCCATGTTCGGCAAGCTGCTGCCCCGCGAGGGCAATTTCTTCGAGATGTTCAACCAGCACGCCGAGCGCATCGTCGAGGCGGCCCGGGCCTTCGAGCAACTCGTCACCAATTACAACGACGTGCACCTGCGCGAGCAGTACAACCGCGACGTCGACAACGCCGAGCGCGCGGCCGACCGCGTCACGCACGACGTCAACCGGCTGATCCACAAGACCTTCATCACGCCGATCGACCGCGAGCAGATCCACAAGCTCATCAACACCATGGACGACGTGGCCGACCTGATCCAGGACTCGGCCGAGACCATGGCGCTGTACGACGTGCGCCACATGACCGACGAGATCGTGCGCCTCACCACGCTGAGCGTGAAGTGCTGCGACCGCCTCAAGGACGCCGTGAAGTACCTCGGCAAGATCGCCGACCCGGCGGTGGCCGAGGCCACGCTGAAGACCTGCGAGGAGATCGACCGCCTCGAGTCCGACGCCGACCGCGTGATGCGCAGCGCCATGAGCAAGCTGTTCCGCGAGGAGCCCGACGTGCGCGAGGTCATCAAGCTCAAGGCGATCTACGAGCTGCTCGAGACGATCACCGACAAGTGCGAGGACGTGGCCAACGTGATCGAGGGCATCGTCCTCGAGAACTCCTGAGCGGGCACGACCGATGGCAACGGTGCAGGTCGCCCTCTGGGTGGTGATGGTGCTGGTCGCGCTCGCGATCCTGTTCGACTTCATGAACGGCTTCCACGATGCCGCCAACTCGATCGCGACCGTGGTGTCCACGGGCGTGCTGCGGCCCGGCCAGGCCGTGGTGTTCGCCGCCTTCTTCAACCTGATCGCGATCTTCGTCTTCCACCTGAGCGTGGCGGCCACCGTGGGCAAGGGCATCGCCCAGCCTGGCGTGGTCGACGTGCACGTGGTGTTCGGTGCGCTGATCGGCGCCATCAGCTGGAACCTCGTCACCTGGTACTACGGCATCCCCAGCAGTTCCTCGCATGCGCTGATCGGCGGCATCGTCGGCGCCGTGATCGCCAAGACCGGCACCAGCGGCCTCGTCGCCTCGGGCATCTGGAAGACCGTGGCCTTCATCTTCGTCTCGCCGGTGCTGGGCTTCCTGCTCGGCTCGCTGATGATGGTGATCGTGGCCTGGACCTTCCGCCGCGCCACGCCTTCGCGCATCGACCGCTGGTTCCGGCGGCTGCAGCTGGTCTCGGCCGGTGCCTACAGCCTGGGCCACGGCGGTAACGACGCGCAGAAGACCATCGGCATCATCTGGATGCTCTTGATCGCCACCGGCTACGCATCGGCCGGCGCGGCCGAACCGCCGACCTGGGTCATCGTGAGCTGCTATGCCGCGATCGCGCTGGGCACCATGTTCGGCGGCTGGCGCATCGTCAAGACCATGGGCCAGAAGATCACCAAGCTCAAGCCCGTGGGCGGCTTCTGCGCCGAGACCGGCGGTGCGCTCACGCTGTTCCTGGCCACCGCGCTGGGCATTCCCGTGTCGACCACCCACACCATCACCGGCGCCATCGTCGGCGTGGGCTCGGCGCAGCGCGCGAGCGCGGTGCGCTGGGGCGTGGCGGGCAACATCGTGTGGGCGTGGATCTTCACGATTCCCGCGTCGGCGTTCGTGGCGGCGATTGCTTATTGGGTGAGCTGGCAGATTTTCTGAGCGCGGCTACCAGGCCTGAAACACGGCGCCCGGAATGACGAGCCCCGCCAGCGACGGTCCCGCGCTTTCGACCAGCGCGATGCACTCGCTCAAGGGCGCCATCTTCACCATCGAGCCTCGCCGTGCCTCGACGATGAAATCGATCTGGACCGTGCGGTCGTCGTTCACGTAGAACTGAAGCGTCTCGCCGAACTGGTCGATGAGGCCGAAGAAATTCCCGGGGTGGACGAGTACGCCGCGCATGTACTTCCTGATCTGCTCGAAGTCGAAGTAGGACTCGTCCTCCGGCTTCCCGAGGCCCCACCCGTCTTCGCGGTAGTCATGGTGGAACGCGACGAAGCCGGGGCGGTTTCTCTCGGGCCATTCGATCATGTGCAACTCCTTGGGGCCTGGATCGACGTGCTGCGATCGACAGCGGACGAACAAGCCGTCGTTGTAGCGCGAGCCTGTCGTCGATGCGCGCAGCGCAGTGCGTTTCAGCACAAGTTTCTGAGCCTGTTGTTATCGCGCCAAAGAGTCCCGATTCCATCGATGGGCTCTAAGGGTTGTCACGGACTCTTCACTCGCACACGAGACCATCACTGCACCCGATTGCAGATGCATCGTGTGCAGCGTCGCTCGGAGCCGGTCCCACGCCGGTGCCGAAAGAAACGCGATCCGATGCGCACGAGAAACCGCGGCGAGCCGCCGCGGAATCCCCGGTGTCCCCCCCGTTCCGGGGTGGTTCCTCGAAGGACCGCCCAGGACGCTTGTTGTGCTTAAGAAAGAGGAAGCTGAAATGAAAAAATCCCTGGTGGCATTGGCCGCCGTGCTGGCGGCCGGCGGAGCGGCTGCTCAATCGTCGGTGACGCTGTTCGGCGTGGTCGATGCGAGCGTGAGCAACTACTCGACCAAGAGCGAGTACCGTGGCACGAACCCGCTGCTGATCGGCGCTTCGCGCAAGCAGAGCCAAACGGCCCTGGCGAACGGCAGCAGCAGCTCCAGCCGCCTCGGCTTCCGCGGCACGGAAGATCTGGGCGGTGGCCTGGCAGCGAGCTTCTGGCTCGAATCGGGCATCACCAACGATGACGGCAAGACCGGCGTGGCCGCGTTCGACCGTCGCTCCACCGTGAGCCTGTCGGGTGGCTTCGGCGAAATCCGCCTCGGCCGCGACTACACGCCCACCTACTGGAACGACAACGTGTTCGATCCCTTCGGTCTGCGTGGCGTGGGCACGAGCCTGATCAGCCGCGTCGGCGACTCGCTGTCGCGCAAGGGCGGCACCGCTCCCAACGGCGCTTCGGCCAGCGACAACTACGCGCGCGCCAGCAACAGCATCGGCTACTTCCTGCCGCCGAACCTCGGTGGTTTCTACGGTCAGTTCCAGTACGCACTGCACGAGAACGTGAAGTTCGACGAGAACGTGATCGAGTCGCCGTCCAAGCGCGGTTCGTACTTCGGCGGTCGCGTCGGCTATGCCAACGGCCCGCTCGACGTGGCTGTTTCCTACGGCCAGGACAACAAGGACTCCACGCCGCTGACCGCGACCACGGTCCTGACCCCGGCGCTGGCTTCGCAAGCGTTCAAGAACCGCATCAACACCTTCAACCTCGGTGCGAGCTACGACCTCGGCGCTGCGAAGCTGTTCGGCGAGTACTCGTCGGCCCGCAACAAGTTCGACAACGTCACCACCCTGGGTGCTCTGAACTACGTCAACAGCGTGACCGACAAGTACGACGGTTTCCTGCTCGGCGTCAGCGTGCCGGTGGGTCCGGGCCAGATCAAGGCTTCGTACGGCTACCTGAAGTACAAGGCTGGTCAGAACCCCGTCGTGAACCCGGCCCTCGCGCTGTTCGGCAACCCCGAGCTGTCGACCAAGGCCAACCAGTTCGCGATCGGCTACGTGCACAACCTGTCGAAGCGCACCGCGCTGTATGCCACGCTCGCTCGCGTGCGCATCAAGGACGGTCAGAACAACCCGACCGTCTTCGGTCGCGTGACCACCGGTGGCGCCCCGGCCTACCTGGCCACCGCCGGCTGGGCACCGCGCTCGTCGACGGGCTACGACTTCGGTCTGCGTCACAGCTTCTGATTTCCGCGTCTTTTTTGTCTCCAAGGTTTGCCACCCGGCTCTGGTCGGGTGGTTTTTTTGGTTGGTACCCGGTGTCGGCACGACCGACCGCGCAGGCCCACCGGATGCGCGAGCCCTCGGGGCGCCGGGTCCTTCCCGCCTGATTTCCTTTTTTTCTTCGCAGTGGACGGCCTCGCGCCGCGCCGCCGCATGGGCGTTCGCCGCCGGACGCTACGCCACCGACAGTGCCATGCGCACCAGGTCGATCTGCCGCTGGCAACCCATCTTGTCCATCAGCGCCGCGAGTTGCGTGCGCACCGTGTTGATGGAGACCGCCTGCGCCGCCGCATGCTGCTTGAGCGTCTGTCCCTCGACCAGCGCGACCAGCACCCGCGCCTCGGCCGGCGTGAGGCCGAAGGCGCCGCGCAGCAGCTCGGCATCGAGCGGCTGCACCCGATCGGGCAGATGCAGGCGCACGAGCAGCAGTGGCTCGTTCGCCACGCGCAGATGCGCCTGTGCCTTCGTGAACTGCAGGCCGCAGGCCAGGCTGTCGCGGTCGGCGGGCATCAGCAGCCGCGTGGGCGCGCCGCCGGGCGCCGAGGCGCGCGCGAGGGTCGCCGCCAGCGCATCGCGTGCCCGCGCGGCGGGATGCCAGAGCCGGCCCTGGTGCACGCGCAGCGCGCTGCGGTGCGACAGCAACTCGGCCGCGTGGGCCGACACGTGCTGCACCGTACCCGTGGCATTGACCAGCAGCATGGCCTCGCCGAAGGCCTCGAAGGCCGATTCGGCCGTGGCGAGCCAGCCTTCGGCGTATTCGCGGCGACGCGCGAGCGCCGACTGCAGTGCGTGGGTGAAATGGCGCACCCGCTCGGAATCGAGATGGCTGCGCGTGCGCTGCAGCGGCCGGCTACGCTGAAGGGTCAGGCCGCCGCGGCGATGCGGGCCGTCCTCGATCTGGTAGCTGAGCATCTGGCGCATGCCGTAGCGCAGCATGTAGTCGGCGTAGTAGGCATTGCCCGACAGGTCGCCCGCGTCGAAGAACTCCGCCGTGTCGAGCCAGGTGCCGGGCGCCGCGCCGAGGGCCTTCGGCGTGATGATGTCCTGCTGGACGTAGTGCTCGCGGTAGACGCGCTCCGCCTCGGGGTCGACGTTCCATTGCTGGGCCGACAGCAGCTGGCCGCCGGCATCGACCATGATGAAGGTCGCGCTCTCGCCGCCGATCAGGCCGCACGCGCCTTCGAGCACGCCGAGCCAGGGTGGCTCGGGGTCGGTCAGATGATGTACCGCGTCGAGCGCGCGACGCTGCACGGGGTCCTCCAGCATGGCAATGCTCCCTCGGCCCGTTGTGATTTATGGGCACACCATAACCGGGAGGGAGCGGCCGTCAATCATGGAAACCGGTGGTTGCGCCCGCTCTCCGCGGGGCGCATCGACCGGCCGCGGCGCGCGGGCTACTGCGAGATCTTCCGGCCCTCCTCGACCTGGTGCTCGAAATAGCGCTGGAAGCTGAACACGATGCTGGCCATGAGGATGGTGCTGCCGAAGAACAGCGCGAGCACCACCGCGCCGATGGTGGCCCAGCTCGTGCGGCCGGGTTCGGCGTCGAGGGCGGCGCCGGCGTTGTAGCGCGCGTTCCACTTCTCGGGCGTCATCAGGCCGTAGACGATGGCCGTGAGCGCGCAGCCGGCGATGGTGAAGCCGAGGAAGGGGATCAGCACCCAGCTCCAGCCGTCGTCCACGCCGTACATGCGCACGCGCTCGACGCCGTAGAGGCCGAGCGCGGTCGGGATCGGCAGCAGCCAGCCGAGCCAGTCGCCGAGTCCGCGCAGGTAGAAGCGGTGCAGGCCCAGCGGGCCGCCGAGGAAGGCCAGCCAGGCCGTGGTCGTCTTGCTTTTCATGCGGTGCTCGATCCTTGTTTCGTTGCTTCGTTCATTCGGGATGGGTGCTGCTGCCTTCGCCGATGGTCTTTTCCATCAGCACGACGTCGCGCCACTGGCCGAACTTCCAGCCGCAGTCCTTGAGCACGCCGACCTGGGTGAAGCCCTGGCCGCGGTGCACGCCGATCGAGCCGGCATTGGCCGAGTCGCCGATCACCGCGATCAGCTTGCGCACGCCGGCGGCCTCGGCCGCCTCGGACAGGGCGGCCAGCAGCCGAGCGCCCAGGCCCTGGCCGCGCGCGGCCTCGGCCAGGTAGATCGAATCCTCGGCCGAGTAGCGGTAGGCCGGACGCGGCTTGAACCAGTTGCAGTAGGCGAAGCCGAGCAGCTCGCCGTCGCGCTCGGCGACCAGGTAGGGCAGCCCCTTGCCCAGCACGTCGGCACGCCGGCTGGCCATCTCGGTGGGCGAGGGCGGCTCGGTCTCGAAGGTGCCGGTGCCGTGCAGCACGTGGTGCGCGTAGATGGCGGCGATCGCCGGAATGTCGTCTTCGCGGCTGGGGCGGATCGTTGTCATGAGGGGAAATTGGGGCGGCGGAATGGCCGGAAATGGGCCGAAATAGGCCAGTGCAGGCAGGAATTCTCGGCCGGAACGCGGCGCGGGCTATAATCGCAGGCTTTTCAGCGTGTCGCTGGCCGGGTGGCCATGTCGCGTGTCTCGACGCTGGAAGAACATCGTGAGCAGGTTTTCATCTTCAAACACGAAGGCCTGCGACCCACCCAAGGATAAATCATGGTCGTCATTCGACTCTCCCGTGGCGGTGCCAAAGGCCGTCCGTTCTTCAACATCGTCGTGTCGGACAAGCGCGTTCGCCGCGATGGTCGCTTCATCGAGCGCCTGGGTTTCTACAACCCGACCGCCAAGGAAAACGAAGAAAGCATCCGCATCGCTCAGGACCGCCTGACCTACTGGAAGAGCGTCGGCGCCCAGCCGTCGCCCACCGTCGCGCGCCTGATCCGTCAAGCCGCAGCGGCTGCTCCCAAGGCCGCGGCCTAAGGCCCGCCGGCTCCCGCACGGCGATGCTGCCCGCGCTCGAAGCCGCCGAATTGCCGGCGGATGCGATCGAAGTAGGACGCATCGCCGATGCCTGGGGCATCAAGGGCTGGTTCAAGGTCCTGCCCCACAGCGCCCAGCCCGAGGCGCTTTTTTCTTCCAAGCGCTGGTTCCTGCAGGCCCCCGGGGCTTCGGCGACCGCCGCTTTCCGGCTCGCGATCAGCGAAGCCAAGGAACACTCCGACTGCATCGTCGCCTCGTCGCGTGACGTGCCCGACCGCAATGCGGCCGAGGCGCTGCGTGGCGCGCGCGTGTTCGTGCCGCGCTCGAGCTTCCCGAGCACCGGCGACGACGAGTACTACTGGGTCGACCTGATCGGCCTCGAGGTCGTCAACCGCGAGGGCATCGTGCTCGGCACGGTGCGCGAGCTGCTCGCCTCCGGTCCGCAGACCACGCTGGTGATCGCGGCCGAGCAGGACGGCAAGGCCATCGAGCGCATGGTGCCCTTCGTCTCCGCCTTCGTCGACGGCGTCGACCTCGCGGGCCGGCGCATCACGGTCGACTGGCAGCCCGACTACTGACCTCGGCCCCGCCGCCGCGGTCCGCGCGCATGCGCTTCGACATCCTCACGCTGTTCCCCGAACTGTTCGCGCCCTTCATGGCCAGCGGCGTGACGCGCCGCGCCTACGAATCGAAGCAGGTCGAGGTGGTGCTGTGGAATCCGCGCGACTACGCGCCCGGCAACTACAAGCGCGTGGACGACCGCCCGTTCGGCGGCGGCCCCGGCATGGTGATG
This sequence comes from Variovorax sp. GW821-FHT09B05, assembly GCF_059418265.1. Lineage (NCBI taxonomy): Bacteria > Pseudomonadati > Pseudomonadota > Betaproteobacteria > Burkholderiales > Comamonadaceae > Variovorax > Variovorax sp. GW821-FHT09B05. The sequence continues at coordinate 194,514 of NZ_JBWKPN010000013.1, forward strand.
ATGGCCGAGCCGCTGTCGGCCTGCCTGGCCGCGGCGCAGGCCGCGCGCGGCACGCCGGCCCCGGTGGTGCTGTTCTCGCCGATCGGCGAGGCCCTGCGCCACGAGGCGGTCGAGCGCTGGTCGGCCAGCGAGGGCGCGGTGCTGGTCTGCGGTCGCTACGAAGGCATCGACCAGCGCTTCATCGACGCCCATGTCACGCACCAGATCAGCCTCGGCGACTTCGTGCTGTCGGGCGGCGAGATCCCCGCGATGGCGCTGCTCGACGCGGTGGCGCGGCTGCAGCCCGGCGTGCTCGGCGACGAGGCCAGCCATGTGCAGGACAGCTTCAATCCCGCGCTCGACGGCCTGCTCGACTGCCCGCACTACACGCGGCCCGAGCAGTGGAACGGGCAGGGCGTGCCGGCGCCGCTGATGTCGGGCCACCATGCGCAGATCGAGCGCTGGCGCCGCGACCAGCGGCTGGCGATCACCGCCCGGGAACGCCCCGAATTGATAGACGCGGCCCGCTCTGCCGGCCGCCTGAACGCCGCCGATGAGGCGGTGCTCAAAAAAAAGCTATAATCGCGGGCTCCCCGATCCTCTGGCCGGCCGCGTCCGGTGCAGGCGTCTACTCTTCATAGAGCCCCAGACCCCTGCCAACGACGCCTTTTGTGCAGCGCGGACACGATCGATTTCAGGAAATCATGAACCTCATCCAGACCCTCGAGCAGGAAGAAATTTCCCGTCTCGGCAAGACCATCCCCGATTTCATGCCCGGTGACACGGTCATCGTCAGCGTGAACGTCGTCGAAGGCACCCGCAAGCGCGTGCAGGCCTACGAAGGCGTCGTGATCGCCAAGCGCAACCGTGGCCTCAACAGCGGCTTCACCGTGCGCAAGATCTCCAGCGGCGAAGGCGTGGAACGTACCTTCCAGACCTACAGCCCGCTGATCGCCAACATCGAAGTCAAGCGCCGCGGCGACGTGCGCCGCGCCAAGCTGTACTACCTGCGCGATCGCAGCGGCCGTTCGGCTCGCATCAAGGAAAAGCTGCCGGGCAAGTCGTCGGGCGCCGCGGCCGCGTAAGCTGCCTGCAGGCTTGCCTGTTGCGAAAAAGCCGCCGCTCTGGCGGCTTTTTGCGTTCTGGCAGCGGCCGATCCGGCAGGCCCTTCGCGCGTTCTTCCGGGCCCGGGTCCTGCTTTCATCACGACTTCCTTTCGCTTCTTCACGATCCACACTTGACCGCCACCATCGCCGCCCCGTCCATGTCCTCCATTCCCACCGAACCCGTCAATGCCGTCGTGCCCACGATGCTGCCGCCATTCGACCCGCGCAAGGTCCCGGTGGTGGGCGGCGGCACGGCCGACGGGCTGCCCGCGGTGGCGCTGGAGCAGCTGACGGCGCAGGCGCTGCGTGCGCGCTTCGCTGCGCCGCCGGCCTGGGCGCCCGAGCTGCGCCGCGAGCCGCGCATGACCGGCCGCGAGCCCGCGCAGGCTGCCGTGCTGGTGCCGATCGTGCAGCGCCCGCAGGGCCCGACCGTGTTGCTCACCGAGCGCACCGCGAACCTGTCGACCCATTCGGGCCAGGTCGCGTTCCCGGGCGGCCGCGTCGATCCCGAAGACGCCAACATCGCGGCCGCCGCGCTGCGCGAGGCCTGGGAAGAGGTCGGCCTGTCGGCCAGCTACATCGAGGTGCTCGGCAGCCTGCCGACCTACACCACGGTGACCTCGTTCATCGTCACGCCGGTGGTGTCGCTGGTCGAGCCCGGCTTCGAGCTCACGATCAACCCCTACGAGGTCGCGCAGGCCTTCGAGGTCCCGCTGGGCTGGCTCATGGACCCGGCCAACCACCGCCGCCATGCCGTGCCCGCGGGTGACGGCACGCAGCGCCATTGGTACTCGATGCCCTACCAGGACGGTACCGAGGAGCGCTTCGTCTGGGGCGCCACGGCCGGCATGCTGCGCAATCTCTACCGCTTCCTGAGCGCCTGAGCCGCCTGAAGAAACGGCGAGTTCTGTCGGCCTCATAGGTCCGCAAGCCCCGAACGACGGGGCTGTCTCGCTATCATCTCTGGATGAGCTTCTTCGCCATCCTGTGTGCGTTGCTGATCGAGCAGGTGCGGCCGCTGGCCCCGCACAACCCCGTGTATGGCGGCGTGCTCGCATGGACGCGCTGGACCAGCCGCAACTTCGACGCGGGCAAGCCGCACCATGGATGGATCGCCTGGGGCCTCGCTGTCTTCGTGCCGACGCTGCTCGCGCTCGGCATCCACTGGCTGCTGGTGCTCACGCTGGGGCTGCCGTTCGCGGTGCTCTGGAGCATCGCGGTGCTCTACGTCACCCTGGGCTTTCGCCAGTTCAGCCACCACTTCACCGACATCCGCGACGCCCTCGACGAAGGCGACGAGCCGCTGGCGCGCTCGCTGCTCGCGCACTGGCAGGGCGTGGACGCCGCCGAGCTGCCGCGCAGCGAGATCGTGCGCCACGTGATCGAGCATTCGGTGATCGCCGCGCATCGCCACGTGTTCGGCGTGCTGGCCTGGTTCTCGGTGCTCGCCGCGGTCGGCCTGGGGCCGGCCGGCGCTGTTTTCTACCGCATGAGCGAATTCGTCGCGCGCTACTGGCTGCACAAGAACGGCGCGGCCGTGCAGCCCTCGAGCGAATCGGTGCAGGAGGCCGCCGATGGCGCCTGGCATGCGATCGACTGGCTGCCCGCGCGCATCACGGCGCTGGGCTTCGCGGTGGTGGGCAGCTTCGAGGAAGCCATCGACTGCTGGCGCAACGACGCGCGCCGCTTTCCGAGCGAGAACGACGGCGTGATCCTCGCGGCCACCTCGGGCGCGGTCAACGTGCGCCTGGGCGGCGGCCGGCTGCGGCCGATTCCCAGCGTCGACCCGCTGCCGCGTGCACAGGCCGGCGAATCCTTCGCCGACACCCGACGCCCCGACAGCGGCAGCACGCCGGGCCGCGAGCCCGAGCCCGGCCACCTGCGCAGCGTGGTGGGCCTGGTCTGGCGCTCGGTCGTGATGTGGATGGTGCTGCTCGCGCTGCTGACGCTCGCGCGGCTGCTGGGCTGAGCCCATGGCCGACTCGATCGATCCGGCGGCCGAACGCGCGCCTTCGTTCTGGAGCCCGCGCATCGCGGGCCTCGAGCCCTACGTGCCTGGCGAGCAGCCGCGCATCCGGGACCTCGTGAAGCTCAACACCAACGAGAACCCGTACCCGCCATCGCCGCGCGCCATCCAGGCGATCCGCGAGGCGGCCGAGAACGGCCTCGAGCTCTACCCCGACCCCACCTCGCTCGCGCTGCGCGAAGCCGTCGCGCGCCGCCACGGGCTCGCGGTCGAGCAGGTCTTCGCGGGCAACGGTTCCGACGAGGTGCTGGCCCACGCCTTCTTCGCCTTCTTCCAGCAGCGCGAGCCGCTGCTGATGCCCGACATCAGCTACAGCTTCTATCGCGTCTATGCGCAGCTCTACGGCATCGCCTGCGAGCAGTTGCCGGTCGACGAAGGTCTGCGCATCGACGTCGATGCCATGGCCGATCGCGCGCGCGAAGGCTGCGCGGGCGTCGTCGTTGCCAACCCGAATGCCCCCACCGGCATCGGCCTGCCGCTGGCGCGCATCGAGGAACTGCTGCGCGCCTGTCCCGAGCGCGTGGTGCTGGTGGACGAGGCCTACGTCGATTTCGGCGCCGAGAGCGCGCTCCCGCTGATCCCGCACCATCCCAACCTGCTGGTGGTGCAGACGCTCTCGAAGTCGCGTTCGCTGGCCGGCCTGCGCGTGGGCTTCGCCTGCGGCCAGGCGCACCTGATCGATGCGCTGGTGCGCGTGAAGGACAGCTTCAACTCCTACCCGCTTGACCGGCTCGCGAGCGCCGGCGCCGTGGCGGCGCTCGAGGACGAGGACTGGTTCCGCCGGACGCGCGACGACGTCGTCGATACCCGCGAAGGGCTGGTGCTGCAGCTCGAGGACCTGGGCTTCGAGGTGCTGCCCTCGCAGACCAATTTCGTGTTCGCGCGGCATCCGTCGCGCGACGCCGCCGAACTGGCCGCCGCATTACGCGAGCGCGCGGTGCTGGTGCGGCACTTCCGCCAGCCGCGCATCGTGCAGTACCTGCGCATCAGCATCGGCACGCGGGCGCAGTGCAGCGTGCTGGTGGAGCGGCTGCGCGAGATCCTGCAGGGCTGAGGCAGCCGGGTCCTCGGCCGTTCAGTAGCGCGTCTCGCTGAGCTCCGCGAACAGATCGCCGTAGATCTTGTAGCGCGAGGCGCTGATCGGCCCGTCGTTGGCCGCCGACTCCACGTGCGCGATCACGCCGCAGCCCGGCTCGTGCAGGTGGGTGCAGTTGTAGAACTTGCAGTCACCCGCATGCTCGGCGATGTCGGGCATCAGGCCCGCGAGCTGCATCGGCGCGATGTGGTTCAGGCCGAATTCCTGGAAGCCCGGCGAGTCGATCAGCGCGGTGCTGCGCGCCGCGTCGACCCAGTACCAGGTGGTGCTGGTGGTGGTGTGCTTGCCCGAATTGAGCGCCTGCGAGATCTCGCCGGTGAGCGCGGTGGCGCCCGGCACCAGCAGGTTGATCAGCGTGCTCTTGCCCGCGCCCGAGGGGCCGAGCACCAGCGTGGTCTTGCCCGCGAGGCGCTGCGTCAGCGAGGCGTGGTCGACTTCGCCCGAGGCCTTCAGCGACAGCGGCAGCACGCCGTGGTGCATGCGCCGGTAGGGCGCGAGCTTGCGCCAGGCGCGCTCGAAGGGCTCGACCAGGTCGCTCTTGTTGAGCGCGATGATCGGCGTGATGCGCTCGGCCTCGGCCGCGATCAGGGCGCGCGCGAGCTGGTGTTCGGAGAACTCGGGCTCGGCCGCGATCAGGATCAGCACATGGTCGAGGTTGGCCGCGAAGGACTTGGTGCGAATGTCGTCCTGGCGGTAGAACAGGTTGCGCCGCGGCACCACCTGCTCGATCGTGCCTTCGTCCTCGCTGGCCTGCCAGCGCACGCGGTCGCCGACCACGGCCTGGCTCTTCTTGCCGCGCGGATGGCAGATGCGTCGTTCGCCTTCGGGCGTCTCGACCAGGCAGTGGCGACCGTGGCTGGCCACCACGAGGCCGTCGTTCAGCGCATCGGCCGAGGCACGGCCCTGCTGGCGCTCACGGCCCGGCTTAGCCAAAGGCGATCGCTCCGGTCATGCCGTGGGCGCGGCCGCCAGCAGCGCATCGGCCTGGCGTGCGCACTCGAAGTCGGTGACCGAGATGCCACCGACGTCGTGCGTGTTGAAGCGCACCACGCAGCGGTTGTAGTGCACCGACAGGTCGGGGTGATGGTCCTGCGTGTGGGCCACCATCGCCAGTGCATTCACGAAGGCGATGGTCTCGAAGTAGTTCGTGAAGCCGTAGGTCTTCTCGATCGCGACGTTCGCGCCGTCGCCGCTGAGCTTCCAGCCTTCGAGCCGCGCGAGCGCCGAGACGATCTCGGTCGCGCTCAGTGCCTTGCGGGGGATGGACTTCCAGTCCTTGATCTTCAACATGCTGGCGGTGCTCATGGCGCTGCTTTCGAAAGGGGGGCCAGGGAGATGGAAAAGAGATGGCGCTCAGGCGGTCGCCAGCATGCGCGCGAGGCGCTCGGAGGCGGGCGGGTGGGAGTAGTAGAACTTGACGAACACCGGGTCGGGGGTGAGGGTCGAGGCGTTGTCGCGGTAGAGCTTGAGCAGCGCGGCCGAGAGGGCGTCGCGGCTCGTCTGGGAGATGGCATAGGCATCGGCCTCGAACTCGTTCCTGCGCGACAGCTGCGAGAACAGTGGCGCGACGAAGAAGGTGAAGACCGGCACGGCGATCATGAACAGCAGCAGCGCCAGTGCGTTGTTGGGCGCCGCCATGTTGGGCTGCACCCCGAGCCCGGCGTAGAACCAGGTCTGGGTCGAGACCCAGCCGAGCAGCGCGAAGGCGGGCAGGTTCAACAGGCAGGTCATGACGAGATGGTTGCGCAGGTGCTTGTGCTTGAGATGGCCCAGCTCGTGCGCCAGCACCGCTTCCATCTCGCTCGCATCCAACTGCTCGAGCAGCGTGTCGTAGAAGACCACCCGCTTGCTGACGCCGAAGCCCGTGAAGTAGGCGTTGGCGTGCGCACTGCGGGTGCTGCCGTCCATCACGAACAGGCCGCTGACCGCGAAACCGCAGCGTTTCAGCAGGGCGGTGACGCGGGTTTCCAGCGCTGCATCGGCGAGTGGCGTGAACTTGTTGAACCACGGCGCGATGAACAGTGGAAAGATCACCTGCAGCAGCAGAAGGAAGAACGAGAAAGCCGCCCAGGCCCAGAGCCACCACAGCGATCCAGCCGCGGCCATCAGCCACAGGATCAACGCCGCGAGCGGCAGGCCCAATCCCGCGCCGACGACCATCCACTTGGCGTTGTCGAGGACCCACAGCTTCCATTTCATCTTGTTGAAGCCGAAACGCTCCTCGAGCACGAAGATCCGATAGATGGAAAACGGCAAGCCGAGCAGTCCGCCGATGGCGGCAAAGGCGGCGATGAGCGTCAGCTGCTGCAGCATCCCGCCACCGAGCCAGGCGAGCAGCAACTTGTTGAGGAGGTCGAGGCCGCCGAGCAGGGTCCAGCCCAGGAGGAACGCGGTGCTGCAGGCCGTCTCGAGGATGCTGAACCGGGTCTTCGCGATGGTGTAGTCCGCAGCCCGCTGGTGCCCCTGCAGCGTGATGCTTTCCGCGTACGCGGGGGGAACGGCGTTTCGGTGCCTCGCCACATGCCGGATCTGCCTGGAGGCAAGCCAGAATTCCACGATCATGCCGGCCACCAGCGCGGCGGCAAAGGCGATGGTGAAGAGAAGCGAATAGGACATAGGGGGCGGAGTTTAGTCCTCGCATCCAAGGCCCCAGGGCCATCGGCGACAATCCCGCGATGCCCGAATCCTCCGCCTCCACGGCCGCCGCAGCGGTCCCCACCCTGAAGAAAAGCGACCAGAACCTGGTCTGGCTCGATTGCGAGATGAGCGGGCTCGACCCCGAGAAGGAACGCCTGCTCGAGATCGCCGTGGTCATCACCGGCCCCGACCTCACGCCGCGCATCGACGGCCCGGTGCTGGTCATCCATCAGAGCGACGCCGTGCTCGACGGCATGGATGCCTGGAACAAGGGGACGCACGGCCGCAGCGGCCTGATCGACAAGGTCAAGGCCTCCGCCGTCGATGAGGCCACGGCCGAGCAGCAGCTGATCGAATTCATCGCGCGCTACGTGCCCAGGAGCGGCTCGCCGATGTGCGGCAACACCATCGGCCAGGACCGGCGCTTTCTGGTCAAGTACATGCCCAAGCTCGAGGCCTACTTCCACTACCGCAACCTCGACGTCAGCACGCTCAAGGAGCTCGCCAAGCGCTGGAAGCCCGCGGCCTACAACGCCTTCAAGAAGCAGCAGGCCCACACGGCGCTGGCCGACGTGCACGAATCGATCGAGGAACTGGCGCACTACCGCGAGACCTTCCTGCGCCTGACCGACTGAGGCCTGGTGGGCCGGAACAACGGCCAAAAATCCCATTGCATACGGGGATTAGGTAAAAACCCCGATGCATGTCATAATCGTGGGCTTCGCTGACCGGGGTGCCCGGCTATTCTTCAAAAAGGATGGCGCGTGCATGAGCAGAATCGGTTCCCCGCCGGCATATCCCGCATCTCCCTATCTTGCACACCGCGCCCGATCGCATGGATCGATCAAAAAGGGCCGCAGCCTCGGGTTTCAGAACCGGAAGCTGAATGTCGTTGGATGGTTGATGTTTTTAACCACCAACGGGGCGCCGCCCACGGCTGCGCTCGCGTTTGAAATTTGACATTCATGACCGACGCTTTTGAAGCGCAGGGCGAGCTCGCGCCTGTGCAATCGATTCACAACAACGAATTTTCCGCTGTCACCTCCGAAGTGCCCGTGCTCGAGGCGCTCGACGCCGCCAGCACCGAGGCCAACGAAGTCCTCGAGGTTGCCGATCAGGACGCGCAGACGTCCGACGCACCCGAGGCACCGCGCGGCCCCAACGGATTCATTCCGCTGGGCCTCGCACCCGAACTGATCGCTGCCGTCGTGGACCTGGGCTTCCACCAGCCCACGACCGTGCAGGAAAAGGTGATCCCGCTGGCCCGCGGCGACGAATCGGCCCGTTTCGTCGACCTGATGGTCTCGAGCCAGACCGGCAGCGGCAAGACCGCGGCCTTCCTGTTGCCCGTGCTGCACACGCTGATCCGCCGCCAGGCGGAAGCAGCCGCCGCCGAGCGCGCCGAATTCGACCGCCTCGCGGCCGAAGCCGCCGAACGCGGCGAAGCGCCGCCCAAGCGGCCCAAGCGCGTCAACCCGACCAGCAACCGCAACTTCAAGGCCGCCACCCCCGGCGCCCTGGTGCTGTGCCCGACGCGCGAACTCGCGCAGCAGGTCGCGCACGACGCCATCGAGCTGGTGCGCCACTGCCGCGGCCTGCGCATCGCCAACGTGGTGGGCGGCATGCCCTACCAGCTGCAGATCGCGCGCCTGCAGAACGCCGACCTCGTGGTCGCCACGCCGGGCCGCCTGCTGGACCTGCAGCGCTCGATGCAGATCAAGCTCGACAAGGTCAAGTTCCTGGTGGTCGACGAGGCCGACCGCATGCTCGACCTGGGCTTCGCCGACGACCTGGCCGAAGTCAACCAGCTCACCATCGAGCGCCAGCAGACCATGATGTTCAGCGCCACCTTCGCGCCGCGCATCCAGCAGCTGGCCCAGCGCGTGATGCGCGAGCCGCAGCGCGTGACCATCGACAGCCCGCAGGAAAAGCACGCCAACATCAAGCAGTCGCTGTTCTGGGCCGACAACGCCGCCCACAAGCGCAAGCTGCTCGACCACTGGCTGCGCGACACCAGCATCAACCAGGCGATCGTGTTCGCCAGCACCCAGGTCGAATGCGACGGCCTCGCCAACGACCTGCAGCAGGACGGCTTCAGCGCCGTGGCGCTGCACGGCGCGCTGAGCCAGGGCCTGCGCAACCGCCGCCTGATGGCGCTGCGCCAGGGCCAGGTGCAGATCCTGGTGGCGACCGACGTGGCCGCGCGCGGCATCGACGTGCCGACCATCACCCACGTCTTCAACTTCGGCCTGCCGATGAAGGCCGAGGACTACACCCACCGCATCGGCCGCACCGGCCGTGCCGGCCGCGACGGCCTGGCGATCACCTTCGCCGAGTTCCGCGACCGTCGCCGGATCATGGACATCGAGCAGTACAGCCGCCAGCAGTTCAAGGCCGAGGTGATCCCCGGCATGGAACCGCAGCAGCGCATGCCGCAATCGCGCCCGCAGGGCGACTTCGGCGGCCGCGGCCGTGGCGGCGATCGTCGCCAGGGCAACGGCGGCGGTGGCTACCGCGGCGGCAATGGCGGTGGCAACGGCTACGCCAATGCCAGCGGCTTCAACGACCGCGGTGCACGCGGTCCCGGCCCGGGTGCCGGCGCTCCGCGCGGTGGCAGCTTCCATGGTGGTGGCCAGAACGCCGGTTTCGGCGGCGGCCGCGACCGCGATGAATCGGCCGGCTTCGGCCGCAAGCCGGGCTGGGGCGACAGCGCGCCGCGCGGCAATGCCGGCGGCAGCCGCAACGAAGGCTTCGGCGCCCGCAGCGGCGGTCCGCGCAACGAAGGCGGCTTCGCGCCGCGCAACGACGGCTTCGCGCCCCGCAAGGGCCCGGGCCACGCCGGCGGCCCCGGCAAGGTGTTCGTGCCGCGCGACGCGCAGAAGCGCGCGTTCAAGCCCAGCCGCTGATCGGTTCCTTCCCTTCGCAAAGCCCGCGTTCTCCGGAACGCGGGCTTTTTGCATTGGGGGTTTGCGAGCAGTCGAAGACGCCGATTTTGGTTGACGTCTGAATTGATGAAAAGTAATGTATTGGACGCGCGCAGTCCTGCATTCCGGTTCCGCATCGTCGGTGGCCGGTTCATCAACCTCAGCTTTTCGACCCTTCGACCATGAAAATCGCGATCCTGGGTGGCGGCCATGGGGCCTATGCGGCCGCCGCCGATCTGTCCGAAGCCGGGCATGAAGTGCGGCTGTGGCGCCGCGACGCGGCCGCGCTGCAGCCGGTCATCGACAGCGGCAGCATCGTGCTCAAGGATGCGCGCGGCGTGCGCGAGGTGCCGATCGCGCTGCCCACCGCCGACATCGGCGCCGCGCTGCGCGATGCCGAACTCATCGTGCTGCCGACCCCGGCCATCGCGCAGGACTTCATCGCGCGCGCCATGGCGCCGCACCTGGTCGACGGCCAAGTGGTGTTCCTGCCGCCCGGCACCTTCGGCAGCTACGTGATGGCGCGCACCGTGCGCGAGGCCGGCAACCGCGCCGACGTGGCCTGGGCCGAGACCGGCACCTTGCCCTACCTGGCGCGCAAGCATGGCGAGCGCGAGGTCAACGTCACGATCCGCGCCATCCGCCTGCCCACCGGCGTCTATCCGGCACGCAAGGCCGCGCAGGCGATCGACACCATCCGCGTGGCCTACCCGAGCGTGCACGGCTGCGGCGACGCGCTCTCGGGCGCGCTGATGAATGCCGGCCCCGTCATCCATCCGCCGCTGATGGTGATGAATGCCGCGCCGCTGCAGCACTTCGAGCGCTGGGACATCCACAACGAAGGCACGCAGCCCGCGGTGCGCGCCGTGACCGACCAGCTCGACCGCGAGCGCATCGCGGTGCGCGAGGCCTTCGGCCACGGCGGCCCGCACTATCCGCTGGCCGACCACTACGACAACGATCGCTGGATGTACGGCGATGCCCACAAGCAGCTCGTGAAGTCGGGCGACTGGCGCGAGAACATCGACCTGCACGGCCACCGCTACATCACGGAAGACACCGAGCTCGGCCTGGCCTTCCTCGCCTCGGCTGCAAGGCATGCGGGCGTCGACGCACCGATCGCCCACGGCCTGCTCGCGATCGTCGGCGGCTTCCTCGGCCGCGACCTGCGCCAGGGGCCGCGCAGCTTCGAGGCCCTGGGCCTCGCGGATCTTTCGGCCGACGCGCTGCGCCAGAGGCTGCACGATGGCGAATGAGCCGGTCCGCTTCGCCGCGGTCGGCGCGGGGCGCATGGGCCGCGGCATCGCGATCGCCTTCGCCTACGCGGGCCACCGCATCGCGCTGGTCGACCTGCGCGTGCGCGGCGACGAGGCCTGGAACAGGCTGCACGACGAGGCACGGCAGGAGATCGCGGCCAGCCTCGCGGGCCTGGCGCAACTCGGCGTGATCGATGCGGCGCAGGCCGAGGCCATCGCGGCGCGCGTGCAGTACGTGCGCGCGGCGCAGGCGCCGGCGGCGCTCGCGCAGGCCGAGCTGGTGTTCGAGGGCGTGCCCGAAACGCTGGCGGCCAAGCGCGAGGCCTTCGAACAGATCAACGCCCATTGCCGCGACGACGCGATCCTGACCTCGACCACCAGCAGCATCCTGGTCACGCAGCTCGCGGCGCTGGTGCGCAGGCCCGAGCGCTTCCTCAACATGCACTGGCTCAACCCGGCCTACGTGATCCCCGTGGTCGAACTGAGCTGCCATCCGGGCACCGACCCCGCCGTGCTGGCGCGCACGCGCGAGATCATGGAAGCGATCGGCAAGCTGCCCGTGGTGTGCGGGCCCACGCCCGGCTACATCGTGCCGCGGCTGCAGGCGCTGATCATGAACGAGGCCGCGCGCATGATCGAGGAGGGCGCCGCCACCGCCGAGGAGATCGACAAGGCCACGCGCCACGGCCTCGGCCTGCGCTTCGCGGCGCTCGGCGTGGTCGAGTTCATCGACTTCGGCGGCTGCGACATCCTGCACCACGCGAGCCGCGAGATGTCGGCCTCGATCGACAAGGGGCGCTACACCGCGCCGGCCATCGTCGACCGCATGGTGGAGGAGGGGCGGCTCGGCCTCAAGAGCGGCAGCGGCTTCTATGCCTACGAAGGCACCGACACCGCCGCCTACCGCCGCGACGTGCTCTCGCGCACGCTCGGCATGCTGCGCCACGCGGGCCTCTGGCAGCCCGCGGCCGAACGCACGCTGCCATGACGCCGACCATCCGCCGCGCCTTCGCCGATCTGTCGGTCGGGCAGGTGCACCACGCGAGCTGCGGCGACATCGATGCGCCGCCGGTGCTGCTGCTGCACCAGTCGCCGCGCAGTTGGCGCGAGTACGAAGCGGTGCTGCCCCTGCTCGGCGCGCGGCATCGCGCGATCGCGATGGACACCGTGGGCTTCGGCGATTCGGCCGCGGGCAGCGAGCCCGCCTCGATCGCGCACTGGGCCCGCGTCGCGGCCGAGCTGCTCGATGCGCTGCGCATCGAACGCATCGCCGTGGTCGGCCATCACACGGGCGGCGTGATCGCGATCGAACTCGCGGCCGCGCTCGGCGCGCGCGTGCGCGCGCTGGTGCTGTCCTCGACCCCCTACACCGGCGCAGCCTTTCGCCGCGCGCGTGCCGAGCGTCCGCCGATCGATGAGGTCGAGCCCAGCGAAGACGGCAGCCACCTCGCGGCACTGTGGGGCAAGCGGCAGGGCTTCTATCCGCCGAACCGGCCCGAGCTGCTCGAGGCCTTCGTGCTCGATGCGCTCAAGGTCGGCCGGCGGCTCGAGGAAGGCCATCGCGCCGTGGCCTCGTACCGCATGGAAGAGCGCATCGATCGCGTCACGCAGCCCGTGCTGATCGTGCGCGCGCCCGAGGATCCTTTCGCCTCGCCGCATGCGCAGGAGCTCGCGCAGCATCTGCGCCACGCGGCCAGCGTGCGCATCGCCGACATCGAAGGCGGCATGGTGCCGCTGCCCGACCAGTTGCCCGAAGCCTTCGCGCGCTGCGTGGACGACTTCCTCGCGGGCCTCGCATGAAGGCCGTGCGCATCGCGCAATGGGGCGCGCCGCCGCGCATCGAGCAGCGGCCCGATCCCGTGCCCGCGCCGGGCCGCAGCCTGGTGCGCATCCAAGCCGCGACCGTCGGCCACATCGACCGCACCGTGTGGCGCGGCGGTTTCCTGCGTCCACCGCCCTTGCCGTACACGCCCGGTGTCGAGGGCGCGGGCATCGTGATCCACAGCGAACGCTTCGCGTCGGGCCAGCGCGTGTGGCTGCGCGGCAGCGGCCTCGGCACGCAGTTCGACGGCACCTGGTGCGAGATCGCCGATGCGCCCGACGCCGCGCTCGGCGAACTGCCCGAGGGCCTCGACATGGCACTGGGCTCGGCCTTCTTCTCGCCCTGCACCTCGGCCTGGGTCGCGTTGCACGAGGTGGCGCGCGTGCGCGCAGGCGAGCGCGTGATGGTCACGGGCGCGAGCGGTGCGGTCGGCTCGCTCGCGGTGCAGCTCGCGCTCGAGATCGGTGCGAAGGTCTGCGCGGTGGTGGCCGATGCGTCCGCCGACCATGGCTTGCCTGCGGGCGCGGACATCGTCGAGTGGCGGCCCGGCATCGAAGCGCCGTCGCAAGAGGCCGAGGTGCTGATCGATACCGTCGGCGGCGATGTGCTCGCCACGCTGCTGGGCCGCGTGCTGCCCGGTGGCCGCGCGGTGCTGATCGGCTACACGGCGGGCGAGACCCTGTCGCTCTCGCTGCCGGCCTTCATGCAGCGCGACGTGAGCCTGCTGCCGCTCAACATGTTCCGGCGCGAGGCGCAGGGCCGCGCGGCCGTGCCTCGATTGCTCGAGCGATTGGCCGACGGAAGGCTGCGGCTCGCGGTGCAACGCTTCGCGTTCGACGAAGCGGCACGGGCGCTGGACTGGATCGCGCAGCGCGGCCATCGAGGCCGCGCGGTGCTCGTCGCGGACTGAGCTTCAGCGCTACTCGTCGTCCTCTTCCTGCGCCGCGTCCGTCGGCGCATGCGCATGCAGCTGGATCATCAGCCGCAGCGTGTTCTTGAGTTCCTCCGCGCGCGTGAGGCCGAAGGGCTCGAGCACGCGGCGCTCGTGCTCGCTCGCGAGCTGCATCAGATGCTCCACCTTGGCCGCACCCTTGCGGGTGATGCGCACCAGCGTGATGCGGCGATCGCTCTCATGGGGAATGCGCTCGACCTGGCCCTGCGTTTCCATGCGGTCGAGGAGCCGCGTCACGGTCGGCTGCTTGGTCACGGTGATCTGCGCGAGCCGGCCGATGCTCACCGCATCGCCGCCCGCGAGCGAGGCCATCACGCGCCACTCCGACACCGAGAAACCCTCCTGCCGCGCCACCTCGTGGAACTCCGAGGAGATCAGCTGGCTCGCCTGCGCGAGCAGCGCGGGCAGATAGTTGTCGACGAAGCGCTGCGGCTTCTTTTCAGTGCTTCCCATGCGTTCTCCCGATGCACATCGAACGACCCGAAAGTGGCACGCGGCTTGCGTGTCTAGGGTTATTCATGATTGTGGATAGATTCATTTCTAAACAGTATACGTACCAAGGCCCGTACAAGCACTCATCGCTTTTCTGCAGGTGATGCATGAACGGGCCACCGCCCACACGGTGACGTCGATCCAGGAAAAGAGCAAGCCATGGCCGAGCGTTCGTTTGTCGAAGAAGTGAAGAAACTGCGGCTGTCCGCCGGTGAAGTGTTCCGCGGCGAAGGCATCCTCGCCGTCACCAAGGCGCTGCTCGAATCGGGCGTGTCGTACGTCGCGGGCTACCAGGGCGCGCCGATCTCGCACCTGATGGACGTGCTGGCCGATGCGCAGGACATCCTCGCCGACCAGGGCATCCGTTTCGAGAACAGCGCGAGCGAGGCCACGGCCGCCGCCACGCTCGCGGCCTCGGTCAACTATCCGCTGCGCGGTGCCGTGACCTTCAAGGCCACGGTCGGCACCAACGTCGCATCCGATGCGCTGGCCAACCTCGCCTCGGGCGGCGTGACCGGCGGCGCGCTGGTGATCGTGGGCGAGGACTACGGCGAAGGCTCCTCGATCATGCAGGAGCGCAGCCATGCCTTCGCGATGAAGTCGCAGATCTGGCTGCTCGATCCGCGGCCCAACCTGCCGAGCATCGTCGAGGCCGTGAAGCAGGGCTTCGAGCTCTCCGAGGCCAGCCACACGCCCGTGATGCTGCAGCTGCGCATCCGCGCCTGCCACGTGCACGGCCAGTTCATTGCCGCCGACAACCGCCGCGCCGCCTACTCGGTGCAGGAGGCGGCCGAGAACCCGCGGCGCGACGTGAGCCGCATCGTGCTGCCGCCCGCGAGCTTCGTGCACGAGCAGGAGAAGGTGAAGGAGCGCTGGCCCGCGGCCGTGCGCTTCATCGAGGAGCGCGGCCTCAACGAGTTCTTCGCCGACGGCGCCGACGACATCGGCATCGTGGTGCAGGGCGGCAGCTACAACACGCTGGTGCGCGCGCTCGAGCGCCTGGGCCTGGCCGACGTCTACGGCAACAGCCGCATCCCGCTGTACGTGATGAACGTCGCCTACCCGGTGATCGACAGCGAGGTGGTGCGCTTCTGCGAAGGCAAGCGCGCGGTGCTGATGGTGGAGGAGGGCCAGCCCAACTTCATCGAGCAGAACATCGCGACCATCCTGCGCCAGCGCGGCGTGACCACCGCGCTGCACGGCAAGGACATGTTGCCGGTGGCCGGCGAGTACACGGCCGCCGAGTTGCTGCAGGGCGCGCGCGTCTTCTGCGAGCGCTACGGCCGCCTCGCGCCGCAACCGGCCGCGCCCGTGCCGGCCCCGGTGCGCAAGGTGATCCCGCTGATCGAGCTGCCGAGCGAGCCGGCCGCGCCGCTGGCCGACAGCGTGCACGCGCGCCCGCCGGGCTTCTGCACCGGCTGCCCCGAGCGCCCGATCTTCAGCGCGATGAAGCTGGTCGAGCGCGAGCTCGGCCCGCACCACGTGAGCGCCGACATCGGCTGCCACCTGTTCTCAATCCTGCCGCCGTTCCACATCGGCAACACCACCATGGGCTACGGCCTCGGCGGCGCGGGCGCGGCCGCCATGGGCGCGCCGCGCGGCAAGCGCGCGATCGCGATGATGGGCGACGGCGGTTTCTGGCACAACGGCCTCACGAGCGGCGTCGCCAACGCGGTGTTCAACCAGAGCGACAACCTCACGATCGTCGTCGACAACAACTACACCTCGGCCACCGGCGGGCAGGACATCCTGTCGTCGAAGGCCGTCAACGCCACCCGCAGCACCGGCCATGCGATCGAGCGCGCGGTGCGCGGCGTGGGCGTGAACTGGGTGCGCACCATCCGCCGCACCTACGACGTGGCCGGCATGCGCGATGCGCTCAAGGAGGCGCTGACCACCAAGGAGAAGGGACCGAAGGTCCTGATCGCGCAGTCCGAGTGCATGCTCAACAAGCAGCGGCGCGAGAAGCCGCTGGTGCGCAAGGCCATCGCCGACGGCAAGCGCATGGTGCGCGAGAAGTTCGGCGTCGATGCCGACACCTGCACCGGCGACCACTCCTGCATCCGGCTCTCGGGCTGCCCCTCGCTGTCGATCAAGACCAATCCCGATCCGCTGCGCACCGACCCGGTCGCCACCGTGCTCGAGAGCTGCGTGGGCTGCGGCAACTGCGGCGACGTCTCGCACGCGGCCGTGCTGTGCCCCTCGTTCTACAAGGCGCGCATCGTCAGCAATCCCACCGGTTGGGACCGCCTGCGCGAGCGTGTGCGCGGCGCCGTCATCGGCTGGCTGCAGCGCGGCGCGGCGCGCCGGCGCGAGGCCTATTCGTTCTGAGCGCGCCGATGACCACCCCACAACCGATCAAGATCGCGATCCTCGCCATGGGCGGCGAGGGCGGCGGCGTGCTGGCCGACTGGATCGTCGACATGGGCGAGGCCAACGGCTGGGTCGCCCAGACCACCTCCGTGCCCGGCGTGGCGCAGCGCACCGGCGCCACCATCTACTACGTGGAGCTGTTCCCCGAGGCCGCCGCGCGCGCCGACGGCGGCCAGCCGGTGCTGGCGCTGATGCCGCTGCCCGGCGACGTCGACCTGGTGCTCGCCTCCGAGCTGATGGAAGCCGGCCGCGCGGTGCAGCGCGGGCTGGTCACGCCCGACCGCACCACGCTGATCGCCTCGACGCACCGCGTCTATTCGATCGCCGAAAAGAGCGCGATGGGCGACGGCCGCGTCGACAGCCGCGAACTGCTCGCGCATGCGGCGCGCGCCGCGCACCGCTTCATCCGCTTCGACATGGCGCAGGCCGCCGAGGACGCGGGCAGCGTGATCAGCGCCGTGCTGTTCGGCGCGCTCGCGGGTTCGGGCGTGCTGCCCTTCGGCCGCGCCCAGTTCGAGGCCACCATCGAGCGCGGCGGCGTCGGCGTGAAGCCCAGCCTGCGCGCCTTCGGTGCCGCCTTCGCGCGCGCCCAGGCCGAGGAGGGCGAGGCGCCCGCGCCGGCCCTGCCGCCGGCCGCACCGCCGCAGCCGCGCCATCCCGCGGTGCGCGCGCTGGTCGAGCGGGTGCAGAAGGATTTCGCGCCGGCGCAGCAGGCGCTGCTGCTCGAGGGCGTGCGCCGCCTCATCGACTACCAGGACCCGGCCTATGCGGGCCTCTACCTCGACCGCGCCGCCGCGCTGCAGTCGCTCGGCAGCCCGGCGCTGCTCGAGGTCGCGGCGCGCCACCTGGCGCTGTGGATGTCCTACGAAGACACGGCGCGCGTCGCATCGCTCAAGATCCGCGCGACCCGCTTCGACCGCGTGCGCGACGAGTCGCGCGTGCAGGCCGACCAGCTGCTCGCGATCCACGAGTACATGCATCCGCGGCTGCAGGAGATCTGCGAGACCCTGCCCGCGGGCCTGGGCCGCTGGCTCATGCGCACCGGCTGGGCGCGCGGCCTGGTCGAGCGCTTCACGCAGAAAGGCCGCGTGGTGCAGACCAGCTCGCTGCACGGCTACCTGTTGCTGTCCACCGTGGCCGGCATGGGCCGCTGGCGCCGTTCCACGCTGCGCTACGCGGACGAGAACCGGCGCATCGAGGCCTGGCTGGCCGAGATCGCCACCACCGCCGCGCGCAACACCGAGCTCGCGATCGAGGTCGCGCAGTGCCAGCGGCTGGTCAAGGGCTACAGCGACACGCACGAACGCGGCCTGCGCAACTACGACACCGTGATGGCGGCCCTGCGCCGCGCCGGCGATGCGCTCGCGCCGGCCACCTTGCGCGAACTGCGCAATGCCGCGCTGGCCGACGAGCACGGCCACCAGCTGCAGGCGGCGCTGGTGCGCCACGCGCTGGCCTGAACGACGAAGAAGAGACGACACCATGGCCTCCGATCCCACGACCCTTCGCCTGCGCGTCGCCGAGGCGCGCGAACTCAATCCGCTGGTCCGGCTGTTCCGCCTGCGCGCCGACGATGGCGCCGCGCTGCCGGGCTTCGAGGCCGGCGCCCACATCCGCGTGCGCGTCGACCTCGGCAACGGCCAGTCGGACTGGCGCCACTATTCGCTGATCGACTTCGCGGCGGGCGGCCAGCCGGCACCGGCCGAGTACCTGATCGCGGTGCGCAAGGAGGCCGCGGGCCGCGGCGGCTCGCGCTTCATGCACGAGCGGCTGCGCGAGGGCGACACCCTCGAGGCCGAGCCGCCGAAGAACGATTTCCCGCTGCACGGCGGCGCGGGCCGCGCGGTGCTGCTGGCCGGCGGCATCGGCATCACGCCGCTCGCGAGCATGGCCGCGCACCGCCGGGCGCAGGGCCTGCCGGTGGAACTGCACTACGCGGGCCGCAGCCGCGCGCTGATGGCCTTCCTGCCCGAGCTCGGCGAGCTGCTGGGCCCCGACCTGCTGCTGCACGACGACGAAGCCAAGGGCGCGCCCTTCGACGTGGGCGCGCTGCTCGCGCGCTGCGATCCGGCCGACCAGCTCTATGTCTGCGGCCCCAAGCCCATGCTCGACGCGGTGCTGGCCCAGACCCAGGCGCGCGGCTGGAACAGCGACCGCGTGCACTTCGAACTCTTCACCGCACCCGTGGTGGAGGAGGGCGACCATGCCTTCGAGGTCGAGCTCGCGATGTCGGGCCAGCGCTTCAGCGTGCCGGCCGACCAGAGCATCCTCGACTGCCTGATCGAGCACGGCTGCGACCCGATGTTCGACTGCAAGCGCGGCGAATGCGGCGTGTGCGCCGTGCCCGTGATCGACGGCGAGATCGACCACCGCGACTACGTGCTCACGGCGCGCGAGAAGGCCGCGGGCAACGTGATCCAGATCT
This sequence comes from Variovorax sp. GW821-FHT09B05, assembly GCF_059418265.1. Taxonomy (NCBI): domain Bacteria; kingdom Pseudomonadati; phylum Pseudomonadota; class Betaproteobacteria; order Burkholderiales; family Comamonadaceae; genus Variovorax; species Variovorax sp. GW821-FHT09B05. Next base: position 213,602 of record NZ_JBWKPN010000013.1, read on the forward strand.
GCATCTCCCGCGCCAAGGGCCAGCGGCTGGTGCTCGACCTCTGAACCCAAGGAGTCCACGCATGACCAGCTACCGAGGCAATCCCGACGCGGTTCGCGCGCTGGTGCGGCCCGACCGCGTGCACCGCGACCTCTACATCAGCGAGGAGATCTTCGCGCTCGAGCAGGAGCACTTCTTCGCCAACACCTGGAACTACGTCGGCCACGAGAGCCAGCTCCCCAAGCCCGGCGACTACATCACCAACGAGATCGCGGGCCGGCCGCTGATCGTGGTGCGCCATGCCGACGGCAGCGTGCGCGTGCTGATGAACCGCTGCGCCCACAAGGGTTCGCGGCTGGTGAGCGCGCCCTGCGGCAACACCGGCAAGTTCTTTCGCTGCCCCTACCACGCCTGGACCTTCAAGACCGACGGCTCGCTGCTGTCGATCCCGCTGAAGAACGGCTACGAGGGCACGCAGCTGCACGACTGCGAGGCCTCGAAGGGGCTGGTGCCGGTGGCCGGCGTGCGCAGCTACCGCGGCTTCGTCTTCGTGAAGATCAACGATGTCGGACCCTCGTTCGAGGAGTACTTCGGCGACTCGCTGAGCTCGATCGACAACATGGCCGACCGCTCGCCCGAGGGCGAGCTCGAGATCGCCGGCGGCTGCCTGCGCTTCACGCACCAGTGCAACTGGAAGATGTTCGTCGAGAACCTCAACGACACCATGCACCCGATGGTGGCGCACGAGTCCTCGGCCGGCACCGCCAAGACCATGTGGGCCGGCAAGCCCGCCGACGAACCCAAGCCGATGGCGATCGAGCAGTTCGTGCCCTTCATGTCCGACTACAAGTTCTTCGAGGACATGGGCGTTCGCACCTACGACAACGGCCACAGCTTCACGGGCGTCAACTTCAGCATCCACAGCAAGTACAAGGCGATCCCCGCGTACGACGACGCGATGAAGGCCCGCTACGGCGAGGAGCGCACCGCGCAGATCCTCGGCATGGCACGCCACAACACGGTCTACTACCCGAACCTCACGATCAAGGGCGCGATCCAGGCGATCCGCGTGGTCAAGCCGGTCTCGGCCGGCATGTCGATCGTCGAGAGCTGGACCTTCCGCCTCAAGGGCGCGCCGCCCGAGCTGCTGCAGCGCACCACCATGTACAGCCGGCTCATCAACTCGCCGTTCTCGGTGGTGGGGCACGACGACCTGCAGGCCTACCGCGGCATGCAGGCCGGGCTGCATGCCAGCGGCAACGAGTGGGTGAGCCTGCACCGCAACTTCGAGGACGGCGAGGCCGAGCGCAGCGGCGAGGCCACCACCGTCGGCACCAGCGAACTGCCGATGCGCAACCAGTACCGCAGCTGGGCACGCTACATGACGGAGACGATGTGATGAGCGCCGTCGTCACGCACCAGCAGCTGGTCGACTTCGTGGTGCGCGAGTGCCGCCTGCTCGACGCCAAGCGCTACGAGGAGTGGAACGCGCTCTTCACCGACGAGGCCTTCTACTGGGTGCCGCTGATTCCCGACCAGGAGGACGGCATCAACCACACCTCGCACATGTACGAGGACAAGCTGCTGCGCGAGCTGCGCATCGAGCGCCTGAAGAGCCCGCGCGCCTTCTCGCAGCAGCCGCCGAGCCGCTGCCACCACCTGCTGCAGGCGCCCACGGTCGAGGAATTCGACGAAGCCGCCAACCGCTACGTGGTGCGCACGGAGTTCCACTACACCGAGTGCCAGGGCGACGAGCTGGAGTTCTACGTCGGCACCTTCTTCCACCACCTGCTGTGGCAGGACGGCGCACTGCGCATGACGCTCAAGCGCGTGAACCTGCTGAACTGCGACGCGGCGCTGCCCGCGGTGCAGCTCTTCATCTGAACGGACGGACACCGCGATGACCCATCCCACCGTCCATGCCGCCTTCGCCGCCTCGGCGGCGCGCACGCCCGAGGCCGAGTTCCTGTGCGTCGAGCCGGTCACGGCCGCGAGCTATGGCATCGAGGCCGTCGGCATCCGCTGGCGCGAGGCCGTGGCCGAGGTCGACCGGCTGCGCGAAGCCTATGCACGCGCGGGCTACGGCCATGGCCACCGCGTCGGGCTGCTGCTCGAGAACCGGCCGGCCTTCCTGTACCACTGGTTCGCGCTCAATGCGCTCGGCGTGAGCGTGGTGCCGATCAATGCCGAGATGCGCGCGGCCGAGCTGGCCTACCTGATCGGCCACAGCGGGATCGAGCTCGCGGTGAGCCTGCCGCAGCGTGCCGATGACCTGCGCGCGGCGGCGCAGCGCGAAGGTGCCACGCTCGACGTGATGCAGGCCTCGGACCCCGAAGTGCCGCCGGCCCGCAGCAGCGCACCGCGCGCGCACGAACCCGTGGGCCCCCACACCGAATGCGCGCTGCTCTACACCTCGGGCACCACCGGGCGTCCCAAGGGCTGCATGCTGGGCAACGAATACTTCATCCGCGCGGGCGAGTGGTATGCGGGGCTCGACGGTGTGTGCGAGGTGCGGCGCGACCGCGAGCGGATCATCACGCCGCTGCCGCTCAACCATGTGAACGCGATGGCCTTCTCGACCATGGTGATCCTGGTGGCCGGCGGCTGCCTGATCCAGCTCGACCGCTTCCATCCGAAGAGCTGGCTGCACAGCGTGCGCGAGACCGGCGCGACCATCGTCCACTACCTCGGCGTGATGCCCGCGATGCTGCTGGCCGCGCCCGCGTCGCCCTCCGACCGCGAGCACGCGGTGCGCTGGGCCTTCGGTGCCGGCGTGGACCGGCGCAACCATGGCGTGTTCGAGGAGCGCTTCGGCTTCCCGCTGGTCGAGGCCTGGGCCATGACGGAGACCGGTGCCGCCGCCTGCGTGATGGCGAACCACGAGCCGCGCCACATCGGCACGAGCTGCTTCGGCCGGCCCGAGGATTTCGTCGAGCTGCGGCTGGTCGACGAGGCCGGCGCGGACGTGCCGGTGGGCACGCCGGGCGAACTGCTGGTGCGCAGCGCGGGTCCGGATCCGCGCCGCTATTTCTTCTCGGGCTATCTCAAGGACGAGGCCGCGACCCAGGAGGCCTGGGCCGATGGCTGGTTCCACACGGGCGACATGGTGCGCCGCGAATCCGACGGCAGCCTCTGCTTCGTCGACCGCAAGAAGAACGTGATCCGCCGCAGCGGCGAGAACATCTCGGCGGTGGAGGTCGAGAGCGTGCTGAACCAGCACCCGGCGGTGAAGAGCTCGGCCGTGGCCGCGACGCCCGATGCGGTGCGCGGCGACGAGGTGCTGGCCTGCATCGTGCTGCACGAGGCGGTGAATGAGGATGCCCGCTCCGCCATGGCGCTGAGCATCGTGGCGCATGCGCTCGACCAATTGGCCTATTACAAGGCGCCTGGCTATGTGGCGTTCGTCGATGCCTTGCCGCTCACGGCTTCTCAAAAAATTCAACGCGGGGAGTTGCGTGTGCTGGCCCAGGGGTTGCCTGGGCAGGTGCATTGCATCGATACGCGTGGGTTGAAGAAGAGGCAAGGGTGATTATGGAAATCCTCTGCGTTGTTCGCTCGGGGCGGGCTCACGCCGACGGGGTACTCCCCTCCGCGAATGTCCCCCGCCCTTCGGGCTCCTCCTTTATTTCGCTGCGGGGAGTACCCCGTCGGCGTGAGCCTGGGACGCGCCGGTCGAACCGGCCGCACAACGACTGCGCTTCTCGTGCGGAGGGCATCGGGTGCTCCCCGCAGCGAAATAAAGGAGGAGCCGAAGGCGGGGGACATTCGCGGAGGGGAGTACCCGGTGTCCTCCGCACGCACCCCCGTCCGAACAAAGTGGAGTCCAACCAATGACCCACCGCCAATCCTACGAAGGCGTAGCCGTAGCGGTCCCCGTCACGGTGCCCTACCAGCGTTACTCCACGCTCACCGCCCATTGGTTCCTCGGCCAGGCGATCGAGGCATTGGTGAAAGACAGCGGGATAGACAAGGAAGCAATAGACGGCCTCTGCATCAGCAGCTTCTCGCTCGCCCCAGACACCGCAGTAGGCGTCACCCAGCACCTGGGCCTCTCGCCACGCTGGCTCGACCACGTACCCACGGGCGGTGCCTCGGGCGTGATGTGCCTGCGCCGTGCCGCGCGCGCGGTGCAGAGCGGCGATGCCGATGTCGTGGCCTGCGTGGCGGCCGACACCAACCATGTCGACTCCTTCCGCCAGACCCTCGGCAGCTTCAGCAACTTCGCGCGCGATGCCACCTATCCCTACGGATCGGGCGGGCCCAATTCCATCTTCGCGATGATCACCGCGCACTACATGCGCCGCTTCGGCGCGAAGCGCGAGGACTTCGGACGCATCGCGGTGGACCAGCGCGCCAATGCGCTGCGCAATCCCAACGCCATGTTCAAGAAGCCGCTCACGCTCGACGAATACATGGACGCGCGGCCCATCGCCGAGCCCTTGCACCTGTTCGACTGCGTCATGCCCTGCGCGGGGGCCGAGGCCTTCCTCGTGATGAGCGAGGAGCGTGCGCGTGACCTCGGCCTTGCGCACGTCGCGATCCGTGGCGCCATCGAACGCCACAACGCCTATTCGGAAGATCCGGTGATGGTGCAGGGCGGCTGGCGCCGCGACCGCGACGACCTCTATGCCCAGGCCGGCGCCGCGCCCGCGCAGGTCGACTTCATCCAGACCTACGACGACTATCCCGTGATCGCCATGATGCAGTTCGAGGACCTGGGCTTCTGCGAGAAGGGCGAGGGCCCGGCTTTCGTGCGCTCGCACACCATGACCTGCGAAGGCAGCTTTCCCAACAACACCAGCGGCGGCCAGCTGTCCGCGGGCCAGGCCGGTGCCGCGGGCGGCTTCCTCGGCATGACCGAGACCATCCGCCAGCTCACCGACACCGCGGGAGCGCGCCGCGTGCCCGACGCCAAGCTGGGCCTCGTGGCCGGCTTCGGCATGGTCACCTACGACCGCTGCCTGTGCACCGGCGCCGTCCTCCTGGGGAGAAGCCAATGACCATGCCCCTCATGCGCCCCCCGCGCAAGAACCCCGTGCTGCGCACGCGGCAGATGAACCTGCCGCCCTGGCAGCGCGGCCGCATCGCGCTGGGCATCACCGCCGCCGCGGCCGAGGGCCGCTTCGAGCTGCAGACCTGCGAGGACTGCGGCACCGTGCAGTACCCACCGCGCGCGGCCTGCCACAAGTGCCTGTCGCCGCACCTCGCCTGGCGCGAGCAGGACGGCGAGGGCGAGCTGCTCAGCAGCACCACGCTGCATCACAGCAACGACCTGTTCTTCCGCGAACGCCTGCCCTGGCGGCTGGGCCTGGTGCACCTCGATGCCGGCCCGACGCTGATGGTGCACCTGCACGGCGAGGTCGGCGAGGCGCCCTCGCGCGTCAAGGTGGGCGCGCGGCTCGACCGCGCGGGACAGGCGGTACTGATCGGATTCCCGAACCAAGGAAGTGCACACATGGCCGACGACAGGATGCTCAGAGAAATGACCAGCGACCCCAAGTTCCGCAAGGTGTTGGTGACCGACGGCAAGACCGAGGTCGGGCAGGCGATCGTGCGCGCCCTCGTGAAGGCCGGCGCCGACATCGTCTGGGTCGGCCATGCCGAACCCTGGAAGAAGCTCGGCGACGGCCTCGACGACATCGGCGCGCTGCCGCAGGTCACGCTGGTGCCGCTCGACCTCACCAACGGCCGGCAGGTGACCGAGCTCGCGGGCTCCATCGGCGGCAAGGTCGACATCGTCATCAACAACGCCGAGGTGCACCGCACCTTCGGCATCGCCTCGCGGCGCGGCACCGACGTGGCCAAGGCCGAGATGGACATCAACTACTTCGGCGCGCTGCGGCTGGCGCAGGAGTTCGGTCCCGCGCTCAAGGGCCGCTCGGCCGATGGCGCCACCGGTGCCACCGCCTGGGTCAACCTGCTGTCGATCTACGCGCTGAGCAACTACCCGGCGCACGGCACCTTCAGCGCCTCGAAGGCCGCCGCCTATTCGCTCGCCCAGTGCCTGCGCGCCGAGATGCGGCCGGCCGGCATCCGTGTCGTCAACGTGTTCCCGGGCCCGATCGACGACGAGTGGAACCAGCACATGCCGCCGCCCAAGCTCGGCGCTCCGGCGCTCGCGAGCGCGATCGTGAAGGCGCTGCGCGACGGCGTGGAAGACGTCTACCCCGGCGACGTGGCGCAGGAATGGCTCGAGCGCTGGCGCGACAACCCCAAGGTGCTGGAACGCGAACTCGCGGCCGGCGGCAGCTGAAGACAGACAGAGACAGGAGCGCTCCCCGATGACCACCAGCAACCCCACGCTCACCCCGGCGCAGATCCTCGCGGGCCTGGCCGGCGCCCTGGCCGGCGGCGGCATCCGCGTGATCGACCTCACCCAGACCCTGACGCCCGAGTTCCCGCAGATCGCGCTGCCGCCCGAGATGGGCCAGTGCTGGCCGTTCCGCATCGAGGAGGTCTCGAAGTACGACGAGCGCGGGCCGGGCTGGTACTGGAACAACTTCTCCTGCGGCGAACACACCGGCACCCACTTCGATGCGCCGATCCACTGGATCTCGGGTCGCGACCTGCCGAACAACTCGGTCGACACCATCCCCGTGCAGCACTTCGTGGCGCCGGCCTGCGTCATCGACTGCTCGCCGCAGGTCAAGGACGATCCCGATTACCTGCTCACGCCCGCGGACATCGAGGACTACGAGGCGAAGCACGGCCGCATTCCGGCCGGGGCCTGGGTGCTGATGCGCACCGACTGGTCGAAGCGCCACGATCCCGAGGCCTACCAGAACTTCGACGAGACCGGCCAGCACACCCCGGGCCCGAGCACCGAGGCCGTGCGCTTCCTGGTCGAGCAGCGCGACGTGCTGGGCTTCGGCTCCGAGGCCATCGGCACCGATGCCGGCCAGGGCTACCACCTGCGCCCGCCGTACCCCTGCCACTACTACATGCACGGCGCGGGCCGCTACGGCCTGCAGTGCCTGAGCAACCTCGACCTGCTGCCGCCCGCGGGCGCAATGCTGATCTGCCCGCCGCTGAAGATCGAGAAGGGCAGCGGCAGTCCGCTGCGCGTGCTCGCGCTGGTGGGAGCGAACGCATGAGCGACGCACCTAAGACTGCCGTCGTCACCGGCGGCAGCGCCGGCATCGGCAAGGCCATCTGCTTCGACCTGCTCGCGCAGGGCTACGAGGTCGTCTCGCTCGCGCGCCGCAAGGCCGAGATCGACCATCCGAAGCTGCACAGCATCGAGGTCGACCTGGCCGACCGCGCGGCCACGGCCGAGGCCGCGAAGGAGCTGGTGTCGCGCTTCGAGGTGACCACCGTGGTCCACAACGCCGGCGTGATCCGCGCCGCGCTGCTGCCCGAAGTCCAGCTGTCCGACCTCGACGCGCTGGTCGACCTGCACCTGGGCTGCGCGATCCAGCTCGTGCAGGCCGCGCTGCCCGCGATGCGCGCGCGCCGCTTCGGCCGCGTGGTGCTGCTGTCGTCGCGCGCCGCGCTGGGCCTGGCCACGCGCACCAGCTACTCGGCCACCAAGGCCGGCATGCTGGGCATGGCGCGCACCTGGGCGCTCGAGCTCGCGCCCGAGGGCATCACCGTCAACGTGGTCGCGCCCGGGCCGATCCGCACCGACATGTTCTACGACGTGGTCGAGGCCGGCAGCGAGAAGGAACGCGCGCTGGCCGCCAGCGTGCCGGTGCGCCGCCTCGGCGAATCGGCCGACGTGGCGCGCGCCGTGCGCTTCTTCGCCGACCCCGCCAACAGCTTCGTCACCGGCCAGGTGCTCTACGTCTGCGGCGGCACCAGCGTCGGCAGCCTCGCGCTCTGAATCCCCACCACCGAGTTCCCGTCACCCACCCCCCTCACTCCAGGAGAAGAAGCATGACAGTCATGACCCGAATCCGTGCCCTCTCGGGCCTCGCCGTGGCCGCGGGTGCGCTCGCGGTATCGAACGCCTGGGCGGCAGACCTCAAGGTCGGTTTCATCACCTCGCTGTCGGGGCCGGTGTCCTCGCTCGGCATTCCCTACGACAAGGGCATCAAGGCCGCGCAGGCCTACAAGTCCGAGGTCGGCGGGCGCAAGGTGCAGCTGATCGCGCTCGACGATGCCTCCGATCCCTCGACCGCCGCGCGCAACGCGCGCAAGCTGATCGAGGAGGACAAGGTCGACGTCATCATCGGCACCGCCGGCGCGCCGGGCTCGCTGGCCATCGCCGGCGTGGCGCGCGAGACCAGGACCCCGCTGATCTCCATCGCCAACGCCGACCTGCCGGGCGAGGAGGGCGCGTGGATGGTGACGCTGCCGCAGCCCGCGCCGCTGATGATGGGCGCGATGGTCGAGAAGATGAAGCAGGCGGGCGTGAAGAGCGTGGCCTACATCGGCTACTCCGACGCCTGGGGCGACCTGGTCTACGACGCGCTCAACAAGGCCGCGCCCGCGGCCGGCATCAAGGTGGTGAGCAACGAGCGCTATGCGCGCAGCGACTCCTCGGTCGCCGGCCAGGTGCTGAAGATCGTCGCGCTGCGCCCCGACGCCGTCATCACCGGCGCCTCGGGCACGCCAGGCGCGCTGCCCTACCTCGCGCTGACCGAGCGCGGCTACAAGGGAAAGATCTACGGCATGCACTCGCTGATCAACCCCGACTTCATCCGCGTCGGCGGCCCCTCGGTCGATGGCCTGCTCGCGCCCACGGGCCCGGTGGTGGTGGCCGAGCAGCTGCCCGACAGCAACCCGATGAAGAAGATCGCGCTCGACTTCCGCGCCGCCTTCCAGAAGGCCAACGGCGCGCCACCGACCGACACCTTCTCGGCCTACAGCTTCGATGCCTGGCTGATCTACCTCGACGCCGCGCAGCGCGCGCTCGCCACCAAGGCCGAGCCCGGCACGCCGCAGTTCCGCCTCGCGTTGCGCGACGCCATCGTGAGCACCAAGGAGCTGGTGGGCACGCACTCGGTCTACAACTTCAAGCCCGACAACCGCTACGGCTCCGACGACCGCTCGCGCGTGGTGGTGCGGCTCGACAAGGGCCAGTGGAAGCTGGTGCCTTGAACGCCGCGCGGCCCGCCTCGCCGATGAACGCCATCGCTTCGCACCGCCCGCGCGCCCGGACCGTGGCCGGCGCGCTGCTGGCCGCGGCCTGGCTGGCCGGCTGCGCCACGCAGGCGCCGCCGGCCGGCGAGGTCACGATCAAGCGCGACGGACACGGCGTGCCGCACGTCTACGCCGGCACCACCTACGGCCTGTTCTACGGCTTCGGCTACGCGGTGGCCGAGGACCGGCTCTACCAGCTCGAGATGGCCAGGCGCTCGGGCAACGGCAGCGTGGCCGAGGTGCTCGGGCCCGACTACGTGGCGGTCGACACCGCCACGCGCTCGAACATCGACCCAGCGAGCATCCGGCGCCAGATCGATGCGCTGGGCGCCGACGACCGCGCCCTGTTCGAGGGCTACGCGGCCGGCGTCAACGCACGCATCCGCGAAGTGCTGGCCGACCGCGCGCGGCTGATGCCGCGCCAGTTCATCGACAACGGCTTCGCGCCCACCGCCTGGTCCGCCGACGACGTGGCGCTGGTCTGGATCGGGCTGATCCTCAACCGCTTCTTCGCCGGCACGGCCGAGGTCGCGAACCTCTCGCTGCTGCAGCAGCTCAAGGTGGCGCGCGGCGATGCCGCGGGCCTGCAGCTCTACGAGCAGCTGCGCTGGCTCGAGGATCCGACCGCGCCCACCATCGTGCCGCGCGGCGTCCCGGCCCCGCGCACGAGCGCGCGCGCCGAGCCTGGCGACGCGGCGCTCGCGCCGCTGTCGCCCACGGCGGCCGCCGACTTCCGCGCGACGCAGGTCGCGCGCCTGGGCCTGGCCGCGGCCGAGCAGATGCCGACCGCCAGCAATGCCTGGGTGCTCGGGCCCGGCCGCACCCGCGAGGGCGTGGCGGTGCTCTACAACGGGCCGCAGCAGGGCTTCAACAACCCGTCCTTCGTGCATGGCATCGGCCTGCACGGCGCGGGCTACGACCTGACCGGCCTCACGCCCGTGGGCCTGCTGCCGGTGCTGTTCGGCACCAACGGCACGATCGCCTGGGGCTCGACCGTGGGCTCGCTGGACACCAACGACAGCTACCAGGAAGAGCTCTCGCCCACCGACCGCTACCGCTACCGCTACGAGGGCGCCTGGCGGCCGATGGCGCGGCGGGTCGACGAGATCCGCGTCAAGGGCGAGGCGCCGCGCCGCATCGAGGTCCATTCGACCGTGCACGGCTTCGTGCAGAGCTGGGACCTGCCGAACCAGCGCGCCTACACCGTGCGCAGCAGCTGGCAGGGCCGCGAGGTCGAGACCATGCTGGGCTGGGCCCAGGCGGCCCGCGCGCGCGACTGGCCGCAGTTCCTCGCGCAGGGCGCGCGGGTCAGCGCCTCCATCACCTGGTTCTATGCCGACGTGGCGGGCAACATCGGTGTCGCCGGCCTGGGCAGCCAGCCGCGCCGGCCGGCCACGCAGGACATCCGCTTTCCCGCGCGCGGCGACGGCAGCATGGAGTGGCAGGGCCTGCTGCCCTTCGAGGCCAATCCGCGCAGCTTCAATCCGGCGCAGGGCTATCTCGCGAGCTGGAACAACCAGATCGCCGCGGGCCTGCGTGCCGACGGCGCGAACTTCTCGCATGTCGACCGCGTGGCGGAGATCCATGCGCAGCTGCAGGGCGACGCGAGGCTCGACGCCGACCAGGTCTGGCGCGTGAACGAGAACGCCGCGCTGGCCGACCTCAACGCGCGCTACTTCGTGCCGAAGATCGTCGAGGCCGCGGCGCGGCTGCCGCAGAACGATCCGGCGCGCCGTGCGGCCGACCTGCTGGCGCGCTGGGACTTCAAGAACCGGGCCGCGCCCGGCGACGCGGTCTATGCCGACAATGCCACCACCGTGCTGCGCGCCTGGCTCGCCGCCATGGGGCGCCGGCTGCTGTCGCAGGACCTGCCGGCGCCGGTGCTCGCGAACTACGCCAACCTTGGCTATCCCACGCTCACGCCACGCGGTTCGCCGGGCAGCGTGCAACCGGCCGCGGTGTCCAAGCTGATCTGGAATGCGCTCGCGGGCCCGGCCTCGGGCGTGCCGCAGCGCATCGACTTCCTGCATGGGCAGGACCCGCAGGCGCTGGTGCGCGCGGCGCTGGCCGACGCGGTGGCCGAGCTGTCCGCCGCGCGCGGCCCGGACATGGCGCGCTGGACCACGCCCGTGGTGCGGCACCGCTTCTCCAGCATCAACGCGATCGGCGTGCCCTGGGCCGGTGCCGACGAGCAGCCCGAGACCAGCCCCTACATGAACCGCGGCACGCTGAGCTACCGCGTGGTGCTGCGCCCGGGCGCGGTCGGCATGTGCTCGGTGGCCGCGCCGGGCCAGAGCGGCTTCGTCGATCCGGCCGGCCGGATCGACAAGCACTACGGCGACCAGCTCGCGCTGTTCCAGGACTTCGGCTGCAAGCCGGAGCGGCTCACCCCGGCGCAGCTCGACGCCGACCTCGAATCCACGCGCACGCTGCGCTACTGACCCGCCCCAGAAAGGACCACCCCCGTGACCCATCTCTTCCCCCGCCTGGCCACCGCCGTGCTGGCCGCCTGCATGGTCGCCGGCGCCGCCGCCGCCGACCTCAAGGTCGGCGTCATCAGCTCGCTCTCGGGCCCGGTCTCGGCGCTCGGCATTCCCTACGAGAAGGGCATCCGTGCCGCGCTCGCGCAGCAGCCGACCATCGCCGGCCACAAGGTCGAGCTGATCGTGCTCGACGACGCCTCCGATCCCACCACCGCCGGGCGCAACGCGCGCAAGCTGGTGACCGAGGACAAGGTCGACGTGCTGATCGGCACCTCGGGCGTGCCCGGCGCGATGGCGATCGCGGCGGTGGCGCGCGAGCTCGGCACGCCGCTGATCTCGCCCACGCCGGTGTCGCTGCCGGGGCCGGAGAACGTCTGGACCGTCTCGGTCTCGCAGCCCTTCGAGCTGATGGTGGCGGCGGTGGTCAAGCGCATGCAGCACGCCGGCGTGAAGTCGGTGGCCTTCATCGGCTTCTCCGATGCGCTCGGCGACCTCGCCTACGACTCGCTGATGAAGAGCGCGGCCGCGGCCGGCATCAAGGTGGTGGCGAACGAGCGCTATGCGCGCAGCGACTCCTCGGTGGCCGGGCAGGTGCTGAAGATCGTGGCCGCCAAGCCCGACGCGGTGTTCGCGGGCAACTCGGGCACGCCCGGCGCGCTGCCCTACCTGGCACTGGCCGAGCGCGGCTACAAGGGCCAGATCTACGGCACGCACGGCCTGATCAACGCCGACTTCGTGCGCGTGGGCGGCAAGTCCATCGAGGGCCTGCAGGTGCCCAGCGGCCCGGTGCTGGTGGCCGAGCAGCTCGATGCGGTCAACCCGATCCGCAAGGTGTCGATGGACTTCCGCGCGGCCTACCAGAAAGCGCACGGCGCGGCACCGGTCGATGCCTTCTCGTCGTACACCTACGACGCCTACCTGCTGCTGGCCAATGCCGCGGCGCGCGCCAAGGGCGAGCCGGGCACGCCGGCCTACCGCACGTCGCTGCGCGATGCCATCAACAGCACCAAGGAGCTGGTCGGCACGCACGGCATCTACAACTTCAAGCCCGACAACCGCTACGGCTCGGACGAGCGCGCGGTGGTGATCGTGCGCATGGAAAAGGGCCAGTGGAAGCTGGTGCCCTGAGCGCCCGCACCTGACGCACGCCATGAGCCGCTACCGCGAACACCCCGAGGCGATCCGCGCGCTGGTCGAGGACCGGCGCGTGCACCGCGACGTCTACCTGAGCGAGGAGCTGTTCGCGCTCGAGCAGGAGCGCTTCTTCGCGCGCACCTGGCTGTTCGCGGGCCATGCGAGCGAGGTGCCGCGGGCCGGCGACTACCGCACGCTCGAGCTCGCAGGCCGGCCGCTGGTGATGGTGCGGCAGGCCGATGGCGCGCTGCGCGTGTTCTACAACCGCTGCGCCCACAAGGGCAGCCAGCTCGTGAGCGACGAGCGTGGCAACGCCGGCAAGTTCTTTCGCTGCCCCTACCACGCCTGGACCTACAAGCTCGACGGCGCGCCGCTCGCGCTGCCGCTGAAGTCGGGCTACGAGAACACCGGGCTCGCGCAGTGCGAGTCGGGGCGCGGGCTCTCGCCCGTGGCGGGCCTCGCGGTCTACCGCGACTTCGTGTTCGTGCGCCTGTCGCCGCAAGGCCCGAGCTTCGAGGACTATTTCGGCGGCGTGCTGCATGCCATCGACAACATGGTCGACCGCTCGCCCGAGGGCCGGCTCACGGTGGCCGGCGGCGTGCTGCGCAACATCGTCCACTGCAACTGGAAGATGTACCTCGAGAACATCAACGACACGGTGCATCCGATGTCGACGCACGAGTCGGCCACCGCCGCGGCCGAGGGCCTGTGGGCCGGCATCACGGCGGCCGAGCCCGATGCGGCCAAGCCGATGGCGATGGAGCAGATCCTGCCCTTCGGCGCGGGCTACGACTTCTTCGACCGCATGGGCGGTCGCGTCTATCCCAACGGCCACAGCGTGCTGGGCATCCACTTCAGCATCCATTCGAACTATGCGCAGCTGCCGGGCTACGAGGCCGCGATGCGCGCCGCGCACGGCGAGGAGCGCGCGACCGAGATCCTGCAGCGTTCGCCGCAGAACTCGGTGCTGTTCCCCAGCCTCTCGGTCAAGGGCTCGCCGCAGGCGATCCGCGTGATCCGCCCGCTCGCGGCCGATCGCACCCTGATCGAGGCCTGGAGCTTCCGCGCCGAGGGCGCGCCCGAGCTGCTGCTGGAGCGCTCGATGAACTACAACCGGCTCGTGTTCTCGCCGATGTCGGTGGTGGCGCACGACGACGTGCACCTGTTCGAGAGCATGCAGAAGGGCCTGCGCGGCGAAGGCAACGAGTGGGTGAGCCTGCACCGCGACTTCGATTCGGCCGAACTCGCGCAGGGAACGGCCGAGACCAACGGCACCAACGAGCTGCTGATGCGCAACCAGTTCCGCGCCTGGGCGAAGTTCATGGGCGAGCAGGGGGAGGGTGCATGAACGATGCCATCGACCTCGTGGTGCGGGAGGCCGCGCTGCTCGACGCGCGCCGCTTCGACGACTGGCTCGCGCTGTACGACGCCGAATGCCTCTACTGGGTGCCGCTGCTCGGCGCGGCGCAGGCCGATCCGCGCAGCCACAACGCCATCGCCTGCGAGGACCGGCTGCTGCTGCAGCTGCGCGTCGACCGGCTGAAGAACCCGCGCGCGCATTCGCAGCATCCCGCGAGCCATTGCCAGCATGTGCTGCAGCGTTCGGTGCCGGAGGCCGACGAAGGCGGCGAGGCCGTGCTGCGGACCCCTTTCATCTACATCGAGGCACGCGGCGAGTCGCAAGTGCTGCTCACCGGCAGCTACCGCCATCGACTGGTGCGCATCGAGGACGGCTGGCGCATCCGCGAGAAGCGCGTCGACCTGCTCAACCCGGGCCAGGCATTGCCGGCCATCCAGCTTTTCATCTAGTTCCCTCCCTCGTTCCACTCTCCATCCTTTCCTCCAGGAGCTTCGACATGACCCGCTTGATGCAGTCCCTTCGCCACGCCGCCGTGCTCGCGCTGGCCGCCGGCCTCGGCGCCGCCGCCTTCGCGGCCGACCTCAAGGTCGGCCTGAGCGTGTCGCTGTCGGGCCCGAACTCCTCGCTGGGCGTGCCCTATGCCAAGGGCATGCAGGCCGCGCTGGCCTACAAGGGCGAGATCAATGGCCGCAAGGTGCAACTGATCGTGCTCGACGACGGCTCCGACCCCACCACCGCGGGCCGCAATGCGCGCAAGCTGGTGGACGAGGAGAAGGTCGACGTGCTGATGGGTACCTCGGGCGTGCCGGCCGCGATCGCCATGGCGCAGGTCGGGCGCGATGCCAAGGTGCCGATGATCGGGCTCACGCCGATCCTGCTCGACCCGGCCGAGAACGGCTGGGTGATGACGGTGGCGCAGCCCACGCAGTTGATGATCGACGCGGTGGTCGAGCGCATGAAGAAGGACGGCGTGAAGTCGGTCGGCTACATCGGCTTCTCCGACGCCTGGGGCGACCTGGTCTACAACGCGCTGATGAAGGCCGCGCCGGCCGCCGGCATCCAGGTGCTGGGCAACGAGCGCTATGCGCGCGCCGACGCCTCGGTCACGGGCCAGGTGCTGAAGCTGCTCGCGATGAAGCCCGAGGCCGTGATGACCGGCGGCGCCGGCACGCCGGGCGCGCTGCCCTTTCTCGCGCTGCAGGAGCGCGGCTTCAAGGGCAAGGTGTATGGCCAGCACGGCTTGATCAATCCCGACTTCGTGCGCGTGGTCGGTGCCGCCGGACAGGACGCGCTGATGCCCACGGGCCCGATCATCGTCGCCGAGCAGCTGCCGGCCGACCATCCCACGCGCAAGATCGGCCTGGAGTTCCGCAGCATCTTCCAGAAGGTCAACAACGCGCCCACCAGCGACGCCTTCTCGGCCTATTCCTTCGACGGCTACCTGGTGTTCGCCGACGCGGCGGCGCGCGCGCTCACGAAGGCCGAGGCCGGCACGCCCGAGTTCCGCGTCGCGCTGCGCGACGCGATCTTCAGCACCAGGGAAGTCGTGGGCACGCACGGCGTCTACAACTTCAAGCCCGGCGATCTCTACGGCGTGGACCAGCGCGCGCGCGTGATCGTGAAGCTCGACAAGGGTCAATGGAAGCTCGCCCCCTGAGCGCGCTGCCTCCGATCCTCCATCCACCCACAGCAAGCGAGAAGCGAGAGCGATGACGAAGCGAAGGACTGTGCAATGACCTGGGACGTGGCCCTCATCCTGGGCATCGACGGGCTGGCTAACGGGGCCATCTACCTGCTGGCCGGGCTCGGCCTGGTGTTGATCTTCTCGGTGACCCGGGTGGTCTTCGTGCCCTTCGGCGACATCGCGGCCTTCGCCGCGCTGACGCTGGCGGCCTTCGAGACCGGCAAGCTGCCGCCGACCATCGGCCTGGTGGCCGTGCTCGCGGCGCTGGCCGTGCTGACCGAGGTCGGCAGCCTGATCCGGCGCGGCGAGGCGCGGCGCATTCCGAAGGCCGTGCTGGCCTGGGGCGTGCTGCCGCTGGTGCCCTGCGCCATCGCCTGGGCCGCGGCGAGCGCGGGTGTGCCGGCGCCGGTGCAGCTCGCGGTGTCGGTGCTGCTGGTGGTGCCGGTGGCGCCGCTGCTGGCGCGCGTGGTGTTCCAGCCGATCGCCGATGCCTCGGTGCTGGTGCTGCTGATCGTCTCGCTGGCGCTGCACTTCCTGCTGTCGGGCCTGGGCCTGCTGTTCTTCGGGCCGGAAGGCTCGCGCACCAGCCCGCTGGCCTCGGGCACGCTCACGCTGGGCGACGGCTTCACCGTCAGCGGCCAGGTGATCCTGATGGTGAGCTCGGCGATCGTGCTCAGCGGCCTGTTCTTCCTGGTGTTCGAACGCACCGTGATGGGCAAGGCGCTGCGCGCCACGGCCGTCAACCGCGTCGGCGCGCGGCTGGTCGGCATCCGGCCCGCGCGCACCGCGCTCTTGGCCTACGGCTGCGCCTCGCTGCTGGCGGGACTGATCGGCGTGCTGATCGCGCCGGTGACCACCATGTACTACGACTCGGGCTTCATCATCGGCCTGAAGGCCTTCGTGGCCGCGATCATCGGCGGCCTCGTGAGCTACCCGATGACCGCCATCGGCGCGCTGGCCGTCGGCGTGGTCGAGAGCTTCGCCTCGTTCTGGAGCGGCGCGCTCAAGGACGTGATCGTGTTCAGCCTGCTGATCCCGGTGCTGATGCTGCGCTCGTTCATGGCGCGGCACGTGGAAGAGGAAGAAGAGGAGGTGGACCAATGAACCGCCGTCCAATGATCCTCTGCGCCGTGGTGATCGCCGCGCTGGCCGTGGTGCCGGCGCTGTTCGGCAGCTTCACGGTCTCGCTGCTCAATGACATCGGCATCGGCGCGCTGGTCGCGCTCGGGCTGGTGCTGCTCACGGGCGTGGGCGGGGCCACCTCCTTCGGGCAGGCGGCCTTCGTCGGCATCGCGGCCTACGCCACGGCCTGGCTCAGCACCACGCAGGGCTACTCGCCGTGGATCGGCCTGCTGTTCGCGCTGCTGCTGACCGGCCTCTCGGCGCTGGCCATCGGGCTGCTCACGTTGCGCCTGGGCGGGCACTTCCTGCCGCTGTCGACCATCGCCTGGGGGCTGTCGATCGCCATGCTGTTCGGCAACGTCGACGCGCTGGGCCGCCACACCGGGCTGTCGAACATCCCGCCGCTGTTCATCGGCGGCTGGTCGCTGGCCGATCCGCGCGCCATGTACTACCTGATCTGGGCGATCGTCGGGCTGGCCTTCCTGTTCAGCCACAACCTGCTGCGCTCGCGCCCCGGCCGCGCGATCCGCAGCCTGCGCGGCGGCGCGACCCTGCTGGCGAGCGTGGGCGCCGATGCCTACCGCGTGCGGCTGTCGCTGTTCGTGACGGCGGCGCTGTTCGCCGGGCTCGCGGGCTGGCTCTATGCGCACATGAACCGCTTCGTGAGCCCCTCGCCCTTCGACGTGCGCGCGAGCATCGAGTACCTGCTGATGGCGGTGGCCGGCGGTCTCGGCAGCCTGGTCGGCGCGCTGGTGGGCGCGGGCCTGGTGCTGGTGCTCAAGAACGGGCTGCAGGACGTGCTGCCGCTGATCACCCAGCGCGCCGGCCAGCTCGAGGCGGTGGCCTTCGCGGTGCTGTTCATCGCGCTGCTGCACTTCGCGCGCGGCGGGTTGATGGGCTTCGTGCGGCGGCTGCGCGGGCGCAAGGGCTCGGGCGCGGCGCGCCCACCCGCGGCGCCGCTGGCGGCGGTCGAACCGCTGCCGCACCGCGCGCTGCCGGCGCGCGGCGCGCCGATCCTCTCGGTGCAGGGCGCGGTCAAGCGCTTCGGCGGGCTGGTGGCGGTCAACGACGTGAGCTTCGACGTGGCGGCCGGCGAGATCGTGGGCCTGATCGGGCCCAACGGCGCCGGCAAGTCGACCATGTTCAACCTGCTGACCTGCACCCTGCCGATGAGCTCGGGCAGCGTGCGCTTCCTGGGCCAGGACATCGCCGGCATGCCGCAGCGCGAGGTGGCACGGCTCGGGCTGGCGCGCACCTTCCAGCACGTGAAGCTGCGCCCGCAGATGAGCCTGCTCGACAACGTGGCGCTGGGCGCGCATTCGCGCACGCGCTCGGGCGTGCTGCGCGCGGGGCTGCGGCTCGATCGCGCGGAGGAGCGGCAGATCTTGCAGGAGGCGCAGCGCCAGCTCGAGCGCATCGGCCTGGGCGACCGCGCGCACGAGCTCGCGGGCAGCCTGCCGCTGGGCACGCAGCGCATCCTCGAGATCGCGCGCGCGCTCGCGGCCGACCCGGTGCTGCTGGTGCTCGACGAGCCCGCGGCCGGCCTGCGCCGCAAGGAGAAGATGGCCCTGGGCGAGTTGCTGCGCAAGCTGCGCGACGAGGGCGTGACCATTCTGATCGTCGAACACGACATGGACTTCGTGATGAAACTCGTGGACCGCCTGGTGGTGATGAACTTCGGCGCCAAGCTGGTGGAGGGCGCGCCGGCCGCGGTGCGCGCCGACGAGCGGGTGCAGGCGGCGTACCTGGGGAGCGTGGCATGAGTACGACGACCCCGATGCTGGAGATCGGCGACCTGCACGTTTCCTATGGCCAGGTCGATGCGGTGCGCGGCGTGTCGCTCGCGATGCGGCCGGGCCAGATCGTTTCGGTGATCGGCCCCAATGGCGCCGGCAAGACCACGCTGCTCGCGGCCGCGATGGGCCTGCTGCCTTCCAAGGGCGTGCTGCGCTTCGAGGGCGAGGACCTGCATGGCCTCGACGTGGAGGCGCGCGTGGAGCGCGGCCTGTGCCTGGTGCCCGAGAAGCGCGAGCTGTTCGGCGAACTCTCGGTGCTCGACAACCTGCAGCTCGGCGCCTTCTCGCGCCGGCTGCGCGGCAGCGTGCTCAAGAGCCGGCTGCAGGGCGTGTACGACCGCTTCCCGCGGCTGGCCGAGCGCCGCACGCAGCGCGCCGACACGCTCTCGGGCGGCGAGCGTCAGATGCTGGCCGTGGGGCGCGCGCTGATGTCCTCGCCGCGCCTGCTGATGCTCGACGAGCCCAGCCTCGGGCTGGCGCCGCTGATCGTGCGCGACATCCTCGCGATCGTGCGCAAGCTGCGCGAGGACGGGGTGTCGATCCTGCTGGTGGAGCAGAACGCGCGCGCCGCGCTCGAGAGTTCGGACCACGGCTACGTGCTCGAAACCGGCGAGATCGCGCTCGATGGCGCCTCGCAGGACCTGGCCTGCGATCCGCGCGTGCAGGCCACCTACCTCGGCGGGGGCACGCACGATGAGGACTGAGCCGGACCCGCTGCCGCCCGCGCGACGCACGCTGCCGGCGATGCTCGAGCGGCAGGCGGCGCTGTTCGGCGACAAGCCGCTGCTGTCGATCGCCGGACGGCAATGGGCGCATGCCGATGCGCGCGCGGCCGCCGCATCGCGCGCCGGCGCGCTGGCCGCGGCGGGCGTGGCGCGCGGCGATCGCGTGGCGCTGATGAGCGGCAACCGCCTCGAGGTGCTCGAGACGCTCGGCGGCTGCGGCTGGCTGGGTGCTGCGATGGTGCCGATCAACACCGCCTCGATGGCGCCGCAGATCGAATACTTCCTGGCCGACAGCGCGGCGCGGCTGCTGGTGATCGAGAGCGCCTTCCTCGACCGGCTGGCCGGCGTCGACCTCGCGCGCACCGCGCTGCGCACGGTGTGGGTGATCGGCGAGGGCGAGATCGCGCTCGAGGGCGTGGCGGTGAAGGCCTGGCCGGCGGAGGGCGAAGCGATCGCCGCGGCCGAGGTGCAGCCGGGCGACACGCTCGCGATCCTCTACACCTCGGGCACCACCGGTCCGGCCAAGGGCGTGACCTGCCCGCATGCGCAGTACTACTGGTGGGGCGTGAACAGCGCGGCCGTGCTCGGCGTGGGCGCCGACGACGTGCTGTGCACCACCTTGCCGCTGTTCCACATCAATGCGCTCAACACCTTCGCGCAGGCCGCGATCACCGGCTGCCGCGTGGTGTTCGAGGCGCGCTTCTCGGCCTCGGGCTTCTGGGAGGCGATGCGCGCGCACGAGGCCACGGTGGTCTACCTGCTGGGCGCGATGGTGCCGATCTTGCTGGCCCAGCCCGAGGGACCGGGCGAGCGTGGGCACCGGGTACGCGTGGGCCTGGGCCCGGGCGTGCCGGCGCATGCGATGCAGAGCTTCCTGGAGCGCACGGGCGTGCGGCTGCTCGAGGGCTACGGCTCGACGGAGACCAACTTCGTCATCAGCACCGCGCCCGATTCGCCGCGCGGCGGCGTGATGGGCTGGGTGCGCCCGGGCTTCGAGGCGCGCGTGGCCGACGCGCACGACGTCGAGCTGCCCGACGGCGAGGCCGGCGAGCTGCTGCTGCGCGCGAGCGAGCCCCATGCCTTCGCGAGCGGCTACTTCAACCTGCCGGCCAAGACCGTCGAGGCCTGGCGCAACCTGTGGTTCCACACCGGCGACCGCGTGGTGCGCGACGCCGACGGCGCCTTCCGCTTCGTCGACCGGCTCAAGGACGCGATCCGCCGGCGCGGCGAGAACATCTCCTCCTTCGAGGTCGAGCAGGTGCTGCTGAGCCATCCGGGCGTGGCGGCGGTGGCGGTCTACCCGGTGCGCTCGGAGCTGGCCGAGGACGAGGTGATGGCGGCGCTGATCGCGCGCCCCGGCACGGCGGTGGCGCCCGCCGAGCTCGCGGCCTTCTGCGAGGCGCGGCTGCCGTATTTCGCGGTGCCGCGCTACATCGACATCCTCGAGGACCTGCCGCGCACCGAGAACGGCAAGGTCCAGAAGTACAAGCTGCGCGAGCGCGGCGTGACGCTCGGCACCTGGGACCGGCAGCCGGCGCGGCGCGCCTGAGTCGGCGGCCGGGGCCCAGGGCGGCAAAACGCTAGAATGGTTTAGGACTAAATATTATTGCCATGCAAGCAAATTCTCTTTCCGGCCGCCACGCCCTGGTCACCGGTGCCGCGCGCGGCATCGGCGCCGAGATCGCACGCACCCTCGCGGCCGAGGGCGCGGTGCTCACGCTGCTGGGGCGCGACCGCGAGGCGCTGCAGCGCGTGGCCGACACGCTGCCCGCCGCCGCCTCGCACCGCGTGGTGGCGGCCGACGTGGCCGACCCGGCGGCCGTGCAGCAGGCCTTCGCGCAGGCGCGCGCCGCGCTCGGGCCGCTCGCGATCCTGGTCAACAACGCCGGCGCGGCCGAGAGCGCGCCCTTCCTCAAGACCTCGGTCGAGCTCTGGCAGCGCATGCTGTCGGTCAACCTCACGGGCAGCTTCCTGTGCACCCAGGCGGCGCTGCCCGACATGCTCGAGGCCGGCTGGGGCCGCATCGTCAACATCGCCAGCACCGCGGGGCAGAAGGGCTATGCCTACGTCGCGGCCTACACCGCGGCCAAGCACGGCGTGATCGGGCTGACGCGCTCGCTGGCGCTCGAGGTGGCGCGCAAGGGCGTGACGGTGAACGCGGTCTGCCCGGGCTACACCGACACCGACATCCTGCGCAACAGCGTCGCCAACGTGGTCGGCAAGACCGGCCGCAGCGAGGCCGACGCGCTGGCGGAGTTCTCGAGCGTGAATCCGCAGCGCCGCATCGTGCAGCCCTCGGAGGTGGCCGACGCGGTGCGCTGGCTGTGCGGCGAGGGCGCCGCCTCGGTCAACGGGCAGTCGATCTCGGTCTCGGGCGGGGAGGTCACATGAAGCACAACGATGCCTCGCATGCCGCGCTGAGCGACGCCGAGGAACTGGGCCACGAGGCGCGCGCGCGCACCGAGGACCATGCGGCCCTCAAGCTGTGGCTGCGCATGCTGGCCAGCACCACCCAGATCGAGGCCGAGATCCGGCGCCGGCTGCGCGAGCGCTTCGGCATCTCGCTGGCGCGCTTCGACTACATGGCGCAGCTCTACCGCCACAAGGAAGGGCTGAAGATGCGCGTGCTCTCGCGCTACCTGATGGTGACCGGCGGCAACGTCACCGGCCTCACCGACGAACTGGAGCGCGAGGGCGTGGTGGCACGCGCGCCCAGCCCCGAGGACCGCCGGGCCTGGATCGTGAGCCTCACGCCCAAGGGCCGGACCAGCTTCGAGGCGATGGCCAGCGAGCACGAGCAGTGGATCCTCGAGATGTTCTCGGGCCTGGACATGAAGACCATCAAGCAGATGCATGCCCAGCTCGGCGAGCTGCGCGTGCACGTGATGCGCAGCGAACCCGCGGGCGAGGAGGGCTGAGCCATGGCCGAGACGCCCGCGCGCTTCGCCGAATTCAGCCGGCCGCGGCTGATCCGCTTCTCGGACTGCGATCCGGCCGGCATCGTCTTCTACCCGCAGTACTTCGTGATGCTCAACGGGCTGGTCGAGGACTGGGTCAACGAGGAACTCGGCATCGGCTACGACGCACTGGTCACCGGCCGCCGCGTCGGCCTGCCGACCGTCAAGCTCGAGGCCGATTTCCGCGCCGTGAGCCGCATGGGCGACCGGGTGGCGCTGGGGCTTTCGGTCGAGCGGCTCGGTTCGCGATCCCTGACGCTGCGGCTGCGCTGCTTCGAGCCGGTGTCGGGCGAAGTGCGTATGCAGGTCAGCCAGGTGCTGGTGACCACTTCGCTGGAAACCCACAGGGCGATCGAGATTCCGCCCGACCTGCGCGCGGCGATCCTGAAGGGCGCGCTGCCTTCTTAAGCCCCGGGGAATGTCGATCCCTCTAAAGGAGGAGTTCCCCCTGCTTGTACTACCAGCGTACTGCTCCCACAATTCCGGGCCTGGGAAAATAAGGCGGAGATGAATGGGAACGGTTGATGAGAATTCTGCTGGTTGACGATCACGGCCTCGTGCGCGAGGGCGTGGCACTTCTTTTGCGCTCGCTCGATCCCAAGATCGGCGTGCACCAGACCGCCGACATCCACGATGCGATCGCGGCCATGCGCACGCACGGCCCGTTCGACATCGTGCTGCTCGACCTCGAGATGCCCGGCATGCGCGAGCTCGACTCGCTGCACCTGTTCCGCGGCCAGTTCCCCGAGCAGGCGGTGGTCGTGCTGTCGGCCAACGAAGACCCCAACACGGTGCGCCGCGCGATCGACGATGGCGCCATGGGCTACGTCAAGAAGTCGCTCGACCCGGCGACCATGATGCAGGCGCTGCGCGTGGTGCTCGACGACGGCATCTACGTGCCGCCGGTCTGCCTCGAGCCGCCGCGCACCGACGAGCCCTCGCCGGCCGACCGGCTCGCGAGCCTGCGGCTGTCGCCGCGCCAGGAGGAAGTGCTGCTGCGCCTGGCCCACGGCAAGTCGAACAAGGCGATCGCGCGCGAGCTCAACATCTCCGACACCACCGTGAAGTCGCACCTGAAGGTGGTGTTCGAGATCCTCGACGTCCACAGCCGTACCCAGGCCATGTACGAGCTCTCCCGCCTCGGCTGGCGCGCGATGGAAGCCGGATGAGGAACCGGGCCGCGGCGCTGGTCGCCGAGCAGGTCGGGTTGCTCGCGACCCAGTCGCGCAACGCCGTCCTCGGGCTGCTGGTCGGCTGCTCCTTCGTTTCCGCGATCCTGGCGCGGCACGTCTCTTGGGTGCTGATCGGCGCCTGGCTGGCGCTGTTCATCGGCGCCAACGCCTACCGCATGCGGCTGGGCGCGCGCCTGCTGAGCGACCGCGAGCCGCGCGATGCCGCGGCGCTGCGCAAGTTCTTCTACATCGCGCTGATCAACGGCATCTGGATCGGCCTGCTGCCCGTGATGTTCTTCGGCGTGCTGCCCGACGAGTCGCGGCTCGCATTGACCGTGATCGTGCTGCTCGCGGCGGCCGGCGGCGCCGCCACCTATGCCTCGTTCGCGCGCGGCTACCTGTGCTTCCTGCTGGTCGGGGTGCCGCTGGTGGCGCTGGGCTGGGGGCTGCACGGCGGCCCGCGCGCCTGGGCGGTGGTGCTGTCGCTGCTGATGTACGCGGTGGTGATGGCGCGTTTCTCGACCTACCTCGCGAGCGTGTTCGAGCGCTCGGTGCTGATCCGCTTCGAGGCCGACGCGCAGCGCGAGCAGGCCGAGCGGATGCGCGTGATCGCCGAGGAGGAGCGCGGCAAGGCGGTGGAGGCGCGCCACGCGGCCGAGGAGGCGAGCCTGTCGAAGTCGCGCTTCCTGGCCAATGCCAGCCACGACCTGCGCCAGCCGGCGCAGGCGCTCGCGCTCTACACGGCGGTGCTCACGCACAACGCCGAGACCGACGAGCAGCGCCAGATCGCGCGCAGCATCGCCGAGGCCAGCCGCGTGTTGGGCGACCTGCTCGACAACCTGCTCGACATGTCGCGCCTCGACGCCGGTGCGGTGCAGCCGCGCGCGCAGGCGGTCGACATCGGCCAGATGCTGGCGCGCCAGGGCACCGAGGCACGCGCCATGCTGGCCGGGCGCAACGTGCGGGTGGAGGTGGAGGGCGGTGCCTTCGTGGCCCAGACCGACCCGGTGCTGCTCGAGCGCGCGCTGCGCAACATCGTCGGCAACGCGGTGAAGTTCACCGCCTCGGGACTGATCGCCATCCGCGCCCATATCGTCGGTCCGGTGATCCGCTTCGAGGTCGAAGACACGGGCCAGGGCATCGCGAGCGAGCACCAGACGCTGATCTTCGAGGAGTTCTTCCAGGTCGACAACAAGGAGCGCGACCGGGCCCGCGGCCTCGGCCTCGGGTTGTCGATCGTGCGCCGGCTGATCCACATGCTCGGCGGCGAGGTGAAGGTGGAATCGGCGGCCGGCAAGGGCTCGAAGTTCACGCTGACCATTCCCGCGCTGTTCACGCGCGCGCCCGACGAATCCGACCTGCGTCCGCGCCCCTCGGTGCCGATGCCCGACCTGCGCGGCCGGCGCGTGCTGGTGATCGACGACGAACAGATGGTGAGCAACAGCCTGAGCGCGCTGCTCCAGACCTGGGGTGCCGACGTCGACACCGCCGACGGCCTGCATGCCGCGCTCGCCCTCGGGCCGCCCGGCAACTGGCAGCTGTGCCTGTGCGACCTGCGCCTGCGCGGCGGCGAGGACGGCATCTCCACGGCGGCGCGGCTCAGCCGCGATGCGCCCGACTTGCCGATCGTCTTCATCACGGGCGACACGGCCCCCGGGCGCATCGAGCAGGCGACCCGCACCGGCCGGCCGCTGATGCACAAACCGGTGGACGAACTCCAGCTGGCAAGACAGGTGCGCGCCTTGCTCTGAGCCCGACCGCCCAGGCTCACCGTCGGCGGGCCACGATTTCCTTTCTCTCGCTCCCGCCGTCCCATGTTCTCGCCCACCGCGCAGCCGCTGTCCATTCCCTTCGACGAATGGAAGCCTCCCGAGCCGCTGCAGCTCGATGCCGTCGTGATCGGCTCGGGCTATGGCGGCAGCGTGGCCGCGCTGCGGCTCGCGCAGGCCGGGCGGCGCGTGGTGCTGCTCGAGCGCGGCTCGGAGTTCCTGCCGGGCGAATTCGCCAACGACGTGGGCCAGTTGCCCAAGTACCTGCGCTTCCAGGGCCCGCAAGGGCCGATGGGCAGCCCCTGCGGCCTGTTCGAATGGCGCGCCGGACCGGGCATGGTCTCGCTGGTGGCCAACGGCTTCGGCGGCGGCAGCCTGATCAATGCCGGCGTGCTGGTGCGGCCCGACGACGACGTCTTCGCCCAGCCCGCCTGGCCGGCCCAGATCCGCCATGCGCTCGACGACGACAAGCCCGGCCTGCGCCTGCCGTCGGCCTTCGCGCGCGCCAAGGAACAGCTGCAGGGCACGCGCTTCTCGATCCGCAGCGCGAGCGGCGCCGAGGCCGAGCCGCTGCCCAAGTCGCAGGCCCTGGTGAAGCTCTGCGAGACGCTGCAGCGCGACAAGACGCTGCGTAAGCACGCGCCACGGGTGCACACGGCGGAGCTGACCATCGATCCGGCACGCTGCAGCCACTGCGGCGACTGCTTCACCGGCTGCAACACGCCCGGCGCCAAGCACACCCTGCCCACCACCTACCTGAAGCAGGCGGGCGAGCGGGGCGTGCAGTTCGTGAGCCGCTGCACGGTCTACGCGCTCGAGCCGCAGCGCAACACCGGCCGCTGGCGCTTCACCGCGGTGGAGACCGAACGCAGCCGCGACCTGCGCAACATGGCCGACCTGGTGGAGCAGCACGGCCGAACCTTCGAGGCCGCGCTGGTGGTGGTCGCGGCCGGCACCTTCGGCAGCACCGAGCTGCTGATGCGTTCGCAGAAGGTGCACGAGCATTTCACGCTGTCGCCCACGCTGGGCACGCGCGTGAGCGCGAACGGCGACAGCGTGAGCGTGATCGCCGACCTCGAGACGCCGGTGAACAACGTGGGCCGCGGCGCGATCCCCGAGGCCAAGGCCGGCCCGCCCGTGGGGCCGACGATCACCACGCTGCTCGACCTGCGCGGCAGCGGCGACGACCGGCCGCCGCTGCAGGACCGCGTGATGCTGCAGGACGGCGCAGTGCCCGGCCCGCTGTCGCGCCTGTACGAGGAGATGCTGGCCATCGCCTGGACCCTGCGCCACATCGGCGCGCGGGCACCGGCGCCGCGCGCGCATGGCAACGGCATCGATCCGCTGGCCGCCTCGCCCGAGCTCGCCGCCCACAGCCAGCTGCTGCTGGCGATGGGCCACGACAGCTCGCAGGGGCGGGCGGTCTGGGTGCCCGAGATGGACGGCATCGCGCCCTACTGGCCGCGGCCGCAGGAGGCGCGCACCTACGCCGCGCAGCAGCGCTTCTTCGACGCGGGCACGAAGCGCGATGGCGTGCACATGCACCTGCCGACCTGGCAGGCGCTGCCGCCGGGCGCCGCCACCTTGCTGTCGGGGCCGAAGCCCGACCCGTTCGCGATGACGGTGCACCCGCTCGGCGGCTGCCCGATGGGCGACAACCACGACTCGGGCGTGGTCGACCACCTGGGGCGGGTCTGGCGCGGCGACAACGAGCTCTGGCACGGCCTCCACGTGCTCGACGGCTCGATCGTTCCGACCTCGCTGGGCTGCAATCCGCTGTGGACCATCACCGCGCTGGCGGAACGCGCGATGGCGCACCTGGCCCCCGGACTGCGAGTCGCGGGCCCGACTGCCACGCCGACGCCCGTGCCGCAGCGCGGCCTGCCGCGCTCCACCGCGGGCTGGTCGCGGCCCGGACCGATGCGGGTCGAGGCCCGTGCGCGCGAGCGGCTGGAGTGCCGCGCGCTGCCGCTGCAGGGGCCGCTGCGACGCATGCTGGGCACGCCGACGGCCGACTGCGACATGGTGGTCAGCATGCACACCTTCGACTGGCAGCAGCTGTGGAACGATGCGCGGCATCGCTTCACGGGCGTGCGCGGGCTGCTGCGTTTCGAACCCCTGGTCGAGGGTGCGGCGCCCGATGTCAGGCCGGCCAGCGAGCGCTTCGTCAACTACAAGATCCGCGGCGGCGCGGTCTCCATCCTCGCGGTGGAGCCCGGTGGTCCGCTCGCGACCCTGCGGCGCATCGCCAGCCTGCCGCGCACGGTGCTGACCTGGTTCACCTTGCGCGGTTATCTCGACTGGCGGCGCGGCGACACCGAGATCACGCTCGAGCGCAGCCGCAACATGTTCTGGGCCTGGTGGGCCGCCACCGAGATCCGGCACGTGGAATACGACCTCAGGCTGACGCTGCGCCCCGGCGGCGTCCCCCGGCCCGATCCGGTCCGGCGCCTGCGGCTGCGCGGCACCAAGGAGGTCGTCTATGCCGCGAGCTGGCCGCAGCTCGTGGTGCATGGCGCGCAGCGGCTGTGGCAGTGGGGGTGGGAGGCCGACCGGCCGGGCAAGGTCACGCCGGCCGACCTGCGGCCCGACCTGTTCACCCAGCTCACCTGCCCGGTCATCACGCTCGATGCCGACGACCGGCCCGCGCCCTGGTGGTCGCCGTGGCGCAACCGCGCTGCGAAAGCGCACTTCGCCTTCGACGTGGCGCGCGCGGTGCGCGACACGCCGATCGAGCTGCTCGGTGGCGCCGACGCCAGCTCGGCGATGGGCACGCTGGTGGCCTATCCGGCGCTGCTCGCGCGCTTCGCGCTGCAGACGCGCATGCTCGACTTCCGGCTGCCCGACTACAGCGACAGCCCGCTGGTCGACATCGCCAGCCCCGAGGACCTGAAGCTGCGTGGCGAGGCCTGCGGCAGCACGCAGGGCGACGTCCATCCGCAGGCGCATTCGTTGTGGGTGCGGCGCGGCCGCTCGTCGAGCGACGACGGCACCGAGGCGGTGGAGAACGTGCAGCTCCGGCTGTGGCGCTACCGGCGGACTGCCGCCGACGGGCTGCCGGAATTCGTGGGCGGAACGTGGTGCGGCGTCCCCGTGCGGCGCGCGCGCTCGGTGCTGCTGACCCATGCCTTCGGCATGTCGGGCCACACCTTCACCTTCAAGGGCACCAAGAAGAATTTTGCAGAGTATCTCTACGGCCTCGGTTGGGAAGTCTGGGTGCTCGACACCCGGCTGAGCCCGCGCTCGCGGGCCTCGCAGGAGCCGGGCACCGCGGACCAGGTCGCGATGATCGACATTCCGCAGGCGGTCGATTTCGTGCTCGACCTGCTGCGCAACGAGCGCGACCGGGTCGTCGGTCCCGAGGCCGGGCTGCCGCTGCAGCTCCATGCCTTCGGCCAGTGCCTCGGCGCGGCGGCCTTCCAGATGGCGCTGCTGGCGGGGCGGCTGTCGTATCCGATCGAGAGCGCCGGCTACGTGTCGGCCACGGGCGTGCGCCCGCTGCTGCCGAAGCTCGCGGGCCTGGTGAGCGCGCAGACGCACCTGTTCACGGTGGGCTCGCGCTCCTCGCAGGGCAAGACCTGGCTGCCGGCCTTCATCCGCAACCTGGCGGGCCGCACCACGGTGCCGCTGGCGGTGCGCGGGCCGGTGGAGTCGCTGGTCGAATCGCTGGTCGATCGCCTGTTCGCGGCGCTGCCGGTGCCGCCCGGCGAGCACTGCCCGGGCGAAGGCACGCTGGGCCGGCCGCACGACGACGACTGCGCGACCTGCAGGCGCGTGCGCTTCCTCGACGCCGAGCTGTTCAAGCACCGCAACCTCAACGCCAAGACCCACCGCGAACTGCCCAAGCTGTTCGGCAACGCCTCGGTGCGCGTGTTCGCGCATGCGGCGCGCTTCGTGGAGTACGAGCGGCTGGTCAGCGAGGACGGCTTCAACGTCTACGCCAACGACAGCGCGATCGCGCGCCACATGGCGCTGCCGGTGCGCTTCGTGCACGGCTGCGAGAACGAGCTGTTCGACAAGGAAGGGGCGCTGCGCTCGTCGCTGCAGTTCGCGCAGATCCATCCCGAGTGGGTGCCGCTGTTCGGCAAGGCGGCCGACGGGCAGCCGCCGCACATGTGCGACCTGCTCGTGGGCTATGGCCACCTCGATCCGCTGATCGGCCAGGCGGCGATGGATCGCGCCGGCGGCGAGGCCAGTCCCTACGAGCGGCTGGCCGCCTTGCTGAACCATGCCTGGGAGGCGCAGGCGCACGGCCCGGCCCTCTCTCCGTCGGAGAGCGCCGAGGCGCTCCCGCCGGCGAGCCCGCATCCGAACCACGAGGTGCGCTTTCCGCGCGCCGGCCCCTGGGTCGGGCCGATCGAGCCGATGGAGGTCGATCCGCAGCTCGCTCTGTACTGCGCCATGCCGCCGGGCCCGGCGCGCAGCGTGCGCGTGGCCTTCGTGGTCGACGACACCGCCGCCGATGCGCTGCTGAGCCGCGGGCTGGCGGCCAGCGCCATCGTGCATCTGGCGCAGCGCGTCTACCGGGTGCCGCTGGAGATCGTCGACTTTCCCGCGCCGATGGTGGCGCGCGACGGCTTCCTGCTGCCGCCGTCGCGGCGCCCCTGGGTGCTCGGCAGCGCCCAGGGCCGCACCGACGGCAGCAGCGCGATCCGCGTCGCCTGCGGCAGCATTCCGCTGCCCGAGGGCGGGGCGTGCGAGCGGGCGCGCATCGAGTGCGTCTCGCACGCACCCGCGCTCGATGCACGGACCGCCAGCCGGCCGCTGCAGCGATTGCCCGACGAGGTCGCGGAGGGGCCGCCGGTGGCGTTCTCGGCCGCCGCGGAGGCGGCCGAGCTGATGGCGCTGCAGGGCTCGATCCGCTTCGCGGCCGAAGCGGCGTTGCGCGAGCGCGAGGTGGGGCGTGGGCCCTTTCCCGCCTCGCTGTCGCACCAGCGCCGCAATGCGCCGCTGGCGGAGCATCGCTGGATCCGCCTCAGGCAACGCATGCTGGCCGAGCGCGACGGCGCGCTCTGCATCGCCATCGGCAGCTGCAGCTACCCGGGCTTCTCCTTCGACAGCGAGCCGGCCTCGGCCTCGTTCGAGCGGCTGTTGAAAACGGTGCGCAGGCTGGGGCCGGGCGGGCCCGAGATGCTGTTCATGCTGGGCGACCAGATCTATGCCGATGCGACCGGCGGCATCATCGATTCGACCAACCCGGTCGAGCGCTACACCGACCGGCACCAGCGGGCCTTCGCGCGGCCCGCGCTGCAGAAGCTGCTGGCGCGGGTGCCGTCGGTGTGCACGGTGGACGACCACGAGTTCACGGACAACTACCCGCTGGCCCGCTCGCTGTTCAAGCCGCATCTCGCGCGTTGCGGCTACAGCCAGTTGCGCGAGGAGCATGCATTGCGGGCCGCGAAAAGCGCGCTGACCGCCTACCAGCTGATGCACGGCACCGAGAGCATGCGCCGCTTCGGCTTCGCGCGCTACGAGCGCGGTGGCGTGCGCTTCTTCGTGGCCGACACGCGGCGCTGGCGCAAGGCGGCGGAGCACAGCGAGCCGGGCAAGCCGGTCGCCGCGCGCACGCTGTCGGACGAAGCGCGCGCGGCCTTCCATGCCTGGGTGGAGGAGGGCCGCCACACGGACGCCTTCCATTGCCTGCTCACGGGCAGCGTGCTGCTGCCCGGGCTGGTGCCGGGCTGCGATCCCGCGAACCCCGGTCCGCCCGACTCGATGCAGGCCGCGCCGGCCGAACGCGCCGACCTGCTGGGCCAACTGGCCGACGCGGTGCCGGGGCGCTTCGCCTGCATCTCGGGCGACTACCACCTGAGCTTCTCGGGCGCGGTCGCGGTGGATGGCAAGCGCGTCGGTGCGGTGATGCTCGCGCCGGCCTTCTACGCGCCCCTGCCCTATGCCAACTGCTCGCCCGGCGATCTCTGGCTCGACGAGGCCCTGCCATTGCCGGGCGGCCGCACGCTGCGCCTCGAGGCCATCGATGGCGAACTGCCGCAGCGCGGATCGGGCTATGGCCTGCTGCGTTTCGAGCGGCACGCCGGGGGATGGACGGCCGCGCTGTCGACCGACCTGCTGGTGCTCGAGGAGGGCACGACCCGGCAGCGCTTCGACTGGCCGAGCGTCGACCTCCGGTAGCGCTGCGCGGCGTTCTCCCCCAATTGGGGCATGCGCGCGGCATGGCGATGAACTCCAATCCCCGCATGCCGTTCAGAGGGGCCCGTGGGCCTCGCGTACGGCACGTTGCAGTCTTCCAAAAAGAAAGCGCTCATGCCGGGACGGTTGGTTTCGATCGATGTGCCCTCGATCTACAAGGTGGCAGGCCAGTGGCTCGCGCTGTCGCGGCCGATGGCCTGGTGCACGCCCGACACGCGGCGCGCGCTCGCCGGCATCCGCAAGGAGGTCGAGTGCCGCGGCGGTCGCCTGCTGCTGTCCGACCTGTTCCATGACCGGACCGCCGAGTCCGGCCGGCCATCGTCCTTCGGTGCCTGCACGGGCGACGGCATGCACGAGGCCGGCCGCGCGTTCGATGTCGACCTCGGCGCGCTGCGCCTGCCGCTGGCCGAGTTCTGGGCGCTGGCGCGCGGCTTCGGCGTGGTGCCGATCCACCGCACGCCCGACCCGGCGCTCAGCGAGGCCTGGCATTTCGAATGCCGCGGCAGCCATCAGCGCGTGTACGACCAGCATGCATCGAAGCCCGCGGGCCTGTTCAGGACGCCGTACCTCGCGATGGCCGCCAGCGCGACCCTCGCGGCCGGCCTGCCGCACGACCTGTTCATCCACAACGCCGACGAGGCGCGCCTGCAGAGCGGCCTGATCCGCCTGGGGCACGACATCGGCGGCATCGATGGCCTGATCGGCTTCCGCTCGATGCGGGCGCTGCGGGCCCTGGCGCTCGATGGCCTGTCGCTCGAGGCTCAGCTGAGCGGGGTCGAGTGGTGGTTGCGGGGGATGTACCCCGCGGAGTACGGCGACCCGGAGTCGATGGAGACGGCGCTTGCGGCCTGAGCTTCCGGGGTTACTTCTTGTCCGCAGCGACGGGTGCAGCAGCTTCGGCGATCTTCTTCTTGAGCCAGCCCGCGAGTTCGCGCTTGCCCTTGGCATTGGCGGCGCGCCAGGCCTCGCGCGCCAGCGCGACGAAGCGCTCCTCGGCCTCGTCGGGCACTTCCGAAGGGCGGTCTTCCCGGTCGAGCCAGCCGGCCTCGACCTCGCAGTGCCGCTCGATCTGCCGCGCGAGGTTGTCGCCGATCGGCCGCGCGCTCTTGATCTGGCTCCACATGCTCGGCGACACCTCGATCTTCCGGGCGAAGGCCTGGTCGAGCCCCTTGGCGGGCAGGCCGGCGGCCACGGACGCTTCGAGAAAGCGGCGATGCAGCGCGAGCACATTGCGGCGGCGTGCGACGGTGAGATTGGGCACTGTTCAAAAACAACAACAAGACAAAAAAAGATTGTCCCGGTTGTTGACGCCCTCGTAAAGACTATTTACAGTGCAAGGCAATCGCAGGCTCAGGCCGCGAGAGGCCCGATCCCCCCACCCTTTTTCAAAGCGCGACAGCTTCAACCAAGGTCCCATCGTGAACACCGCACGCCAACTCTCCAGCATTCGACCCGTCTCGGGCCGGGCGCTCGTGCGCGCGGGTTTCAGCAAAGGATTCGACCTGCCATCGCTCGCCACGAATCTGGGTCGTTCGTACGCCATGCATTCGCCGAACCACGCGAAAGCGCGCGTTGATGCATTCGAGGATCGACTGCCACCGGGTGGAGGTTGCGCTTAGGCGCTTGCCCTCCCCAGCTCTCTTACCAGAGGCCCGGACACCGAAAGGTTCCGGGCCTTTTTGTTTTTCGTCGCCGCATCCCGATGCGGTTCGCGTTCGCGGCGATCGTGCCGTGGCGGTGGTGTCTCCGGATGCCGCCGATGTTCTTCCACAACTTGCCGCGAGGCGCAGCCGTCACTGGATCGGCGCGCAGCTTCGCCATTTCGGGTGTGCCTTCACCACACCGCCAGGATCAGCCGCGTGGACGGTCTGGCGGGATGTGCAGGAGCGTGGACCACTCCTGTGCAGCGATGTCGCACGGGGCCTCGAGCGAGAGCGCGGGGCCTGTCGCGTGAGGACACAACCGAAATGGAAAGCGCCGTTTCCTCGATCACGTTCCGCTAACTCAGCGGCCAGAGTGCCTCCCTGTCTGGGGCCTGTTGACACTATGCAAGGGGTCGCGTTGCCCCGCAAAGGGGCTGGATGCAAGGCGCCCGCGCGCAGCAAGGCTGATGCCTTGCAAGGG